>NZ_JAUSBN010000043.1 GCF_030651995.1 Reyranella sp.
GAGTTGACCGGCCTCGATCTTGGAAAGGTCGAGCACGTCGTTGATCAGTCCCAGCAGGTGCTTGCCGTTGGACTGCACGCGCTCGAGCACGCCCTGGGCCTTGGGGCCGACATCGCCGTAAAGGCCGTCGACCATCATTTCCGTATAGCCGAGAATGGCGTTCAGAGGGGTACGCAACTCGTGGCTCATGTTGGCCAAGAACTGCGACTTGTGCTGGCTGGCGATCTCGAGCTGGCGGCTCTTCTCCTGAATCTCGGTGAAGAGACGCACGTTGCTGATCGCAATCACGGCCTGAGCGGCGAACGTCTGCAACAACCTGATCTCGCGCTCGTCGAAGGCACCAGGATTCTTGCGGCTCACTGTGATCAAGCCGACCGGCGCGCCGTCGCGCAGCATCGGTACCGCAATGTTGGCACGCCAGCCGCGCGCATAGGCCACCTCGCGCACGATTGGCGGCACGTCGTCGGTCTCGACATCGGCGATCTGTAGAGTGGTGCGCTTGAGAATGGCTTCGCCCGGATAGGCGAGATCCTCGGGCCGCGGTTCGCCCAGTGCCGCGTGCGCGGAGGACGCGTTCGATCCAGGCCGGCTGCCATGGCTGGCGATGACGCGCATCCGCTCGCCGTCGTATCGCCAGACCAAGACGCTCCAGCCGTTGAGCAGCCGCATGGCACTTTCGGCAATGGCGTTGAATACCGGCTGCGTATCCGTCGGCGATTGCGAGATGACTCGCAGTATCTCCGCGGTGGCCGTCTGCTGCTCCAGCGATTCGCTCAGTTCGGCGGTGCGCCGGTCGACCTTCTGCTCGAGGTCGGCATAGCTTTCCTGCAACTGCCCAGCCATGCGATTGAAGTTGTTGGCCAGCCCTTCGACCTCGTCGCCGGTCTTCACGTCGATGCGATGTCCGAGATCGCCATGTCCGAGTCGCTCCGCGCCCCGGGACAGAATGCGGATCGGAGAGGCCATGCGCCGCGACAGGAACCAGGCCCCGACAGCGGCAATGGCGAGGCCGAGTGCCAGCAGCGCCACGGTCTGCCAGAGGGAGGTGAAGAGGGGTTGGAGGGCGGCGGAGGTCGGCTGCTCGACGAAGACCAGCCATCCCAGGGCAGGAATCGTCGCGACCGACGACAGGATCGGCGTGCCGTCGAGTGCCCTGCCGAAGTCGGCCTGGCTATCGGCCACGGGCTTGCCGTCCCTGATTTCCGCAAGAGCCTTGGCGACATGCTCGACACGGCTCATGTTGGTATTGCGCAGCACCAGGCTGATGTCGGGGTGCGCGACAAGCCTGCCGTCACGGTCCACGACATAGGCGTAGCCTTTGTCTCCGGCCTTGATGGCGTTGACCACGTCCCAGATGAGCTTGAGGTTGACCTCGGCCGCCGTTGCGCCGGCGCGCCGCCCGGTACGCGCCAGCGAAATCGACATATAGGGTTCGGACTCCTTGCGCAGGTAGACGGGACTGTACCAGACGCGCTTGTTCTGGATCTCGGTGAAGCGCGGATCGCCGGAGAGGTCGGCGTTCGAGCCTACGACGTCCATTGCCAGCCGCGACACCTTGAGCTGCTCGCGGCCCTGGCCGTCGATCTGGGTCAGTTCGGTGATCGCCGGTACCTGGCGTTGCAGACGGATGAAGTCGAAGCGCCGCTGGTCGACCGGGGCCGCTGCCCATTGCGGGTGCGTCGTCCAACCGATCTGGCGTTCGATCTCGTTGATGAACTGCCCCACCTTGTCGGCCGCACCATTGGCCTTTTCCTGCTGCAGGCGGCCGAGGGCGTCCTTGGCCGTGCCGTAGGAGAACCACATGTCGAGGACGCCGTTGATCAGCAGCACGAACGTGACGATGCCAACGAGCGACAGGAAGTACTTGGCGAACAGGCCGCCGCGCCGAAGGAAGGACGGCAGCTTCACTCGAGAACCTCGTCGGCGCGGATCAGGATCGATTGCGGCATGGTGAGGCCTAGCCTCTTCGCCGTCACGAGGTTGATCACGAATTCGATCTGTACCGGGCCCTGGACCGGCAGGTCGCCGGGCCTGGCGCCCTTGAGAATCCTGTCGAGGTAGACCGCGGAATCCCGATAGATATGCTGGATGTTGGCGGCATAACTCAGGAGACCACCTGCTGTGGGGAAGCGGCGCGATGCCGATGCCGACGGCAGGCGATGCGCAAGTGCAAGGCCGGCGGTGTGGTTCACCGACAGGCTCGGCTGCACGATCACGGCGTCGATGTCGGCAAGGCCCGCGAAGGCCCGCTCCAGATCGGATTCGCGCTCGATCATCACAGGCTCGATGGCGACACCGCTTTGCCCTCCCGCCTTGTCGAGCTGTCCGAGAAAAGGCTTGTGGAACGGGTCTGGTGCATTGGCGATGGCGGCGATGCGGCGCGCCGCCGGCAGGATCTCCTTCAGGAGTTCGACGCTCTTGCCGGCAAGTTCGGCTGTTGCCGTCGAAACTCCCGTGAGATTGGCCTCGGGCCGGGCGAGGCTCGTGACCAGCCCTGTCGCGACAGCGTCGCCGACGCCGGCCAGCACCACCGGGATGGTGCGCGTTGCCTTCTTGGCCGCAAGGGCCGCCGGTGTTTGCACTGCGACGATGGCATCGACATTGAGCGCCGCCAGCTCGGCCGCAAGGGTATCCAGCCGGGCCAGAACGAATTCGGCCGAGCGAAAGGCGAAATCGATGTTGCCGCCCTCGACGTAGCCCAAATCTTTCAGCGTCTCGCGGAAGATCGTCCAGAACGGCTCGGGCTGGCCGAGGACCAGCACGCCAACGCGGAAGACCTTGCCAGTCTGTGCGCGAGAGGCGAATGGCAAGGCGACTGCCGACGTCGCGGTGACGAGAAGCTGGCGCCGCTTCATTCAATCACCAGGTCGGCCCGTGCGAGGACGGCAGACGGAACGGTCAGGCCAAATGCCCGGGCCGTCGAGAGGTTGATCACGAACTCGAACTTGGTCGGCTGCAACACCGGAAGGTTCGCCGGCGCTTCGCCCCGCAGGATGCGGCCTGTCAGGACACCGGCCTGACGATAGGCGTCGCTGAAATCCGGTCCATAGCTCGCAAGTCCACCGGCGTCGGCGAACTGCCGCCACTGAAAGATCGCAGGGACGTGATGGCGTGCCGCGAGTCCGACGATCAGTCCGCGGTGGCTCGTAAGCCAGGGATCGGCCGCCACGACGAGGCGCCGGTCCGGTTGCAGTCCGAGCGTTGCGAAGGTCTCCTCGATATCGGCCACCGTCCCGACCATCAGGGGCCTCATTCGGCGCCCGACGGCACGTGCTGCCGCATCCAAGTCTGCTTGCTGGGCGAGGGCGCTTGGATTGTTGCGGTTGATCAGGACCGAAATCGGACCCTCCGCAGGCGCGATCTCATCAAGAAGTTGCAGCCGCTTGGCGTCGAGTTCTCCTGCCAGAATGGCCACGCCGGTTACGTTGCCGCCGGGACGGTTGAGACTTGCGACGAGTCCATCCGCCACCGGGTCACGCACGGCGGTGAAGACAATGGGTATTGTCGATGTGGCCTGCTTCACCGCAAGGGCGGCCACGTTGCCTCCCGCAGCCACGATCACGGCGGGGTGCCTGCGCGCGACGTCGGCGGCCAGATGGGGAAGCAGATCCGGGGCGCTATTGGCCCAACTGTATTCAATCGTCACCGTGCGACCAGCGACATGGCCCGCTTCCTGGAGCCCCCGCTGGAAAGCCATGAGCTGTTCCTTCAAGGCGGCTTCCGGCAAAAGGCTGACGAAACCCACGAGCGGCAATGTCGCTCGCTGCGCTCGCGCGAGACTCGGAGCAAGCAGGGCAATGCCCAGGCCGCCCAGAACGCCACGTCGCTTCATTCGATCACCTCGTCGGCGCGGATGAGGAGAGATGCTGGGAGAGTCAGCCCCAGCATGCGCGCCGTCCTCTGGTTGATGGCCAGCCAGAACGTTGTAGGTCCTTCGACAGGGATTTCTCCGGGATTAGCGCCTTTCAGAATCCGATCGATCTGTGACGCCGCTCTCTCGAAGAGATGTGGCCGATACGAGCCGAACGCCAACAGGGCGCCGTTCTCCGCGAACACAGGCTGATCGCCCACGCACGGAAGCCCCCGGGCCAGCGCCGGTTCGATGAACTGCCGCGAGGTTGCGCTGAACAAGGTTTGCAGGATCACGGCCTGAACGCGTTCGCTCACCATTTGGTCGAGGGCGCTGCCGAACTCCTCGGGGCCGCGCACTGCAATGGAAACGAGTGCAATGCCAAGTCTCTTCGCTGCCGCGGTCGTTTCGCGGATGAACGTTGCGGCGTTGGGGTCGAGGGACGATGCCAGGAAGCCGACACGCGACACATTAGGCATGGCCTCGCGCAGAATCTCCAGACGCTTGGGGCCGAGTTCCGGGGAGAAAAGCATGACCCCTGTCATCAGGCCGCCTGGGCGGGTGACATTGCTGACCAGGCCCGTGGCAAGCGCGTCCGCCACGCTGAAGACGATAGGGGTCTTGCGCACGACATCCTTTGCGGCATGGGCTACGGGCGTGGTCAACACGAAGAGCACGTCGACGCCCAAGGCTTCGAGTTCGGCGGCGGCATCGGCTGCCCGCGCCCGGCTGCCCGCCGCCCACCGCCACTCGAAGGCGACGTTGAGTCCCTCCCGATATCCCGCGACTTCCATGGCTTTGCGGACCTCGTCGACGCGAAGGGCCGTCTCGGGCCCTTCCCAGGCGATGACGCCGACGCGCGGGAGCTTGGCAGGAACCTGAGCGGCAACCACGGCCGGAAATCCGAGCAGCGGCGCTAACGCCAACGTACTTCGCCGCGTCAGGCGACGGCTTCGGACGCCAAAATGGTTAGACATGCCCATGCAGACACGAGCCTCCCCCTCCCCGGAACAAACTGTAGCCTCTTTGCAAATGCCTTGGCGAGAGCTTCCCCTCCCAAGACCCTTCATTCGATCACCTCAACCGCCCGCGCGAGGTTGGGGCGGGCAAGCTGCGGCGAAGGGGAGGAGGGCAGCTCGCTTGGTGGGGCCGTCCGGAACCAAGGGATCTCAAAGTCGGCATTATCGCATGGCAAAGCATGGGAGTGTCCACGCTGGACTGCCTGTGGTTGGCAATGTCGGCAGGCGTCAACGCCTCAAATCTACGGTCATCGGTTCCATCGAGAACGTCGCAAGCTGCATCGAGAAGGGCTGCAAACCTGCGCTTTCGCGCTTCGTCGGGAGAGCTGTGCCAATCGCCCGCGGCTTTCGCACAACGTGGCAAAATGTTAGCGTTCAAAGAGCTTTGAAGAGTGTCGGTTGTCGGGAGGCCGGTCGAAATGGCGTGTCTTCTTTACCTTAGTCGACTCCGTTGAAGGCGCCGGGCGTATGTTGACTGTGCGCTTGGTAGCGGCAATGCAATGAAGAGGCGTGCGCTGCTTCCGCTGCTTACGTTTGCAGCAGTCCCCGCTGTCGCGCAGGAACGCATTTTCCGCCTTGGCATGCTGTCGACCGGTCCTGCCTCCATCAGCGCGTTCAGAAGGTGGGCGTTACCCGAACTGGCAAGGCAGGGCTTTGTCGAGGGGCGCAACCTGATACTTCAGAGTCGGTCTTCGGAAGGACAGACAGAATCTCTGCCGACTCTCGCTCGCGAGATCGCCGCCTCGAAACCAGATGTCGTCGTCGCCGTCTCCAATCCGGTGGCACATGTCTTGAGTGCGATTATCCCCGATGTACCGATCGTGATGGGCTTCGCCGGCAGTGACCCGGTGGCTGATGGCCTCGTTTCGAGCCTTTCGCGCCCCGGTGGCCGTGTGACGGGTGTCGTCATGCTGGCAGAGGAACTGGATATCAAGCGCTTCGAGTTCGCGACAGAGGTCGTGCCGGCGGCACGGCGGATCGGTTACCTGGTGGGGTCGACTGCCAGCGAAGCTCGCGTTTCCGCAATTGAGGGCTTGGCTCGCAGGCTTGGGATCGAACTGGTGGTGGCCCGCAGCACTGGCTCAGACGGCTATGGGGCGGCCTTCGCGGCCCTGTCGGCGGCCCGTGTCGAGGCTGTGCTCGTTGCATCGTTTCCCGGATTTTCCAGCAACGCTCACTCTCTTGCCAAGAGGGCGCTGGAGGCCGGAGTGCCTTCTTTCTGCGAATGGCGACACATGGCGGAAGCCGGCTGCCTCGTGGGCTATGGTGCGGTCTGGGGTGAACTGCAGCGTCGGGTTGGACTTTACGTCGCGCGCATCTTCCTGGGCGAAGCGCCGGGCGACATGGCAATGGAGAGAGCTGCGCGATTTGAGCTGGTGGTCAACCTCAAGACTGCGAAGGAACTGGGACTCACTGTACCAGGATCACTTCTCGCCCGCGCCGATGAGCTGATCGAGTGATAGAGCGCGCACATAGAAGAGGAAGGCCGGGATGATGGCGGCAAGGGCGACCTCGGAGTAGGTCGTGCCGCCTGTGCAGGTGCAGGCCTCGATGGCCCCGGAGTAGGAGGGGCTGAAGCACCGCGCGCCGCATGTACTGCCAAATTGGCAGTACGGTGCGTGTTGCCGATGACGACGGACAACAGGACGCGGGCCTGATAAATTCGGCCCATGAATCGTCGTGCCGTCCTCGGGCTACTAGCTGGCGGTAGTTTCATCGACGGGCCCGCCCGCGCACAAGCCGCGCCACCGCTCGTAGCTTTCCTGGGCTTTGCCACGCCGCAGGCCGACCTTGCGACGCTGGAAGCGTTCCGACATGGACTGACTGAGCAGGGACTGGTGGAGGGCCGGAGCGTTCGGATCGAGGCGCGGCACGCCAGCGGCGATCTTGCCCTCGCCTCACGCTATATCGATGAATTGGTGCAGCGCGGCACTGCCGTGTTCGTGGTGCCGGGACCGGCGGCGGCGCGCCTGGTGGTGCAGCGCACGGCC
>NZ_JAUSBN010000051.1 GCF_030651995.1 Reyranella sp.
GCGTGCCGTGACATCTCCTCCACCGTCACCGACCGGTTCCGCAGCAGACGTGTGAACCGCATCTCCCGCGCCCGCGTTCCCCCGAGCCGGCGGATGCACGACCCGGGCCGCAGCACCAACGCCGCATGCAACAAGGCCCCCCTTTTTGCAGCCGCCGGTCGCCGAAACCGCCCAGACCGTACTCGATCCCCGACATCCAATTCTCCGCCCGCTGTGCTTCGGACAGAGAATCGAACCGTCTTACTCGACGCAACTACGATGTGTGAATGCGATAGCCCACTGCGTGGCGGAGAGGACCTTGAACGACCCGCCTCGGCAATTGCCAGATCGCGTCGCGGTTGGTCGGCGAGAAGACCTTCTCCATGGCGTCCTGCCAGGGCAGCCAGAGCTGGGCGACATGCTCGGACGGATCGAGGGTCGCCACGGTCTGTTCGGGGACCTGGAAGCCGAACACATGCTCGACATTGTGGGTGACCTCCGGCGCGTAGCGCGCGCGCCACTGGGCCCGGATCTCGTAGCGATTGGTCTGCCGCCAGTCGGTGAGCGTGCCAACCACGAGGCCGGTCTCCTCCATGAGCTCGCGGCGGGCCGTCGCCTCGAAGTCCGGGTCGTCGGGTTCGCGCGAGCCGGTCACCGATTGCCAGAGCCCGGTCCCCGTACGCTCCAGCACGAGGACGTCCAGGCGCGGCGTGTGGATCACGACCAGCACCGATTCAGGGAGCTTGAAGGCCATCGGGCGCAGCATATAAGGTCCCGCGGCAGATTTCCGAGGGAACAATGAGCAAGCAGCTACAGGTCACCATCGACGCGGCATGGGAAGCACGGGACGGCATCAACAGCGCCACCAGGGGCGAAGTCCGTGACGCCGTCGAAGCGGCGATCGCCGGCCTCGACGACGGCACCTACCGCACCGCCGAGAAGTTCGGCGACGAATGGGTCGTGAACCAGTGGCTGAAGAAGGCCGTGCTGCTCTCCTTCCGCCTCTACGATTCCGTCCCGATGGACGGCGGCGCCTCGTTCCCCGGCCTGGGCGCCGCGCCCTGGTTCGACAAGGTGCCGCTCAAGACCACGGGCTGGGACGCCGCCCGCTTCGCCAAGGCGAACTATCGCTCGGTGCCCGGCTCGATCGTGCGCCGCGGCTCCTACATCGCCCCGTCGGTCGTGCTGATGCCGTCCTTCGTGAACCTCGGCGCCTATGTCGATACCGGCACCATGGTCGATACCTGGGCGACGGTCGGCTCCTGCGCCCAGATCGGCAAGAACTGCCACCTCTCGGGCGGCGTCGGCATCGGCGGCGTGCTCGAGCCGCTGCAGGCCAACCCGGTCATCATCGAGGACAACTGCTTCATCGGCGCCCGCTCCGAGGTCGTCGAGGGCGTGATCGTCGGTACCGGCGCGGTGCTCTCGATGGGCGTGTTCATCAGCGCCACCACCAAGGTGGTCGATCGCGCCACCGGCCAGATCCACATCGGCAAGGTGCCGCCGTACTCGGTAGTGGTGCCCGGCAACATTGGCGGCGGCCCGGACCGGCCCTCGACCTACTGCGCCGTGATCGTGAAGACCGTCGACGAGCGCACGCGTTCGAAGACCTCGATCAACGAGCTGCTGCGCGACTAGCGCGACCATGCCCGACGCAGCCGACCTTTCCGTGCCCTTGCCTCCCGAGGCAATGCCCGATCGGCTGCTCTGGCGGGGCGACACGCTGGCGCCGGAGACCGGTCGGATCGCGATTCCCGGCGGCGTCGCGCACGAACTCGACCGGCTCGTTGTCGCGCTCGATCGCGATCCCTTGCCGCTTCTCCTGCTGCGGCCGGAGGATTTCCCGCTCGACGCGTCGTGCGCCTTCATGCGCGACGTCAAGCGCAGCCTCGACAGCGGGCCGGGCTTCGCCATCATCGACCGCCTGCCGGTGGACCGCTGGTCGCGGGACGGCCTGCGCGCCGTCTGGTGGCTGCTTGCCTCCCTGGTCGCCCGTCCCGTGGCGCAGAAATGGGATGGCACCTCGATCTACGACGTCACCGATCTCGGCAAGCCGCCGGGCAACGGTGTTCGCCCCGACGTCACCAACGCCGAGCAGAACTTTCATACCGACAACAGCTACAATCTCGTGCCGCCGCACTATGTCGGCCTGCTGTGCGTGCGCACGGCCAGGGAAGGCGGCGTCAGCGGCATCGTGAGCTTCGCCGCCGCGCACGAGGAGATGCGCCGTCAGCATCCCGACCTGCTGCCTCGGCTCTACCGGCCCTTCTACTTCGACCGCCAGCGCGAGCATGCGCCGGGCGATGTCATGACGACTCACCACCCGATGATGGAGCGCGAAGGCGACCGATTGATCGCCCGGCTCTCGCGCTTCCAGGTGACCAACGGCCACGCCCTGGCCGGCGTCGCTCTCGACCCGGAAGGCGCGGCCGCTCTGGAAGCCTTCGAGGCGATCCTGAACGCGCCGGGCATGGCGGCGCGTTTCGTCTTCCAGCCCGGCCAGATGCAGCTCATCGACAACCGCGCCCTCGGCCACAAGCGCACGGGGTTCCGCGACTGGCCTGAGCCTGAGCGCAAGCGTCTCCTGATACGCCTGTGGCTGCGCGACGGCGGCAGCCGGGCCTACAACGGCTGACGCCCCGCCGTTACGCCAGGTGACGCTTCCACTCGGGCTGGGCCCTGAGATGCGCACCTTCCTTGGCGAGGATCTTCGAGGTGCGCTCGGGCGCGAAGCCCAGCTCGACGAAGGCCGGCCCGACATTGGCCACCTCGCGGTACTCGGCAATCAGGCCGTCGCGCAGCGACATCATCGAGCAGCCCTCGAAGCCGACGCGCTTGCCCTCGGCGCCGGGCAGCTTCGAGACGTAGCTGAACGTGTAGTAGGCGTAGAGCATCCTGCCGTCGCTGACCGGCCGGTGCATCTCCCAGCGGAACTCCTGCGCGGTGCGGTGGAACCAGTCGTCGATCATCTCGGCGATCCGCTCGCGGCCCTTGAAGTCGCCGTAGAACACGTCGTGATAGACGCCGTCCTCGGTGAACAGGCTCGCGAACGCCTTGCCGTCGCGGCGCTCCACCGCCGAGCAGAAGGCTTTCAGCAGCTCTGACGTATCCATCGTTATTCCTCCCGAACGGCCCCGATCATGACTAGACTGGCGGCCGCGGCAAAGGAGAACTGGCATGAGCTCATGGATCTTCCTCGGCATCGTCGTCGCCATCGGCCTGTGGCTGATCGCCGTCTACAACGGGCTCGTCGGCGGCCGCAACCAGGCGCAGACCGCGTGGAGCCAGATCGACGTGCAGCTGAAGCGCCGGCACGATCTCATTCCCAACCTGGTGCAGGTGGTTAAGGACGCGATGGGCTACGAGCAGGAGACGCTCACCAAGGTGATCCAGGCGCGCAACAACGCGGTGGCCGCGAGCGGCAACGCCGCGCAGGCCGGGCCGGCGGAGGCGGCGCTCAGCCAGGCGACGCACGGCCTGTTCGCCCTGATGGAGAACTATCCGCAGCTCAAGGCCAACGACAATGTCATGCAGCTCCAGGAGGAGCTCACGACCACCGAGAACAAGATCGCCTTCGCGCGCCAGTTCTACAACGACTCGGTGAACACCTATAACACCCGCCGCCAGAGCTTCCCGGCGGTACTGGCCGCGGCCTCGCTGGGCTTCGGCCCGATGGACCTGTTCAACATGCCGGAGGCCGAGCGCGCCGTGCCGAAGGTCGCGCTACGCTGAGAGGGCAAGGCGCATGAGCGCCACCACCGACTTCGTCGCCGCCCAGAACCAGCACCGCCGCAACACGATGGTGCTGCTGGCGGTGCTCACCCTGCTGGCGGGCGGGATCGGCTATCTGGTCGGCGCGCTGCTGGAAGGCGAGTCCTCCGGCTCCCTGCCCGCCGTCAGCCAGCTGGGCATCGCGGCCGCCGGCCTGATGGCGGCCGTCAGCATCGGCTGGAGCGCGATCTCGCTGGCGGTGGGAGACCGGATGGTGCTGTCGATGGCCGGCGCCAAGGCGATCGAAAAGCAGGACGCGCCGCAGCTCTACAACGTGGTCGAGGAGATCTCGATCGCCGCCGGCGTGCCGATGCCCAGGGTCATGGTGCTGGAGACCGATGCGCTGAACGCCTTCGCCACAGGCAACAAGGTCGGCAACGGCACGATCGCGGTCACGCGCGGGCTGCTCGACTCGCTCAACCGCGACGAGTTGCAGGGCGTGGTGGCGCACGAGATGGCGCATCTCCGCAATCTCGACACGCGCTACATGGTCGTGGTCGGCGTCACGGTCGGCCTGATTGCCCTGGTCTGCGACATGGCGTTGCGCACGATGAATTTGGGCCGGATGCGCAGCAACGACCGCAAGGGCAGCTCGGGCGGCGGTATCCTGATCATCGTGCTGCTGGTGGTCGCGATCCTGGCGCCGCTCGCGGCCAAGGCGGTGCAGATGGCGGTGTCGCGGCAGCGCGAGTATCTCGCCGATGCGACATCCGTGCAGTTCACGCGTAACCCCAATGGCCTCATCTCTGCGCTGGGCAAGCTCGCAGAGAAGGCAGCCCCCTTTCCCGGAGTGAGTCGTGCCACGCAACATCTCTTCATCGTCAATCCCCTCCACCAGTTCACGTCCAAAACGCCGGCACTGCTCGCCACGCATCCCGATATCGCGGATCGCATCGCTCGCCTGCGCAATCTGGGCGGCTAGCACCGGGCTCGCGGCGGCTTTCGACCTGCAGGGCCATCGCGGCGCGCGGGGGCTGGCGCCCGAGAACACGCTGGCCGGCTTCAAGGTGGCGCAGGATCTCGGCGTCACGACCCTCGAGACCGACCTCGCGGTGACGCGCGACGGCGTCGTCGTCATCAGCCACGATCCGGTGCTCAATCCCGCCCTGACGCGCGGACCGGACGGGCAGTGGCTCACGGCGGCGGGACCCGCCATCCGCACGCTGAGCCTGGACGAACTGATGCGCTACGACATCGGTCGCGTGAACCCGGCCAGCAAGTACGGCCAGCAGTACCCCGAGCAGAAGCCGGTCGACGGCCAGCGCTTTCCGACTCTTGCCGAATTCTTTGCGCAGGCGGCCCCCGCGGTGCGCTTCAACATCGAGATCAAGACCGATCCGGGCAAGCCCGACCTGACGCCGGACCCGGCCATCTTTGCCGGGCTGGCGGTGGAGCAGATCCGCAAGGGCAAGGCCGAGGCCCGCACCACGCTGCAGTCGTTCGACTGGCGGGGCCTGATCGAGGCCCGCAAGCTGGCGCCGGAGATCGCGACCGCCTGCCTCAGCATCGAGGGCAGCAACTTCGACACGGTGCAGCGGGGCAGCGGCCGACCCTCCCCCTGGCTGGGCGGGCTCGACCTTGCCGCCCAGGGCGGCTCGGTGCCCCGGCTGGCCAAGGCGGCCGGCTGCGCGACCTGGTCGCCCTTCTGGCGCAACGTCACGGCGGAGAACGTGAAGGAAGCCCAGGCGCTCGGCCTGAAGGTCGTGCCCTGGACCGTGAACGTCCCGGCCGAGATGGGGCGGCTGATCGACCTGGGCGTCGACGGGCTGATCACCGACTATCCCGATCGCGGGGCGCAGATTCTCGCCGCCAAGGGCCTGAAAGCTCGCTAGGCGGTTGACTCAGCGGGCGTCTGTGTTCTGTATACAGACATGCGGCCCATCCTTCCTGAACCTGATCTTTCCGAGCGCATCCATGATTCCGTCCTGGAGGCGATCTGCTCGGGTGAGCTGAAGTCCGGCGCACGGATCACCCAGGAGGAGATCGCCCAGCAGTTCGGCGTGTCGCGCCAGCCGGTGCTGCAGGCCATGATGCTGCTGCGCCGCGAGGGCTTCCTGATCGACGCCGGGCGCAAGGGTGTCTGCGTCGCCCCGCTCGACGTCCAGCAGGCGCGCAATCTCTACGTGGTCCGCGCGGCGCTCGACGGTGCGGCCGCCCGACTCGCCGCCTCGAACTACACGCCCCATCTCGTGCAGCGCGGGCGTGCCCTGCTCGATGTCGGACGGCGCGCCGTGGCGAGCGGCTACGTGCCGTCGGTCATCGAGGCCGACATCGATTTCCATCTCTTCGTCTACGAGGCCTCGGGTAATCCCCTGATCGGCGAGACCGCGCAGCCGCACTGGCAGCACCTGCGCCGGGTGATGGCCGCGGCCTTGAGCGAGCAGGATCTGCGGATCAGTGTGTGGGATGAACACGAGGGTATCCTGCGCGCGCTCGAGGCGGGCCAGGCCGCCGAGGCCGAAGCACTCTGCCGCGGGCATGCCGAGCAGATGGCCGACATTCTCACGGGACGATTGAAAGTCGTGATTTCCCGCGCCGCCTGAAGACGGCGCTTTCTACAAAGCAAAACGACTGGGCAAAGGAGGAACCGCCATGAAGCTCACCTCTGAGCAGCTGAAGCAATTCGACGAAGAGGGCTATCTTTTCTTCCCGGACTACTTCTCGCCGGAAGAGACGAAGATTCTCAAGTCCTCGGTGCCCGAGGTCTTCGCGCAGCGCCGCCCCGAGAACGTGCGCGAGAAGAGCGGCGACGTCGTGCGCACCGCCTTCGCGGTGCACACCTATCATCCGGTGTTCGAGGCGCTGGTCCATCATCCGCGCTTCGTGGAGCCGGCCGAGCAGCTCCTGAAGGACAAGACCTACATCCACCAGTTCAAGATCAACGGGAAGGCCGCCTTCGACGGCGACGTCTGGCAGTGGCACCAGGACTACGGCACCTGGAAGGCCGACGACGCCATGCCCGAGCCGCGCGCCATGAACCTCGCGGTGTTCATCGACGAGGTGAACGAGTTCAACGGCCCGCTCTGGTTCATTCCCAGGAGCCACAAGAAGGGCGCGATCGAGGCCAGCCACGACCTGACCACGACCTCCTATCCGCTTTGGGTGATCGATAACGACACGATCGCCAAGCTGGTCGACCAGGGCGGCATCGTCGCGCCCAAGGGCGGCCCGGGCTCGGCGATCTTCTTCCACGGCACGCTGGTGCACGGCAGCGGACCCAACATGTCGCCGTGGGATCGCCAGATCATCTATGTGACCTACAATTCGGTCAGCAACGCGATCCGCCAGTTCAAGCGGCCGGAATACATCGCGCATCGCGACTTCACGCCGGTCGACGCCTGGGAAGACGATGCGGTGATCCGCGCCGTCAACCGCAAGGTCGCGGCGGAATAGACAAGAAAACTCCGGAGGAAACCATGAGTCTCCATCGCATGCTTCTGGCGCGCGCCGCCGAAGCCAATCCGCTGCGCATCGGCGTCATCGGCGCCGGCAAGTTCGGCTCGATGTACCTGTCGCAGATCCCGACCACGCCGGGCATCCATCTGCTGGGCATCGCCGACCTCTCGCCCGACCGCGCGCGAGAGAACCTGGCGCGGCTGGGTTGGAAGCCCGACGTGACCTCGGCCAGCTCGTTCGCGGACGCGCGCAAGCATGGCAGCACCCATCTCACCGACGACTGGCGCGCCCTGGTCAGCCATCCCGAGATCGACATCATCGTCGAATCGACCGGCGATCCGATCGCCGCCGTCGAGCATGCGCTCGAAGCCTTCAGGCACGGCAAGAGCGTGGTGATGGTGACGGTCGAGGCCGACGCCTTCTGCGGCCCGCTGCTGGCCAAGCGCGCCGCCGCCGCCGGCGTGATCTACAGTCTGGCCTATGGCGACCAGCCGGCGCTGATCTGCGAGCTGGTCGACTGGGCGCGCACCTCGGGCTTCGAGGTGACGGCAGCCGGCCGCGGCCACAAGTGGTTGCCGCATTTCGCGCAGTCGACGCCGGAGACCGTGTGGAAGTACTGGGGCCTCAACGAGGAGCAGGCGAAGCGCGGCGGACTGAACCCCAAGATGTTCAATTCGTTCCTCGACGGCTCCAAGCCCGCGATCGAGAGCACTGCCGTCGCCAACGCCACCGGCCTCACGCCGGCGCCGGACGGCCTCGCCTTCCCGCCCTGCTCGGTCGAGGACCTGCCCTTCGTGATGCGACCGATCTCCGAGGGCGGCCAGCTCCATCACAAGGGCCAGGTCGAGGTGGCCTCGTCGCTGGAGAAGGACGGGCGTGCCATCCCCTACGAGATCCGAAAGGGCGTGTGGGTCGTGTTCGAGGCGGCCACCGAATACCAGAAGAACTGCTTCGAGGAGTACATGCTGCAGACCGACCCGAGCGGCCGGTATTCGGTCATGTACAAGCGCTGGCACCTGATCGGCCTCGAGGTCGGCATGTCGGTCGCCTCGATCGGCCTGCGCAAGGAACCGACCGGCACGCCGATCGGCTTCCATGCCGACGTCATCGCCACCGCCAAGCGGGACCTCAAGCCCGGCGAGATCCTGGACGGCGAGGGCGGCTACACGGTCTACGGCAAGCTGTTCCCGTCGGAGAAGTCGACCGGTCTCGGCAGCCTGCCGCTCGGCCTCGCGCACAACGTCAAGCTGGTGAAGCCGATCAAGGCCGGCCAGTCGCTGACCTATGCCGACGTGGTGATGGACGAGTCGCTGACCGCGGTGAAGCTGCGCCGCGAGATGGAGCGCGACTTCGCTCCGGCGGCCGCAAAGATCGCGGCTCAGTAAGGATCATCCCATGCGTGCGCATGAGCCCGGCGACGGGCTCATGCGGCAGAGCGATCAGCCTCCGAACATTTCCTTCATCTTGCTGAAGAAGCCTTCGGATTCGGGGCTGGTCTTGCCGGCCTTCTCGAATTCCTTGAGCAGTTCCTTCTGCTTCGAGGTGAGGTTGGTCGGCGTCTCGACGTTGATCTCGATGTACATGTCGCCGCGCTGGCTGGAGCGCATGATCGGCATGCCCTTGCCGCGCATGCGGAACTGGTGGCCGCCCTGCGCCCCGGCGGGGATGTTGATGCGCGCCATCTTGCCGTCCAGCGTCGGCACTTCGATGTTGCCGCCCAGGGTCGCCTGGACCATCGAGATCGGCACGCGGCAATGCACGTCGGCGCCCTCGCGCTCGAACAGCTGGTGGCGGCGTACCGAGAGGAAGACGTAGAGGTCGCCGGCAGGACCGCCGCGCGCGCCCGCTTCGCCCTCGCCGCTCAGGCGGATACGCGTGCCGTCCTCGACGCCGGCCGGGATGTTGACCTTGAGCGTCTTCTCGCGACGCACGCGGCCCTGGCCGCCACAGTTCTTGCACGGCTTGTCGATCACCTGGCCCGCGCCATGGCAGGTGGGGCAGGCACGCTCGACGGTGAAGAAACCCTGTTGTGCGCGGACGCGCCCGCGACCCTGGCAGGTCGGGCACTGCTGCGGCTTGGAACCGGCTTCGGCGCCGCTGCCGTGGCAGACTTCGCAGGAAACGGAACTGGGCACGCGCACCGTGGCCTCGGTGCCGGCGTAGGCCTGTTCCAGCGTGATCTCGAGATTGAAGCGCAGGTCCTGGCCGCGCATGTCGGCGCGTCCGCCGCGGCCGCGCTGGCCGCCGGCCCCGAACATCTCCTCGAAGATGTCGCCGAACACCGAGCCGAAATCGAACCCCTGCCCGCCCTGGAAGGGCCCGCCCGGCCCCGCGCCGCCCTCGAAGGCCGCCGCGCCGTAGCGGTCGTAGGCCGCACGCTTCTCCGGATCCTTCAGGATGTCGTAGGCGTGGTTGATTTCCTTGAACTTCCGTTCCGCTTCCGCGTTCCCGTCGTTGCGGTCCGGATGGAACTGCATCGCGAGCTTGCGGTACGCCTTCTTGATGTCGTCGGCACTGGCGGTGCGGCTGACACCCAGCAGCTCGTAAAAGTCTTGCGACATGATGTTCTACGCAGCCCCTACTCGCCCCTTACAGGTCGGCCTCCCGCTTGCGCGGGAGGCCGCCTTGCCTTCCAGGATGTCCTGGTTCAGGACCCGGTCTTCTTGTTCTTGTCGGTGACGTCCTCGAACTCGGCGTCGACGACCTTCTCGCCCTTGGCGTCAGTCGCACCGCCGCCCGGCGCGCCGCCCGCGGCCCCCGCACCGGCCTGCGCCTCAGCCTGCTGGGCCTTGTACATGGCCTCGCCGAGCTTCATCGCGGCCTGGGTCAGGTCGTTGGTCTTGGTCTTGATCGCCTCGACGTCCTCGCCCGCCAGAGCGGTCTTGAGGCCCTCGAGCGCACCCTCGATCTCGGCCTTCTCGGTGGGGCTCACCTTGTCGCCGTACTCCGCCAGGTGCTTGGTCGTGGAGTGGACCAGCGCCTCGCCCTGATTGCGGGCGTCGATCAACTCGCGCTTCTTCTTGTCTTCCTCGGCGTGCAGCTCGGCGTCCTTCACCATCTTCTGGATGTCAGCCTCGCTGAGGCCGCCCGAAGCCTGGATGCGGATCTGCTGCTCCTTGCCGGTGGCCTTGTCCTTGGCCGAGACCTGCACGATGCCGTTGGCGTCGATGTCGAACGTGACCTCGACCTGCGGCACGCCGCGCGGCGCCGGGGGGATACCGACCAGGTCGAACTGGCCCAGCATCTTGTTCTGGGCGGCGATCTCGCGCTCGCCCTGGAACACGCGGATGGTCACCGCGGTCTGGTTGTCGTCGGCCGTCGAGAAGGTCTGGCTCTTCTTGGTCGGGATCGTCGTGTTGCGCTCGATGAGGCGCGTGAACACGCCGCCCAGCGTCTCGATGCCGAGCGACAGCGGCGTCACGTCGAGCAGCAGGACGTCCTTGACCTCGCCCTTCAGCACGGCCGCCTGGACCGCCGCGCCGACCGCGACGACTTCGTCGGGATTGACGTTGCGGGCCGGCTCCTTGCCGAAGAACTGCTTCACGACCTCGATGACCTTCGGCATGCGCGACATGCCGCCGACCAGGATGACCTCGTCGATCTGGCCGGCCTGCAGGCCGGAGTCCTTCAACGCCGCCTTGCAGGGCTCGAGCGTCCGCTGCACCAGGTCGTCGACCAGCGACTCGAGCTTGGCGCGCGAGAGCTTGATGACGAGATGCTTCGGACCGCTGGCGTCGGCCGTGATGAACGGCAGGTTGATCTCGGTCTCCTTGGAGTTGGAGAGCTCGATCTTGGCCTTCTCGGCCGCTTCCTTCAGGCGCTGCAGGGCGAGCTTGTCGTTGCGCAGGTCGATGCCCTGCTCCTTTTTGAACTCGTCGGCCAGGTAGCTGATGATGCGCTGGTCGAAGTCCTCGCCACCCAGGAAGGTGTCGCCGTTGGTCGCCTTGACCTCGAACACGCCGTCGCCGATCTCGAGGATCGACACGTCGAACGTGCCGCCGCCCAGGTCATAGACCGCGATCGTGCCCGTCTTGCGCTTGTCCATGCCGTAGGCGAGGGCAGCCGCGGTCGGCTCGTTGATGATGCGCAGCACTTCGAGGCCGGCGATGCGGCCGGCGTCCTTGGTGGCCTGGCGCTGGGCGTCGTTGAAGTAGGCCGGGACGGTGATGACCGCCTGCTCGACCTTCTCGCCGAGATAGGCTTCGGCCGTCTCCTTCATCTTGCCCAGAATGAAGGCCGAGATCTGGCTGGGGCTGTACTGCTCGCCGTTCACCTCGACCCAGGCGTCCCCGCTCGGGGCCTTGTCGATCTTGAAGGGGACGAGCGTCTTCTCCTTGGCGACCATGGGGTCGTCGAAGCGGCGCCCGATCAGGCGCTTGACCGAATAGAGGGTCTTCAGCGGATTGGTGACCGCCTGGCGCTTCGCCGACTGGCCGACCAGGCGCTCGCCGCCGTCGGTGAAGGCGACCATGGACGGCGTGGTGCGCGCGCCCTCGGAATTCTCGATGACCTTGGTGTCGCCGCCTTCCATGACCGCGACGCACGAGTTGGTCGTACCCAAATCGATGCCAATGACTTTCGCCATGATTCTACTCTCTTCCCTCGGCAGATCGGCCGGACCCCAAAGGCACCCGATCGACCCCCGTAAAATGGTTACCTGCCGGAAAACCCGGGTCAGGACAGGGGCTATATAGGTCCTATCCGGCTGCCTACAATGGACCTAAGGACCAAATTCTCCGCTGGAAAGTGCCGTTTGGGGCACTACTGGCGGTTCGCGACAGGAGGGCCGGCAGCGCGCCGAACCGCCTAGTTTTCATTGCTGGCCGCGTGGCTGGCAGCCGGGCCACCCTTCGACACGGCGACCATGGCCGCGCGCAGCAGGCGGCCGGCGATCAGGTATCCCGGGATCAGTTCCTGGACGACGGTGCCCGACGGCACGTCGGCCTTCTCGACCTCCATCATGGCCTGATGGAACTCGGCGTTGAACGGCTTGCCGAGGCTCTCGATCCGGGTGACGCCGTGGCGCTCCAGCACCGACTGCAGCTCGCGGTCGGTCGCCTGGATGCCGACGATCACGTTGCGCAAGGCCGGGTCCATGGCACCGACATCGGCCGGCAGGGCCGAGAGGGCGCGGCCGAAATTGTCGGCCACCGAAAGCACATCGCGGGCAAAGCGCTCGACACCGAACTTGCGCTCCTTCTCGACGTCCTGCTGGGCCCGGCGGCGCACGTTCTGCGCCTCGGCCAGGGCCCGGAGCTGCTTGTCCTGGAGGTCGGCCTTCTCGGCCTGGAGCTGCTCGACGAGGCGCTGCCACTCGGCGGCGCTTTCCGGGCGGGGCGGAATGTCGAGATTGTCGGGGTCGACCGGCATATCCGCCGGGGCGCCGCCCGCGGTTGGATCGCTGGCCATGTGTTGTCCCCTTGTGTTTTGGTTGCGTGTTTTGGTTGCTTGACGCGGCCTTCACTTAGGGACGACCCCGGCCCGGGTCAACTGGGTCAAGCCGCCTGCAGGGGCGCCTGCAGCCGGGTGCCGCGCACGATGATGCCGCCGCGGTCGCCGATGGTGACCGAGCCGTAGCGCTGGGCGAAGATCTCAGGCAGCGGCCGGGCGCGCTCGGCGGCCAGCCACAGGCGCAGCAGGTGACGGCGGCGTTCCGGCTCGGGCCAGTCCTCGAAGCCGGTGCGGTCGTGCAGCATCGTGTGGTTGTGAACCAGCTGCACGTCGCCCGGCTTGAATTCCATGAACGTGTTGAGCGCGGGATCGTTGGCCAGCTGGTCGAACAGGTCGAGGGCCTCGATCAGTTCCGGCGTGTGCCGTGGCGCCTCGGGGAAGCGCTGGGCCGAGTCGATGTACTGGCGCTGGTAGATCGCCGTCAGGTAGCCCTGGTGCCAGTTGAACACGGGGATCTCGAAGAAGGGCTTCTGGCCCTCCGGCACCTCGCCCCGGCGGTCGGTGGCGATCGGCTGGAACAGCAGGTTCAGCAGGTCGGGCCGGCGGCGGCGCATCTCGTTGAAGATGGTGGTCGAACTCACCAGCGCCGACAGGCCGCCCGACTTCGCAGTCTTGAGACAGAGCAGCCCGACGATGTCGCAGGAATCGGTGTGGTAGGTCTGCCGCTCGTGCGTCTGGTAGATGCGCACGTTGGGATCGTTCACGTCGAGGCCGAGATCCTGCACGTGGCCCAGCACATGGCCCTTGCCGTTCTGCGAGCGGGCGCTGCCGAGATGGGCGCCCAGGCCGAAGAAGGCCGTCGCCGATTCGCGAATCGACCAGCGTTCGACCGGCAGGCCGCGCAGCAGCAGGAAGCCACGGCCGTTCAGCACCTCGTCATCGACCCTCGACCTGAGCTTGGGGCCAAGCGTCGGCAGCGGAAAATCCTGCGGCTTCAGCACCGCGATGTCGGCATCGCGCGCCACCAGCGCACGGGTCGCCACCTCGATTTCCGCCACCTCGGCGGCACTCAGAGGCATCTGCCAGTCGCTGCGCTTGGCGATCTCGGGCCCGTACCAGGCGGCGGCGCCGGTCTGCTCCGGCGGCAGTTCGAACGACATGATCGATAGTCCTCGTCAGGCGTCCCACGGGAATCGTGGCGCGAAAAGTTCCGTGTCGCTGGTCGACAGCCGGTGGCTCTCTGTGGCGTTGACCAGGGCGGCCCTGATGCCGGGCTCCAGCGCGCTGTGGCCGGCATCGGGCACGACGACGTAGCGCGCCTCGGGCCAGGCGCGGGCCAGCGCATCGGCGGTTACCGGTGGGCAGACGATGTCGTAGCGGCCCTGCACGATCGTGCCGGGCAGGTGGCGGATGCGGCCGAGATCGGTCCAGGGCCAGCCTTCCGGCACGAAGGTGCCGTTGGCGAAGTAGTGGGCCTCGATGCGCGAGAGCGCGAGCGCGAAGCCGCCATGGTCGGTTTCGAACGGCGCGCGCACCGTGGGATAGAGCGTCGAGCAGGCCGCCTCGTAGCGGCTCCAGGCGCGCGCCGCCGGACGGTGCAGGTCGGGATTGCGGTCGATCAGGCGGCGGTAGTAGTTGCCCAGCAGATCGCCGCGCTCGTCGGGCGGCAGGTGCTCGGCGAAATCGCGCCAGGCTTCCGGGAAGATCGTGCGCATGCCGTGGAGGAACCAGTCGATCTCCGGCCGCGCGCCGAGGAAGATTCCGCGCAGGATGAAGCCGGTGGTGCGCTCGGGATGGGTGAGGCCGTAGGCCAGCGCGAGCGTGCTGCCCCACGAACCGCCGAACAGCAGCCAGCCCGAGATGCCGAGATGCGTCCGCAGCTTCTCCATGTCGGCCACGAGATAGGCCGTCGTGTTGTCCTGCAGCTCGCCCAGCGGCATCGAGCGGCCGCAGCCGCGCTGGTCGAACACGACGATGCGATAGAATTGCGGATCGAAGAAGCGGCGATGAACCGGCGCGGAGCCGGCGCCCGGTCCGCCATGCAGGAAGACGACGGGCACGCCCTCCGGATTGCCGCTCTGCTCCCAATAGATCGTGTGCCGGCCGTCGACCGGCAGCATGCCGCTGGCGTATGGCGAGATCTCGGGAAACAGGTCGGAACGGAGCGGAGTCTCTGAACGCGGCATGCGATTGTCCTTGGGACATCAGTGCCATAGCGGCGGCCTTCGTGCCAGCCTTGCGGGCAATTGCCGCCCGGTCCGTCGACCGTCTAAGGTCGAGGGGTCCGAGGAGGATTCGTGGAAATTCGCCGTATTCTGGCGCTGGTCGCGTTGCTGGCCGGCGTCGTCGCCTGCGCGCCGTCTGTCGAGCCGCCGTCCACCTCGACCGCCGCTGCGGCGACCGGACGCGGAACCATCGTCCTGCCGCGCGGGATCGAGAAGCTCGTCGGCCCGGCCGACCCGGACGCTGCCCTCCAGGCCTATGTCGACAGGGTGGGCCAGCGCGTGGTCGCGGCCGCCGGCGTCAGCGGCTTCCGCTTCGTCGTGCTGGATTCGCCGGTCGCCAATGCGCATGCGGTCCAGTCATACGTCTTCGTCACGCGCGGACTGCTGGCCCTGCTCGAGAACGAGGCCGAGCTGGCGGCCGCGATCGGTCACGAACTCGGCCATCTTGTGCAGCGTCATGCCGCGCAGCGCGCGCGCGTGCGCCAGGGCGTCCTCGACGCCGCGGTCGAGGCTGCCGCCACCAGCGGCTCGATCACCGTCGGCCGTGCGGTGGCGCAGGACGGGCTGCTGGCCTTGCGGCGCTACTCGCGCGAACAGGAACTCGAAGCGGACCGGCTCGCCCTCGGCTACATCGTCAAGGCCGGCTATCGCGGCGATGCGGTGGGCTCCCTGATCGACCGGCTGCGCCGGCAGAGTGCGCTCGAGGCGCAGATCATGGGCGAGGCGCCCGACATCGGCGACCGGCCGAGCGCGGCGTCGACCCATCCCGCGCCGCTCGAACGCACCTCCGCGATCGCCGCCCTGCCGCAGGCGGGCGCGCCGGGCGAATCGAACCAGAAGGGTTATTTCGCGGCCATCGACGGCATGTCGGTCGACGATCCACCGAGCGAGGGCTTCATCCGCGGCCGCTCGTTCCTTCATCCGACCCTGCGCCTTGCCTTCACTGTCCCGCCCGGCTTCCGGCTGTTTAACGACAGCGACGGGGTGCTGGCCGTCAATCGCGACCGCTCGCTGATGTTGTTCTCCTGCCTGCCCACGCCGGTGGCGGGTCCGCTCGACGACTGGATGCGCAGCAAGCTGAAGCCCACGCCCACCAACATCCAGACCCTGGAGATCAACGGCAACGAGGCAGCGATCGGCGCGCGGCCGCGCGGCTCGGATACCGGACTTGGTCAGGCGCGCTACATCGTCATCCGGCAGGGCGCCCGGGTCTGCAACTTCGCCGTGGTCAGCGAGGGGGTCGACCAGGATCGGCAGATCGACGCGATGGTCCAGGCTGCACGGAGCTTCCGCACCCTCACCCCGTCCGAAGCCGCTTCGCTGCAGCCCTATCGGCTGCGCATCGTCTCGCCGGCAGGATCGACACCGGCGCAGCTCGCGGCCCGAATGCCCTATCCCGATCTCAGAATGGAACGCCTGCTGGTGCTCAATGCGGCTCAAGTGCCGGCCGATCTCGGCAGCCGGTCCGAGATCAAGACCGTCCAGCCTTGAACGAGCGGATCAGGGTTCGATCCGCTCCAGCACCCTGCCGTCGGCATCGAGCGCCACCAGCGCCGGCATGTTGCGCGTGACGGTCAGCACGCGGCCTGTGTCCTGGGCGATGTTCCTCGTCGGACCGGCGCCCCGCACGACTCGATCGACGGTGGGCCAGCCGCCGTCCTTTGCCTTGCCCAGCGCCTCGTCCAGCACCGCGTCGGTCTGGGTGCTCCACCAGAAGGCGTCGGCCTGTCCGTCGAGCGGGCGGCCCGGATCGACGCCCGTGGCGGCGAACACGAGACGGCCGTCGGCGCTGAGGGCCGCGCGCGACAGGGCATTCAGCAGATCGCTGTGGCCGGGGCGGGTGGCCTGGCGCTGGCGAAGGCCCGAGGTCCAGCGGGCAATGGCGAGCGATCCGTTGCGGCTGGCGATACGGCCCTCGGCGATCGAATGGCCGTAAGCCTCGATGATGGTGTCCAGCCCGCGCGACAGCATCCAGTCGAGCACGTCGAGCGGGGCCAGGGCGAACTGGAGCTGTAGTGCCTTGTGCCAGATCTCCTCCTGCGGTCCGCGCAGGAAGACGAAATCCTCGACCTCGGCACCGGGCCGCGCCAGCAGCCGGCGGCGCAACAGCAGCATGAGATCGAGCGTCCGCGGCGTGTTGCCGGCCGCGCCCAGCATGCTGCCCAGCACGACCAGCCTGTCGCCCGGTTGCCAGCGCTGCATCAGGGCGCCGCCGAGTCGCTCCAGCGCGGCATCATCGCCCTTCAGAGCGCCCAGCGCCCAGGTGATGCCGCCGTCACGCAGGCGGGCGATCGAGGCGACTCTGCTCATGAATCAGGGCGGCGGGGCATGAAAAAGGCGGCGCGACATCGCAGTGCCGGGCCGCCTATCAAGTCATGCTCGCCAGGATCGCCTAGGCGACCTTCTGCAGGACGCTGTTGAGCTTCTGGGTCGCGAGATCCTTGTCGATCCTCTCGACGGCGGCGAGTTCGCGCGCCAGCCGGTCCAGCGCGGCTTCATAGATCTGGCGTTCGCTGTAGGACTGGTCGGGCTGGCCGGCATTGCGATGCAGGTCGCGCACGACTTCGGCGATCGACACCGGGTCGCCCGAGTTGATCTTGGCTTCGTATTCCTGGGCGCGGCGGTTCCACATGGCGCGGCTGACGCGGCTGCGGCCCTTCAGGGTGACCAGCGCGCTCTCCATGATCTTGCGCGAGCTGAGCTTGCGCAGGCCCGAGATCTTCGCCTTCGCCACCGGAACGCGCAGCATCATGCGCTCCTGCTCGAACGAGATGACGAACAGGTCGAGCTTGTGACCTGCGATTTCCTTGGCTTCGATATCAATCACGCGGCCGACGCCATGCGTCGGGTACACCACGAAATCGCCCTTCTCGAAGGCATATTCCTTCGGCTTGGCGGGCGCCTTCTTCGGCTTGGCCATATCCTCTAGTCCCTTCACAACAGCCCCGCTTTCTGCGATACGGAGACCCACCGCATACGCTCCCCTGCGTATTCGGCCCGGCGTCCCAAGCATCGGTAAGTTTCTTTCGGATACCGATACGGATACCGAGCCGGCGGCGGACCGGACTCCGGACCCGCTTCCAGCGGGATTGTCATAACAGAAAATGAGCGCGGAGTCGCGCTTTATGTTGCATTTCAGCAACTGTCTAGCCATGCATAAACTGCATGACTATTGCAAAAGGTACAATAAAGGTCTTGCCTAGATGAAGGCTAGCGCGCCGCGGGCTTGTCGCTGAAGTACTTCTCGAACTTGTCCTTCTCGTCCTTGAACTGTTCCGCGTCGGTGGGCGCTTCGCCCTTGCGGGTGATGTTCGGCCACGAAACCGACAGGCTGCGGTTCAGCTCCAGCCATTTCTCCAGACCCTTTTCAGTATCGGGCAGAATGGCGTTAGGCGGGCATTCCGGTTCGCAAACCCCGCAGTCGATACATTCGTCTGGATTGATGACCAGCATGTTCTCGCCCTCGTAGAAGCAATCCACGGGGCAGACTTCAACGCAATCCATGTACTTGCACTTGATGCAAGCTTCCGTAACGACATAGGTCATAAAGGCTCCAGGAACGAGCGGCGGCTGCTTAACGCGCGAGCCCCGGCGACGCAAGGCTGGCGATGGAGGTGGGCGATCTAGGGCGAGTCGATCTCCTCATACAACGTACGGGCTTCGGGCGCCGGACCGCGCCGTTCTCCGAGCGCGATGATGCGCACGACCTTCACGTGGAGGCCCAAGGCGAAGGTGAGTACCATGCCGGGAGCGACCGCCGCGTGCGGCTTCTCGACCGCTCGCCCATCGATCCGGCAGCGCGACTTCTCGACATAGCGGGCGGCCAGCGTGCGGGTCTTGAAGAAGCGCGCATGCCAGAGCCACTTGTCCAGCCGCATGGCGTCTCAGCGATTCACCGGTGGCTACTTCTTTGCACCGAGCTTCAGCTCGAGCAGCTTGGCGAAGGGCGAATCGGCCGTCGCATCGCCCTTCGTCTCGGTCGTTGCGTAGAGCCGCAGGGCCGGGCCGCCGCTGTCGCGCCGCGGTGGACGCGGGCCACGCCGGTCGTCTCGGCCACGGTTCTCCTGCGGCGGGCGGCCGTCCTTGTTGCGATCCTGCCGGGGCGCGTCGGTACGCGGCCCGTCGGGGCGCGGAGCATCGGCGCGTGGGCCGCCTCCGGGACGCGGCCCGCTGCGCGGACCGTCGTCCCTGCCGCGCGGCGGACGCGGCGTGTCGGCGAAGAACTGACGCTCGTTCGGCCGCTCCGGCCGGTCCCGGCGGCGCTGGTCGCGCTGGTCGCGTTGTTCGCGCTGCTGCTGACGCTGCCGCTCGCGCTGCTCCTCGCGCTCGCGCACGAAGCGCGGCTTGATCGAGAAGGCGTAGAGCGGTCCGCTTTCTTCCGTCGGCGGATGCACGCGGTAACCGAGCGCTCGCAGCACGTTGGCCATTTCCGGCTCGGAGCAGCCGACCAGCGACATCATCTGCGGGGTCGCGCGGAACCAGCCCGGCGGCAATGGCCGCGGTTCCTTCCTCGCCGGCGGGGTTTCTTCCCGTGGTGCGGCGCTCTCGACCGGCGCGGGCGCGCCCTCTGCTGCGGCGTCCTGCGCGGACTCGGCCGGCGGCGATTCGACCGCGGGCTCTTCGACGGGTGTCGCCTCGGCGGCGGCCACGTCCACGGCCTCGACCGGAGCCTCGGCGACAGGCTCTGCTGCAGGTTCAACCGGCTCGTCGGCGGCCACAGGCTCGGGAGCGGCGGCTGCCCGCTCGGTCTCCGGCTCCGCCTCCGGCGCGTGTGCCGGTTCGGTCTCGCCGAATGCCGCGGCGACGATCGCCCATTCGCTGATTTCGTCGGCCGTCGCGGGCGCGGGGATCGCCGGCGCGGCGCCCGTCGCTTCGGCGGCGGGCTTCTTTTCAGGCTTGTCCTGCTGCTGCGTGCGGCGTGACGATTCGCGGCTCTCGCGCACGGCGGCCCGCGCCATGGCGGCCAGCCGTTCGACCATGTCGGCGCGGATCGCATGGTCGCCCAGCGGCAGGTAACCGATGGCCGAGTAGAAATCGCGCTCGGCATCGCGCGGCAAATCCATCGAGGTGCGGCCCTCGGCCGGCAGCGTCGGAATCGTCTCGCGGTTCTTGGCGATCATCCAGAGGCCGGCGCGCAGGCGGATCGGCACCGGCTTCAGCATGCTGGGGAAGTAGAGCGAGAAGACGCCGATGCGGACGCCGAGACGCGCCAGCGCCTTGCGATCCTCCTCGCTGAGCTGGGCGAGCTGTTCCTCGACCGGCCGGCGCGGCAGCACGCCGAGGCCTTCGCAGAGCTGGAAAATGACGCCGCGTGCGCCGGCGGGCAGTTCGGCCGTGGCGCGCGCATCCATCAATTCGCTGAGGCCGAGGCGAATGCGGGTCTCGACCCAGGTCGCGGCGCGCTTGCGCACTTCCTCGCGGGCCGGGCCGTCGAGCAGATCGGAGGCGATGGCCTCGACCTTGGGCGCCAGCACGTCACCCGAGGGCAACAGCCGCGCGACCGGACCTCCGCCCCAGCAGACGCGGAGCTGGCTGTCGAAGACGATCTCACCGTCGGGACTGTTCACGAAAGCCTGGAGGCGATCGGGCAGATCCTGGCGCAGCGCGCGCAGAGCCGCGCTCAGCACCGCCTTCTGGTCGGTCTGGCCTTCCGTCGCATCCGGCACGAAGCGGAAGCCCTCGATGCGTCCGAGATGCTCGCCTTCCACGATGACTTCGCCTGCAGCGGCGACTGTCGAGTTCATTTCACCCTCATCGCGCAATCTTCGTACAAGCAAAGCCGCGCGTCTATCGACAAACCGTTGCGTGAGACGTTGATGCAGAACGTCGGAAAGCCGGTCCTCTATGGCACGCGCGCGTTCCTGCCAATGGGCTGCACGCTGAATCCAGTCGGGCCGGTGTGAAATATAGGTCCAGGTCCGGACGTGCGCGATGCGTGCCATCAAGGTGTCGATGTCGCCGTCGAACCGCTCCAGGCGCTTCACATGGCTGTCGATCCAGTCTTCCGGCAGTCTTTCGCCGCCCTGCGTCAGATGTTCGAAGATCTGGCTGAGCAGCTTCGTGTGTTCTTCCGTCATCGTCTTGCGGAAGTCGGGGACCTGGCAGACCTCCCACAGGAGCTTGACCCGCTTGGGAGAATGCAGCCGCGGCAAAAAAGCCGAATGCGCGGCCAGGGTCTGCAGAGCGAGCTGATCGTCCTGCTCGCGCACGCGTTGGAGCGCGGCATGCGGCGGACTGGCGTTCAAGGCGGCGACCAGCGTCTGCACCGACCGGAAGTCGAGCTCGCTGTTGCGCCACTGCAGGTCGCGCAGCGGATCGAATCGATGGTTCTCGATCGCCTCCACCACGTCGGGATCGAGGCCACTGATGCCCGCGGTCGTGCCGAAGGTGCCGTCGTTCATGTGGCGCCCGGCGCGTCCGGCGATCTGCGCCAGCTCGCCGGTCCGCAGCGGACGGGAGCTGCGACCGTCGTATTTGCGCAGCGACGCGAACCAAACATGGTTCACGTCCATGTTGAGGCCCATGCCGATCGCATCGGTCGCCACGAGGTAATCGACCTCGCCCGACTGGAACATCTCGACCTGTGCGTTGCGCGTGCGCGGACTCATCGCGCCCATCACGACCGCCGTGCCGCCGCGCTGGCGGCGGATCAGCTCGGCAATCTCGTAGACCTCGTTGGCCGAGAATCCCACGACCGCCGAGCGGCGCGGCAGGCGCGTCGCCTTCTTAGAGCCGACATAGGAGAGACTTGAGAAGCGAGGGCGGGCCACCACGTCGATGTCGGGCAGCAGTCGGTTCAGCACCGGACGGATCGTGTCGGCGCCCAGCAGCATGGTCTCGTTCAGGCCGCGCGCATGAAGCAGCCGGTCCGTGAAGAAGTGGCCGCGCTCCGGGTCGGACGCCATCTGCACTTCGTCGACTGCGAGAAAGGAGACCGGCCGGTCGACGGGCATCGATTCGACGGTGCAGACGAAATAGCGTGCGCTGGAGGGCGCGATCTTTTCCTCGCCGGTGATCAGCGCGACCTGGGCGGCGCCCTTCAACTTGACGATCCGGTCGTAGTTTTCGCGCGCCAGCAGCCGCAGCGGGAAACCGATCATGCCAGAATCGTGGCCGAGCATGCGCTCGATCGCGAGATAGGTTTTGCCGGTGTTGGTGGGACCGAGGACGGCGGTCAGGCGGCCGGAGGCGCCGGAGAACGACATGGGCGCACCTTCGCGCGCGGCCGCGGCGGAAGCAAGGCAGACAGCTTCGGCTGTCGGCTCAGCCCGAGTAGGCGGGCTCCAGCTTGTTGCAGCCGATCATCGGGCCGTGATCGGCTTGCTGCACCAGGACGGCGACACCCTGGGTGGGGCCGATGCGATCACCGGCAATCGTCCAGCCCTTGGCCGCGCCGTCCCATCGGTCGACGCGTTCGAGCTGCCGCACGACGTTGAAGTTCTCGATCATGCGGCCCTGGTTTTCGCCGCTCTTCACCGGTGTGGTGTGCCGCCGGTCGTAAATCGCGAGCGTCACATCCGCCGTTCGGCCCTCGAGCGGGAAGGTGTCCAGCTTGATGGTGAGGGGGCCGCCGATGCTTCGCGAAAGCGTGGGCGTCGCCCGCCGGGGCGACCGGGCCTGCGCCTTCGCAAGCAGGGCTTCGATGGGCGCGCGATCGCGGCCGGTGTCGTGGCCGATGCCGTCGACCACCATCTCAGGCGTGTAGACGTAGCGTTGCTTCAGCACGCGGGCATAGGCGCGCTGACGTTCCGTCGTCTCACGTGAGGCGAACGGATCCCTCCAGCCGATATAGTCCCAATAATCGACATGGAAGGCGAGGGCGACGATGTCGGGCCGCATCGACAGGCGGCCGAGAAGGGCGTCGGCCGGCGGGCAGGAGCTGCAGCCCTGCGACGTGAAGAGTTCGACCGCCCATGGCCCTTCGCCCGCCGGCCGCGCCGAAGCCCGTTGCGACAGGCCGGCCGCAATAGCGGCAGCGCCGATCAGGAACGACCGGCGGCCAGGAAGGGGAGAGATCGACATCAGCGACAAGATGCGCGCAGCAGCCCCGCCCTGCCAATCAACAATCGGTCACTCACCGTTCACTGCCCGGTGACGTCAACGGGTCGGCTCCCTGTCTGGACTCACGAAGGGTAATATTATAACAATCCCTTGCATGCACCGACCGAACTCCCCCGGCACGTTCCTGCTCGCCATGAGCGCCACGGCCCGCATTGCGGCGGCGCTGGGCCTCTCGGCGCTGCTTTGGCTCTGTGCTTGGTGGGCGCTGTAGGCCCGCCGTGACGGCCGCGCTGCGCCTCACCAACCTGACCGTGAGCTACGATCGCCGCCCGGCGGTCCATCACGTTTCGGCGGAGATCCCGGCCGGCGAGATGACGGCCATCGTCGGTCCCAACGGGGCGGGCAAGAGCACGCTCCTCAAGGCGCTGCTGGGCCTGGCGCCGCGGGTCGAAGGCCGCATCGAATGCACGGCAAAGCGGATCGCCTATCTGCCCCAGCAGGCGGAAATAGACCGATCCTTTCCCATCTCGGTGCTCGATACCGTCCTGCTCGGCCGCTGGTCGCGTTTCGGCGTCTTCGGCGCGGCCCGCCCGGCTGATCTGGATGATGCCTGGCGCGCGATCGAATCGGTCGGCCTCTCGGGCTTCGAGCGCCGTCCGATCGACTCGCTGTCGGTGGGGCAGTTCCAGCGCGTGCTGTTTGCCCGCCTGCTGCTGCAGGACGCCGACCTCGTGCTTCTCGACGAGCCGTTCGCCGCCATCGACAGCAAGACCGTGACCGACCTGATGGTGGTGATCCGCCGCTGGCGAGAGGAAAAGCGCACCGTCGTCGCGGTGCTGCACGATTTCGACCAGGTCCGCCGCGACTTCCCGCACGCGCTGCTGCTGGCGCGCGAGCTGGTCGATGCCGGCCCGACCGCGCGCGTCCTGTCGTCAGAGAACCTGTTGCGGGCCCGGGCGATGGCCGAGGCCTGGGACGACAATGCCGGTGCCTGCGACGTGCCGATGCGGCTCAGCGCCTGATCGAAGGCTTCGCGTCATGTTCTACGAGTATCTGATCGCGCCCTTCGCCGATTTCGGCTTCATGCGCCGTGCCCTGGTCGCCAGCCTCGCGCTGTCGATCGGCGGCTCGGCGATCGGCGTGTTCCTGATCCTGCGCCGCATGAGCCTGATGGGCGATGCGCTGGCGCACTCGCTGCTGCCCGGCGCCGCCATGGGGTTCCTGATCGGTGGCCTGTCCCTGCCGGCGATGAGTCTCGGCGGCTTCATCGCCGGCGTCGCGACGGCGCTGCTCTCGGGCGTCATCGCGCGCTTCTCCAGCATGCGCGAGGATGCGAGCTTCGCCGCCGCCTACCTCACGGCCATGGCGCTGGGTGTGCTCATCGTCTCGTTGCGCGGATCGGCGGTCGATCTCATGAACATCCTGTTCGGCGCTATCCTCGCCGTCGATGAAGGCGCGCTGGTCCTCGTCGTGTCGACCGCGACCGTGACCCTGATCGGCCTCGCCGCCATCTATCGCCCGCTGGTCGTCGAATGCTTCAATCCCGGCTTCCTCGCCGCCATGGGCGTGCGCGGCTCGCTCTACCACTATCTCTTCCTGTCGCTCGCGGTGCTGAACATGGTGGCGGGCTTCCAGGCGCTGGGAACCCTGATGGCGCTCGGTCTCATCCTGCTGCCGGCCGTCGCCTCGTCCTTCTGGGCGCGCGAGGTCTGGTCGATGAGCCTGGTCGCGGCGCCGATGGCCTTCGCGTCGGCGGCGATCGGCCTGCTGGTGTCGTTCCATGCCGGCCTGCCCTCGGGTCCGGTGATCGTGTTGTTCGCCAGCTGTTTCTTCCTGCTGTCGCTGCTCTTCGGCTCGCGCGCCTCGGTGCGGGCGCGCCTGTCACGGCCGGTTCACTTGCGCGGCTGACGCGTCAGGCTAGGCTGACCTCCACGGAGGAAACCAGAATGACCAGCTCACCGGTGCCGGGCGTCACGCTCAAGACGACGACCGCCAACACCATCCACATGCGCTACGCCGAAGCCGGGGCCGGACCGCTGGTGCTGTTTTGCCATGGCTGGCCGGAGAGCTGGTATTCGTGGCGCCACCAGCTCCAGGCGGTGAGTGCTGCAGGCTTCCGCGCCGTGGCGCCCGACATGCGCGGCTATGGCGGCACGCAATCGCCCGAGTCGATCGACCAGTACACGCTTCTCCATCTCGTGGGCGACATGGCCGAGCTGGTGAAGGCGCTCGGCGAGACCAAGGCGGTGATCGTCGGCCACGACTGGGGCGCGCCCGTCGCCTGGCATGCCGCGCTGTGGCGGCCCGATCTCTTCACCGCCGTCTCGGCCATGAGCGTGCCCTATGCACCGCCGGGATACGTCGACATACTCTCGGCGCTGGAGAAGCTCGGCATCGACAACTTCTACCTGCAGTATTTCCAGAAGCCGGGCGTTGCCGAGGCCGAGCTGCAGCAGGACATTCGCGGCGCGTTGCGGCGGCTCTACTACACCGCCGGCGGCGAGATGGTGGAGAAGGACAAGGGCTTCGGCCGCCTCACGGGTGGCACGTTGCTGGCCAACACCGTCGATCCCGCGGTGCTCCCGGCCTGGCTGAGCGACGCCGACCTCGACTACTACGCGGCTGAGTTCGCCCGTGCCGGCTTCCGCGGTGGACTGAACTGGTATCGCAACCTGCGACGCAACTGGGAGCTCAGCGGGCCGTGGCGCGGCCAGCCGATCCGCCAGCCCTCGCAGTTCATCGCCGGCAGCCGCGACGGCGTGCTGCGCTTCCCGGCCGCCAAGAGCCAGCTCGAGGCCTATCCGACGACCCTGCCGGGCCTGCGTGGCAGCCATATCCTCGACGGCGCCGGCCACTGGGTGCAGCAGGAGCGGGCATCTGAGGTGAACCGCCTGCTGATCGAGTTCCTCAAGGGCCTTTGAGGCGGTCGGCCGCATCAATGGAGCGCCCAACTCCAGTTGCGCGCTCCTATGAAACCGTTGCGCCTTAAACCAGCGTGCGCAGTTCGGCGGTGGCGACGGACAGCATCGCGAGGTCTATGGCGCCAGCAGAGGCGAGATCCTCCTTCAGGAGCCGGTCCACCCGCTCCAGCGCCAGCTTGCGCGGTTCGCTCCAGGCGGCGAGAGCCGTGTCGGGATCGCAGTCGTTGTTCCCGCTCGCGCGCAAGGCCGAGCGCAGCAGGTCGGCATGGAGCGCCGCCAGTTCATCCTGCATCGCGAGCGCGGCCTGCGAAGGCCAGAGCCCCTCGCGCGGCAGTTTCTGCGCGGCGTTGGCCAGCATCGCGAGCGACAGCCGCTCCCCCAGCCGGAAGTAGAGCCGCGCGGCGCTGCCGATCGTGCATCCGTTGAGCTCGGCCGCCAGGGCGAGGTCGCCGGCGGCGGACAAGGTTTCGAGCGCGGCGGCGCGGCGGGCGAGATCGGCCGGCGCGCCCATCGCCTCGAGCGCGGCCGAGCGTTCGCCGAGCGACGCGCCTTCGGCCTCGCCCACCAGATCCGCCGCCAGGTCGCCCAGTTCGGCGACGGCGCGGCCGAGCTGGGCGGTTGCCGCGGTCGTGTCGAGCGGCTGCGGCAGGCGCCGCAGGACCCATTGCACGCCGCGCAGCACGAAGCGCTGCGAGGCAATCAGCATCCGGATCTGCGCCGTGGCCTTGAGCGCGGGATCGAGCGCTTCGATGTCGGCCCACAGGTCGCGCAGCTTCCAGGCGTCGCGGACGACGGTGAAGGCCTGGGCGATGGCGGCCGCCGAGGCGCCGGTGCGCTGTGCCACCGTGTGCACGAAGGTCGGGCCGCATCGATTGACCAGCGAGTTCACGACCTGCAGCGCGGTAATCTCGCGGCGCAGGCGATGACTCCGAAGGGCCGCCGGATACTTGTCCTGCAGAGCCGTCGGGAAGTAGCGCAGCAGTTCCTCTTCCAGCCGCGGATCGTCGGGCAGGTCGGACGCGAGGATCTCTTCGTTGAGGTCGATCTTGGCATAGGCCAGCAGCACCGAGAGTTCAGGCCGCGTCAGCGGCTGGCGGTTCTGCGCGCGCAGGCGCATGGCGGCGGAATCGGGCAGGAACTCGACGGCGCGGTCGAGCCGGCCCTTGCGTTCCAGCGCGCGCATGAAGCGTTCAAGGCGATCATGCTCCTCGGCCGCCTGGCCTTCGGCGACGCTGACCGCCTGGCTCTGCTGGTAGTTGTGACGCAGCACCAGCGTCGCGACCTCGTCGGTCATGGAGAAGAGCAGCGGATTGCGATCTTCCGTCGCGATCGCGCCGGAAGCGATCGCGGTGCCGGTGGCAATCTTGATGTTGACCTCGTGGTCGGACGTGTCGACGCCCGCCGAATTGTCGATCGCGTCGGTGTTGATCTTGCGGCCGGCGAGCGCTGCCTCGACCCTGCCGCGTTGCGTGAAGCCGAGATTGGCGCCCTCGCCGATCACGCGTGCCCGCAGTTGCGCGGCATCGACACGCACCGGATCGTTGGCGCGATCGCCGGCATCGCCATGGCCTTCGCTCGACGCCTTCACATAGGTGCCGATGCCGCCGAAATACAGCAGGTCGACCGGCGCCGTCAGGATGGCGTGCAGGAGATCGAGCGGCGCCATGGTGGGCTTGTCGACCCCCAGCACCGCGCAGGCCTCGGGCGACAGCGCCACCGACTTGGCCGCGCGGTCGAAGATCGCGCCGCCGGCCGACAGCAGGCCCCTGTCGTAGTCCATCCACGAGGAGCGCGGCAGAGCGAACAGCCGCTGCCGCTCGGCGAGGCTCACTGCGGGGTCGGGCGCGGGATCGATGAAGATGTGGCGATGGTCGAAGGCCGCCACCAGCCGGATATGCGGCGACAGCAGCATGCCGTTGCCGAAAACGTCGCCCGACATGTCGCCGACGCCCGCGACCGTGAACGGCGTCTCCTGGATGTCCTGGCCGAGCTCGCGGAAGTGACGCTTCACCGATTCCCACGCGCCGCGCGCGGTGATGCCCATCTTCTTGTGGTCGTAACCGGCCGAGCCGCCCGACGCGAAGGCGTCGTCGAGCCAGAACCCGTAGTCGCGCGCCAGCGCATTGGCGATGTCGGAGAAGGTGGCGGTGCCCTTGTCGGCGGCGACCACGAGATAGGGGTCGTCGCCATCGTGGCGGACGACATCGGTGGGCGGCACGATTCCACCACCCGAGTAATTGTCGGTGATGTCGAGCAGGCCGCGGATCAGGGTCTGGTAGCAGGCGATGCCCTCGGCCTGGACCTGCTCGCGCGTACCACCCGCGGGAGGCTGCTTCACGTAGAAGCCGCCCTTGGAGCCTACCGGGACGATGACGGCGTTCTTCACCATCTGCGTCTTCATGAGGCCGAGGATCTCGGTGCGGAAGTCCTCGCGCCGGTCCGACCAGCGGATGCCGCCGCGGGCCACCCGTCCGCCGCGCAGATGGATGCCTTCCATGCGCGGGCTGTAGACGAAGATCTCGACCAGCGGCCGCGGCGCCGGCAGCTCGTCGATGGCGCGGCTGTCGATCTTGAAGGAGATCCAACCCTTGGTGCCGTCGGCCTGCCAGTAGTTCGTCCGCAGCGTGCAGAGCACGGCATTGTGGAAGCGTCGCAGGATGCGGTCTTCGTCGAGGGTCGTGACGGCTTCGAGGGAAGCGACGAAGTCGGCCTCGATCGAAGCGATCCGGGCGGCGCGCTCGCCCGAGCCCGCGTCGCCCAGCGCCGGATCGAAGCGGGCGACGAACAGGTCGACCAGCAGGCGCGCCACCTTGGGATAGGCCGCCAGCGCGCGCTCCATATACTCCTGACTGAACGGGATACCGGCCTGCCGAAGGTACTTGGCATAGGCGCGCACGATGGCGATCTCGCGCCAGGCGAGGCCGGCGCCCAGCACCAGCCGGTTCAGCCCGTCATTCTCGAGCGCGCCGGCGCGCAGCTTCTCGATGGCGTCGACGAAGCGCGGACCCGCGGCGGCGAGATCGACCTGGGATTTGTCGGCGGTCTCGACCCTCAGCACCTGCATGGCCACGCCGTGAGTCTGGTCGTCGCCACCTTCCCTGCGCAGCAGGAAGGGCGCCTCGCTGATGACGCGCAGGCCGAGATTCTCGGCGAGCGGCAGGATGTCGGAGAGCGCGATCGGCTTGCGCGGATGGAACAGGCGCAGCGCGAAGCGATGCGCCGGCATGCCGGTCCGCCGTCCGACCTGCACGCCGAACTCCGCGCCGTCCACGAAGGTCTGCAACACCTCGATGTCGCGCAGGGCCTGAGCCGCATCGAAGGTCTCGCGGTAGACCGGGGGGAACCAATTGCGCCAGCGCTTGGCGGCGGCGCGCCCCTCGGCTTCGCCGAGCTTCTCCTGCAGGGCCGCTCGCAGCCTGTCGTTCCACGACGTCGCTGCTTCGACCAGGTCACGCTCGAGCGTGGCGAGGTCGGGGCCAGCCTGCTCGGGGGTGTGCAGCTTCAGCGTGTAAAGCGACTGGACGAGGGCGGAATCGCTGCCGATCGACGTCGCGACCGACGTCACCTCGCCGTTCCAGGCCTTGCCCAGGAGGACGGCGAAGCGGTCGGAGAGGGCCGCGTCGAAGCGTTCACGCGGCACGAACACGAGCGCGGTGGCGAACCGGCCGACCGTGTCGAGGCGCGAGAACAGCGCCACCCGCCGCCGCTCCTGCAGCTGCAGGATGCCCAGTACATGGTCGTAGAGCGTGTCCTCGTCGATCTGGAACAGTTCGTCGCGCGGATAGGAATCGAGGATCGCCAGCAGCGTCTTGCCGTCGTGGCCGTGCCGGTCGAATCCCGAGCGGCGCAGCAGGGTGTCGATCCGGCCGCGCAGCAGCGGCACGTCGTGCACCGCCGCGTGATAGGCGGCGGAAGTGAACAGACCGACGAGCCGATGCTCGCCGGTCACGCGCCCGTCGGCGTCGCAGGTCTTGACGATCACGCAGTCCATTGCACCGATGCGGTGGACCAGCGAGGGGCGGTCGGTCTTCACGATCAGGATGTTGTGCGGTCCGCGGGCGAAGCGCGCCATCGCCTCGCCGCTGCCGACCCCGACATCGAACAGCCGGACCTCGTCACGCCGCAGGATGCCCAGCGACGATCCCGGCACCAGTTCGTAGCGCAGGCCGGCGGGCTGACTCGCATCCTCGACATAGCGATAGCGGCGATGGCCGAGGAAGGTGAAGTGGTTGGCCTCGAGCCAGCGCAGGAAATCCTCGTACTCCGCGAGGCCCGGTGCGCGGCCGGGCGCCAGGTCGGAGATGGCATCGAGGCAGGCGCGGCGCATGGCACGCCAGTCGTCGACCGCCAGCCGCACTTCGGCCAGCACGCGCGTGAGCGCTGCGGCGATCTCGTCGAGCAGCACGGGATCGATCTGGCGATCGATCTCGATATGCATCATCGACTCGGCTCGCGCCCGTTCACCGGCCTCGAGCACGATCCCGACCAGGTCGCCGTCGAGATCGCGCCGCGCCGCCATCACCGGATGGGCGAGCAGATGGACGGCGATCTCGCGGCGATTGAACTCGTTGGCGATCGAGTCGACGAGGAACGGCATGTCGTCGTTCACGATCTGCACGATCGTGTGACGGCTCTCGAACCCATGGTCGGCCAGGGACGGGTTGAGGATGCGGACCTTGGCCACGCCGGGCAGGCGGCGGCGCGCGAAGCCCAGCAGGGAGATCGCGGCGGCGGCCCGCTGGTCGACGGGCGAGGCGGCGAGGTCCTTGTCGGACAGGCGACTGTACAGTCTGCGCGCAAACTGTGCGGAATCCTCTCCGCCGGCCTGCAGGGCGGCGGCGCAGATGGCGTCCAGCCCGTAGACGCGCGGCACCGAAGCGGTGACCATATTTTGTGCATTCCTCCGGGAGTCTGGGGCGGATGTTACGCCTGACAGTGACATTCTGACGACGGACTCTTGGCGAAGCCAAGAACGCCCATCGAATCTCGCGTTTTCCGGAGTCACCCCGAGGGGCTGAGCCGATTCGCTGCGGTTTCTGTCTCGGGCCCACGGAATCCGCGGGAAAGCGCGTTTTGTTCTCGTCTGATGCTGCACCTGCGAAGAGTCGAAAACCTCCAGGGAAACAGAATTTCAAACCGATTTTTTGCATGTTTTTTCAGAGGCTTAACCACCTATTCTTGAGATTCACAAACCGGGATTAAATTTCGCAATGACAGGGTCGGGGGCAAAGGTACAAACTATGGATAGTGGGGAGAGACGAACTTCTCCCCACATCTAGGTGTCTTCCACAGAGTGTTCTATCCACAACTGTGGACAAAAAGAAAATGGGGACCGCAAGTGTTTGATGTCGTTCAAGTTCGAAGCGGTGCGCGGGTTGTTACCGATTCTTCCCGGGATTCCCGCCTCACTATTTTTGGCAAAGCCACGCTGAACGACCGGTACCTGCTGCCGGGCGAGAGCTACCAGGACATGTTCGCGCGAGTCGCAGCGGCCTATGCCGACGACGACGCCCATGCCCAGCGGCTCTACGACTATATCAGCAACCTGTGGTTCATGCCGGCCACGCCCGTGCTCAGCAATGGCGGGACCAGCCGCGGCCTGCCGATCTCGTGCTTCCTCAACGAGGCGACGGACAGCCTCGAGGGCATCGTCGGGCTGTGGAACGAGAACGTGTGGCTGGCCGCGCGCGGCGGCGGCATCGGCTCCTACTGGGGCAATCTCCGTTCGATCGGCGAAAAGGTCGGCATGAACGGCAAGACCTCCGGCGTGGTGCCGTTCATCCGCGTGATGGACTCGCTCACCCTCGCCATCAGCCAGGGCTCGCTGCGCCGCGGCTCGGCCGCCGTCTACCTGCCGGTGAACCATCCCGAGATCGAGGAGTTCATCGAGATCCGCCGTCCGACCGGCGGCGATCCCAACCGCAAGGCGATGAACCTGCATCACGGCCTGCTGATCTCCGACGCCTTCATGCGCGCGGTGGAGAACGACGAGGAGTGGGCGCTGGTCAGCCCCAAGGACGGCGCCGTGCAGCGCACCGTCTCGGCGCGGGCCCTGTGGATCCGCATCCTGACCGCGCGGGTCGAGACCGGCGAGCCGTACCTGGTGTTCGTCGACCATGTGAACAACGCCCGGCCGCAGCATCACAAGCTCGCGGGCCTCGAGGTCAAGACCTCGAACCTGTGCAGCGAGATCACGCTGCCGACCGGCATCGACCATCACGGCAAGCAGCGCACCGCCGTCTGCTGCCTGTCGTCGCTCAATCTCGAATCCTATCTCGAGTGGCACGAGCATCCGACGTTCATCGAGGACGTGATGCGCTTCCTCGACAACGTGCTGCAGGGCTTCATCGACACCGCGGGCTCCGACTTCGCCCGCGCGACCTATGCCGCGATGCGCGAGCGCTCGGTAGGCCTCGGCGTCATGGGCTTCCACTCCTTCCTGCAGGCCAACGGCATTCCGCTGGAATCCGTGATGGCCAAGGTGTGGAACAAGAAGATGTTCAAGCACGTCCGCGGCCAGTGCGACGAGGCGTCCCTGGCGCTCGGCAAGGAGCGCGGCGCGTGCCCGGATGCCGCCGACTTCGGCTTCCAGGACCGCTTCTCCAACAAGCTCGCGATCGCGCCGACCGCGTCGATCTCGATCATCTGCGGCGGCGCCTCGCCCGGCATCGAGCCGTCGGCGGCCAACGTCTACAACCACAAGACCCTCTCGGGCTCCTTCGTGGTGCGCAACCCGTATCTCGAAAAGGTCCTGGCCCAGAAGGGCAAGAACGACGAGGACACCTGGACGGCGATCATGACCGACCAGGGCTCGGTGCGGAATGTCGACTGCCTCGACGATCACGAGAAGGCGGTGTTCAAGACCGCGTTCGAGATCGACCAGCGCTGGCTGGTCGAGCATGCCGCCGACCGCACGCCCTATATCTGCCAGAGCCAGTCGTTGAACATCTTCCTGCCGGCCGACGTGCACAAGCGCGACCTGCACCAGATCCACATGATGGCCTGGAAGCGCGGCGTGAAGAGCCTCTACTACTGCCGCTCCCTCTCCATCCAGCGCGCCGAGAGCGTGGCAGGCGAAGCCCTTGCCGCGCCGCTCGGCGACCATGCTCTTACGGCGCCAAAGATCGATGCCCCCTCTTCTCTGTTTCCCGGAACGCCGCCGGCGCAGAGCAATGACTACGAAGAATGTCTTAGCTGCCAGTAACTAGCGTCGTCCCCTGCCGTGCCTCCGGGGTTCCGGAGGCACGGCAGGGGATTTCATTTTCAAGCGACTCATTCATTCGCCCGACATATTGGACACGCGCGCCATGTCACTCCTCGACGCCAAGCCGATCTACAAGCCGTTCCACTATCCCTGGGCCTACGATGCCTGGCTGACGCAGCAGCGCATCCACTGGCTGCCCGAGGAAGTGCCGCTGGCCGACGACGTTAAGGACTGGCGCAACAAGCTGACCGACAGCGAGCGCCACCTGCTGACGCAGATCTTCCGCTTCTTCACCCAGGCCGACGTCGAGGTGAACAACTGCTACATGCGGCACTACAGCCGCGTCTTCAAGCCGACCGAAGTGCAGATGATGCTGGCCGCCTTCTCGTCGATGGAGACGGTGCACGTCGCCGCCTACAGCCACCTGCTCGACACGATCGGCATGCCCGAGACCGAGTACTCCGTCTTCCTCACCGTCAAGGAGATGAAGGACAAGTACGACTACATGCAGGGCTTCAACGTCGATTCAAAGGCCGACATCGCCAAGACGCTGGCCGTGTTCGGCGCCTTCACCGAGGGCCTGCAACTGTTCGCCAGCTTCGCGATGCTGATGAACTTCCCGCGCTTCAACAAGATGAAGGGTATGGGCCAGATCGTGACCTGGTCGGTGCGCGACGAGACGCTGCACTGCAACTCGATGGTCAAGCTGTTCCGCACCTTCATCCAGGAGAACCCGGAGATCTGGACCGAGGAGCTGCAACGCGAGATCTACGTCGCCTGCTCGACCATCGTCGACCACGAGGACGCCTTCATCGATCTCGCCTTCGAGCTGGGCGGCATCGAGGGCATGACCGCCGTCGACGTGAAGCGCTACATCCGCTACATCGCCGACCGCCGCCTGACCCAGCTCAGCCTGCAGCCCATCTACCGCGCGGACGCCAAGAACCCGCTGCCGTGGATGGACCAGATGCTGAACGCCATCGAGCACACCAACTTCTTCGAGAACCGCTCGACCGAATACTCCAAGGCCTCGACGCGCGGCACCTGGGAAGAGGCGTTCGGCTGACGGCGGTTGACGCGCATTAATCCGGGACGGACACGTCCCAGTTCCGGCCACCGTAATAGAATCGAAGAATCGTCACCTCTGTCGAGGAGACGATGAAGGCGATCGCGATTCGTCGTTCGAAGCCCACCACTCGCAAGCCGGGACGCAGGTCATCGCGCCTCTGACCCCGTTCGCTGCCGATCTCGAAGCCAGTACAATAGGACATCAGGCGCTCGATGTAGTTCAGCGCCAATTCGGCACCCGCTCGTTCCGTGATCCAGTCGCCGAGCCTGGTGAGATCGTCCCGGGCCTCCGGCGCGAAAGTCACGATACGACGCTTCAACGACGGGCCTTGCGCTTCGGGGCGTAGCGCGCACGCACTTCTGAAAGAACAGACTTGCTCGAGAGCTTGCGCTCCGGGTTCGCCGCCATCGCGTCATAGACGGGGACCACGTCTTCTCGTAGCCATCGTTCGACGGCGGCGTCGCGCTCCTGCAGCGCGCGGAGACCGGCCCGGATGACTTCGGAGCTGGAGGCATAGGCGCCCGATTCGACCTTCGAGTCGATATAGGCTGCCTGTTCGATCGGAAGGCTGAACGTACGCTTCGAAACCCTGCTCATCTTCTCTCGCCGGTATGACTTGATCACACCATCCTTCCAAACACTGCCAGGAGCGTCAACTTATTGAGGGCATTGCTCCCTTCCGCCCCGACATGAGACCGATGTAGGCTTCCTCCGCTGAGCGTCCCGTTGCGTTGCGTACGTGCGTCGTAATGAAACCGTGGAGGCAGCAATCATGACAATTCGTCGCCGTTCATTGGCGCACCTCGCCATCGGTGCCGCCGCGTTGCCGCTCGTGCCGGGCCTGGCGCAGGCGCAGGCCTATCCATCGCGGCCCGCCCGCATCGTCGTCGGCTTTCCCGCCGGCGGCGCGACCGACATCCAGGGACGCCTGATGGCGGAATGGCTGACCGAGCGCCTCGGCCAGCAGTTCATCGTCGAGAACAAGCCCGGTGCCAGCGGCAACATCGGTACCGAGACCGTCGCCAAGGCGGCGCCCGACGGCTACACGCTGCTGCAGGTCGTGACGCCGCATGCGATCAACGCCGCGCTCTACTCCAATCTCGGCTTCGACTTCATGCGCGATATCGCGCCGGTCATCTATTCCGCGCGCCTGGCCTACCTCGTCGTGGTGAACCCGTCGGTGCCGGCGAAAACGCTGCCCGAGTTCATCGCCTACGCCAAGGCCAACCCGGGCAAGATCAACTACGGATCGGCCGGACAGGGCACGCCGCAGAACATCACCTGCGAGCTCTTCAAGATGATGACCGGCGTGAACCTGGTGCACGTCCCGTACAAGGGCGGTGCGCCGGCGATCGCCGATCTGATCAGCGGCCATGTGCAGGTGGTCTTCGCGCCGCTGTCGGAGTCGATCCAGCAGGTCAAGGCCGGGAAGCTGCGCGCGCTGGCGGTGACGACCTCGGCGCGTCTCGACGTGCTGCCGGACGTTCCGACGGTGGCGGAGTTCGTGCCGGGCTACGAGGCCAGCGGCTTTGCCGGCATCGGCGTGCCCAGGGGCACGCCGGCCGAGATCATCGCCCTGCTCAACAAGGAGCTGAACGCCGGCCTCGCCAGCGACAAGATCAGGACCCGCATCGTCGACATGGGCGGCACGGTGATGGGAGGCACATCGGCCGAGTTCGCCAAGGTCCTTGGCGACGCCACGGAGAAGTGGGCGAAGGTAATCAAGGCCGCCGGCATCAAGGCCGAGTAGGGCAGGCTCTCAGCCTTCGCCGAAGGTCCGCCGGTAGGTCTTGCTCATCACCTCGTCGAGGCGCGCGCCGGGAACGAAGTCGGCCATCTCGTCCGGCCGGGTGAGGCCCGGAAGCTGGCGCGTGCAGTCGGAGGGTTCGCCGATAACCTGCGTGACCGGATAGAGAGCCGACCAGGCGGGAACGCCCTCGTAGTCTTCCTCTTCGTCCGCGACGTGCTTGTCGCGGATCTTGCCCGACGCCGTCTCGATCTCCATGCCGATCATCGTCGTCGCCTTGAACTCCTGCTTGTTCGGCTGGCGAATGAGCTTCGAGCGGCCGGGATAGATGCGGTCGATGAAGCGGTCCATCAGCTTCAGCTTCTCTTCCGGATCGTCGATCACATGCGCCTTCCCGAAGGCCATGACGGCGCGATAGTTGACCGAGTGATGGAAGCCGGAGCGCGCCATCACCAGCGAATCGAGATGGGTGACGGTGAGGCAGACGTCGACGCCTTCCTTCTGGCTGCGGATCATGCGGCTGGCCGAGGAGCCGTGCCAGTAGAGGTGGCTGCCTTCGCGCCAGAAGGAGGTCGGCGTGCAATAGGGACGGCCGTCGATCACGTAGGCGATGTGGCAGACCAGGGCCGCATCCAGGATCGCGTGGATGGTTTCCTTGTCGTAGCGGCCGCGCTCGTGGACGCGCTTCACCTTGTTCACGTTGGTGACGGGATAGCTGTCGGGCGGGGTGACTGAATCGGGAGGGCTCATGGCTTGACCTTTGGCGCACCGGAAAAGGGGTTGCTTGCCGGCCGACCATCGTCGCGATACGGATCAGGTGAAAGAGCCAGTTTGTCCGAAAGTGACTGGACCAGTTTTGAAGCCGCGTTCGACCTCCCGCACCCGCCGCGTCCCGCCGCTCAGCCTCGCGCTCGATCCCTCGTCGCCCGAGCCGCTGCACCGCCAGATCGGCGAGCAGATGCGGCGCGCCATCCTCGAGGGGCGGCTGGAACCCGGCGCGCGGCTGCCCTCGTCGCGCCTGATGGCTCAGGATCTCGACTGCGCGCGCGGGACGGTCGTGCTGGCGTTCGACCAGCTCGTCGCCGAGGGCTACGTGGTGAGCCAGGCCGGCTCGGCCATGTCGGTCGCGGCCAACCTGCCCGACGAGATGCTGACCGTGCCGCGAACCGGCACGCCATCGCAGGGCAAGTCCGTCGCCAAACCCGCCGTCGCGCGCCGGACGCGGGCGCTGCTGGCCGAGGTCTCGCCGCCCGCTCCCGCCGGACCTCCTTTGGCCTTTCCCACCGGCCAGCCGGACCGCGAGGCCTTTCCCTTCGCGCTGTGGGCCAAGCTGCTGGAACGCGAGTGGCGCCGGCCCGGCAGCGAGGCGGCCAGTGCCGTGCATCCGTTCGGCCATGCCGGCCTGCGTGAGGCGATCGCGACCTATCTCGGCGTGGCGCGTGGCTTCACCTGCGATCCGGCCGAGGTCGTGGTCACAACGGGAATCCGTCACGGCCTCTCCCTGTTCGCGCAGGTCGTGCTCGATGCCGGCGACACGGCCTGGATCGAGGAGCCGGGCTTCGTCGGCGTGCGCGAGGCGCTGGCGACCTCAGGCGTCAACGCCGTGCCCATCGCCATCGACGAGTCGGGTTTCTCGCCCGACGCGGCGCAGGCGCAGGCGCCCGACGCGCGCCTGGCGGTCGTGGCGCCGGCCCATCATTTTCCACTGGGCACAGTCCTGAGCCTTCAGCGCCGGCTCGAGCTGCTGAGCTGGGCCGAACGAGCCAAGGGCTGGATCGCCGAGGACGATTTCGACGGCGAGTATCGCTACAGCGGCCGTCCGCTGGCGCCGTTGCGCACCCTCGATCGCTCCGGCCGAGTCGCCTACTTCAGCAGCTTCTCCAAGCTGCTCTTCCCCGCGCTGCGGCTGAGCTTTCTCGTCCTGCCGGCCTCGCTGGTCGAGGCCACGGAGCGGATCACGGATCGTGTCTCGGTGCGAGCGCCGCTGCTGGGCCAGGGCGCACTGGCCCGCTTCATCGCCGAGGGCCATTTCGCCACGCACCTGCGCCGCACCCGACAGCTCTATGCCGGCCGCCGCGAGGCGCTGTTGCAGGCGGCCGCGCACCGTCTCGACGGACTTCTCACGATCGCTCCCGATCCCGGCGGCATGCACGTGATCGCGAGCCCCACCCCGGAGATTGCGCGGCGCTTCGACGACGTCGCCGTGACGGCGGCCGCGGCAGCCGAGGGCCTGACCGTCCAGCCGCTCTCGGTCTGCTACGCCGGCCGCGCACGGCGGCACGGCCTCATCCTGGGCTATGCGGGGACGCCCGAAGCGGAGATCGATCGCGCGCTGGTGAAGTTGCGCGACGTGGTGATCGGTGCGACGGGCCGCCCGAAGCGCCAAGGGCGGCGCTGAGGATCGTCACCCCGCGCGCGCGGCCTTCGCCGCTTCGAAGGCCGCGAGGCGTTCGGGGAGCTTGCCCAGCGAGGTGCTGGCCGTCGAGGCGGCCGCGGGGATCGGCAGCGTCTCGTAGAAATGGCAGGCCACGCGATGGCCGTTGCCGGCGTCGCGCAGTTCGGGTTGCTCCTGGCGGCAGCGCGGCTGGGCGTGGATGCAGCGCGTGTGGAAGCGGCAGCCCGGCGGCGGGGCGAAGGGGCTGGGCACGTCGCCGGCCAGCAGCACGCGCTCCTTGCGCACGCTGGGATCGGGGCGCGGGATCGCCGACAGCAGCGCCTGCGTGTACGGGTGCAATGGCCGGTCGTAGAGGTCACGTTTGCTGGCGATCTCGACCAGCTGGCCGAGATACATCACCGCGACCCGATCGCTGATGTGCTTCACCACCGCGAGGTCGTGGGCGATGAAGAGATAGGAGAGGCCGAACCGCTGCTGCAGGTTCTGCAGCAGGTTCACGATCTGCGCCTGGATCGACACGTCGAGTGCGGAGACCGGCTCGTCGCAGATGATGAGGTCGGGATTGACCGCCAGCGCGCGGGCGATGCCGATGCGCTGGCGCTGGCCGCCGGAGAACTGGTGCGGATAACGCCGTGCGTGCTCGGGCAGGAGACCCACCACGGCGAGCAGGTCCTTGACCCGTGTCGCGCGCTCGGCCTCGGTGTGGAGGTCGTGCACCGCCATCGGCTCGGCCAGAATCTCGCCCACCGTCATGCGCGGGTTTAGCGACGCGTAGGGGTCCTGGAAGATGATCTGCATGTGGCGGCGCAGGCGGCGCAGCGCGTGCTTGTCGAGGGTCGCGATCTCCTCGCCCTTGAACCGCACCGAGCCCGCGGTCGGATCCATCAGGCGCAGCACGAGGCGGCCGGTCGTCGACTTGCCGCAGCCCGATTCGCCCACCAGCGCCAGGGTCTCGCCGCGCGCGATCTCGAAGCTCACCCCTTCGACGGCGCGCACCATGCCGATCACCTTGCGGCGGATCAGGCCGCGGCTCACCGGGAAGTGCTTTACCAGCCCGTCGACCTGGAGGACGGGCGTTGCCGTTGCCATGCTCATGCCGCCCTCGCCAGTTCGACCGGCGCCTTCCAGCAGGCCACGCGATGCTCCGGTCCGAGGTCGCGCAGCGGCGGCGGCTCGACGTGGCAGCGCGGATCGGCGAAGGGGCAGCGCGGCGCGAAGCGGCACCCCTTGGGCTGGTTGTTGGGGCTCGGCACCGAGCCCTCGATGGTCGACAGGCGCTCGCGGTCGACCTCGATGCGCGGGATCGAGCCCAGCAGGCCGATCGTGTAGGGGTGCTGCGGATCGGCGAACAGCGCGTCGACCGGCGCGCTCTCGACGATCTTGCCGGCATACATCACCACCACCTCGTCGGCGATCTCGGCGATCACGCCGAGATCGTGGGTGATAATCAGCATCGCCATGCCGAGCCGTCGCTGCAGGTCCTGCAGCAGGTCGAGGATCTGCGCCTGTATGGTGACGTCGAGTGCCGTGGTCGGCTCGTCGGCGATCAGCAGAGCGGGCTCGCAGGAGAGCGCCATGGCGATCATGACCCTCTGGCGCATGCCGCCGGACAGGAGGTGCGGATAGTCGTCGACCCGTTGTTTCGCCGAGGGGATCCGCACCAGTTCGAGCATCTCGATGGCGCGGGCCTTGGCGGCCTGCGGCGACAATTGCGTGTGCGCCAGGATCGCCTCGACGATCTGCTGGCCGATCGTATGGACCGGATTGAGCGAGGTCATCGGTTCCTGGAAGATCATCGACATCTTGCCGCCGCGCAGGCGACGGCGTTCGTCGGCCGAGAGGCCGAGTATGTTCCGGCCCTCGAACAGGATCGCATCGGCCTCGACCTGGCCGGGCGGGCTCGCCACCAGGCCCATGACGGAGAGCGAGGTCACGCTCTTGCCGCAGCCTGATTCGCCGACCAGGCCGACGGTGCGGCCGCGGCCGACGGAGAAGTCGATGCCGTCGACCGCGCGGAAGAGGCCGCGGTCGGTGTGGAAGTGGGTGCGGAGACCGCGGACCTCGAGGAGCTTTTCCATCAGAAGGAGTAGTCCAGGCCCTTGTAGAAGGTGTTCTGGTAGAGCATGTGCGGTCGCACGCCCTTCAGCTTCTTGAGGCTGGTCGTGTACATCGCGATGTTCATGACCGGCATCCAGAGATGTTCCTCGGTCACCCTCTGCTGGGCCAGCGCATAGTATTTGGCGCGGTCGGCTTCGGTGATCGAGGCGCGGCCCATCTTCAGATACTCGTCGGTCTTGGCGTCGTTCCAGTTCATGCGGTTGGGCGCCGGCATGTTCTTGGAATCGAAGTAGAAATTAAGCAGGTCGCCGGACGAGATGTAGGGAAACGTCACCGTCCAGAGCTCGAAGTCCTGCTTGCTCATCTCGGCGGGTGCGATGGTCGAGTCGTAGCCCACGATCTTCCAGTCGATGCCGATCTTGCGCATGTAGCCCTGGATCGCCTCGGAAACGCGCGGGAAGTAGGCGACCTGGGTGAACAGGACCCTGGGCGCCAGCTTGACGCCGTCCTTCTCGCGGATGCCGTCGCTGCCCACCTTCCAGCCGGCCTCGTCGAGAAGTTTCTTCGCCCGCTCGACATCCTCCTTGATCAGGCCCTTGGTCGAGTCCGCGAAGTCGAGCGCCTTGGGATCGATGAAGGTGTAGGCGGGCTCGGCATTGCCCAGCATGATGCCCTTGACGATGTCGGCGCGGTTGATGGCGATGTTCATCGCCTCGCGCACGCGCTTGTCGGCTACCATGGGACGCGTGGTCTTGTAGCCGTAGTACATGAGCTGGAAGTTGGGCTTGGCCTCCTGGACGTTGAGGTTGGGCGACGCCTTGACCTGCTGGATGAACTGCAGCGGGATCTGGTGCGTGACGTCGAACTGCCCGCCCATCATGGCCGCGACGCGACTCGAATCCTCGGGCACGATCTTGATGCTGAGCTTCTCGAACTTCACCGGCCCCTTGTTGGCATACATCGAGGGCCCCCATTTGTAGGCGTCGTGCCGCTTCAGCACGATCTCGGTGCGGGGCTGCCAGCTTTCGAAGCACCAGGGGCCGGTACCGTCGATCGCCTTGACGCCGTAGTCCTTGCCCAGCGCCTCCACGCTCTCCTTGTTGTGGATCGCCGTCGTGAACATGGTGAGCTGCAGCAGCAGGTCGGCGAATGGCTCGTTCAGCTCGTATTCGACCGTGTAGGGATCGGGCGCGCGCAGTTCCTTGATGTTGCCGGCGCGCCAGGCGAGCGGTGCCTTGAGTTCGGGACTCTTCAGCCGCTTGAAGGAGTAGATCACATCCTCGGCGGTGAACTTCTTGCCGCTGCAGAAGCTGACGTCGTCGCGCAGCTTGAAGGTGTAGGTGAGCTTGTCGTCGGAGACCGACCACGACTTGGCCAGCAACGGATGGACGCTCTTGAGATCCCAGCCGAGCGCCACCAGCGTGTCGCCCATCATGAACATGGGATGACCCATGCCGCTCGACGTGTTGCTGTGTGGATCGTACTTCGGCGCGTCCTGCGAGCGGATGTTGACCAGCGTCTGCGCCGAAGCAGGTGCCGCCAGGATTCCCAACCAGATCGCGAGCGCCAGTGCGGCGCTCCTCGCTCCCTTGACCATGCGCGTCCCCTCCGCCGGTGTGAGCCCGGCTATGGCGAGAGGCTAGCTCAATTAGGGGTTGATGATTACCCCTTATTGACGTGCCCGCTCCTTGCCCATAATAGCGGAATATGCCGATTCACTTTACGATCGATCACAAGACCCGCTTCGTCGACGCCCGGTTCGATGGAGTCATCGTCCTGAAGGACGTCGAGGATTTCTGCGACGCCATCATCGGCCAGGATGCCTTGCCCTATCGCAAGCTGATCGATGGCCGTACGGCCACCGGCAAGTACGACGACAACGATGTCATGGCGCTGGGCGCCCGCCTCAGCGCCTATGCCACAATGGGCCCGCGCGGGGCGCTCGCGATGGTCCCCGCAGACGACGTCTCGCTCGATCTCACGGACCGGCTCATCAACCTCGGCAAGAATGGCCGGCCGG
>NZ_JAUSBN010000054.1 GCF_030651995.1 Reyranella sp.
CACTGACCAAGCGCGGTGCAGCGTCGTTCGATGGCGACCTCCGGCCGCTTCTGCAGAACCTGCAATACTTCAAGGACCTGCTGGCGCTGCCGCGCCGGCTGCCGGGAGCGATCTGACCATGGCACCGGCTCTGGATCCGATGGTGGGCCGTTACGTTCGGCTTGCCATCGACGGCGTTCCCCATCGCGTCTACTTCGAGGAGGCCGGGCCCGAAACCGGCATTCCCCTCGTCTGCCTGCACACCGCCGGCGCCGACAACCGGCAGTTCCGCCATTTGCTGGCCGACCCCGAAATCACGCGCCGTTTCCGCGTGCTCGCCTTCGACATGCCCTGGCATGGCAAATCTTCGCCGCCGCAAGGGTTCGAGCGCGAGGAATACCGGCTGACACGGGATTTCTATACCGGGTTCGTGGTGGCCTTCGCCGACGCGCTGTCGTTGCAGCGTCCGGTGGTGATGGGCTGTTCGATCGGCGGTCGCGTCGTGCTGAACCTGGCCGCGACCCATGCCGATCGGTTCCGCGCGCTGGTCGGCCTGCAGGCGTCGGCGCATGTAGCGCCCTACTACGATACCGACTGGCTCCATCATGCCGATGTCCACGGCGGCGAAGTGTGCGCCGGCATCGTTTCGGGGCTCGTCGGGCCGGACGCGCCGGCTGTCCATCGCTGGGAAACCCTCTGGCACTACATGCAGGGTGGCCCCGGCGTCTTCAAAGGCGATCTCCATTTCTACAAGGTCGACGGCGACCTTCGCCAACGCATCGCCACGATCGATGCCCGCCGTTGTCCGCTGTTCCTGCTGACCGGTGAATATGACTATTCGTGCTCGCCTGCCGAGACCGAGGAGGTTGCCGCCCTGGTGCCGGGGGCCCGGTGCACGATCATGCCGGGCCTTGGGCACTTTCCGATGAGTGAGGATCCCGAGCGCTTTCTCGAACACCTGCGGCCGGTTCTTTCTGAAATTGAGGAACTGGCCTAAGGGGCTGGGTATTGCAGCGAGTTCGGAGGTCATCGCCGCCTCGTTTCCGAGGTGCCGCTCCCAATGTCATGAAGACTTGTCAGGATTTGGAGCTGCCGGAATATTCCTGCGCGTTTCCTGCATTACCTTTTCTGTTTATCTGGAAGGGGGCATGTTCCGGAATTGTTGGCTTTTTGACCGGGCCTTCGAAGGGAGATATGCAATATTGCAACTAACCCGGTGTGAAACCCGTGTTAGAGTGCCCACAGAGTAATACAGACAGCCCGCCGGCGGCCTCCCAAGCCGCTCAATCGAAGCCCCTTCCCACACACCCCAAGGCTTCGATTACCCCACACCCAGGCGGGCTTATAAGGAAGGCCGGTCGCCCCCAAGCGATCGGCCTTTCGTATTTTCGAGTTTCACGATCATCTCGCTGGAATCTGCAGAGAATGCCGGCTTGCCCTGCAGGGGATAGTAATTGCTGGATCTCTGCAACGTCAGATCACCCAAAAACGCCTATCTATAGTATGAAAAATGCAGTGTTTTGGGGTTCTCAAATCCATGTGATATGCATTTTTGCAAGTTACCTGGAAATCAGCGGGTGTTAGAGTCGATCGACTGGAGCAATTCTCTTTCGATTGGTTTCCAATGAAGATTGTCGGATTCGCGGTTGATGTGTCGCGCTCGCAAGACGAACGCATCGTACGAGACCAGCGAGTTCGGCAATCCCTGATCCGGGCGACCCTGGATCTCATCCAGGCGGGCGATGTCGAGCCGACGTCGGGTGCCATTGCAACCATCGCCGGCCTCTCGAGCCGCACGCTCTTCCAGCATTTCATCCGTCTTTCCGATCTCTATGCCGCCGCCTTCGAACTCGCCGTCAGCCGCGCCTTCGGACCGGACCGACAGGTGGACAGCGCGGTACCGCTTGCCAGCCGCATCGCGCTTCTGGTTTCGGATCGCGCTCAACTCTTCGAGGAATGGCTGCCGGTCTGGCACTTCGCGGAGCGCGTCCGACGTGCGGCGCCGGCCGTTGGCGCCGGTCTGGCGCATCTGCGCGGCATTCTACGCGAGCGAATTGCTGCGTGGTTCGCCGTCGAACTCGACGCGCTCGATCCGGTCGCGCGCGGCCATGCGCTCGATTCGCTCGATCGGACTTTCGGTCTCGATAGCTGGATGAACATGCGGGAGCGACAGCGTCTGTCGCCGATGCACGCGTCGCGGGCCTGGCGCTTCACGGCCGAGGCGATCGTGCAGCAGGCGCTCACCGGACCGGGTTCGTCACCGGCAGCGGCCTGAGACAAAGAAAGGGAGGCGGAAGTCCGCCTCCCTTCATGTCGGTCGGGGCGGTTAGGCTAGTTGGCCTTCGCCTGGAACTTCTGGTGGCAGGCGCCGCAGGTCTTGCCGGTGTCGGCAAAGGCTGTCGCGAGCGCCTCGGCATTGCCTGACCCGGCTGCCACAGCGAGCTTGTCGTAAGCCACGTTCGCCGCCTTGCTGGCGGCTTCGAAGCCCGCCCAGTCGGTCCACACGGCCGGAAGCGCACGGGTCTCGCCCTTGTCGGAGCCGGCGGGGAACATCTTCAAGAAAGACGCTTCCAGCGTCTTGAGCTTTGCGGCCTGCTCGACGGCGCCCGCGGTCGGGCCCTTGGCGTCGACGATCGCCTTGATAGCGCGCATCGCGGCGGCGGTCTGCTTGCGGTTGTCCTTGCGCTGAGCGATCACGTCGCCCTGAGCCATCGCGATCGTCGCGCCGCCCACCATCGCCCCGGCCGCCAATGCGCCGACCAACGCCACCACCAAAGTCTTCCTCATAGGCCCATCCCCTTTGATTCTCACGGTCGACGGGCAATTTATACCTCATCGACGACCGCAATGTTGCAGAGGTTGGCGCGGAAAGCGAACGGCCAGGTAGGCCACGATCCATCACGACTGCGTGTGGTGCCCTCGGCCTGGTCCTTGCCTACAGCCATGCTGACTCGGCTATTCTGGGCCCTCAAGGAGATGATGACCGATGGCCGGCAAGAACGACAAGATCCTCGTCTGGGACGTGCCCGTCCGTTTGTTCCACTGGGTGCTCGTGGCCCTGATGGCGACCTCGTACTTCAGCGGCCGGGCCGGCGGTGACTGGATGCAGCTCCATTTCTGGTCGGGTTACGCCATCCTGACCCTTCTGTTCTTCCGCCTCGCCTGGGGCTTCGTCGGCAGCACCACCGCGCGCTTCTCCAGCTTCCTGAAGGGTCCAGCGGCGGCCTTTACCCATGTCGCACACTTCTTCCGCAAGGAGGGTCCGCGCGACGTCGGGCACAATCCGCTGGGGGGTGCGATGGTCCTCGTCCTGATCTTCGCCGTCCTGGCCCAGGTCGTGACCGGATTGTTCACCGCCGACACCGACACCGGCATGGTCAACGGGCCGCTCGCCCTCAAGGTCTCCGACAAGTGGGTCGAGCGGGCTACCGATTTCCATGCCTGGTGGATCAACGTGCTGCTCATCCTGGTGGCGGTCCACGTTGCGGCCGTCGTGCTTTACCTCGTCTTGAAGAGGCACAATCTGATCGGTCCCATGATCACCGGCCGCAAGCGCATCGACCAGGCGGTCGAGCCAGGCGCGCCCGCACCGCGGCTCGCCTTCGCATCGAGCCGCCTTGCGATGTCTGTCCTGCTCGCCTGTGCCGCTTTGGTCTATTTCATCGTCCGCGCAGGCGGCTGACCGCTTGCGCGGCCTTGCTGGCCTGAAACCACCCCTCTAGGGTGGCTTTAACCACAGTGAAATTTGGATTTTGCACCATGAAATTTACCGGTACCGACTCTTACGTTGCCAGCGACGACCTGCGCGTGGCGGTGAACGCGGCGATCGCGCTGCAGCGTCCGCTGCTCATCAAGGGCGAGCCTGGCACCGGCAAGACCGTTCTGGCACATGAAGTCGCCAAGGCGCTCAACGCTCCGATCATCGAGTGGCACATCAAGTCGACCACCAAGGCGCAGCAGGGCCTCTACGAGTACGACGCGGTCTCGCGCCTGCGCGACAGCCAGCTGGGCGACGAGCGCGTGAAGGACATCGCCAACTACATCAAGAAGGGCAAGCTCTGGGAGGGCTTCACCGCCCCGGTCCGCCCCATCCTGCTGATCGACGAGATCGACAAGGCCGACATCGAGTTCCCGAACGATCTGCTGCAGGAACTGGATCGCATGGAATTCTACGTCTACGAGACGCAGCAGACCATCAAGGCGACCGAGCGCCCGATCGTCATGATCACCTCGAACAACGAGAAGGAACTGCCGGACGCCTTCCTGCGCCGCTGCTTCTTCCACTACATCCGTTTCCCCGATCGCGAGACGATGACGCAGATCGTCGACGTCCACTTCCCCGACCTGCAGCGCAACCTGCTGCGCGAGGCGCTGAACGTGTTCTACGACATCCGCGAAGTGCCGGGCCTCAAGAAGAAGCCGTCGACCTCCGAACTGCTCGACTGGCTGAAGCTGCTGATGGTCGAGGACATGTCGCCGGAGTCGCTGCGCTCCAAGGACTCCAAGCAGCTCATTCCGCCGCTGCACGGCGCGCTGCTCAAGAACGAACAGGACGTGCACCTGTTCGAGCGTCTGGCCTTCATGGCGCGGCGGGAGCAGCGCCAGTAATCACTGCTGAGAGGAGAACGCGATGTTCATCAACTTCTTCCTCGAGCTGCGCAACGCCAAGCTGCCGGTCTCCATCAAGGAATATCTTTCCCTGATGGATGCGATGGACAAGGGTGTCGCCGACTACAGCGTCGACGACTTCTACTATCTGTCGCGCGCCGCGCTGGTGAAGGACGAGCGCAACCTCGACAAGTTCGACCGCGTGTTCGGCACCGTCTTCAAGGGGCTCGAGGCGCTGCCCCCCGAGGGCGTCGCCGCCGAGATCCCCGAGGAATGGCTGCGCAAGCTGGCCGAGAAGCTTCTCACCGAGGAGGAGAAGAAGCAGATCGAGTCGATGGGCGGCTGGGAGAAGCTCATGGAGACGCTGAAGAAGCGTCTCGAGGAGCAGCAGAAGCGGCACCAGGGCGGCAGCAAGTGGATCGGTACCGCCGGCACCTCGCCGTTCGGCGCCTACGGCTTCAATCCCGAGGGCGTGCGTATCGGCCAGGACAAGGGCCGCGAGGGCCGCGCCGTCAAGGTGTGGGACAAGCGCGAGTACAAGAACCTCGACGACACGGTCGAGATCGGCACGCGCAACATCAAGATCGCGCTGCGCCGCCTGCGCAAGTTCGCGCGCGAGGGGGCCGAGGTCGAGCTCGACATGCCCGACACGATCCGCTCGACGGCGCGCAATGCCGGCTATCTCGACATCAAGATGGTGCCGGAGCGTCGCAACAAGGTGAAGCTGCTGATCCTGTTCGACATCGGCGGCTCGATGGATGCACATATCCGGGTCTGCGAGGAGCTGTTCTCGGCGGCCCGTTCGGAGTTCAAGCACCTCGAATTCTTCTACTTCCACAACTGCCTCTACGAGAAGCTGTGGAAGGACAATCGCCGCCGTCACGTCGACACCTTCTCGACGGCGCAGATGCTCCATACCTATCCGCCCGACTACAAGGTGCTGTTCGTCGGCGACGCCTCGATGAGCCCCTACGAGATCGCCTATCCCGGCGGCTCGGTGGAGCACTGGAACGAGGAAGCGGGCCAGGTCTGGATCCAGCGCGTGGCCGACACCTACCGCAGCATGGCATGGCTGAATCCGGTGCCGGAACGGCACTGGAGCTACACGCCGTCGATCCAGCTGCTGCAGCAGCTGACGAGCAACCGCATGTTCCCGCTCACCCTGGGCGGCCTCGACAGCGCGATGAAGGAACTCAACAAGTAAGAAGCGCTGGGGCGCGCCACTGAAGTGGCGCGCCCCCGGCCAAAGGGAGAAACGAAGATGAAGACCGGCCCGGCAGTCGCGGAAATCCTGAAGCGCGAGGGGGTCGAGTATCTCTTCGCCTATCCCGTCAACCATCTGATCGAACACTGTGCCGCGATCGACATCCGGCCGATCATCGTGCGCCAGGAGCGCATCGGCCTGCACATGGCCGACGCCATGTCGCGCATGACCAAGGGCCGCAAGATGGGCGTGTTCTGCATGCAGAGCGGCCCGGGCTCGGAGAACGCCTATGGCGGCGTGGCGCAGGCCTACGGCGAATCGGTGCCGCTGCTGGTCATCCCGGCGGGCTACCCGCGCCGCATCGCCCATGTGCCGCCGAACTTCAACTCCACCATCACCATGGCGCATGTCGCCAAGCATGCCGAGCCGATCACCTCGGGCGCCGACATCGAGAACGTCATGCGCCGGGCCTTCAGCCTGCTGCGCAACGGCCGCGGCTCGCCGGTCATCATCGAGTTCCCGGCCGAGGCCAATGGCGAGGACGCGCCCGATCCGCTGACCTACGAGCCGATCAAGCCGACGCGCTACGGTCCCGATCCGGCGGCCGTGAAGGAAGCCGCCAGGGTGCTGGTCGAGGCCAAGCGCCCGGTCATCTATGCCGGCCACGGCGTGCACTGGGCCGAGGCCTATGACGAGCTGAAGGAACTGGCCGAGCTGCTGGCGATTCCCGTCTGCACCTCGCTGCAGGGCAAGAGCAGCTTCGACGAAACCCACCCGCTGTCGCTGGGCTCCGGCGGCCGTGCCTATCCGAGGCAGGTCCGCCACTTCCTCGACAAGTGCGACGTGCTGTTCGGCATCGGCTGCTCCTTCACCGAGACCAACTTCGGTATCTCGATGCCGAAGGGCAAGACGGTGATCCACACCACGCTCGACCCCAACCATCTCAACAAGGACGTTCGCTGCCAGTACGGCCTGATCGGCGATGCCAAGCTCGCGCTCCGCGCCATGATCGACGAGTGCAGCAAGCTGGTCGGGGGCAAGAAGCGCGACGCCGCGCCGGTCGTGGCGGAGATCAAGCCGATCGCCGACGCGTGGCTCGACGAGTGGATGCCCAAGCTCACCAACAACGAGGCGCCGCTCAATCCCTATCGCGTTCTGTGGGACCTGCAGCACACGGTCGACAAGGCCAACACGATCATCACCCACGACGCCGGCAGCCCGCGCGACCAGCTCTCGCCGTTCTGGAAGACGACGGCGCCGCACACCTATATCGGCTGGGGCAAGACCACGCAGCTGGGCTATGGGCTCGGCCTCGCCATGGGCGCCAAGCTCGCCTGCCCCGACAAGCTCTGCATCAATGTCTGGGGCGACGCGGCCATCGGCTTCACCGGCATGGACTTCGAGACGGCGGTGCGCGAGCGCATTCCGATCATGTCGATCCTGCTCAACAACTTCTCGATGGCGATCGAGCTGCACATCATGAAGGTGTCGACCGAGAAGTACCGCTCGACCGACATTTCCGGCGACTATGCCGCCATGGCACGCGCCTTCGGCGGCTATGGCGAGCGCATCACCCGGCCGGAGGACATCATCCCGGCGATCAAGCGCGGCATCGAGCAGACCCAGAAGGGTGTGCCCGTGCTGCTGGAGTTCATCACCTCGAAGGAAGTGACGATCTCGACACCTAAGTGATTTGGAACGGGAGGCCGCGATGACGAAGATCCTCACGCCCACGGGCGAGCACGACGTCGCCGCGCATGACGGCCTCTGGATGAGTCCCGTCGATGCCGAGCGGGTCACGGGCTGGACTCTGAAGCCCGAGGGCATGTGTCGTGCCGATCTGTGCGTGCCGCTGCCCGCTTCCGCGCTCGCGCCCAACGAAGTCGACCTCGAAGCCTTCTGGAAGAAGCTGGGTGGCCCCGTGATCGCCAGCGAGGCGCGCGACGTGTGGGCATTGGGGGCGCCGGCCGAGGAGCGCAATGCCGCGCTCGAAGGTCTCGAGGCGCCCGACTTCACCCTGCCGGATCTCGACGGCATGCCGCGTTCTCTGTCGCAGCTGCGCGGCCGAAAGGTCTTCCTCGCGACATGGGCCAGTTGGTGAGGCTGCCGTTTTGACTTGCCCGTGTGGCAGGCCCTCTACGAAGAACTGAAGGACAAGGGGTTCATGGTCGTGGCCGTGGCGGAGGAAAGCCGCGGTGCCGAACATGCGCGTCCGTGGATCGACCAGGCCGCATCGTCCTACTGGCAACTGATCGACGCCGATCATCGGCTCGAGGATCTCTACAATCTCGTGAACGTCCCGCAGGCGATCTGGATCGACGAACAGGGCCGGATCGTACGCCCGCCCGAGACGGCCGGGTCGACCGATCACTTCCGGCGCATGGACCTCGCGACGCGCACGATGACTCCCGAGGACCAGGCAGACCGCCTGGCGGCGCGGCAGGCCTATCTCGATGCGGTGCGCGCCTGGGTCGCCACCGGGGCGCATGCCTTGCCGGCCGACCAGGCGCGCGCAGGCCTGCCGAAGGTCACGCCCGAGATTGCGGAGGCGCGGGCGCGCTTCCGGCTGGGGCTGTGGCTGCGCGCCAATGGCCGCGTCGCCGAAGGCGACCTGCAGATGGCGGAGGCAAGTCGCCTGCACCCCGACTCGTGGAGCCTGTGGCGCCAGGCGGCGGACCTCGACGAGGTTGGCAAGGCCTCGGGTCCGGAGTTCTGGAAGCGCGTGCAGGCGCTCGGCGATCGCCCCTATTATCCGCCACCCAAACTGTAGTTCGCGAGCGATACGGACCCGCAACAATTGTTGATGGTCAGCGAGGCCATCACACCTCCGTGAGAGCGGACGGTTGCTTGGGCGGTCGCGCCCTCGCTGGGCTACGCTGTTTCCATATTTCCTGAACAACGGGAGGCTGGGATGGCTGTCCTCAATGTCAACGGCAAGGCGGTCGACTACAATGCCGATCCGGATACTCCACTGCTCTGGGTGCTGCGTGAACAACTGGGTCTGACGGGCACCAAGTATGCCTGCGGTATCGCACAATGCGGCTCCTGCACGGTCCATATCGATGGTGCGCCGGTGCGTTCGTGCAGCGTACCGGTGAACGCTGTCGGCACCCAGAAGGTCGTCACCATCGAAGCGCTGGCCGAGAACGGCGTGCTGAACAAGATCCAGAAGGCCTGGGTCGAGCTCGACGTACCCCAGTGCGGCTACTGCCAGAGCGGCATGGTGATGGCGGCGACGGCGCTGCTCGCGGCCAAGCCGAATCCGACCGATGCCGACATCGACGAGGCGATGACCAACATCTGCCGTTGCGGCACCTACCAGCAGGTCCGCGCCGCGATCCACGCCGCCGCCAAGGCCTAAGGGGAGGGACGCATCATGACGATCCAGACATCTCTCGGCCGTCGCGGCTTCCTGGTCAGCGGCGCCGCCGTCGCCGGCGGTTTCTCGCTCGGCTTCCACCTGCCCTTCGACGAAAGCGTGGCGCATGCTCAGGCCGTCAAGGAACTGAACGCCTGGGTGGTCATCCATCCCGACGACAAGGTGGTCATCCGCATCGCCCGCTCCGAAATGGGCCAGGGCACGCTCACCGGCCTCTGCCAGCTCGTGGCCGAGGAACTGGAGTGCGACTGGAACAAGGTCACCTGGGAATATCCGACGCCCGGCGAGAACCTGAAGCGCAACCGCGTCTGGAGGAACTTCTCGACCGGCGGCAGCCGCGGCATTCGCGAAAGCCAGCAGTATGTCCGCGAAGGCGGCGCCATCGCGCGCGAGATGCTGATCGCGGCCGCGGCCAAGCAGTGGAACGTGCCGTCTGCGGAGTGCAGCGCGGCCAACAGCACCGTCACGCACAAGGGATCGGGCAAGACGCTGACCTATGGCGCCCTCGCGGCCGCAGCGGCCCAGCTCGAGCCGCCCAAGGAAGTGAAGCTCAAGGACCCCAAGGACTGGAAGGTCGCCGGCAAGCCGCTGAAGCGGCTCGACACGGTCGACAAGGTCACGGGCAAGCAGATCTATGGCATGGATCACACGATGCCAGGCATGCTCAACGCCACTGTGCGCGCCTGCCCGGTGATCGGCGGCAAGCTCAAGGACTTCGATGCCAGCAAGGCCGAGAAGATGCCGGGCGTGAAGAAGATCTTCGCCATCGACGGCAACGCCGTCGTGGTGGTGGCCGACACCTACTGGCAGGCCAGGACGGCACTCGAGGCCGTCACGACCAACTGGGACATCGGCGATCTCGGCAAGGTCTCGACCGCGACGATCAACGCCATGCTCAAGGAGGGTCTCGACGCCAAGGAAGCCTTCGTCGGCAACAAGGCGGGCGACGCCCAGAAGGCGATCGACGGCGCGGCCAAGAAAGTCGAGGCCGTCTACAGCTTCCCCTATCAGCATCATGTCACCATGGAGCCGATGAACGCCACGGCGCGCTACACGGCCGACAGGTGCGAGGTCTGGTGCGGCACGCAGAACGGCGAGGCGGCTCTTGCCGCCGCGTCGGAAGCGGCTGGCCTGCCGATCGCCAAGTGCGAGGTCTACAAGCTGATGCTGGGCGGCGGCTTCGGCCGGCGCGGCCGGTCGGACTATGTGCGTCAGGCCGTGCTCGCGGCCAAGGAGATGCCCGGCACGCCGATCAAGCTGATCTGGTCGCGCGAAGAGGACATGACGCACTGCCAGTACCATCCCACGACGATGGCCAAGATGACGGCCGGTCTCGACGCCCAGGGGAACCTGGTCGGACTGCACGTGCGCATCTCCGGCCAGTCGATCCTGGCCTCGCTGCTGCCGCAGAACCTGGTGAACGGCATGGACCCGATCGCCTTTCAGGGCCTCATGGCGTCCGGCGTCGAGGCGGCGTATGGCTACGACATCCCGAACCTGATGATCGACCACGCCATGCGCAACCCGCACATCACGGCCGGCTTCTGGCGCGGCGTGAACGTGAACCAGAACGCCGTCTACATGGAATGCTTCATCGACGAGCTGGCGGCGGCAGCGGGCCAGGATCCGCTCGCCTACCGCCTCAAGTACCTGAAGCCGAAATGGGCGGCGGTGCTGAAGGCCGCCTGCGACAGAGCGGGCTACGGCAAGCCGCTGCCCGAGGGCCGCTTCCACGGCATCTCGCAGGTCATGGGCTATGGCAGCTACGTCGCCGGCGTCGCCGAGGTCTCGGTGAGCCCCGACGGGCAGCTCAAGATCCACAAGATCACGGCGGCCACCAATCCCGGCCACGTGGTCAATCCGGCGCAGATCGACCGCCAGGTCGCGGGCTCGTTCGTCTATGGCCTGTCGGCTGCCCTGTACGGCGAGATCACCGTGAAGGACGGGGTGGTCGAGCAGACCAACTTCGACACGTACAACGTGATGCGCATCGACGAGATGCCCGACGTCGAAACGGTGCTCGTGCCGACCAACGACTTCTGGGGCGGCGTCGGCGAGCCGACCATCGCCGTGGCAGCGCCTGCCGTCCTGAACGCCATCGCCAAGGCGACAGGCAAGAGGGTGCGCAACCTGCCGCTGATGAACAGCGACCTGAAGAAAGGCGCCTGATGCATCGAGCGCTGCTGCCGGGCCTGACCAGCATGATCCTGCTGGCCGGTCCGGCAACGGCGGCCGATGCGCCGCCGGGCGCCAGCTCCTGCACCGGCTGTCACGCGTCGAAGAAAGTGTCGGATTCGGTGATCCCGCGCATTGCCGGCCGCAAGGCCCCGGACATCGTCACCTTGATGAGCGACTATCGCAGCGGCGCCTGGCCCTCGAGCGTGATGGGCCGCATCGCCAAGGGATTCGACGACCGGCAGACTGAAGCCATCGCGGCCTGGTTTGCCGCGCAGCCGGAGTAGGGACACAGCGGGCATGGCGACGCGCCGTCATTTCCTGAAGATCAGCGCCGCGGCCGGCCTCGCGCCGGCCGTCGTTTCGGCGCAGGGCAAGGCCAGGGTCGTGGTGATCGGCGGCGGCTTCGGCGGCGCCACGGCGGCGCGCACCCTGAAGGCGCTGCAGCCCGCGCTCGACGTCACGCTGGTCGAGCCAAGTCCCGTCTATACCTCGTGCCCGTTCAGCAATTCGGTGCTCGCGAACCTGCGCGAGATCGACCAGCAGCAGTTCCGTTACGACGGCATCAAGGCGGCCGGCGTTACGATCGCGGAGACGAGCGCGACCGCGGTCGATGCCGAGGCGAAGACCGTGGCCCTGGCCGACGGCAACAGGCTTGCTTACGACCGGCTGGTCATGTCTCCCGGCATCGACTTCAACTGGGGCGCCCTCCCCGGCTACGACGAGGCCGCGGCCGAGAAGATGCCGCATGCCTGGAAGGCGGGGGCGCAGACCGTGCTGCTGCGCCGGCAGTTGCAGGCGATGGATGATGGCGGGCTGGTCGTCCTGTCGGCGCCGGCCAATCCCTTCCGCTGTCCGCCCGGACCCTACGAGCGCGCGAGCCTGATCGCCTACTGGCTCAAGATATGGAAGCCGAAGTCGAAGCTCCTGCTGCTCGATTCCAAGGACGCCTTCTCCAAGCAGCGCCTGTTCCAGAACGGCTGGGCCGAACTCTACCCGGGCATGATCGAGTGGGTGCCGCTCAGCCAGGGCGGCAAGGTGACGGCGGTCGATCCCGCGACGCTCACGCTCACGACCGAGTTCGCGAGCCACAAGGCTTCCGTCGCCAACGTGATCCCGCCGCAGAAGGCCGGCGCCATTGCGGCGCAAGCCGGCGTTGCCGATCGCACCGGCTGGTGCCCGGTCGAGCCGGTCGCCTTCGAATCAACCCTGCGCCCCAACATCCATGTGCTGGGCGATGCGGCGATCATGGGCGGCATGCCCAAGTCGGCCTTCGCGGCCAATGCCCAGGCCAAGGTCTGTGCCTCGGCGATCGTGAAGCTGCTGGCCGGCGAGAAGCCGCAGGATCCGATCCTGATCAACACCTGCTACAGTCTCGTCGCGGCCGACTACGGAATCTCGATCGCCGGCGTCTATCGTCCCGACAAGGGCCGGCTCACCGACATTCCCGGTGCCGGCGGCACCAGCCCGCTCGAAGCCGTAGGTGGCCTGCGGGGCCAGGAGGCGCTCTATGCGTCGAGTTGGTTCCGCACCATTGCCGCCGAGACCTTCGGCTGATGCGATGCGGGTCCTGGTCCTCCTCGCCCTCGCGTTCGTCGCTGGTCCCGCGGTGGCCCAGCAGCCTGCTCCTCCCGTCGTGCCGCAGATCGTCGACGATTCGATCCCCCGCTCGCTCACCGGCCGGCCGGGCGATGCGGCGCGCGGCCGGGCGATCGTTGCCAGCCGCAGCGTCGGCCTCTGCCTGCTCTGCCATTCGGGACCGATTACCGAGGAGCGCTTCCAGGGCGACCTGGCGCCCAGCCTCGCCGGCGCGGGGTCGCGCTGGTCGGAAGGACAGCTGCGCCTGCGCATCGTCGACGGGTCGCGTCTCAATGCCGACACGATCATGCCCGCCTACTATCGCATCGAGGGCTTGCACCGGGTTGCCCGCAACTTCGAGGGCAGGACGATTCTCACCGCCGCCCAGGTCGAGGATGTCGTGGCCTATCTCGTCACGTTGAGGGATTGAATGGATCGACGTCTCTTCCTTGCCGGCACGGCTGCCGTCGTTCTCGTGCCGCTCTCGCCCGCGACGGCGACCCCCGATGCCATGGCCGAGGCCATCCGCAAGGTCGTCGGGACGGCTACGCCGACCGAAGGCCGGGTCAAGCTCGACGTCCCGCCGCTTGTCGAGAACGGCAGCACCGTACCGCTCACCGTGTCGGTCGACAGTCCGATGACCGAAGCCGACCATGTGAAGGCGATCCACGTCTTTAACGAGAAAAACCCGCAGCCCAACGTCTTCTCCGCGCGCCTCGGCCCGCGCAGCGGCAAGGCCGTCATCGGCACGCGCATCAAGCTCGGCGACAGCCAGCGGATCGTGGCCATCGTCGAAACCAGCGACGGTAAATTCCTGAGTGCCGGCGCCGATGTGATCGTGACCCTGGCTGCCTGTCTCGAGGAATCGCCCTGATGTCGAACATCCTGGTGAACGCTCCGAAGACCGCCAAGCGCGGCGCCGCCATCGAGATCAAGGCGCTGATCATGCACCCGATGGAGACCGGCTTCCGGCCCGGTCCGAACGGCCGCATCATCCCGCGCAACATCATCGAGCGATTCACCGCGACCTGGAACGGCGCCGAAATCTTCACGATGGACATGTCGCCGGCGATCGCCGCCAATCCATTCGTGTCTTTCTTCGCCGAGGCGAAGGAGAGCGGCACGGTGGTCCTGCGCTGGACCGGCGACGAGGGCTTCGCCGCCGAGCAGCGGGTCGACATCGCCGTCGAATGACCGCGCGGCTGCTCGTCATCGGCTTGGCGCTGGTGTTCGCCGCATCCTATGCGGCCGCGCAAGTTGGCGCGGACAAGCGGCGGTCCGGCTACCAGGACATGGGCGAGGCCCTGCAGAAGATGCAGGACGACGATACGGCCAATCCCGGCATGCTGTTCGTCCAGCTCGGCGGCCAGCTCTGGAACAGGGCGGTCGGGGCAGCCGACAAATCCTGCGCCGATTGCCATGGCGACGCCGCCGTCAGCATGAAGGGCGTGGCCGCGCGCTATCCCGCGATCCCGCAGGGCAGTGACCGTCCGGTCGATCTCGAGGGCCGCATCAACCTCTGCCGCACCGAGCATCAGAAGGCCGAGCCTCTGCCGCCGGAGAATCGCGACCTGCTGGCGCTCGCCGTGTATGTCGCGCACCAGTCGCGCGACCTGCAGATCGCGCCGCCCTATGACCCGCGCCTCGATGCCTTTCGCCGGGAGGGCGCCGAGATCTATCGCCTCCGCCAGGGCCAGCTCAACCTGTCCTGCGCGATCTGCCATGACGACAATGCCGGCAAGAAGCTGGCGGGCATCGTCATTCCGGAGGCCCATCCCACCGGCTATCCGATCTATCGCCTGGAGTGGCAGGCGCTGGGCTCCCTGAAGCGCCGCCTGCGCAACTGCCTTGTCGGCATCCGCGCCGAGGCCTGGCCGCTCGATGCGCCGGAATATGTCGCGCTGGAACTCTATCTCATGCAGCGCGCCCGGGGACTGAAGCTGGAAACGCCGGCCGTCCGGCCTTAGAGGCTTCCCGTCTCACATGGACCCGTCCACCTCACCCTGAGAGGCTGGCCGGAAATGAATTGAATCAATTCAAGCACTTATCTCATCCTGAGGAGCGCCGCGAAGCGGCGCGTCTCGAAGGATGGGCAACAGGCAAGGTGCGCGTTCCCACCCTTCGAGACGCATCGCTGCGCGATGCTCCTCAGGGTGAGGTTATCGGGGCTGTTCATAGCCTCTTAGTTTAGCTGCATTCACTTCGAGTCAGACTCTCAGGAGGTCGCGAAGCGGCCGTCTCGAAGGGTGGGCAGCAGACGCGATGCTCGTGCCCATGCTTCGAGACGCGCTCCTGTGGAGCGCTCCTCAGCATGAGGTTGTGGTGTATTTTTCGATCCCACTCGGAAGGACTCTAGGCGTTCGTCGGGCCGGAGTTTAATTTTCTCCGTTTGGCGATCTGTGAAGTCATTCCTGCCGTCATCGTTGCCGGATTCGACCGACCGTTTCATTGCAGCGGGCGCGAACACGCCCGTACAGTCAAGGCATGCTCAGCCTTGCCAGCACCCTCGTCGCCCGGGCGGCGCGCCTGTTGCAGGCGGCCTACGAAGAGCCTGCCCTCTGGACGATCTCCGCGCAGGGGCGCGTCGTGGGCTCGCTGATGTGTGAGGCCGGCGCATGGCGCCTGTCCTGGTTCGACGACGCCCCGCCGCGGCTGGTGAACCATGCCGGCCGGGTGGATGGCGACGTCGAGGCGCTCGCCATCGTGCTAACAGAGCGGCTGGGTGCGACGGTGCGCCTGGAGTCGCTTCCGGTCTAGACTGGCGGCATCGCGTTGACGGATTGATGAACATGGATGCCATCGACAAGAAGATCGTCGCGCTCCTCCAGGAGGATGCGAGCCTTTCGCTGGCGCAGATCGCCCATCGCGTCGGCCTCTCGCAAAGCCCCTGCTGGAAGCGCATCCAGCGACTGGAAAAGTCCGGCGTCATCCTGAAGCGGGTGGCGCTGATCTCGCCCGAGGCGATCGGCATGGGGTTGACGGTGTTCGTGTCGATCGAGACCGGCGACCATTCCTCGGCCTGGCTCTCCAAGTTCGCCAGTACCGTCACGGCCATGCCCGAGGTGATGGAGTTCCACCGCATGGCGGGCGACATCGATTACATGCTGAGGGTCGCGGTTCCCGACATGCAGGCCTACGACACTTTCTACAAGAAGCTGATCGACACGATGCCGCTCAAGAACGTGACGTCGCGCTTCTCGATGGAGCGCGTGAAGTCGACGACGGCCTATCCGATCGTCTCCGATCTCAAGCCCGTCCGTAAGCGTTAGGCATCGCCCGCTCGAAGAGGAGCCAGTCGAGCGCCAGCCTGCCCGGCCCGAACTTGGCGAGGTAGAGCAGCGCCACGGCCCAGACCCCATGCGTGTCGAAGGCGTTGGGATAGACGAAGATCTGGATCACCAGGGTCATGCCCAGCAGGGCGAGCGCCGCCGGCCGCGTGAACAGGCCGAGGAAGAGCAGGAACGGCAGGCTGAGTTCCGCTCCCGTCGCCAGGTAGGATGCCAACTCGGGCGAGAGGAGCGGCAGCATATACTCTTCGCGAAACAGGGTGAGAGTCGTGCCGTCGGCCCAGCCGTCGAGCTTCAGCAGCCCCGAGCGCAGGAAGATCGTGCCGACGGAAAGGCGGGCGAGGAGGGCGAGCAACTCGTGCGGGATGCGTGCCAGCAGAGCGTCGAGACGCGAGAGCAGAGCGATCATGAAGACGATCCTTGGGACAGGGTTGTGATGGCGCCGGCACCGAACAACGTCGCCAGCGCCGTTGCGAGGTCGAAACCGTCGTGGGCGCGCGACGCCGCATCGGCGGCGGCGCCCAACGCAATCCCTTGCGCCAGTTCGGCCACCAGCAGGTCGGCGCCCGGCGGAAGCCGTTGGACGAGAACGTCGAGATGTGGCCGCGTCACCAGCGCCGTCTCGCCCGTCCAGTCGGCTGCCGGCGCCTCGGGCGTCGCGTCATGGGTATTGGTGCTCCAGACAGAGACGATGGGCCACGGCGAGGCGATGACGGCCATGGCGGGATGCAGGCCGAGTCTGACGGAGCCAAGCGCTTCCGGAGGCAGCTCCGCGAGCCGGCCGATATCGGCCGCGCTGGCATCGGCGCTGTGGAATGCGACGTAGCGCGACCATTCCAGCCGGGCGATGTCGGGCAGATAGGGCAGGTCTGCGGCGGGATCGAACTCCTCCAGGAAGCTCGCGAAGGCGGCGCCATACTCGGCGAGGACGGGCGACCGCGGCGGATGCTGCTCGATGAAGACCAGCGCCATGGCGGTGAAGAATTCCTCGCCGACCAGGCGCTCCACGACGGGGAACCGTGCCGCCAGGGCGGCGGCCAGGCTGGCCTTCACGTTGTTGCGGTAGACGCCGAATCGTCGCTCGCGCGTCGGCCTGACGTCGTGACGGATGCCGTCGGGCACCTCCAGAGGGGCCTGAAGGACGGCATGGGCAAAGCGGTGCTGCAGGTCGGCGAGACCGTTGCCGTCAGGCTGCGCGGGCATCGAGGCCTCCGGCCGTCTGCAGAATCGACTGGGCCTGGTGGACTTCGGCCTCGAGGTCGAGCCAGGCCGGCACGTCGGAGTCCCACTCGATCAGCGTGGGACTCACGCCCCGGCGTGCGATCACATCCCGAAAGAGAGACCAGACCTCCGTAGAGATCGTCCGGTCGTGGGTATCGACGTACAGGGCGTCGCCGTCGCTCTCCAGCACGGCGTGACCGGCGAGATGGATCTCGCCGACATGCTCATGCGGGAAGCAATCGAGATAGGCGCGGGGATCGAAGCCGTGATTGGCTGCGGAGACGACGACGTTGTTGACGTCGAGCAGCAGGCCGCAGCCGCTGCGTCGGGCAAGCGCCCGCAGGAAATCCGTCTCCGGCATTTCTTCCCCGTCGAAGCGGAGATAGGTCGAGGGATTCTCGATGAGGATGCGGCTTCCGAGTACCGTCTGGGCCTCGTCGACGTGGCGTGCCACCAGCGACAGGGTGGCTTCCGTATAGGGAAGGGGCAGCAGGTCGTTCAGGAAAGTCCCCTCATGCGTCGACCAAGCGAGATGCTCCGACACGATGAAAGGTTGATAGCGGTCCACCACCGACTTCAGGCGCCCGAGATGACCCGGCGCCATGCCGTTGGCCGATCCGATCGACAGGCCCACGCCATGCACCGACAGCGGATAGAGCGCGCGTACGCGCTCCAGGAAGTGATGCGGCGGACCGCCGGCTCCCATGTAGTTCTCGGCATGCACCTCGAACCAGCCGACATCGGGTCGGGCTTCGAGGATGTGCCGCTGGTGTTCGGGCTTCAGCCCGGCACCGGCACGAAGCAGGCGGTCCGCCGTCACGACGCGTCTTCCTTACATCGGGGCGAGCGTGCCCATGCGCTTCTTGCCGTCCTTGAGGGTCACTTCCATCTTGGCGCAGGACCCCTTGGCGACGTACTTCCAGGCCTTGGCGTCGTAGTCGGCCTTCGACGTGCCGGCGCAGGAATTGCTGCCGGTCGCGGCGCAGTCGTTCTTGCCCGCCATCGAGACGCCGTAGCACTTTTCCTTGTCGGCGTTTGCGGTCTGCGCGTTGGCGCCGGACGACATCAGGGCGGCGGCGGCGACGGCGGCGGCGAGGGCTACCGTGGTGGTACGATTGATCATGGACAAATCCTCCTTGGCTCTCGAGCCAATCTCGGCTCGCAAAGGATCATTCGGGCGCAGCCGCGTCGGCGTTACAGGTGCTCCGCCTTCTTTTTTGTCGGAAGCGCCTGTAATGTTTCGGCAAATCAACACGAATGCGTGAAGAGTGGGCTCGTTGTCCGATCCGGAAGATCTCTCCGCACTCATGCGGGCGGCCCGGAAGGGGGATGACGAGGCCTATCGCCGTCTGCTGCTCCTCGTCGCGGCCTGGCTCCGTGGGGTGGCATCGCGCGGCCTGGCGGCAGCCGGTCGGCCGAACGCGGATTGTGAGGACATCGTCCAGGAGACTTTGCTGGCCATGCATCTGAAGCGCGACACCTGGGATGAGACGCAGCCCCTGCAGCCCTGGCTGCGGGCCATCGCGCGCCACAAGCTGGTCGATCATCTGCGCCGCCGCGGCTTCGCCGATCATGTCGACATCGACGACCATTCCGACACGCTTGCCGCGCCTGCGGCTGCGGAGGAGGGAAGCGCCCTCGACGCGCGGCAGATGCTGGCCAGTCTGCCCGAGCGCCAGCGCCGAATCGTGGAAGGCATTTCCATCGAGGGGCAGAGCGCGAAGGACGTCGGGGTGAGGATGGGCATGAGCGAAGGCGCGATCCGGGTGACGCTGCATCGCGCCCTTCGCGCGCTGGCCGATGCCTATCGCAAGGACAGGACATGAAGACCGAGCAGCTCGTGGCATCCCTGGTTGCCGACCGGGCCGGGTCGGCGAGGCCGCTCGGACGCTCCGTGAGCCGGGCCGTGCTGGCGGGAGCGCTGGTGTCGCTCGTGATCTTCGCCCTCGAGTTCGGGCCGCGTGTCGACCTTGCGGCGGCTCTCGCGACCTGGCGCTTCGATGCCAAGCTCGTGCTGGTCCTGGCGGCGCTGATGGCCGCCTCCGTCGCATGCCTCGCGATGGCGCGGCCGGTGACCACCGCGCGGTGGCGGTGGGCCGTGCTGCCGGTTCCCCTCATCGCGGCGGCGGCGCTGGGGACCGAACTCGCAGTGCTCCCTGCCGGAACCTGGGAGGCGCGGCTGGTCGGCAGCAATGCCCTCGTGTGCCTGACGGCCATCCCGCTCTTTGCGCTCGCGCCTCTGATGGCTCTGCTGCTCGCGATGCGTCGCACGGCGCCGGCCTCTCCCGCGCTTGCCGGCGCAGCCTGCGGCGCACTGGCGGCGGCCGCCGCCGCGCTGATCTATGCCTTCCACTGCTTCGACGATTCGCCGCTTTTCGTCCTCACCTGGTATTCGCTGGCGGCGATCCCGGTCGTTCTTCTGGGCGCTGCCGTCGGGCACCGCCTGTTGCGCTGGTAGCGGACGGTTCGCCCGCTGCGCGCAGGGCTTCGAAGAGCCGCCGCGCCGGCTTCGGAAGACGCCGTGAGTCGCGCACGTACAGAGCGAGCTCGCGCATCGACCAGGTCTCAGCGAGGCGCAGCGTCGCGAGCGGCAGGGCGCGACGGCAGCGCAAGGCGGTCGCTTCCGGCACGATCCCGACGCCGACGCCCGCCGCCACCATCGAGCAGACGGTGTCGAGGCTGTTGACCCGGACGCGCAGCCGCAGGGCGCGGCCGAGGCGGGCGGCCTGCATGGCGAGATGCTCGTCGAGCGCGGTGCCGCGCGGCAGGCCCACGAAATCGAGGTCGAGCAGCTCGGCAAAGCCGGTCTGTCGCTTGCCTGCCAGGGGATGCCCGGCCGGCACGGCCAGCACCAGACGATCGGTCCGGAAGGGGTGGCTCTCCAGTCCCGGGACCAGCGCGGCCTGCGATCCGATGCCGATGTCGGCATCGCCCGCGGCGATGGCGGCGCCGATCGCCGGACTCTCGCGATCCTCGAGATCGATGTCGACCGTCGGGTTGGCGGCGAGGAAGTCGGCCAGCAGCGCGGGCAGATGCTCCGAGAGCGCCGAGGTGTTGGCCAGGATCCGGACCCTTCCCTTCAGGCCGCGCGAATAGGCGCCGAGATCGCCGCGCATGGTCTCGATCTGCTGCAGTACGATGCGGGCATGGTCGAGCAGGCTGCGTCCCGCATCGGTCGGTTCGACACCCCGCCGGCCGCGCTTCAGCAAGGGAACGCCGAGCAGGTCCTCCATGCCGCGAATGCGCGCACTGGCCGAGGCAAGGGCCAGGTGCGCCCGCTCGGCGCCGCGGGTGATGCTGCCGGTTTGCGTCACATGCAGGAAAAGCCGCAGGTCGGTGAAATCGAAGCGCAAGGACAAGCTCCATCAGCCTTCGTCATGTCCAAAGGCATACGCCGTATTCTCCGCATTGCGAAGGGTCCAGCGGGCGGCAAGGGTGGGTCATGGAGCTGTCGATCCTGGCTTTCGTCCTCGCGGTCTTCTCCCTGGCCGGTTTTGCCAAGGGCGTCATCGGACTGGGGCTTCCCACCATCTCGATGGGTCTGCTGGCCGTGGTCCTGTCACCCGTCGAGGCTGCGGCGCTGCTGATCCTGCCGTCCCTGGTCACCAATGTCTGGCAGATGCTGGACGGGCCGCATTTCAGGCCACTCCTGCGACGGCTCTGGCCCCTGAACCTCGGGGTCTGCCTCGGCACGTGGGCGGGCGCCGCCTTCCTGTCGGGGCTCGGCGGGCCGTATGGCACACTGGCGCTCGGTATTGCGTTGATGGCCTATGCCGTGTCCGGACTGGCGGCTCTGAAGCTCACCGTGCCGACCGGTGCAGAAAGGTGGATGGGCCCGCTCGCCGGGGCGAGCACGGGCGCCATCACGGCCGCGACCGGCGTCTTCGTCATTCCGGCGGTGCCCTATCTCCAGGCGATCGGTCTCACAAAGGATGAGCTGGTGCAGGCGCTCGGGCTGTCCTTCACCGTCTCGACGCTGGCGTTGGCTGTCACCCTGATGGGCAGCGCCGGCCTCAGTCTGGAGTTGGCCTGGCCGTCGGTCGCCGGCGTCGCTGTGGCGTTGCTGGGCATGCGACTGGGCCAGGCCGTCCGTGCGCGGCTGTCGCCCGCGACATTCCGGTTGTGGTTCTTCTCGGGCCTTCTGGCGCTGGGCGCCTATCTCGCAGCGCGCGGGCTGATTTGAGCGGTCGATGGACGATCGCAGAGGCCGGGTCTAGCTTCCGGAACCGATTCATTCCTGGAGTGTTTTCATGGCCGTGCACGCCCTCAAGACTTCAAAGGTTGCCGATCTTCGGTCCAACGTCTCGCCGGAGGAATGGCAGGCGCGTGTCGACCTCGCGGCCTGTTACCGGTTGATCGACCTGTACGGCATGTCCGACCTGATCGCGAACCACATCTCGGTGCGGGTGCCGGGCGAGCATGACGCCTTCCTGATCAATGCCTACGGATTGCTGTACGAAGAGATCACCGCTTCGAGCCTCCTGAAGATCGACCACGAGGGCAACATCCTGGCCAAGCCGGAGTTCAATGGCGGCCTGGACTACGGCGTCAACCGCGCCGGCTTCGTGATCCACAGCGCCATTCACATGGCCAAGCCCGATGTCGGCTGCGTGATCCACACCCATACCTGGCCCGGCATGGCGGTCTCGACGATGGAATGCGGCCTGCTGCCCAACACGCAGACCTCGATGCGCTTCGCCAGAATCAGCTATCACGATTTCGACGGCGTGGTCCTCGATCTCGCCGCCCGCGAGGCTCTTGTGAAGAGCCTGGGCGACAACAACGCGATGATCCTGCGCAACCACGGTCTGCTGACGACCGGCGCGACGATACCCGAGGCGTTCAACGCCATGCACCGGCTGGAGCTGAGCTGCAAGACGCAAATCGCGGCCATGTCGTGCAACACCAAGCTGATCGACGTCCCGGCCGACGTAGTCGACGCGACCTACGTGAATTACCAGCCGAAGACCCGCCGGCCGTTCGGCCTGCTGGACTGGCCGGCGCTCCTGCGGAAGCTCGACCGGATCGATCCGGGCTTCCGCGACTGATTGGACACACCGCACAGTTCCGTACGTGCCTTCGCGGCCGTCGCCAGTGGATACTGGACGGCCCCGGGATACCGTGCCGTCGCGTGGATGCTCACCGGCGGTCTCGTGTTGCTCGGCGTCGCGAATGTCGGCATCGCGCTGTGGCTGAACATCTGGAACAGGGATTTCTTCAACGCACTCGACAAGCGTGACGTCGTCGAGCTCATGCGGCTGCTCTGGATACTGGCGGCCATCGTCGCCTCCGCGGGCGTCGCGGTGGCGATCCAGTTGCACGTCAAGCGGCGACTCCAGATCAACTGGCGCTCCTGGCTGTCGCACGTCACGCTGCTGCGCTGGCTGAACGGCGGCCGCCAGTACCAGCTCGGCATGCTGGCCGACGAAGTCGACAATCCCGATGGGCGCATCGCCGAGGATATCCGCGTCTCGACCGAGCTTGCGGTCGAGTTCGCGCAGAGCATCCTGCAGTGCGTGCTGCAACTCGTCACTTTTCTCAGCGTGCTGTGGGTCCTGTCGGGCACGATGCCGATCCGGCTGTTCGACCTGGAATTCGACCTGCCGGGCTACATGGTGTGGGCTGCCGTGGCCTACGCGCTGGTCGGCTCGCTGCTCACCTATTTTCTCGGCCGCGGCCTGATTCATGCCGGCAATGTCCGCCAGAGTCGCGAGGCCGACTTTCGGTCGGGGCTGACGCGGGCGCGCGAGCATGCCGAAGGCATTGCGCTGATGCGTGGCGAGGAGGACGAGCGCGAACGCTTGCGCAGCTCGCTCTCCGACCTGCGGTCGGCCTGGAACGTCCAGACGCGCGGCCAGGGAAGCCTCTCCCTGCTCACCAGCTCGCTGGCCTATCTCGCGCCCATCGTGCCGCTGATCGTCGCCCTGCCGCGCTATCTCGGCGGCGAGATCGCGCTGGGCGGCCTGATGCAGACGGCGCAGGCCTTCTCCAGCGTGCAGTGGGCGCTGTCGTGGCTGATCGACAATTTCCCCAAGTTCGCCGAGTGGCGCGCCTCGACCGATCGCGTGGTGCACCTGCACGTGGCGCTGACCGACCTCGAGGACAGCAGCGAGGCGCCTGACGAGGCGCGGATCGTGGTTCATCCGGCGGGCAAGTCCGACAAGCTGGTGATGCGCGATCTGGGCGTAGCCCGCCCCAACGGCAAGATGCTGGTGGCGGAAGCCGAGGTCGAGATCCAGCGCGCCGAGCGGGTGCTGATCCGCGGCCAGTCGGGCAGCGGCAAGAGTACGATCATGCGGGCGGTTGCCGGCGTTTGGCCGTGGGGCAGGGGGGCCATCCATCTGCCGACCGGCGCCATCACCTTCATGCCGCAGAAGCCCTATTTCCCGTTGGGCACGTTGCGCGACGCGATGCTCTATCCGGCTGAGCCGGAGGAGGGCATCAGCGACGAGGTGCTGAAGGACATGCTGCACAAGGTCGGCCTCGATCACCTCCGTGACCGACTCGACGAGACCGAGCGCTGGGACCACATCCTGTCCGGCGGCGAGCAGCAGCGCGTGGCCTTCGCCCGCGTTCTGGTCCACAAGCCCGCCTGGATCTTCATGGACGAGGCCACCTCGGCGCTCGACGAAGCCGGGCAGGAGAACGTCATGACTCTCCTGATCGAGGAGCTGCCGGAAACCTCGGTGGTCAGCATCGGCCATCGGCCGGGACTGGAAGTCTTCCATACGCGCGAGCTGACCCTGGAGCCCGGTCCCGACGGCACCAGGCTCCGGGCCGACGCAAGCCAGCGGTCTCTGGGCGACCTCTACCGCAAGGTGGCGGCGGTCAGCCGTTCGGCACCCCGCGACCCCGGCTTCTGGGCGAAGGTCCGCGCCAACCTGCTGGGCCGCTGAACCGCCGCCTTTTGTGAGGCCCGCGGCGGCGTGATATTTCCCGCGGGCAGATGCTCCGCTGGGTTTCACATCACGTCGGGTTGGCGAAGCCCCGTCGCTTCGAGCGGATGATTGCGATCCTGGTCTCGCTGGTGCTGGCGGTGGTGGCGGGTGCCGTCGTGTGGCGTTACCAGCTCGCGTCCGAGCTGGCGCCGGGTTCGCCGCGCAGCTGGTATTTCGCTTACGTCGCGATCCTGCTCGGGCTCGGCATCGTCTGCGCGCGCTGGCCGCGCATCACGATGGTGGTGGTGTCACTCGCGGCGATCGAACTGGGCCTGGGCCTCGGATCGGTCGCCCTGACCCGCCACGACCTGGCGAAGAGTGACCTGCTGCCCTCCGACCGGCCGCGCGAGGTGATCAGGACCTGGCATCCCCTTCTGCAAGCCACCAACGTGCCGACCTCGGCGGGAGACTCCGGGAAGTACCATGTCAATTCGCAAGGATTGCGCGGTCGGGAGCGCTCGTCCGGGGAGCTGCGCGACAAGACGGTCGTTGCCGTCTTCGGTGGCTCGACGACCGAGGATCTCGCCGTTCGCGACGGCGAGACCTGGCCGGAACGACTGGAGGCCCTGTTGGGTGGCGAGCGGTTCGCCGTGCTGAACCATGGCGTCACGTCCAACAGCACGGTCCAGATCGTGATCCGGACGGCGTTCTATCAGCCGGCCTTCGGCGTCCAGCCCGATTGTGCCGTCTATCTCGTGGGAGGAGGCGATGTCACCAGCGCGCACATCCGCAGTCTCGACCCGGGCTTTGCCGACTACCAGACGCCGCTGCTGATCGATGCCCTGGAAGTGCGGCGGGTGGAACGGCTGCTTCCATCGGCCTCGCCTCTGCTGCGCCTTCTCGGCCGGCTGGCGGCCTTCGCCTTCGATACCGCCCGTCCGCCTCAGCCGGAAGGGCAGCTGAGCGGCGATCCCGATCCGGCGCTGGAGGCGATCTTCACGCGCAACGTCCGGACGATCTCGGCGATCAACCGTCAGCGCGGCATCGCCACCATCTGGATCGGTGAGGTGTTCGATCACGCCTCGCTCGAAGCGGCGAGCTGGCGCGGCAGCCTGTGGGCGCCCTTCGTCAGGGTCGGCGACCTGCGGGCGCTGCTTTCGCGGTTGACCGGCATCCTGCAGCGCGAAGCCGCGTCGCTGGGTGACACCTATGTCGCGGTCGACGAGACGCAGTTCGAGGCCGCCGATTTCTGGGACGGCGAGCATTTCTCGCCGACGGGCTCCGCCCGGTTCGCGGCGCTGATCGCGCCTCGCGTTGCGGCGGCCTGCCGCAAGAAGCAACGCTAAGGCGAGATGATTTCTAATGGAGAGCCCGTCATCTCGACCGGAGCCTCGCGCAGCGAGGCGGAGTGGAGAGATCTTCTCTCTGCGAATCGCCGGCTTGTCGTCGATAAAAGGTCTCTCCACTTCGCGGCGGAGCCTGCCCCGAGGGCTTGCGAGGGGGCGCTTCGGTCGAGACGACGGGTCTCTCTTGTTTACAGCACCTCGTGGAAGCCGATCGCGACACGGTCCGGCGCGCGGGTGGCGACCCCGACGAAAATCGCGCGCTCCAGCCACTTGAGGGTCGGCTCCGATGTCTCGAAACGTGGCGCCGTGCGGAAGTGGTAGCTGCCGGGTGGCAGCAGCTCGCCCTTCGACATGCGCTCCAGAATTTCCGGACTCGCAACGCGCAGGCCCTCGTTCTGGACGTAGATTAGCGCGCCAGCCTTGCTGCGAATCGTGTAGCGCGCCACCACCTCGATCGTGCCGTCGGGCCGCACGATCTGCCAGTCCGCGCCGCCCGGCAGGATCTCGCCGTCCAGCCGGGGGCCCCGCACCTCCCCGCCCAGGATGTCGATGATGCGGCGATGGCCGCGCGCGGTCTGGCCAAGATCCTGCACCGGCCCGACCCTGGCCTTGATGGAGAAGGCGAAGCGCAGGGCGGGGGCGGTTTCGATGAAGGCGTCGACGTCCATGTCAGGCCTGCTGCTTGCCGAGCAGGTGATCGGAGATGATGCGCTGCTGGATCTCCGAGGTGCCCTCGAAGATCTTGGTGAGGCGTGCGTCGCGCCAGTAGCGCTCGACGGCATGAAGCGTCGTGTAGCCGGCACCGCCGAACACCTGCAGCGCCTCGGAGGTGACCTTCTCGGCCATTTCGGAAGCGTGGAACTTCACCATCGCCGCCTCCTTGTCACAGCGCCGCTTCTGGTCGATCTCGTCGCAGACGAAATACATGAGCTGGCGCGACGCCTCGATCTCGGTCGCCATGCGGGCGAGGCGGAAGCGCGTGTTCTGGAAGTCGCCGATCGCCTGGCCGAACTGGCGGCGCTCCTGCGCATAGGCGGTGGCGTCCTCCAGCGCGCCGCGGGCGAGGCCGATGGCGCGGGCCGCCGTATGGGCGCGGGCGCGCTCGAGCCCGGCCGAGATGTAGTAGAAGGCGCGGCCTTCCTCGCCGATCAGCGCCGAGCCGGGCAGCCGGCATTCGTCGAAGGCCAGTTCCCAGGTCTTCCAGCCGAAGTAACCGATCTTGGGAATCGGCGCGCCCTTCACGCCCGGCGGCAGCGTGCCCCGGGGCTTCTCGATCAGGAAGGAGGAGAGGCCGACATGCTTGCGCTTGGGATCGGGCGCGTCGGAGGTGCGGGCCACCAGCATGATGTAGTCGGCGCCGTCGGCGAAGGTGCACCAGTACTTGTTGCCGGTGATCACCCAATCGTCGCCGTCCCGGCGCGCCCGGCAGGCGATGCTGCCGAGATCGGATCCCACGTTGGGCTCCGACATGGCCGCGGCGCCCAGAAATTCGCCGCGGGCGGCGCGGGGCAGGAAGACGGCCCGCTGTTCCTCGGTCATGCCGCGCCCGGCGCTGAGGCCGTTTCCGCGCGCGATGATGGAGGCCACGCTCATCCAGCCGCGCGCCAGCTCCTCGGTGATGAGGCAGTATTCGAAGACGCCGAGGCCCAGGCCGCCATACTGCTCGGGGATCACGATGCCGAAATAACCCATGTCGGCCAGCTTCTGGATCAGCTCGGGCGGGATGTCGCCCTTTTCCGGATCGAGCTTGTTGGCGACCGGCAGCACTTCCTTCATGACGAAGGCGCGCGCCGTCTCCTGGATCATGCGGCGCTCGTCAGTCATGTAACCCATGTCATTTCCCCGTTTCTTGCATCGGCATCGTAGCGAACTTCGAGGCGATCACAGTGCGCAGAATCCTGTTCGGCGCCACGATGCGTTTTCTCTGTGCGGCTCAGCGCGCATCCTCGCGGATCATCGTCGCGCCCTTCTCGCCGATCATGATGGTGGGCGCATTGGTGTTGCCGGTGGTCAGCGTCGGCATCACCGAGGCATCGATCACCCGCAGACCCTGGAGGCCGTGTACGCGCAGGCGCGAATCGACGACGGCGCGCGGATCCTCGCCCATCCGGCAGGTGCCGACCGGATGATAGAGCGTGTTGCCGGCGCGGCGGGCATAGGCCAGCAGGTCGGCGTCGGTCTTCACATCGGGGCCGGGCTGGATCTCGCCTTCACTGTGCTGGGAGAGCGCCGCCGCCGCGAAGATGCGGCGGGTGTGTCGAAAGCCGCCCAGCAGGGCCAGCTCGTCGGTGTGCGTGGTGAGATAGTTCGGCTTGATGTGCGGGCGCGCGAAGGGGTCGGACGAGGCCGCCATGATCGTGCCGCGGCTGTCGGGTTTCACGACGCAGACGACGCAGCTCATGCCGGGCCGTTCGTCGAGCTGCCCGAACTTCAGCGGATGCGAGCTGCCGGGTGTGAACAGCAGCTGCAGGTCGGGGGAGGCCAGGCCCTCGCGGCTATCGCAGAAGACCTGCGCCGTCGTCACGCCGAAGGTGAGGGCGCCGCGGCCGGTGAAGGCAAAGCGCAGGATCTCCGGCAGCACGCGCGGAAAGCGCGAGACCTCGTTGACCGTTTCGACACCCTTCACGCGATGCACGACTCGCACGACGTAGTGGTCGATCAGGTTCGATCCGACGCCAGGCAGGTCGTGCACCACCGGGAGGCCGAGCGACTGCAGGTGCGCCGCCGGCCCCACACCGGAGATCTGCAGGATGTGCGGTGAGTTGACGGCGCCGCCCGAGACGATGACCTCGCGGTTGGCCCGTACCTCGGTGAGCTTGCCGCCACGCTGGAAGGTGACGCCGACGCAGCGCTTGCCCTCGAACATCAGCTTGCCGCCCTGGGCGTTCGTCTCGACCCGCAGGTTGGGACGGCTGCGTGCCTCGCGGAGATAGGTCTGCGCCGTCGAACCGCGCCACCGTCCGCGACGGGTCATCTGCGAATAGCCGACGCCGTGACGCGTCTTGCCGTTGAGGTCGGGATTGAACGGGAAGCCGGCCTGCTGGGCGCCTTCAACGAAACGATGAGTGAGGGGCAGGATGGTGCGATAGTCCTCGACCTTGAGGGGGCCGTCCTGGCCGCGTACCTCATTGTCGCCGCCCTGCACGTACTGCTCGGACTTCATGAAGTAGGGCAGCACGTCGTCGTAGCTCCAGCCGCGGCAGCCCATCTGGGCCCAGCCGTCGAAATCGGCCGGCGCGCCGCGCACATAGAGCATGCCGTTGATCGAGCTCGAGCCGCCCAGGGTGCGGCCGCGCGGCCACTCGATGCGGCGGTCGCCCGAGCCCTTCTCCGGCTCGGTCGTGTAGTTCCAGTTCACCAGCGGATTGCGGATCAGCGAGCGTATGCCGGCCGGGATGTGGATCATGGGATGCCAGTCGCTGGGGCCGGCCTCCAGCAGGATCACCGTCGCGCCGGTCTCGCTGAGGCGCGCCGCGACCGTGCAGCCGGCCGATCCCGCGCCGACGACGACATAATCCGCCTGCATGTTTCTTCCCCCCTCAGAGTGTGCCGGATCGCCGGTCGCGCGGCACGAAATAGTCGGTCGGCGCGAGCTCCGGATCTTCCTGTGCATACATGTTCCGTACGTGCGTCTCGACGTCGTCGCGGAACAGCGCGTGCGAGATCGACTGCACGAGGCGTGTCGAGCCGACGAACAGGCCGGGAATGTCGCCGGAGAGCGCGCCGTGGCTCAGGATGCTGCCCCAGTTGAAGAGGTGGATGTCGCCCATGTGCGGTGTGCGGCCGGGCACCTTCTCGATCAGCTCGAAGCCCGGACCGAGATAGGGATAACGTGCCGCCTCGGCGTTGGCGCTGGCGTCCGCCGGCGTACGGCGGTCGCCCCACAGGGTCGCGTTGGCGGCGAACGGTCCCAGTTCCGGGCGCCGCGCGAGATCGATGTCGAAGCCGGTGCCCAGCAGGACCGCATCGAAGCGTTCCGTCCCCTTGGTCGTCTTCACGGTGACGCCGTCCGCGTCGACGATCATGTCGAGCCACGGCTCGGCGAAGCGGAAGGCGAAGCCCGGCAGCTTCTGCGCCCGCAGCACAGATTCGTGCGGCGGTGGTGAGCCGGCCGCCAGCATGTAGGTGTAGATCTTCCAGCGCCAGTCATCGTCCAGCATGCCCTGGCCGCGCTGGAAGCCGGGGAAGGAGACGCCCTTCGACTTGTTGACCTGGGGCAGGTGCGGCCGCCGCGCATAGCAGATCGCCTCGCGCGCACCGGCTTCCAGCGCCGTGCAGGCATTGTCGATCGCCGTCGCGAGCACGCCCAGGATTCCGAGGCGCTTGCCCTTCAGCTGCGTGAAATCGATCTCTTCCAGCGTGTGGAAGACGCGGCCGGCGCGGGCGGGATCCGCGGGGTCGAACGAGGGGAACGACGGCCAGCGGAAGCCACCCGATCCGTCGCGGCCGTTGGCCAGCACGATCTTGCGCGCCAGCACCGTTTCGCCGGTCGACAGGCTCGCCTGCAGGAAGTCGCCGGCGGGCTCGATCCCGAGCAACGACACCCCGTTCTCGACCTTCAGGTCGACGACCCTGCGCACCCACAGGAGATAGGAGAGCCAGTCGAGCCGTGCGATCTTGTAGAGCTTCTCCCAGCCCTCGGCGCCGTGCTGGGCCTCGTACCAAGCGCGGAAGGTGAGCGACGGCACGCCGAGGTCGGGGCCGGTGAGATGCTTGGGCGAGCGCAGGATCGGCATGCGCGCCGTGGTGTTCCACGGCCCTTCATGGCCGTGGGTGTTGCGCTCGATCACGCGGATGTTGCGGATGCCCTCGCGCAGCAGGCCCCAACCGACGGTCTGACCGCACATGCCGGCGCCGACGATCAGAACGTCGAGTACGCGGCGGCCGTCGGGGCCGGTCTTCTCCGGCACCCAGTTGGCCGGCGGATAGTTCAACCGCGCCAGGTCGTGGCGCGCGGCCGTCTCGAGTTCGTCCAGGCCCGGCGAATGCCGCTCGACAATACCATCCATGCCGTGCTTCCGACCCTCCACGCATTTCCTTAGCAGGGTGGCCCCGTTGAATGAACTGCCGTGCCTCTGCGGCCTGTCGTATCACGGGGAGGAACTGGACGGCCGCCGGTGGCCATCTCCGGATGCCATGGGCGCTCAAGCCCCGGTACTATGCGGGGAGTTGCCGATCCGGACGGGCGAACGGCGCGGCCGGACCAGGGAAAGTCAAAGGGAGAGTATGGAATGCGCGGACGTCAGGTTCTGTTGGACACGCTGATCAATCACGGGGTCGACCGGATCTTCGGCAACCCCGGCACGACCGAAAGTCCGCTGCTCGATTCCCTGCTCGACTATCCGCAGCTCCAGTACATCGTGCACCTGCATGAAGGCGTCGCGACCGGCGCGGCCAACTTCTACGCGCAGGCCAGCGGCAAGACTGCCTTCGTGAACCTGCATGTGGCGCCGGGCCTCGGCAATGCGATCGGCGCGATCTACAGTGCTCTGAAGAACAACTCGCCCATGGTGGTGACGGCCGGCCAGCAGGACACGCGCATGCGTCTGCGCGATCCGATCCTGGGCCACGACCTCGCCGCCATCGCTGCGCCCGTGACGAAGTGGAGCGTGCAGGTCGAGCGGGCTGACGAGCTGGGCCCGATCCTGCAGCGCGCCTTCAAGATCGCCAACGAAGCGCCGGCCGGTCCTGTGTTCGTGGCGCTGCCGATCGACGTGATGGAGCAGGAGACCTCCATTCCGGCGGGGCGGCCCGGCCATTCCTATACCGCGACCCGCCCCGATCCGGCGGGCATCGCCGCCATGGCCAAGCTGCTGGCGGCCGCGAAGAGCCCGACCATCGTGGCCGGCGACGATATCGCCCGCGCCGGCGCTGACAGGACGCTGGTCAAGCTGGTCGAGAAGCTGGGCGCCTCGGTCTGGTTCGAGGGGCTGCGCGGGCGGAATTCCTTCCCGACCGATCATCCGGCCTATCGCGGCACGCTGGCCTTCGATGCGCCTGGCGTGGCCAGGCAGCTGGCCGACAGCGATCTCGTGCTGATGGTGGGCGGGCCCTTCTTCGAGGAAGTCTGGTACGCGCCGGGTTCGCCATTCGCCGCCGGCACCAAGGTGCTGCAGATCGAGGCCGGCGCCTCGCGGCTCGCCTACAATTTCGCGCTCGATGCCGGCGTGGTCGCCGATGCCGGTGTGGCACTGGAGGCGCTCGACGCGGCCCTGACCGGCGTCGATGCGGCGGCGGCATCCAAGCGCAACGAAGAGATGAAGGCGCGCAAGGCGGCCGACGATGCGGCTCAGAAAGCGCGTGTCGAAAAGGCCTGGTCGCGCACGCCGACCTCGATGGCCCGCGCCATGGCGGAGATCCGCGCGGGCTCGCCGAAGGATGTCGTCGTGGTCGACGAGACGATCACCGCCAACCTCGACCTCTTCAAGACCTTCACCTTCAAGAGACCGGGCGACTATTACAGCGGCCGCGGCGGCGGCATCGGCCAGGGGCTGGCCGGCGCCATCGGCGTTGCGGTGGCCGAGACGAAGCGGCCGATCCTGTGCCTGTCGGGCGACGGCTCGTCGATGTACTCGATCCAGGCGCTGTGGACGGCGGCACATCACGAGCTGCCGATCGTTTTCGTGATCCTCGCGAACCGCGAGTATCGCGTGCTGAAGCACAACATCGACGCCTATCGCCAGCGCTTCGACGTGAAGTCGAACAAGCCCTATATGCACATGGACCTGACCGGCCCGACCATGGGCTTCGTCGATCTCGCCAAGGGCATGGGCGTCGCCGGCACCTACGTCGCCAAGGCCGACGACATCAAGGCCGCCGTCGAGGCCGCCTTCAAGTCCGGCAAGCCGCACCTCGTCGAAATCGAGATCGAAGGGAAGCGTTAACGCGCGTTCATACGCGCGGGCGGGCGACAGCGCCTTCCGAGGCGCGATAGCCCGCCCGGTGCAGAAAAGACAAAGATCCTCGCTAAGCTTGGGATGACGGCCCTGCTGTCACTTCTGAAACGCCCGCACCTTCGCCTGGTGCGCACGGGCAGCGCCGGTCAGCATCGGCAGATCGTTGCCGGACAGCAGGAACTTCATGCCCTTGTCGGTGTAGAGCTTGAGCAGCTCTTCGGTGTAGGCGCCGCCCATGCCGGGCCATTTGCCGTGCTTGCGGCAGGCGGCGATGACCTTGTCGACCGCGGCCTGGACCTTCGGATTGCCGGTGTCGCCGGGGATGCCCATTTCCATCGACAGGTCGCTCGATCCCACGAGCAGGCAGTCGATGCCCGGCACCGCCGCGATCGCCTCGGCATTCTCGACCGCCTTGGGCGTCTCGATCATCACCACGATCAGCGTGTTCTCGTCCGACTTCGTCGTCATCTCGCCCAGCGGCATCGGCTCGTAGTCGAACTGCGCCTGGCCGCCGCCCACAGAGCGGTGGCCGCGCGGCGGATAGCGGAGCTTGTCGGCGATCTCCTTCGCCTCCTCCGGTGTATCGACATGCGGGACGACGATGCCCAGCGCGCCGCCGTCCAGCACCCTCGTCGCCATGGTGAGTTCGCCATACGGTACGCGCACGATCGGGGCGATGCCTGAGTCCTGCGCGGCGATGGCGATCTCGCACGCCGTCTCGATCGACATCGATCCGTGCTCGAGGTCGATGAACAGCCAGTCGAAGCCCGCGGCCTTCATGACCTTCACGATGTCGACGTTGCGGACCAGCCGGATGCCGATGCCGATGGACAGTTCGTTCTTCTTCAGGCGCGCCTTGGCGGCATTGACTGCAAACGCCATTCTCTCCTCCATGGGTTTGTTCTTGCCCGGAGGAGGCTATTCGCCATGACCTTTAAAGTCGAACGGATCGACCATGTCGTGCTGCGTGTGCGTGATCTGGCCGGCATGGTGCGGTTCTACGAACAGGCGCTGGGATTCCGCGAGGAGCGGCGTATCGAGCGGCTGAACCTCGTTCAGATGCGCGCCGGTTCCTCGATGCTCGATCTCGTGCATAGCGAAACGCAGGGCCCGGTCGTTGCGAACATGGATCACCTCTGCTTTCGCATCGAGCCGTTCGATCGTGACGCCATCGTCACGCAACTCGCGCCGTTTGGGATATCGGTCGGCGAAACCGTCGAACGCTATGGCGCCGAAGGCACCGGACCCTCGGTCTATTTCCATGATCCGGAAGGGAACCAGATAGAACTTAAGGGTCCGGCGCTTTAAGGCTTGGCCAACTCACACGATGTGATAGCCTAGAGCTAACGGGGAAGAACAAGCGCGCCAACGAGCGCGACCTCTGGGAGGATGAGAATGAGAAATCGTCTGGCAATCATTGCCGGCGGCCTTGCGGCCGCCGTGGTCATCGCCGCTCCTGCCTTCGCGCAGAAGCAGGGCGGGACACTTCGTGTGTCCCATCGCGACAATCCGCCGAGTGCCTCGGTGCACGAGGAAGCGACGATCTCGGTGAACATGCCGTTCATGTCGGTCTTCAACAATCTCGTGTTTTTCGACCCGAAGGAGAAGATCAACAGTCCCGACAAGATCGTGCCCGAACTGGCCGAGAGCTGGTCGTGGAACGCCGACAAGACGAAGCTCACCTTCAAGCTGCGCAGCGGCGTGAAGTGGCATGACGGCAAGCCCTTCTCGTCCAAGGACGTGAAGTGCACGTGGGACGCCCTGAGTGGGATTGACGAAAAGCAGGAGATGATCCGCAAGAACCCGCGCAAGGTCTGGTACAAGAACGTGAAGGAGATCACGACCAACGGCGACAACGAGGTGACCTTCACCCTCGCGCGCGAACAGCCATCGTTCCTGTCGATGCTGGCGGCCGGCTACTCGCCGGTCTATCCGTGTCACGTCGACTCGCGCACGATGCGCTCCAAGCCGATCGGTACCGGGCCGTTCAAGGTCGCGGACTTCAAGCGCAACGAGGCGATCAAGCTGGTGCGCAATCCCGACTACTGGAAGAAGGACCGCCCCTACCTCGACGCCATCGAGTTCAAGATCGTGCCAAACCGCAGCACCCGCGTGCTGGGCTTTGTCGCCGGCGAATACGATCTCACCTTCGATTCCGACATCACCTTCCCGCTGCTGAAGGACGTGAAGGCCCAGAAGGCGGACGCGATCTGCGAGGCGCGGCCGACCAACGTCCACACCAACCTGCTTATCAACCGCGACGCGCCGCCGTTCGACAATCCCAAGCTGCGCGAGGCGCTGGTCTATTCGCTCGACCGCAAGCCGTTCAGCGACATCCTGAGCCAGGGCAACGACCTGCGCGGTGCGACCATGCTGCCGCCGCCGGCCGGCGTCTGGGGCATGACTCAGGACGAGCTGCAGAAGCTTCCCGGCTTCGGGCCGGACATCGAGAAGAACCGCGAGGTCGCGCGCGGCCTCATGAAGGAACTGGGCTACGGCCCCGACAAGCCGCTCAAGATCAAGGTGGCGACGCGCAACATCGCCATCTATCGCGATCCGGCCGTCATCCTCATCGACCAGCTGAAGCAGATCTACATCGAGGCGGAGCTGGAGCCGATCGACACCACGATCTGGTACAACAAGATCCAGCAGAAGAACTATCAGGTCGGTCTCAACCTGACCGGCGCCGGCCTCGACGATCCGGACGGCGTGTTCTACGAAAACTTCTACAGCACGTCGGACCGCAACTACACGGCGTACAAGAACCCCGAGATCGACAAGATGATCGATGAGCAGTCGGCCATGACTGACTTGAACAAGCGCAAGGCCATGGTGACGAAGATCGAGCAGGCGCTGCTCAAGGACGGGGCGCGTCCGCCGATCGTGCATGGCGTCTCGAACACCTGCTGGGCGCCGGCCGTGAAGAACGTCGTCCTGCAGCACAACAGCATCTACAACGGCTGGCGTCTCGAAGACGTCTGGCTCGACAAGTAACGCCTAGGCGTACGGAGGCACGACGAGGATGGGAGCGTATCTTACCCGCCGCGTACTGTTGATGGTTCTGACTCTCTTCGGGATGTCGGTGCTCATCTTCGTCATGCTGCGCCTGGTGCCCGGCAACATTGCCGACATACTTGTGGATTCGGCGGGCATCGCCGATCCCAAGGAGAAGGCCAAGATCGCGGCCGAGCTCGGCCTCGATCGGCCGATCTTCGATCAGTACCTGCAGTGGATCGGCGGTCTGGCGCGCGGCGACCTGGGCTTCGCCTACGTGTCGGAGCGGCCGGCCCTCGAGGAAATCGCACCGCGCATCCCGATCAGCGCCAAGCTCGCGGGCCTGGCGCTCTTCTACTCGGTCATCCTTGGCTTGCCGCTCGGCGTCATCAGCGCCGTCCGGCAGAATTCGGCGATCGACTATCTGCTGCGCCTCATCAGCCTGAGTGGACTGTCGCTTCCCTCCTTCTGGCTCGGCCTGCTGATCCTGATGGCGTCGGTCCAGTGGTTCGGCATGATCCCGATCTACACGAACGAGCCACGAAGTTTCATCGACGAGATGCTGTTGCTCAGCATTCCGGCGGCCGCCGTCGGATTTCGAAGTTCGGCTCTGATCATGCGCCTGACGAGATCGTCCATGCTCGAGGTGCTGCGGCAGGATTACATCCGGACGGCGCGCTCCAAGGGCGCGTCCCAGACCACGGTCAACTACGTGCATGCGCTTCGCAACGCGCTGCTGCCGGTCGTCACCATCATCGGCATCGAGGCGGCGTTTCTCGTCGGCGGCCTGATCGTGACCGAGACGGTGTTCAACATTCCGGGCGTGGCACGCTTCCTCGTCGAGGCCATCCTGTGGCGCGACTACCCGATCGTGCAGAACCTGGTGATGCTGATCGCCTTCTGCGTGGTCGTCGTCAATTTCCTGGTCGACATGGCCTATATGGCACTCGACCCTCGCATCAAGTACGCGGACTGAGGGCACCCATGGCTGTCATCGACCATGATGCCGCGCTCGCCAAGGCCGGCGCCAACGTATCGGGCTTCTGGAGCCAGGCAGGCTTCCTCACCCGGCGCTATCCGCTGGGTGCGGTGGGCGCGATCCTGGTGCTGCTCTTCGTGCTGACCGCGTTGTTCGCCAACGTCATCGCACCGCACGATCCGCTGTCGACCAACTCGCGGGCCTCCCTGGCCGCACCGGGGGGCACCTACTGGCTGGGCGCGGACTTCATGGGCCGCGACATGTTCAGCCGCATCGTCTACGGCGCGCGCATTTCGCTCGCCGTCGCCGTCGGCGCCACCCTGCTGGGCGGCATCCTGGGCGTGGTCATCGGCCTGATGTCAGGCTTCATCGGCGGCTGGCTCGACCTCGCGACCCAGCGCCTGATGGACATCATGCAGTCGCTGCCGCTTCTGGTGATGGCGCTGGTCATGGCCGCGTCCCTTGGGCCGTCGCTGGAGAACACGATCATCGCGATCGCGATCCCGCTGGTGCCCAGCGTGGCCCGCGTCGTGCGGTCGAGTACCCTGTCGCTGCGCGAGCAGCCCTTCGTCGAGGCCGCCCGGGCCATCGGCATGGGGGAAATCCGCATCGCCGTCCGGCACGTCCTGCCCAACACGCTGGCGCCGCTGATCGTGCTCGGCACGGCCCAGCTCGGTTCGGCGATCCTGACCGAGGCGTCGCTCTCCTTCCTGGGCCTCGGCATCCCGGAGCCCTATCCGTCATGGGGCCGCATGCTCTCGGAATCGGCGGCGGAATACGTCCGCACGGCGCCGTGGCTCGTGATTTTCCCCGGTGTCGCCATCAGCCTCACGGTGTTCGGCACCAACCTGCTGGGCGACGCCCTGCGTGACATCCTCGACCCGAGACAGCGTACATGAGTTCTCTTCTTGAAGTGTCGGATCTCGGCACGTGGTTTTATACGCGCCAGGGAATCGTCAAGGCGGTCGATGGCGTCGACTTCGAAGTCGCCGCGGGCGAGACGCTGGCCATCGTCGGTGAATCCGGCTGCGGCAAGAGCATGACCGCGCTCTCGCTGATGCGGCTGATCCCCGACCCGCCCGGGCGCATCGTGTCGGGCTCGATCAAGCTGGCCGGCCGCGACCTGCTCAAGATCTCCGAGGAGGAGATGCGCGACGTGCGCGGTAACGAGATCTCGATGATCTTCCAGGAGCCGATGACGTCGCTCAACCCGGTGATGACGATCGGCAAGCAGATCTCCGAGGCGTTGATCCTGCATCGCGACATGGACCGCAGGCAGGCGATGAAGCGGGCGATCGAGATGCTGGAGCTGGTCCGCATCCCCGAGCCGGTGCAGCGCGCAAAGGAGTATCCGCACCAGCTCTCGGGCGGAATGCGCCAGCGCGCGATGATCGCCATGGCGCTGGCCTGCAATCCCAAGGTGCTGATCGCCGACGAGCCGACGACCGCGCTCGACGTCACCATCCAGGCGCAGATCCTGGAACTGATCGTCGAGCTGCAGCGCGAGTTCAGCGCGGCGGTCCTCCTGATCACGCACGATCTCGGCGTCGTGGCCGAGACCGCGCACCGGGTCATCGTCATGTATGCCGGCCGCAAGGTCGAGGAAGCGACCGTGGGCGAGCTGTTCGCCAAGCCGCTTCACCCCTACACGGTCGGCCTCATGAATTCGATCCCGCGTCTCGACCTGATGCGCGGGCAGACCGATCGCACCAACGAGCGCCTGCAGGAAATTCCCGGCATCGTGCCGCCGCTGTTCGACCTGCCGCCCGGCTGCGCCTTCGCGCCCCGCTGCAGCAGGGCGGACGAGAAGTGTCGCAGCGAACGTCCAGCCTATGAGGAGAAGCAGCCCGGTCACTGGGCCGCCTGCTGGCACACACATGGTTAGCGCAAATCCCCCCGTCATCGAGGTCAAGGACCTCAAGAAGCACTTCCCGGTAAAGAAGGGCCTGCTGCGCCGCACCGTCGGTCAGGTCTATGCCGTGGATGGCGTCACCTTCACCGTAGGGGCCGGCGAGACGCTCGGCTTGGTGGGCGAGTCGGGCTGCGGCAAGACCACAGCCGGCCGTGCCGCCATGCGCCTGGTCGAGCCGACCTCGGGATCGATCAAGGTCGAAGGCAAGGAGATCATGGGCCTCTCGAAGGGCGAGCTGCGGCCCTACCGGCGGCAGATGCAGATCATCTTCCAGGACCCATTCTCGTCCCTCAATCCGCGCATGACCGCAGGCGACATCGTGGGCGAGCCGTTGCTGGTCCATGGCGTTGCCAACGCCAAGGAACGCCAGGAGCAGGTGTCCGCGCTGTTCGCCCGTGTCGGTCTCCGTCCGGCGCAGATGAGCAACTATCCGCACCAGTTCTCGGGCGGGCAGCGGCAGCGCATCGGCATCGCACGTGCCCTGGCGCTGGGACCGAAGCTGATCGTGGGCGACGAGCCGGTCTCGGCGCTCGACGTTTCCATCCAGGCGCAGGTCATCAACCTCCTGATGGAACTGCAGGCGGAGCGTCGGCTCTCCTACCTGTTCATCTCGCACAATCTCGCGGTGGTCGAGCATATCAGCCACCAGATCGCCGTGATGTATCTCGGCCGCATCGTCGAATATGCCGACACGCGGTCGATCTTCACCAACGCCCAGCACCCCTATACGGAAGCCCTGCTGGCCGCCGTCCCGGTGCCGGATCCCGCCATCAAGCGGAAGAAGATCGTGCTCCAGGGCGACGTGCCCAGCCCCGTGAAGCCGCCGTCGGGGTGTCATTTCCATACGCGCTGTCCCTATGCGGTGGCGCGCTGCAAGGTGGAAGCGCCACCGCTGCGCGAAATAGCGCCGGGGCATCAGGTTTCCTGCCACCTGCGCTAGATGAAAAGCCCCTCTCCTTCGCTTCGTAGGCGGAGAGGAGCGTGAACTGGGGTCGCGCCGCGTTACAGACGCGCTAGACTGTCTCCCGAAAAGGGAGACAGAAACGCTATGGCCAATTGGGATTACATCATCGTGGGCGGCGGGTCCGCCGGCTGCGTGCTGGCCAATCGCCTCACCGAGGATGCCAACGTCAAGGTCCTGCTGCTGGAAGCCGGGCCGCCCGACAAGTCGATGTGGATCGACATCCCGGCGGGCTTCACGAAGCTGCTGAACCATGAAAAATTCAACTGGAACTTCCAGATGGAGCCGGAAGAGGGCGTGGCCGGACGCAGCATTCCCTGTCCGCGCGGCCGCACGCTCGGCGGCTCGAGCTCGATCAACGGCATGCTTTACGTGCGCGGCCAGCCGCTCGACTACGACACGTGGGGGCAGTTCGGCAACCGCGGCTGGTCCTATTCGCAGGTCCTGCCGTACTTCAGGAAGTCCGAGAACTACGAGCCGGGCGGCGACGATAGCCGCGGCCGGGGCGGTCCGCTGAACGTCGCGCAGATGTGCGACACGCACGAGCTGTGCGATGCCTTCATCGATGCGGCCGAGGCCACCGGCTATCCGAAGAACGCCGACTATAACAACGGCAACCAGGAGGGCTTCGGCTACTTCCAGGTGACGATGAAGAACGGCAAACGCCAGTCGACGGCGCGCGCCTTCCTCGATCCCATCCGCTCGCGTTCGAACCTGACCATCGAGACCGATGCGCTGGTCAAAAAGCTGATCCTCGAGGGCAAGCGCTGTGTCGGCGTCTCCTACAGCGTGCACGGCCAGGCGAAGGAGGCACGTTGCGGGCGCGAGGTCATCGTCTCGTGCGGCGCCGTGCAGTCACCCGGCGTGCTCGAGCATTCCGGCATCGGTCAGCCGGAGCTGCTGCGCAGCCACGGCATCGAGGTGAAACACGAGCTGAAGGGCGTCGGCGAGAATTACGGCGACCACTTCGCGCCGCGCATGAACTGGCGCGTGAAGCTGCCGATCACGCTGAACGAGCGCACGCGCGGCATCAACCTCGTGAAGGAGGTGGTGCGCTACTACACGACCGGCCGCGGCGTGCTCGCGCTCACCGCCGGCGTCGTCTACGGCTTCGTGCGCACCCGGCCGGGCCTCGACTCCCCCGACATGCAGTTCCACATGGCGCATGCCAGCTACGATACGGCGCAGAAGCGCGATCTCGAGCGCGAGCCCGGCATGACCGTGGTCATCGGCCAGTGCCGGCCCGACTCGCGCGGCTCGATCCACATCAAGTCGGCGATCCCGGGCAGCGCGCCGGCCATCCGGCCGAACTTCCTGTCGGCCCAGATCGACCGCGACGCCACGGTCGCCGGCATGCAGATCGCCCGCAAGATCGTCTCGCATCCGTCGATGTCGAAGTACATCGCCTTCGAGAACAATCCCGGCGACAAGGTTCAGAGCTACGACGAGTGGCTGAGCTTCGCCCGCGGCAACGGCCAGACGACCTATCACGTGGTCGGGACCTGCAAGATGGGCTCCGATCCGATGGCCGTGGTGGACGACCGGCTGCGGGTCCACGGGATCGCCGGGCTGCGGGTGATCGATGCCTCGATCATGCCGACGGTTCCCTCGGGCAACACCAATGCACCCACGATCATGGTTGCCGAGAAGGGCGCGGACATGATCAAAGAGGATGCAAAGGCGGGCCTCAAGGCGGCTGCCTGACGGTAACAGTGGGGGACGTGATGAAGCCTGTGAGGTCCATACTCGCCATCCTGGCGGTCGGCGGCCTGTTGTCGGCCTGTCACGGCTACACTCCCAAGACCGAGTCGAAGCGCGACATGCTGCAGGACTCGGGCTTCAAGGTCGTCTCGCTCAAGACGCCCGGCCAGGCCGCTTCGTTCAAGCAGCTGCCGCCGCACAAGCTCGTGCGGAAGACCTACAACGGCAAGCCGGTGTGGGTGTACGCCGACCCGACGATGTGCGGCTGCCTCTACATGGGCACGCAGGACAATTACAACGCCTACATCAAGGAGGCGTCGAAGCAGATGATGACCACCGCGATGCGCGCTAACTTCCAGGACGATCCCTACAGCCCGACCGGCATGGACAATGCCGTCGACAACGACATGGATTGGGGCGTTTGGGGCAACCCGGGCTATTACGGCCTGCCCTACTGAGGGCGGCCTGACATCGAAACGCCCGGCGGAGCGATCCGCCGGGCGTTTTTTGTGAAGGATGTCCGTCGTCTCGACCGGAGCGCGCAGCGCGAAGTGGAGAGACCTTCTCTCCACCAAAAGCCGGAAAATCGTTGGAAGAAGATCTCTCCGCTCCGCCTCGCTGCGCGAGGCTCCGGTCGAGATGACAGAGTTACTTCGGCTGCGTCGCCGGCACGCCGAGCGAGAGCATCAGGCGGTTGGCCCAGTTGAAGAACGAGGCCGCGCCGACCAGGTCGGCGATTGCGGCATCGTCGAGGCCGACCTTGCGCAGGCGCTCGACATGGTGCTTGCCGAAGGTCATCGGCAGGGCGGTCAGCGCCACCGACGCGGCGACGATCGCTTCCCAGCGCTCATCGAGCTTGGCCTCCACGCCTTCGTCGAGCAGGCGCTGCACGTCGTCGACCCTCTTCGAATAAGTCGCGGCGAAGCGGGCATGGACGGAGGCGCAGTAGATGCAGCCGTTCAGGCGCGACGTTGCCGCCGCCGCCAGCTCGCGCTCGGCGCGCGGCAGCCCCGCCTCGGGATTGTAGAAGATGTCCTTGTCGGTCCGCGTGCGGGCCTCCAGCACGTCGGGATCGCGCGCCAGCAACCTGAAGTACGGCGACTTCACGCGCGTCGCGTCGACCAGGCTCTTGATGTGGTGCTCGGTCATGTCGGCTTCGGCCATCGGCTCGAGCCACGGCAGCCAATCGAGCATGTCGCGCGTGAAGACCACCGGCTCGGTGTGCGGCGGCGGCGTCAGGGTCTTGTCGGTGCTCATAGGGTGCTCGCGAGGACGCCCAGGCCGGCTACGACCCGGATCTGGTAGGACAGGAAGGAGACGAGCTGGGAGACCGTCACGATGTCGTTGGTCGACCAGCCGGCATCGAGCAGCGACTGCAGCGACGCCGCCGATGAATCGCGCGGATGAAACACCAGCATGTGCGTGTGCTCGAACGCGGCGGCGAGGCGCGGCCCGAGGGTCGCCCGGCCGGCATCGCTCACCTTCCAGGTCGGACCCGGCGCATCCTCGACCGAAAGCGGTCCTTTCGGAAAGTGGCCGTAGGGACCCGTGATCCTGGCGGCCGCGACTTCGGTCGCGATGGCGGTGCGCAGGGCTGCGGGCAGCTTGGCGGCATAGAAGGCGTCCGTCTTCGGCTCGCCGTGCAGGCCCGCGACGAACGACGCGATGGCGTGGCGTTCGTCAGCGCTGACCCCGCCCAGGTCCTTCGGCTCGAACAGCGAAGTGTAACTCGCCTGCGCGTGCGTGCGCGCCTCGGAGCGCTGGCCGCGGATCGCGTCCAGCTTTGAGCCCGGTGCGATACCCACCAGGCTGTCGATCACGTCTGTCATGCGACTTGTCTCGTCCCCGCTTTGACTTCCGGCGCCCAGCCCAATGCAGGCGCGACCTTGCCGGCGAACAGCTCGATCGACCGCAGGATATACGGGTGCGGCGGATCGATCGAGTGAACCTGCATGGTGAGATCGGTCGACCGCTGCAGGGTCGAATCGGCCTGCAGCACCTGGTGCCTACGCCGTGGGGCGATGGGAATATTACCCTCCGAGCAGGGCGGCGGACGGCGCCAGCTCCTTACGCTCGACCTTCTTCACGATCTCGGTGAGCCTGGCGTGGGTCGGTGCCTTCACGCCGATATAGTCGCCGCGCTCGGCAATGTAGCCGTTCATGAACTCGATCTCGGTGCGGCGGCCCTTGATGATATCCTGCGCCATCGAGGGGCGCTGGATGTCGGCGCGCGGGTTGGGGTTGGTGTTGGAGCCGGGCCGCAGGATCGCCTCGACCTCGTCGAGTGCCGCCTTGTCGTTCTCCGAAGCGCGGGCCAGCAGTTCGGGCTCGAACTTGCCGATCTTCTCGATGTGATATCCCAGCGCCTGGCCGACGCGCACCGCCTCGCCACCCAGCTTGATCGAGAAGCGGCGCACGGCGTCGTTGCGATCGCAGTCGGTGCCGGTCATGCCGGTGGCGGCCGAGACGCCGTTCTTCATGCCGTTCTGGCAGAGCTTCGACCAGCGCTCGCCCCACAGGTTGGTCGTGGTCTTGGCGCTGTCGATCATGCCGACCATCTCGCGCAGCTCTTCGACCCTCTTGGTGATGCGGCCATGGACCTCGCCGACGCGGAAGACGGTGTGCTTGTCGCCGCCCTTGGAAACGGTGCGGCGGATCTTGCCGGCCTCGTACATGTCGACCGAGATCAGCGACGCGACCATGCCGACGGTCTTGCCCCAGCCCACGACGCCCGCGATCCGCTCCTCGTTCAGGCAGTTCTGCAGCGACACGACGTAACCGTCCGGTGCCAGATACTGCTTGATCAGCGCCGTCGCCCATTCGGTGTCGTAGGACTTCATCGACACGAACGCGATGTCGATCGGCTTCTGGCGCGACAGGTCCTGCATCTCGGTGAGATGCATGGTCTTGGCCTTGGTGACCGTGAACTTCTCTTCCGGCGTCACGCCGTCGAGTTCGAGCCCGTTCTTGCGGATGGTCTCGATGTTCTCCGGCCAGAAATCGATCAGGGTGACGTCGAGACCCGCTTGCGCGAGGTATCCACCGACATAGCCGCCCAATGCTCCCGTGCCGACGACTGCAATTCGCTTGCCCATCCTGATCTCCCTTGAAGCTGTTCGTTAAGGCGCGACGCGCGGCTCTTTACGCGCACGGTCGAGATAGCGTTCGGCGTCCTCGGCCAGCAGCAGCCGGTCGGCCATCAGTTGCGCGACGACCGTCTGGACCCTGGCCACATAGTCGGGGCCGCTCCTGTAGCGTTCGGCGATCGAGGGCCGCGGATCGCCCGCGGCCTCGCGCGCGGCCTTGTCGAGCGGCAGCGGCAGGCAGCTGCCGTCACGATCGGCGATCTCGCCGGCGGGGTAGGGCGGCTTGTACTCGTTCCAGCCAGTGTAGGTGGCGAGCGGCACGGCGATGTCGGGCAGGCGGATGCCCGCGATCTCGTTGCCGTCGGCATCGACCTTGCTCACCAGGGTTCGATAGGCCTTGTCCGGAACCGCGGGCCTCACCCAGTCGCCGGGCGGCGCCACGACGTTGGTGGTGCGCACGATCGCGGCGCCTGGAACGGCGGGAAAGCCGGTCTTGTCGGGCTCCACCAGCGTGCCCGCAGCGAGCGTCGGCACGCGGCTGGGTGGTGGTGCGATGCCCGATACCACCCATGCGTCGAGGGCGACCAGCAGGGCCCGGACCGCCGGCATCGGATTGTGCGGGTTGCGCGGATTGAGGTTCGGGCCGGGATCGGTCGTGGCGCCGGCGCGGCCGCCATGCTGCGTTCCCGCAATCATGTAGACGCGCGAGTTTTCCGGCAGGGCGACGTCCTGCCCACCCAGCGGATCGGTGTGCAGCAGCGACGCGCCCTTCTGCCAGTATTCGGTCGAGGTGTTGGTCTCGATCAGCAGCGGATCGCTGCCGTCGCCCCGGAACAGCGAGCCGCTCTTGCCCGTCAGCGGATCGTCGAGCGTCGCCGTCGAGAAGGGGAACTCGTTCTCGGGGAAGCCGTGATCCTCGTGCTGGGTGTTGGTGCGCGCCGGCTGGGCGAAAGGCGTGTTGAAGAACACGCGGCCGACGCCGGCGATGTGGCTCAGGATGCCGTCGAACACGCGACGTCCTTGTTCGTCGCGGTTGAAGCCTTCGGAGATGTGATTGCGCAGGTAGCGGCCGGCCTGGGAGAACCCGATGGCCAGCGCATGCGTCATCGGCCGGCCCGTCGCCTTCACCGCCTCGGGCGAGTGGCGCAGCCAGCTCACCACGTCGCGCGTCGCTGCGAAGCCCAGCCCCTGGACCTTGGGATTCTTCGCCTCGTAGTGGAATTCGTAGAGGAAGCCCGGCCTCGCCTGCGTGCCCTCGCGCAGCCTGATCGAGCGGGAGTCGACGAAGGACCACTGGTTCAGGGGCAGTTCGCGCGGCTCGTCGTCGGCGCGTTCGCGCACGGTGAGGCGCGCCCGCGGCTGTTCGAGCGTCGCGGCCTCGTGCGAGAGCTTGAACGCTTCCAGCACGCCGACGCGCGTGCCCGAGACCCATTCCTCGCGAACCGTCCGCACGATCGGCTGGCCGTTGTCGGTTGCGACAGGCGCCGTCAGGGCAAGCCCCATGTTGGCGCGGGGCGCATCCGGGTCCCAGCCCGACCAGACGATCGTGTAGCCGAGGCGCAGGGGAAAGGCGTTGCCGAGATCGGCCAAGGTCTTCGGATCGTTCACGCCCTGCGGGCCGTCGGCGATGTTGCCGAACAGCATCTTGCGGCCGCGATTGTTCACTTCGTAGAGGATGCGGCCATTGCCTCGCGCCGGATCCTTCGGCCGCAGGATGAAGACGCTGGTCGCGTACTCGACCTTGCCGGCGGCATTGCGCGGCACCTTGGCGATCAGCGCGATGCCGCTGTTGGCGGGCACGGTCGGATCGACCTCGCCGCGGGCAACGGCGATGACGCGTTCATAAGCGCCTGCCTCGTCGAACGCGGCCCCGCCGGCGAGGGGCTCGATTTTCTCAATATCCAGGGAGACGAGCACTGACACACGCGGAGTGGTGGTTGAAGGTCAAAGACTCCGTCGTCTCGACCGGAGCCGAGCGCAGCGAGGCGAAGCGGAGAGATCTTTTATCTGCGCTCGGCCGGCAATTGGTGGAGAGCAGGTCTCTCCACTCCGCGCTGCGCGCTCCGGTCGAGACGACGGGCTCTGCTTTCAAGCACCGGAGTCTTTGGCTGATCTGCCTTGAAGTCATCCCGGTCTAAGCCCTGGCTTCCGCCTGGACCTCTTCGGCCGGGAAGTTCAGCTCCACGCCGACGCCGTCGGGATCGTAGAGGAAGATCTGCGCAGCGCCGGTGCGCGGCACGATCTGCTCGCGGAACTTCACGTTCTTCGCCTGCAGGCGCTTGCGTACGCCGGGCAGGTCGCTGGCGGCGAAGGCGATGTGATCGAAGCGGCCGGTGTCCTCGAACTTCTTCTCGGTGCCGCGCACGACGATGCCCTCGCGCGGCTTGCGTTCGCCCAGCAGGTGCACGGTGGCCACGCCGCCGGAATAGAGCCAGTAGCCCGGGAAGCCGAGCGGCGGCCGGTCGCCGTTCTCGAGGCCCAGGACGTCGCAATAGAAGTCCTTGGTCGCTTCGAGGTCAGACGGCTCGATCGTGTAGTGCTGAAGGGGGCCAAGCGGCATGGTCGGTCTCCGGGGTCAGGTCAGACGAAAGTGAGGTCGGCGTCGGCGCCCATCATCCAGGCACCCACGGTCTCGAAATGGGAAAGCCGGCCCTGCAGTTGCTGGGTCACGGTATGGATGTCGCGGAACCGCCGCTCCAGCGGATGGTTCTCGAAGATCGCCGTAGCGCCGGCCGCATTGTAGGCGAAGTCGACGGCGTCCTTGGCCTTGTGGATGGCGTTGGTCGCGGCCATGCGGATGGTGATGCGCTGCTCGACCGTGATCGTGTTGCCGGCCGAGAGATCCTTCCAGATGCCGGCCATCGACTGCAGCACGAAGGCGCGGGCGGCGCGGAGATTGACCTCGGCCTGGGCCAGGTTGGATTGCACGACGGCATTGTCGCGCAGCGGGCTCTTCAGCCCGCGCGGGACCTTGTTGCGGGCGACGTCGAGGAAGCAGTCGAGCGCGCCGCGGGCGATGCCGCAGGCCACGGCGGCGAAGCCCATCTGGTAGCAGGTGCCGGCGCCCATCCTGTAGAGCGGTCCGCTCTCGCGGCATTCGAGCTCGAAGTCGCGGGTGATCGAATGGTCGGCGCGCACGAAGAAGTCGTCGAGCGCGAACTGGTCGCTGGCGGTGCCGCGCAGGCCGACCGTATTCCAGATGTCTGTCCATTGAACGTCGCCGGTGCGCACCAGCATGGTGCGCTCCTGCTGCCGGCCGGTGTCGTCGAGGCGCGGCGAGCCGTCGGCCTTGAAGATCGGGCAATGGGCGCCCAGCCAGGTGGCGTGCCGGCCGCCGGACGCGAAGGCCCAGACGCCGGTCACGCGGTACCCGCCTTCACACTCGACGGCCTTTACCTTCGGGCCGGGGCCCCAGGCCAGCACGGCGCGCGGATCGTCGCCGAAGATCGCGCGGGCGACCGGCAGGTCGAGATAGGCCGCCGACATGGCGCAGCCGCCGGCCTGGCTGAGACACCAGGCCGTCGAGGCGTCGCCACGGGCGATCGTCTCGATCACATGGAAGAAGGTCACGGGATCGGTCTCGATCCCGTCCGACGATCTCGGCAGCAGCAGGCGGAACAGCCCTGCCTCATGGAGCTTGTCGAGCAGCGCCGGCGGCAGCCGGCGGGTCTCCTCGATATCGTTGGAGGCAGCCTCGACGGCCGGCCGCAGGGCGTCGGCACGGGAGATCACGGCAGGGTCGCCGGCGAGATCGGCGGCGGACGGGATCAGCGTATCCAGGACCATCCTCCTCAAGTGTCTGAGTACATCAGGCGGGAGCCAGTTCCCTGTCGATCTCAGCGATCGACTGTTCCCTAGGTTCAATCCCGAAGAAATAATAGACCACCCCGGCCCTCGGGAACCAGCAGCCGACATGGAGAAAGGCCGTCGGAATCTCGGGCAGCGGTACATCGGGCTTCAGTGGCATCTCCCCCGGACCCCGTTTGCCCGTCGAAACGCATCGCTGCAGGGCGACCCTCTCCTTTGCTAAGGAGGAGCGCGACCAAAGGGAGATCATCATGAACTGGACCGACCGCCGGACACGTTTCCGGGCGCTGCTCGCGGGCGAGCGCTGTTTCCATCCGGGTTCGGTGTTCGATCCGATCTCCGCCCGCATCGCCGAGGATCTGGGCTTCGAGATCGGCATGTTCGCCGGCTCCGTCGCCTCCATGACCGTGCTGGGCGCTCCCGACCTGATCGTGCTGACCTTGAGCGAATTTGCCGGACAGGCCTATCGCATCAACCGCGCCGGCAACCTGGCGCTCATGGTCGATGCCGATCACGGGTACGGAAATGCACTTAACGTGAAGCGTACGGTCGAGGAACTCGAGACCGCCGGGGTCGCGGGTCTGAGCATCGAGGACACCGAACTGCCAACACCGTTCGGGACGACCAAGCCGCGAATGGTTTCGATTGCCGAGGGCGTCGGCAAGATGAAGGCTGCCCGCGCCGGTCGGCAGGATCCCGGTCTCTGCATCGCCGGTCGCACCAGCGCCATCCAGATCACCAGCCTCGAGGACACGATCGCGCGCGGTCAGGCCTACGAGGCGGCCGGGGTCGATGCGCTGTTCTTCGTCGGTGTGAAAACGCGTGCCGAACTGGACGCGATCTCGGCCGCCACCAGGTTGCCGCTGATCCTGGGGGGCGGAACGCCGGAGCTGAGCGATCTCGACTATCTCGGCGCCCGCCGTGTGCGCATCGCCTTGCAGGGACACCAGCCTTTCGCCGCCGCGGTGAAGGCGACCTACGAGACGCTGAAGGCGCTGCGCGAGGGCGTTGCGCCGTCCAGTTTGCAGGGCGTCGCCGATGCCGAGCTGATGAAGCGCGTCACGCGTGACGGCGACTACACGAAGTGGACGAAAGACTTCCTGGCATCGTAGCGCGTCGCCACTGTGATCGGAGCGAACGGCCGACGCCTGCCGGACGCGGGGCGGTCGATCGTGAGCCCCGGCTCAGCGTCGGCTGAGCATTTCGACCAGCTCGACGAACGCCTTGGAGCGCGCCGCGAGCGTGAAGTTCTCGACGATGAAGGCCCGCGGGTCGAACCTGCCGCTCGACGCGGCTGACCAGAAGGCATCGAATCCGGCGTCGAAGCCGGCCGCGTCCTGGAACTTCATGCCGCAGCGATCGTCCCAGTAGGGCGCCGACGTGACCGGGCTGAAGACCACACGATGAGGGTAATAGTCGGTGTCCTGCCAGACGCCACCCAGGTCCCAGGCGAAAACGGGAATGCCGCAGGACAAGGCCTGCTGCAGCGCTATGCCCTGGGTCTCGTGCTCGCACAGGAAGATCATGGTCCTGGTTCTTCGCAGGAGCGCTTCGAAGTCTTTCTCCTGGTAATGGCCATAGGCGATGCGTGCGACCTTGAGACCGGTCTTGCCGAGGCTCTCGAGGATCGGGTCGCGCACCTGGGCGCGATCGCGCTCTGGGTGGCAGCGGATCTTCTCGTACACGAGGACGTCGATGTCTTTGTCGGGCGTCGGGACCCACCTGTCGGTATCGATGCCGACCGGCCAGGCGTGAACCTTGTCGCCCCAGTTCACGGCGAACATCTGGCGCTGCCACTCGCACGCCACCACGACGCCGAGAATGTTGTGCTCGGTGAAGAGATCGGGCGCGTCGACCGGATGATTGTGCACCGCCGGACCGAAGATGATCGGAGTCGTGGGGCCGAATCTGTCGAGCAGATGCGGCTTGCCGAGGACGCACGCCACTTCGTCAGGATGCGATCGAAGATGGCGATAGTCGTTGACCCGATAAGGAGCGCCGATCTTGTCGAGCCCTGCCATCAGATTCAGGAAAACGCGCTCCAGGCCAAGAATGCGTCGCGGCCCGCGAACGAGACGGCGGATGACGGCGCGCGGATACCGGTCGAACGGCAGCCAGCGATCACTGTCCGAGCCGTCATGATAGAAGAGATTGAGCGGCCTTGTGCTCGACAACGCAGCCAAGTCCACGCCTCATTGGAATCACATGCCGTGTCGCCGACCATACTGTCGGGGTCCTTGCGGTGGCAAGGAAAATAGGCTGGGGCGACTAGCCTGTCGGGACCAGGGTCACGGCGACGCCATAGGAGTGGGAGTCGCCGCCCAGGATGACGCCGCGCAGCGGGCTCACGTCGGAGAAGTCGCGGCCCCAGGCAACGGCGACGTGATCCTCGTGCGCGATCAGGTCGTTGGTCGGGTCGAGATGGACCCAGCCGGCAGCCTCGCCGCACCATACGGCCACCCAGGCGTGGCTCGCATCGGCGCCGCGCAGGGCGATCTCGTCCCTGGAGTGGATCGTGCGGATGTACCCGGAGACGTAGCCTGCCGCGAGACCGTGGGCACGCAGCGCCGCGATCTCCACATGGGCGAAATCCTGGCAGACCCCGGCCTTGCCGGCGAAGACGTCGGCGAGCGGCGTCGAAATGTCGGTTGCGCCGGGGTGATACTCGAAGTCGGACTTGATGCGCGAAGTCAGCTCACGCGCCGCTTCCAGAATGGGACGTCCCGCCGTGAAGGACTGCGCGCCGTAGGCCCGCAGCGCATCGACGTTTGGGACCAGCGGTGACTCGTAGATGAACTCGCTGGCCGAGACCGGTTGGGGGAATCCGTCTCCGAGGAAGCCGTCCCGTATGCTCTCCCACGCCGGTGTCGAATTGGCTGCCGGCGGCTCAGGGAAGCGGACGTCGACCTCGGCCCGCACCTCGATGTCGAAGCGCGTGTGCGGCTTGTCGATCCGGTAGATGTCGATGAGATTCCCGAAATGGTCGACATGCTGAACGGCAAGCGCCGGCAGTGGGCTGGTCACGATGCCGATCGCGGTAACCGTCTGGCCCGGAAAGTCGCGGGCGCGCAGATGCGCGATGTGGTGCGCCGAGTCGACCGTGCTGGCGTAGGTGTAGGTCGTGCGGTGCGAAAGCAGGTACTGCATGCTCAGTCTCCACCCGAGGAGCCCACCGCCTGGGCCGCCGGCACATGCGAGAAATAGGCGCGGGTGATGGCCTCGGAGAGCCTGTCGAGCTGCTGTTCCGTGTCGGACGCGACATCGCGCAGCATGGCGAGCGCAAGCCCCTCATGACGCCACGCCTGTTCGTCGCCGCCGAACTGGCGGACCACCGCTTCCAGGTCCACTTCCAGCGAGTCGGGCAGCGCAGCGACCCGGACGCCCGAAGCGCGCGCCAGATAGTCGAGATGCGCCTTGATGGTGCGAAGCTGGAAAACCAGTCCGCGCGGATTGGCATCGTCGAGGATGACGAGGTCGAGCACGGGAGCGGGCTGCAGCTGGCCGAGATAGCGCGTGCGGTAGGTGATGGTGCTGTCGCACAGTTCGAGCGCCAGGCGCATCGCGGCGTCCCAGTCGATCGGCGAAAGCGTGAAGGGGCCGAGCGCGCCGGTGAGCACATGCAGTCCGCGTTCGATACGGCGGCCGAGATCGAGGAATCGCCAGCCCGTACCGCGCGTCATGTTCTCCTGCGCCAGGCCCGACAGCGTGGCGACGAACCGCACGATCTCGTCGAGGGCGGCGAGCAGCGGATCGAGGTTGCCGCGCGCCGCCAGCAGGCGCTTGCGCACTTCGACCATCTCAGGGCCCGCGGCCGTCGTCATGTCGACCGAGAAGCGATCGCGCATGGTGGCGGTCAGTCGCTGGATGCCGTCGAGCACGGTGGCGAGGCCGCGATCGTCGGCCGCGACGCCCGCCAGGCCCTGTTGGAACAGGGCGCTCTCGGGCGGTGCCAGGGCCGACGCGTGATCCATCAAATTCGCTGCGTCGAGCAACCTGCCGAGCAGCTTGAGTTCGACGGCGTCGCGCGGGCCGACGGCGCCCTGCGCCACGCGCGCCGCCGTGGTGCGCAGGAGACGCGCATCGTTGTCGAGGCGCTCGATGTAGCGGCCGAGCCAGAAGAGATTGTCGGCGACCCTGCTCTGCAGGTCGGCGGTGCCGCGCTCGACGGCGAGCTGGTGAAAGCGCCGGGTCGTCGGCAACTGGACGTCGGCGGCATCCTCGGCCAGCACCCATACGTCCTTCAGGGTGCCGTGCAGCCTGCCCAGCGAGCGCAGCGCAGTGTCGCCGTCGGGCTCGCGGGCGAGGCCGCCCGGCAGTACGTGATAGGTGTCGTGGTCGGCCACGACGAAGGCGCGCATCACGACGGCCGACGGCACCAGAGACTGCCCGTCCCACTTCGGCGTGAGCGACGGCGTCATGGGGTACTGCGCGACATACTGGCCGGGCTGGGCGCGGATGCGTTCGACCAGCGCCGCGCGCTCGGCCTGTTCGAGCATGCCCACGACGATGGGTTCGCGGTCCTGGCCGAGGCAGGGGCGCACGATCATGAGGTCGAGGTTGGCCAGCGCGAAGGTGAGCGCCGCCGGCTCGCCCAGCCACCATACGTCGAGCGACGGCATCCGCAGCTTCTCGCCCAGCAGGTGTTCACTCAGCCGCTCCAGGAAGGGCATGATCGCCGGCGTCTCGACGACCCCCGATCCCAGCGCATTGGCGAGCGAGATATTGCCGTTGCGAGTGGCTTCCACCAGGCCGGTCACGCCCAACGCGGAATCGGCGCGCATTTCCAGCGGGTCGGCGAAGGCGCTGTCGAGCCGCCGCAAGAGCACATGCACGGGCCGAAGGCCGGCGAGTGTCTTGATCGAGACCTGGCCGTCGCGCGCGACCATGTCGCCGCCTTCGACCAGCGGGACGCCCAGCACGCGCGACAGATAGACATGCTCGAAATAAGTGGCCGAGAGCGAGCCTGGCGTCAGCACCGCCATGTTGGGCTGGGACACGGCGGCCGGCGCCATCGAGCGCAGCGACTCTTGCCAGCGGTCGACGAAGGGCCGGAGATGGCGGACGGGGATGGAGCGAAAGGCCTCCGGCAGGCTGCGCGCCAGCACGCGGCGCATCTCCAGGGCATAGCCCACGCCCGCGGGAAGCTCGGTATGGTCGGCCAGGACGTGCCAGCGTCCGTTCCCCAGCCGCACCAGGTCGACCGCATAGTTGCCGAGGTAACGTCGCGGCGCGGCGCCGTCGGTGACCCGGGCGGGTCGCAGGAAATGCCGGTTGGCGTGGACCAGCATCGGCGGCAGCAGCTTCCGTTTCAGCAGCGTCTGCGGGCCGTAGACATCGGCCAGGACCCGGTCGAGCAGCTTGGCGCGCTGGATCAGGCCGGCCTCGATGCCCGCCCATTCGTCGGGCGTGATGACCATCGGCAGGGGATCGAAGGTCCAGCGGGCCGTACCGCGATCGTCCAGCAGGTTGACGGTCGCGCCCGATTCCTCGAGCTGCCGGCGCGCGCTCTCGACCCGTTCGCCGAGCCCGTTGGGCAGCGAGCGGATGACGCTCAGGATGCCTTGCCAGTGATAGCGGATCGACTTCTGGCCGGTGACCAGTTCGTCGTACGCGCTCGCCGGCGAGGAAGAGAGGCCGCGCAACGACTCCATGGGCCCGGATACAGAAGTGGAAACGAACGGTCGGACTGCCTGTGAGGCGGGCGAACTATAGGCTCTGGGCCCGCCGCAGGTCGAGCGTCAGCGGATGCTCGGGATTGTCGAGCGGACGCGGTTCCGGCGACGCTCCACCGGTATGTCCGATGGCGAAGAAACGGGCCCGCCGCCGCGCCTCGGCCTCGTTGGCGTTGACCGGCATGCGGTCGTAGTTGCGGCCACCCGGATGGGCCACGTGGTAGGTACAGCCGCCGATCGAGCGGCCGCTCCACGAATCGTGGATGTCGAAGGTGAGGGGCGCGTGCACGCCGATGGTCGGATGCAGGGAGTTCGCTGCCTGCCAGGCGCGATAGCGCACGCCCGCGACGTATTCGCCAGCCGTGCCGGTGGCGCGGAGCGGCAGCTTCCAGCCGTTGCAGGCAATGACATGGCGCTGGTCGTTCAGCCCGGCGACCTTGACCTGCAGTCGCTCCACCGTGGAATCGACGTAGCGGACCGTGCCGCCGCCGCCCGGCTCCTCGCCCAGTACGTGCCAGGGTTCGAGCGCGTGCCGAAGTTCGAGTTCGAGGCCGCGCTGCGCCACTTCGCCGAGCTTCGGGAAACGGAATTCGAAATGCGGGGCGAACCACTGGGATGAGAATGCGTAGCCCGCCTCGCCGAGATCGGAGAGCACGTCGTTGAAATCCTGCCATACGAAATGCGGCAGCATGAAATCGTCGTGCAGGCGGGTGCCCCAGCGGCTGAGCGGCCGCTCGTAGGGGTGCTCCCAGAACCTGGCGACCAGGCCGCGCAGCAGGGCCTGCTGCGCCACGCTCATGCGCCAGTGCGGCGGCATCTCGAAGGCGCGCAGCTCCAGCAATCCCCGGCGGCCGGCGGCGGACTCGGGCGTGAACAGCTTGTCGATGCAGAACTCTGTGCGGTGGGCATTGCCGGTCGCGTCGACCAGCAGGTTGCGGAACACACGGTCGACCAGCCACGGCGGGGTCTGCCGTCCCGGCGCGATCTGGCGGAAGGCGATCTCGAGCTCGTGCAGCGCATCGTTGCGCGCTTCGTCCACGCGCGGATGCTGGCTGGTCGGGCCGATGAACAGGCCGGAGAAGAGATACGAGAGCGACGGATGGTTCAGCCAGTAGCCCAGCAGGCTCTTCAGCAGGTCGGGCCGTCGCAGGATCGGCGAGTCGGCGGCCGAGGGACCGCCCAGGACCACATGGTTGCCGCCGCCGGTCCCGGTGTGGCGGCCGTCGATCATGAACTTCTGGGCGCCAAGCCGCGTCGTGCGCGCTTCCTCGTAGACGATCTCCGTGCGTTCGACGACCTCGGTCCAGGTCGCGGAGGGATGGATGTTGACCTCGATCACCCCGGGGTCGGGCGTGACGCTGAAGTGCAGGACCCGCGGATCGCCGGGCGGCGTGTAGCCTTCGATGAAGATCGGCTGGTCCTGCTCCTCGGCCGTGTCCTCGAGCGCCGTCACCAGGTCGAGATAATCCTCCATGCGCTCGGTCGGCGGCATGAAGACATGGAGATGACCGTCGCGCGGCTCGAAGGCCATTGCGGTGCGCACGATTCCGGCGGCCGAAGCGCCGACGGCGGGGCCCAGGCCCGTGTTCGGGGCCAGTGCCCGGCGCCACGCCTCTCGGCGGGCTTCGGCATCGCCGGCGGTATCGCCCGCGAGTCCCGGTTCCTGACGGCGCAGCACCGGCGCGCGCCGGAAAGCATCGAGCGGCGGCAGATCGGGATGCGGCGCCATCGGATCGGGCTGGACGATGACGTCGGTGTCGCCGGGGGCCGCCCAGGGCAGCGAATCGAGCGGCAGGCGATAGCCGATCGGCGAATCACCGGGAATCAGATAGCACTTCTCGGAGCGCAGGAACCACGGACCGCTCTTCCACCGTGGTGCATGCCCGTGCCCGTTGCCGCGCCCGCCATGGTCGCGCCCATTGTGATCCCGAATAACCGGCAGGACGTAGCCGACCGAACTTTCGAGGCCCTTTTCGAAGACGCGGGCCAGACGCTCGCGCTCCAGCGGATCCTTCACCCTGGCTTCGTCGACCACGACGTTGCTGGGCAGGCGCCGTTCGCGCCAGAGATAGTACCAGGTGTCCTCGTAGGCCGGGAAAAGATAGTCGGGATCGAGCTGCAGGCGTTGCGCAAAGGCGAGAGCGAAGCGGTGCGCAGCCTCGACGGTGGCGCCGACCGGCTTGGACTCCAGCGCATAGAGCTGCGGATTCCGCCAGACCGGCTCGCCGTCCTTGCGCCAGTAGCAGCCGAGCGCCCAACGCGGCAGCTGCTCGCCGGGATACCATTTGCCCTGGCCGAAATGCAGCAGCGGTCCGGTCGAGAATCGGCTCGCGAGCTTGCGGAACAGCACGCCCGCCAGCCGCCGCTTCTCGGGGCCGAGCGCCAGGGTGTTCCATTCCGGCCCGTCCATGTCGTCGACCGACACGAAGGTCGGCTCGCCGCCCATGGTGAGGCGTACGTCATGCTTGCCGATGTCGCGCTCGATCGCCTCGCCGACCTTGAGCAGGGTGGCCCATTGCTCCTCGGTATAGGGCTTGGTGGTGCGCGGCGTTTCGCGCACGCGCGTCACCGTCATCGCATGCTCGAACTCGACCTCGGCCTTCTCGATCGCGCCCTCGATCGGCGCCGCGCTCGATGGTTCGGGCGTGCAGGCGAGGGGAATGTGACCTTCGCCGGTCAGCAGCCCGGAGGTCGGATCGAGGCCGATCCAGCCGGCGCCCGGCAGATAGACTTCGCACCAGGCGTGGAGGTCGGTGAAGTCGTGCGTTGGACCCTCGGGCCCTTCGAGCGGCTTCTCGTCGGCCACGAGCTGGATCAGGTAACCCGAGGCGAATCGAGCGGCAAACCCCAGGTGGCGCAGGATCATGACCAGCAGCCAGCCGGTGTCGCGGCAGGATCCCTTGGCGCGGGCGAGCGTCTCCTCGCAGCTCTGCACACCCGGTTCCAGGCGGACGATGTAGCCGATCTCGCGCTGCAGGCGGGCGTTCAGGCCGACGATGAAATCGATCGTGCGCTGCTCTTTGCGGTCGACCGAGGCGAGCCAGGCCGAGAGTCTCGGCCCCAGCGGTTCCAGCTTGCGGAACGGCGCGATCTCCTCGGCCAGCGAGGCATCGTAGGCGAAGGGCCAGGTCTCGGCCGAGGGCTCCAGGAAGAAGTCGAACGGATTGATGACCGACATGTCGGCCACCAGGTCGACCACGACCTCGAAAAGATCGGTCTTTTCCGGGAACACCAGCCGCGCCAGGTGATTTCCCTGCGGATCCTGCTGCCAGTTGATGAAATGCTGGGCCGGGGTGACCTTCAGCGAATAGGAAAGAACGGGGGTCCGGCTATGGGGGGCCGGACGCAGACGCACGATCTGCGGCCCCAGTTCGATGGGTCGGTCGTACCGGTAGGTCGTCCGATGATGCAGCGCGACGTGGATGCTCATGACGGCCTGCTGTTTCGCTCCGAAGACAGACTAAGCAAGTGACATGCCACTAAGCAAGGAACTGGCGCTATGCTTCCGTCATGATCCTTTTTTGACGGGACCGTTCATCATGACCAACCACTTCGATCTCACGGGCAAGGTTGCCCTCGTCACCGGCGGCAGCCGCGGGCTGGGCTACCAGATGGTGAAGGCCTTCGCCGACCACGGGGCCGACGTCTTCATCACCAGCCGCAAGCTGGAGACCTGCGACAAGGTCGCGGCCGAGGTTCGGGCGATGGGCCGCAGGGCGGCAACCTATGCCTGCAACGTCGCCAACTGGCAGGAACTCGACGGCATGGTAGAGGCGGCCTACGCAGCCTTCGGGAAGATCGACATCCTAGTGAACAATGCCGGCTCCTCGCCGCTCGCCCCTTCGTCGCTGGAGACCCCGGAACAGCTGTTCGACCGCATCGTGTCGCTGAACTTCAAGGCACCGTTCCGTGTGATGTCGCTGGTCGGCAGTCGTATGGCGGCGGGCGAGGGCGGTTCGATCATCAACGTCTCGAGCGCCGGCGCGCTGCGCCCGCGTCCGCAGATCGCGCCTTACGCAGGCGCCAAGGCGGCACTCAACGCGCTCACTGAGGCCTTCGCCTTCGAGTACGGGCCGAAGGTGCGGGTGAACACGATCTCGCCGGGCCGCTTCCTGACCGACGTGTCCAAGGCCTGGCCGGAGGAGCACAAGGCCAACCCGACGGCGGCGCTGAAGCGCAGCGGCCAGCCGGAGGAAATCGTGACGGCGGCGCTCTATCTCGCGTCGAGCAAGTCGAGTTTCACCACCGGATCGCTGGTCCGGGTCGATGGAGGAATCGCATGAAGATGAAAGCCGGCGTTCTCACGGTCTGCGGTGCGCCCCGCCCCTTCGCGAAGTCGAAGCCCATCCATGTGGTCGAGGTCGATCTCGATCCGCCGGGCGAGGGCGAGGTCCTGGTCAAGGTGGGCGGCGGCGGTCTCTGCCACTCCGACCTGTCGCTGATCAACGGCGACCGGCCGCGCCCCGTGCCGATCGTGCTGGGCCATGAAGGCTCGGGCGAGATCGTCGAGGTGGGCGCGGGCGTGCACGACGTGAAGGTGGGCGACCATGTATGCTTCACCTTCAACGTGAGCTGCGGCCGCTGCCGTCGCTGCCTCGAAGGCCGTCCCTACATCTGCGAGCGCTCGATCACGCCGCGCGCCGCCGGCCAGCTCCTGTCCGGCCATCATCGCCTCCATATGGACGGCAAGCCGGTGAACCATCACTCGGGCGTTTCCTGCTACGCCGAATATGCCGTGGTCGATCGCGGCTCGATCGTGGTCATCGACCGCAGCCTGCCGCTCGACGTGGCGGCGTTGTTCGGTTGCGCCGTCGTCACGGGCGTGGGCGCCGTCGTGAACACCGGCAAGATCGAGCCGGGCAGTTCGGTGGCCATCGTCGGCCTCGGCGGCGTGGGTCTCAGCGGCCTGATGGGCGCGGTGCTCGCGGGCGCGGGTCGCATCGTGGCCATCGATCTCTCCGACGAGAAGCTCGGTCTTGCCCGCCAACTCGGTGCGACGGACACGGTGAATGCCAAGGACGTCGACCATGTCACGCAGGTACGCGATCTCACCAACGGCGGTGTCGACTATGCCTTCGATCTCGCCGGCACCATCAAGGCGATGGAGACGGCCTATCTCGTCACCCGCTGGGGCGGCACGACAGTGACGGCGGGGCTGTCACCGATCGTGGCCGACTTCTCGTTCAAGCAGAGCATGCTGGTCAGCGAGGAGAAGACGATCAAGGGCTCCTACATGGGAAGCTGCGTGCCGGTGCGCGACATCCCGCGCTTCATCGCGCTCTACCAGCAGGGCAAGCTGCCGGTCGACCGCATGGTCAGCCAGCGCATCGGGTTTGACGAGTTGAACGAAGGCTTCGACCGCCTGCAGGATGTGGCGACCGTTCGGCAGATACTGGTGCCGCACGGATGACGACAGAACTTGCAAAACATCTTCAGGTCCGTCGATGTCCCTCGAGATCGCCACAGAGACTCCATTGCAGGACGAGGTCCGTACGCTCGTTGCCGAGCTAAACGCCGTGCTGCTGGAACTGACGCCGCCCGAACACTGCCACCATCTGACGGTCGAGCAGATGGCCGATGACGATACCACCGTCTTCATCGCGCGAGAGGGCGGCGTGGCGATCGCCTGTGGGGCGCTGAAGCGACACGGCGACGGCATCGGTGAGGTCAAGCGCATGTACACGCGGCCGAGCCATCGTGGCCGCCGGATCGGCGAGCAGATCGTGGCCCGCATCGAGGCGATGGCGCGCGCCGAGGGGCTGAAGCGTCTCGTGCTGGAGACCGGCGACCGTCACTACGCGGCCTGGAAAGTTTATGAACGTTCCGGCTTCACACGCTGTGGTCCGGTTCTCGATTACGCCGACGTCAAATGGTCGGTGTTCTACGACAAGGCGCTTGCCGACTGAGGTCTAATCCGCCGCGGCGTAGAGGCGGTCGAGATCGCCGTCGTCGTAGGCGTATTCGGTCGAGCAGAACTCGCACTTCACCGAGACGCGGCCGGTCTTGTCGCGCAGGTCGACGAGTTCCTCGCGCCGGATCGAGCGCAGCACGCTGTCGATGCGCTCGCGGCTGCAGCGGCAGCGCGCCTCGAAGGGCCGCCGGTCGAAGACCCTGGGACCCTCCTGATGGAACAGGCGGTGCAGCAGGGTGGTGCCCGGCAGCGCCGGATCCAGCATTTCCTTCTCGGTGGCCGAGGCCATCAGGATCACGGCCTTGCGCCAGTCGTCCTCGCGCTGCTCGGCATCGACGTCGACGCGGCCGGCGTCGAACTCGGGCATCTGCTGGACCATGAGGGAGGCGGCGAGCCAGCGGTGCCCGTCACCCGTTTCGTCGCGGCGCGCCGTGATCTTGATGCCGGTCGGCAGCTGCTCGGACTGACGGAAGTAGGTGTGGGCGCAGTCCGCGAGGGTCGCGCCCTCAAGCGGCACGACGCCCTGGTAGCGCTCGGTATGCTGGCCCTGGTCGACGGTGAAGGTGAGGCGGCCCTGGCCGAACAGTTTGGGGATGTAGCCGTCGGGAACGTCCTCGTTGCCGCTGCCCAGCGCGATGGCCAGCTTCCAGGAATCGAACTGCGCATAGCCGCGCAGCGCCCCGTCGCTGGTGAGATCGGTGACCAGCAGGCGGATCGGCCCGTCGCCGGTGATCTGCAGGGTGAAGATGCCGTCGTACTTCAGCGAGGTCGCGAGGGTGGCGCACAGCGCCATCGACTCGGCCAGCGGCCGCGCTACGGCCAATGGATAGCCGTGGCGCTCGATCACTTCATCCAGGGCGGGACCCAGCCGGACCAGCCGGCCGCGCACGCCGAGCGCGTCCAGTTGGAAAGGAAGGACGCGGTCCCAGTCATCGGAAGGAGGTCCTCCCGATGGCGAGCTCAAGACAGGCACCAGGCCAGGATGCTCTTCTGGGCATGCAGGCGGTTCTCGGCCTCGTCGAACACGACCGACTGCGGACCGTCGATCACCTCCGCGGTCACTTCCTCGCCGCGATGCGCGGGCAGGCAGTGCATGAAGATCGCGTCCTTCTTGGCCTGCTTCATCAGGCGCTCGTCGACCTGGTAGGCGCGCAGCAGATTGTGTCGTCGCGCGGCGCTCGGGCTGTCGGGATCCTCGTCGCCCATCGACACCCAGGTGTCGGTGACCACGCAGTCGGCGTCCTTCACCATCGACCCCGGGTCGTGGCCGATCGAGATTTGGCCCCTGGACTTCTCGGCCCACTGGACCACGTCGGCCGGCGGTGTCAGTTCGGGCGGGCAGGCGATGCGCAGCTCGAAGTCGAACTGGACCGCCGCATGGATCCAGGACGTCGCCATGTTGTTGCCGTCGCCGGACCAGACCACCGACTTGCCCTGGATGGGACCGCGATGCTCCTCGTAGGTCATGACGTCGGCCATCAGCTGGCACGGATGGGTCTTGTCGGTCAGCCCGTTGATCACCGGCACGGTCGCGTACTTCGCCATCTCGAGGAGCTTCTCCTCGACGGTGGTGCGCATCATGATGATGTCGACGTAGCGGCTGAGCACGCGCGCGGTGTCGGCGATGGTCTCGCCGCGGCCGAGCTGCGTATCGGTGCGGCCCAGCATGATCGTCTGGCCGCCGAGCTCGCGCATCCCGACCTCGAACGACACGCGGGTGCGCGTCGAGGGCTTCTCGAAGATCATGGCGAGTGTCTTGCCGGCCAGCGGCTGGTCGTGCCCGCCGCTGGACCGTGCCTTCTTCATCGCCTTGCCGTGATCGAGGATCTGGCGAAGCGTCCTGGGATCGACCTGGTCGAGGTCGAGGAAATGCTTGGGCGTTGCCATGGGGGCCTACCCGGCGGCCTTGGACGCCGCCTCGAAGGACTCCGCTGCCTGCCCGAGAATCGCGATGCCCTCGTCCAGTGCCGCCTTGTCGGCGATCAGCGCCGGGAAGATGCGGATCACGTTCTCACCGGCCGGCGGGACCAGGAGTCCCAGCGACTGCAGCTTGTTGACCATGTCGCCCGCCGGCACCGACGGGGCGCACTGCAGGCCCTGCAGGAAACCCGTGCCGCGCTGCTCGACGAACACCGTGGGATGCTTCTTGCAGAGTTCCTCGAGCCTGCCCTTCAGGTACTCGCCCTTTTCGCGCACGTCCTCGATGAAGCCGGGCGCCAGCAGGACGTCGAGCACGGCATTGGCGACGCCGGTGGCCAGCGGGTTGCCGCCATAGGTCGAGCCGTGCGTGCCGGGGACCATGCCGACCGCCGCCTTCTCGGTTGCCATGAAGGCGCCGATCGGGAAGCCGCCGCCCATGCCCTTGGCGATCGCCGCGACATCGGGCTTCACACCCGACCAGTCGTAGCCCCACAGCTTGCCCGTGCGGCCGAAACCCGTGTGGATCTCGTCGTAGAACAGCAGCAGGCCGAACTCGTCGCAAATGGCGCGCAGGTCCTTCAGGAACTGCGTGGTCGTCGCACGGATGCCGCCTTCGCCCTGGATCGGCTCGACCAGGATGCCGGCGGTCTCGTCGTCGATCATGTCGCGGACGACGTTGGTGTTGTTCAGGGGAGCGTGGAGATAGCCCGGCGCCGGCGGGCCGAAGCCTTCGAGGTACTTCTCGTTGCCGGTGGCGGCGAGCGCGTTCAGCAGGCGGCCGTGGAACGCCGCCTGGAAGCAGATGATCTTGTACCGCTTCGGCTGGCCGTTCATGTACTGATACTTGCGGATCAGCTTGATGCCGCCCTCGATGGCTTCCGCGCCGGAGTTGCAGAAGAACATCGTGTCGGCGAACGAATTCTCGACCAGCCGCTTCGCCAGCTTCTCGCCGTTGCCCACCCGGAACAGGTTCGACGTGTGCCAGAGCCTGGAACCCTGCTCGGTCAGCGCCTTGACCAGGTAGGGATGGCAGTGGCCCAGCGCGTTCACGGCGATACCGGACGTGAAGTCCAGGTAACGTCGGCCGTCCACCGCGTAGAGATAGTTACCCTCTCCGCGTTCGAACACGACGTCCTTGCGACCGTACGTCGGCATCACAGCCGTAATCACAGCGAGCCTCCCTCAAAAGCCAAAAACCCCCGCCGATCCGACGATTCCGGGATGGAAACTCCGGGGTTTGGCGAGGGGCGGGCACTATCTTACCGGGGTCCGGGTGTGTCAACTTGGGGTGGTCGGCCGGCGGCGGCCGTCTTGAGGGGCCTCGACCCCTCTGCTAGGAGACCCGCCTTCCGATGAAACTGCTGCCGACTCGCAATTCCACGCTGCCCCTGCATCGCGCCGGGTTCGCCTCCGTTCCCGCGATGCTCGACTATGCGGCGAAGGGTGAGACGGGGGTGACCTTTTATAATGCCAAGGGCGAGCAGCTCTCGGTCTTGCCGTGGCGCGAGGTCCGCGACCGGGCGCATGTGGTCGCCCGCAAGCTGATCGGCGCCGGGTTTGCGCGCGGCGAACGCATCCTGATCACCGCCGATACCTGGCCCGGCTTTTTCGACTCGTTCTTCGGGGCCCAGTATGCGGGGCTGCTGCCCGTACCGGTCTCCATTCCGGTCGGCATTGGCGGCAAGGACGCCTACCTCGATCAGCTGCGCCGCCAGTTTGCCGCCTCCGGGGCGGTCGCAGCGGTCGGCCTCGACGATCTCGCGGGCTACCTGGCCGACGCGGCGCGGGAATTCCCCGCCATCCGCCTCCACGGCGGAATGGACGTGCTCCATTCGCTCCCCGAGAAACCGGTCGATCTGCGGCCGCTCGGCGGCGATGAGCTGTGCTACATCCAGTTTTCGTCGGGCAGCACGCGTCATCCGCACGGCGTGCAGATCACCCAGCGCGCGCTGATGGCCAATCTCTCCGGCATGGTCGGGCCGGCCGGCCTCGACGTCGTCGAAGGCGATCGCGCCATAAGCTGGCTGCCGCTCTATCACGACATGGGGCTGATCGGCTTCCTGATGGGACCGCTGGCCAGCCAGCTCTCGATCGACTACCTGACGCCGCGCGACTTCGCCCGCCGGCCGATGCAGTGGCTGAACCTGATCTCGCGCAACCGCAGCACCATCTCCTACAGTCCGAGCTTCGGCTACGACCTCGCGGTGCGCCGCGGGGCGGCCCAGGTGCCGCCCGATCTCGATCTGCGTTGCTGGCGGCATGCCGGGATCGGTGGCGACATGGTGCGGGCCGACGTGCTGGAACGCTTCGCCACGACTTTTCAGCCGTTCGGCTTCGACGCGACCGCCTTCATCCCGAGCTACGGCATGGCCGAGGTTTGCCTCGCCATCACCTTCTGCCCGCACGACACGGGCGTGCGGACCGATGCCGTCGACCGGACCGCGCTGGCCGAAGCCCAGCGCGCCGTGCCGGCGGCGGACCCCGGTGACCAGAGCCGGGCGCGCCGCTTCGTGATCTGCGGCCGCGTGCTGCCGGGCCATCGCCTTGAAGTACGTGGTCCCGACGGTGCCGCGCTGGCCGATCGCGAGGTCGGTCGCATTTTCGTGTCGGGCCCCAGCATCATGCCCGGCTACTTCGGCGAGCCCGACGCCAGCCGCGAGGTCCTGGTGGACGGTTGGCTCGATACCGGCGACCTCGGCTACATGCTGGACGGCGAGATCGTCGTCACCGGCCGCGCGAAGGACCTGATCATCGTCAACGGCCGCAACGTCTGGCCGCAGGACATCGAATGGGCGATCGAGGCCAAGCGGATCGTCAAGAACGGCGATGCGGCAGCCTTTTCGATCGATACCGGCGAGGGCGAACGCGTGGTCGTGGCGGTGCTGGCGCGCGTTTCGGGAGAGCCGGGCCGCAGCGATCTGGCGCGCGACGTCGCGGGGGCCGTACGGGAGGCGATCGCCGTCGATTGCGACGTGGCCCTCGTACCACCGACCCTGGGCCTGCCGACCACCTCGTCCGGCAAGCTGTCGCGCGCCCGGACCAAGGCCAACTACCTCGCCGGCCACTACGCGCCGAAGCCCGAAGCGGCCTGACGGCTCGTCATGGGCAGGCTGGTCGCCGTCACCGGGGCCACCGGCTTCGTCGGACCGCATCTCGTGGCAGCCCTCGCGCGTCGCGGCTGGCGTCTGCGTCTGCTGGTCCGCCGCTGGTCGCCGCTGCCCTCGCTGGCCGGCGTCGATGCCGACCTCGTGCTGGGCGACCTCTCCTCCGAATCCGCCCTGCGCCGGCTCGTCGACGGGGCGGACGCCGTGGTCCATGCCGCCGGGTTGATCAAGGCGAAGGCGGCGGGGGACTTCCTGTCGGTCAACCGGGACAGCGCGGCGCTCCTGTCGGCCCTGGCGCCCGACGCCCACATGATCCTGCTCTCGTCGCTGGCCGCCCGCGAGCCTCAGCTTTCTGCCTACGGAGCGAGCAAGCGCGCGGGTGAGGCAGTCGTCGCCAGCCGCAGCGGCCCCTGGGCGATCGTCCGGGCGCCGGCGGTGTATGGGCCGGGCGACCGCGAAACGCTGGCATATTTCCGAGCAATTAAGTCGGGTATTGCGCCCCAGCCACGCCTGCCGTCGGCGCGCCTGTCGCTCATCCATGTCGCGGACCTGGCCGAGGCGCTGGCCCTGAGCATCGAGCGGCCGCCCCCGAACTCGATCTACGAAATCGACGATGGGCGGACCTACACCTATGGCGACATGGCCGCGGCGGCGGGCGAGGCCCTGGGCCGGCGGCCGTGGCGGCTCTCCGTGCCCCGCGGCGTCATGGCCTGTGTCGCCCGCTGGAACGAGCTGCGGCAGGCGTTGGGGGCGGGCGCCCAGATCCTGACCCGGGGGAAGGTCAACGAGATCTTCCACCCCGACTGGTCGGCGCCTGACCGGCGGCTGGCCGCGGCGATCGGCTTCCAGCCCCGTTACGACCTCAGGTCGGGGTTCCGGGACACGATCTTGTGGTATCGCGCGAAGCACTGGCTATAGGACGCGTGAAACACGGCGTAACAATTTGTCATTTCACTCGGGATCACTGTTTCTGGCACAAGGTGACCGCCCACCCCCGGGCGCTGGAGAGCGTTTTGCGCACTGCCCATCAAATGATCGTCGAAACCGACGGCATGACCGATACCCTCGAACGCGCCCGCGTCAGCGGCCAGTCGCGTGGGGAAGTCATTCGTGAAATATGTCGTCACCTGGTGCCGTTCCAGACCGGCGAGCGGCCGATCACGGGCGACACGGTGATCGCCAAGGACCTGACCATCGATTCGCTCGCCATCATGGACATGGTCATGGAGCTCGAGGATCACTTCGACATCTCGATTCCCATGAACGTCGTGGCCGAAATCCACACCGTCGACCAGCTCGCGGACACCATCCAGAAGCTCTGCGCCCGGCGTTAGCCATGGGCCTTTTCGACCGGCATGCGGGCCTGCTCGAGGCCTATCGGGACGTTCGGACCACCGGTTACGACCCGTTCCAGATTCGTATGGAGCGGGTGCTGTCGCCGACCGAAGCGATCATCAACGGCCGCAAGATGCTGCTGGTCGGCACCAACAACTATTTCGGCCTGACCTTCGACCCGAGTTGCATGGAAGCCGCCATCGAGGCGATCCGTGCCGAGGGCACCGGGACGACCGGCTCGCGCATCGCAAACGGCAGCTACAGCGAGCACGTGGCGCTCGAGCAGGAAATCGCCGAGTTCTACGGCAAGAAGCACTGCATGGTCTTCACGACCGGCTACCAGGCCAATCTCGGCCTGATCTCGACCCTTGCGGGCGAGGGCGACCAGCTCCTGATCGACGCCGACAGCCACGCCTCGATCTATGACGCCTGCAAGATGACGCAGGCCGAGGTCGTGCGCTTCAAGCACAACGATCCCTCCAGCCTGGATGCACGCCTGCGCCGGCTGGGCGACCGTCCGGGCAACCGCGTGGTCGTGCTGGAAGGCATCTATTCGATGCTGGGCGACAGCGCGCCGCTGCGTGAGTTCATCGACGTCTGCAAGAAGTACGGCGCCTACGTGATCGTCGACGAGGCCCATTCGCTGGGCGCGCTGGGCGACAATGGCCGCGGCCTCTGCGAATCGACCGGCGTGATCGACGACTGCCATTTCATCGTCGGCACCTTCTCCAAGACCCTGGGCGCGATCGGCGGCTACTGCGTCTCGGACGATCCCGACTTCGACATCCTGCGCGTCACGGTGCGCTCCTACATGTTCACGGCGTCGCTGCCGCCGTCGATCGTGGCCTCGGTGCGCCAGGCGCTGAAGGTCGTGAAGGCCAAGCCCGAGCTGCGCACGCAGCTCTGGTCGAACGTCTCCACGCTCTACGAAGGTCTGGCCGCCAAGGGCTTCAAGCTCGGGCCCGAGCACGGGCCGGTGGTGGGCGTGCACCTGCCCGACCCCATGACCGCCATCGGCTTCTGGCGGGCGATGCTCGATGCCGGTATCTACGTGAACGTGGCCATCCCGCCCGCGACGCCCAACGGCGTGTCGCTGCTGCGTTGCTCCGTCTGCGCGGTGCACACCAAGGAACAGCTGGAGCACATGATCGAGGTCATGACCGGCATCGGCCGCCAGCTCGGCGTCCTCGACGACCGCACGCTCCGCGTGGTGGGCGGCGCCCGCTAGGGGCGCATCCGCCATGTTCACCCTCGCGCATCTGTCCGATCCGCATCTGCCGATGCCGCAGGCGCGCGCCGTCGATCTCGTGGGCAAACGCGCCACCGGCTACTTCAACTGGTGGCGCAATCGCGTGCAGCTCCATCGCCCCGAGGCGTTGGCCGGCATCGTGGCCGACATAAAGGCGCAGAAGCCCGACCATATCGCGCTGACCGGCGATCTCGTGAACATCTCGCTGCCCGACGAATTCGCCCGTGCGTCCAGATGGCTGGCGACCCTCGGCACGCCCGACCGGGTGACGGTCATTCCCGGCAACCATGACGTCTACGTCGCCACTCAGTGGCGCGAGAGCCTCGGCCAATGGGGCGCCTACATCGCCGGCGACGGCCAGCCGCCGGCCGCCGACTTCAAGGTGTTTCCCACCCTGCGCCGGCGCGGGCCGGTGGCGCTGGTCGGGCTGAACAGCGGCGTCCCGAAGCCGCCGCTGCTGGCGACCGGCACCCTGGGCGAGGCGCAGATCGCCGCCGCCGAAAAGCTGCTGGCCGAGCTCGGCCGGGAAGGCCTGTGCCGCGTCGTGCTGATCCATCATCCGCCGCTCACCACCGAGTCGCGCTTCAAGCGGCTGACGGATGCCACCGCCTTCCAGGCGATGATCCGCAGGGTCGGCTGCGAGATCGTGCTGCACGGCCACAACCATCGCAGCGAAGTCGCGCGCATCATGGGTCCGCAGGGCGCGATCCCGGTGGTCGGCGTCACCTCGGCGTCGGCTGCTCCGGAAAGCAAGTACGGCCGCGCGCGCTATCACCTGATCGGCATCGAGCGCGAGACCGCGGGCTGGCGGATCACCCTCGACATCCGCGCGCTCAAGGCCGACGGCACGGGCTGCGAACCCGACGGCCGCATCGTCTTCAACGGCGGCGCGCCGTCCGCCCTGGCAGCCTGAGGCGTCAATGGCTTCGTTCGACACGATAGTGACCCCGGTCGAGTCCAAGGCCGACCTGAACGCCTTCATCGCGCTCCCCAAGCGCCTCTATGCCGGCCACAAGGGCTATGTCGCGCCGCTCGATCTCGAGCGCCGGGAAGCCTTTGCGCCGGGCAAGAACCCGCTGTTCGAGCATGTCGAGGTGCGTTTCTTCCTGGCGCGGCGCGCGGGCAGGGTGGTCGGCCGCATCTCCGCCCAGGTCGATCGCGCCCATCTCGATCGGTACAACGACAGCACCGGCCATTTTGGTTGCCTGGCGGCCGAGGACGATCCGGCGATCTTTACCGCCCTGTTCGCCGCGGCCGAGAGCTGGCTGCGGACCAAGGGCATGAAGCACGTGACCGGCCCGTTCAGCCTCTCGGTGAACGAGGAGGTGGGCCTGCTGATCCACGGGTTCGACAGCCGGCCCGTCCTGCTGGTGCCCTACGATCCGCCCTACGCCGGGGCGAGAGTCGAGGCCTGCGGCTATGCGAAGGCCAAGGACGTCTTCTCCTACGATTACGACGTCCAGAACGCGCCGGAGACGATCGGCGCCAAGCTGCTGAAGCGCGGTGGCCTCGAAGGCCGGGTCAAGGTGCGCACGGCCAACATGAAGATGTTCGATGCCGAGGTGCGCACCCTGGTCGGCATCTTCAACGATGCCTGGAGCGACAACTGGGGCTTCGTGCCCTTCACCCAGGCCGAGATCGACCATGCCTCCAAGGCCTTCGGGCCGGTGATCGTGCCCGAGCTCGCGGTGTTCGTGGACGTCGATGACGAGAGCGTGGCCTTCATCGTGGCGCTCACCAACATCTACGAGGCGGTCGCGGAGTTCGGCGGCAAGCTGGGCCCCATCAACCTCGCCAAGCTTCTGTGGCGCCTCAAGATCGCCGGTGTCGGCAGCACGCGGGTGCCGCTGATGGGGGTGAAGAAGAAGTACCGCAACCATCCGCTGCTGGGCGCCGGCCTCGCCATGATCGCCATCGATACCCTGCGGGCCAACGGCAAGCGGCTGGGCAAGACCTCGGCCGAGCTGGGCTGGATCCTCGAGGACAACAAGGCGACCAACAACATCATCCGCTCGGTCGGCGGGGTGCACTACAAGACCCACCGCATCTACGAGAAGGTGCTGGCCGGGTGAACCCGTCGGCGCCGTCGCGGCCGCCGAAGCCGCCCTCCGCCTTCGCGCCGCTCGCCAACCGCTCGTTCCTGGCGATGTGGATCGCCAACCTGATGTCCAACGTCGGCGGCTGGATGCAGACCACCGGGGCGGCCTGGGAAATGACCAGCCTGACGCAGGAGCCGATCTTCGTGGCCCTGCTGGCCGCGGCCGGCACCCTGCCGATGTTCCTGTTCTGCTTCTTCGCCGGCATCCTGGCCGACCGGTTCGACCGCCGCCGCTACATCATGGGCTGCCAGGTCTGGATGATGGGCGTGGCCGCGACCCTGGCGGTGCTGGCCTTCCTCGGACAGCTCAACCACTGGAACCTGCTGGCGCTGTCCTTCTGCATGGGACTGGGCAACGCCATGAACGCCCCGGCCTGGCACGCCGTGGTGCCCGAGATCGTCAGCGGCCCGCAGCTGCGCCCGGCCATCGCCCTGAACAGCGCCGGCTTCAACCTCGCCCGCACCATCGGCCCGGTCATCGGCCAGCTGCTGCTGGGCCTGGTCGGCGTCTTCCTGCTCTTCGCCATCAATGCCTTCACCTATGTCGGCGTCATCCTGGCCATGCGGGCCTGGAAGCGGCCGGCCGAGGCGCGCGCCGCCCAGCGCCGCGAGACCCTGGGGGAGGCGGCACGCGCCGGCATCGCCTTCGTCCGCGGCTCGGCCGAGCTTCGTGCGATCTTCGCCCGCGGCCTCTGCTTCTTCGTGCCGGGCATCGCCATGGGCACCCTGCTGCCGGTGATCGGCCGCTTCGAACTCGGCCTCGACGAGTTCACCTTCGGCATCCTCTACGGCGTGTTCGGCACCGGTGCGGTCGTCGCGGCCTTCGCGCTGCCGACGGTGAACCGGCTGCTCGGCCCCGATCGCGCCAACATCTGGGCGATGGGCGTGTCAGCGGCCGCCACCCTGGTCGCGGCGCTCGTCATGACGCCGCTCGTGGTCGGCGCCGTCGTCGCCATCAACGGCGCCTGCTGGATCACCTTCATCGCCAACAACGGCGCCTCGGTGCAGATGATCCTGCCCAACTACATGCGCGCGCGCGGCATGGCGGTCCACCAGATGGTGTTCTTCGGCGCCATGGTGGCGGGCGCGCTGCTGTGGGGGAAGATCGCCAACTTCTTCGATGTCCGCACCGCGCTCATCGGCTCCGTCGTGATGCTGGTCCCGCTCACGGTACTGGCCGCATCGATCAAGCTTCCGGGGGCATCGGTGCCGCGCGTCTGACGCGAGCCTGTCGTGCCGGCGTCACGAACCGTCGAAATTATCGAGGCGCGGCAGATTCCGCTTGTAACCAGGTCGATTAGTTGTAGATAGCACTCAAACAAGACGCCCAACGCACGTGCCGCTGGCCCTCTGTGGTTACGCAACGACGGAAAGTGTTCTTTTTGGCAGTGCCGGTTTCGAGCCGGGTCCGGGAAGGAGCTTCTGAGATGGTTGCTTACCGCGCGGGGCGCGTTCCCTGCTATTATGTCATTTGCCCGACTCTCGCTCGGGCCTCCTTCCTCGCTCAGCCGCATAAACGGATCTTAGCTCAGTCGAGTATCGGCTGACGTATCGCGCCACGCTTGGCGCCGTACGTCGTCGTTCGATCTCTTCCGACAGCTGACTATCCAGACGGGGAACCCCCCAGCGATGACCGAGCGTATTTTCCGTTACCTGCGCGAGCAGCAGCCCGAGACCCCCTGCCTCGTGATCGACCTCGACGTGGTCGAGAACAATTTCCGCCGCATGCGCGAGCTGCTGCCGACGGCGCACATCTTCTACGCCGTGAAGGCCAACCCGGCCGCACAGGTGCTGGCTCGTCTGGCCACGGCGGGGTCCAAGTTCGACACGGCCAGCCGCGGCGAGATCGAGATGATCCAGGCAACCGGCGTCTCGATGGACCGCGTCTCCTTCGGCAACACGATCAAGAAGGAAAAGGACATCGCCTGGGCCTACCAGCAGGGCGTGCGCCTGTTCGCCTTCGACAGCGAGGCGGAGCTGCAGAAGCTCGCCCGCGTGGCCCCGGGCGCCCGCGTGTTCTGCCGGGTGCTGGTCGATTGCGGCGGCGCCGAATGGCCGCTCAGCAAGAAGTTCGGCTGCGCGCCCGAGATGGCGAAGGACCTGCTGCGCAAGGCGCAGGACTGGGGCCTCGATGCCTACGGGATCTCCTTCCATGTCGGCAGCCAGCAGACCGACCTCGACCAGTGGGACAAGGCGCTGGCCCAGGTCTCGCAGATGTTCTTCGCGCTGGCCGAGGCGGGCGTCGACCTGCGCATGGTCAACCTGGGCGGCGGCTTCCCGGCGCGCTATCGCGCCGAGGTGAGCGGTATCGAGGCCTATTGCGAGGCGGTCACCCGCGCGCTGGTGCGCCACTTCGGCAACCGCATGCCCGAGGTCATCATCGAGCCCGGCCGTTCGATGGTGGGCGACGCCGGCGTGATCCAGAGCGAGGTCGTGCTGGTCTCGCGCAAGGCGGCGGGCGACCGCAAGCGCTGGGTCTACCTCGACATCGGCAAGTTCTCGGGCCTGGCCGAGACGATGGACGAGAGCATCAAGTACCGGCTGCGCACACCGGGCGAGGGCACGCGCATGGGCCCGGTCGTGCTGGCCGGCCCGACCTGCGATTCGGCCGACATCCTCTACGAGAAGACGGAGTACAAGATGCCCCTGTCTCTCAAACCCGGCGACAAGGTCGAGATTCTCTCGACCGGCGCCTATACGACGACCTACTCTTCGGTCGCGTTCAACGGCTTTGCGCCGCTCAAGTCGGTCTGCATCTGAACTGACACAATTCGGGCGTACGGAACGACGGGGCCTTGAGAAAGGCCCCGTTGCTGTTTTTACTGACTGCTGAACGAAGGGAACGGGGACGCTGAAATGGCGAAGAAGACTGCACGCAAGCCCTCCACCAAAAAGTACCTCGATTTCCAGGGCCGCCTGGTCATGGTGGGCTTCGGCTCGATCGGCCAGGGCGTGCTGCCGCTGATCCTGCGCCATATCGGCATCAAGCCCGAGCAGATCACCATCATCACCGACGACATGCGCGGCGGCGAGGACGAGGCCGAGCGCTTCGGCGTCGAGTTCGTCGAGAAGCGCCTGACCGAGTCCAACGTCCGCTCGACCCTCGACAACCGGCTGGGCCAGGGCGACTTCCTTCTCAATCTCTCGGTCGAGGTCGCCTCGACGGCGCTGATCGAGCTCTGCCAGAAGAAGGGCGTCCTCTACCTCGACACCTGCATCGAGCCCTGGCCGGGCGGCTATTCCGATCCCAACCTGTCGGTCTCGCGCCGCTCGAACTACGCGCTGCGCGACACGATGATGAAGCTCAAGTCGCGCCACAAGGGCGGCACGACGGCGGTGGTCGCCCATGGCGCCAATCCGGGCCTCGTCTCGCACTTCACCAAGCAGGCGCTGATGAACGTGGCGCGCGACACCGGCGTGAAGACGCCGGTGCCGGCCACGCGCGAGGGCTGGGGCAAGCTCGCCCAGCGCCTGGGCGTGAAGGTGATCCACATCGCCGAGCGCGACACGCAGGTCTCGCCCAAGCCGAAGGAAGTGGGCGAGTTCGTCAACACCTGGTCGATCGACGGCTTCGTCTCCGAGGGCGGCCAGCCCGCCGAGATGGGCTGGGGCACGCACGAGAAGGTGCTGCCGCCCGACGGCAAGCGCCACACGTTCGGCTGCGACGCGGCGATCTACCTGAACCGTCCGGGCCTGCTCACCCAGGTGCGGACCTGGACGCCGATCGAGGGGCCGTTCCACGGCTACATCATCACCCACAACGAATCGATCTCGATCGCCGACTACCTGACGGTCCACGATGGCAAGAAGGCCGTCTATCGCCCGACGGTGCACTACGCCTATCACCCGTGCGACCAGGCGATCATGTCGATGCACGAACTGGCGGGTAAGAACCTCAAGCAGCAGAAGCGCCAGCGCCTGATCGTCGACGAGGTCACCTCGGGCCGCGACGAACTGGGCGTGCTGCTGATGGGCCACAAGAAGGGCGCCTACTGGTACGGCTCGCAGATCGACATCCACGAGGCGCGCAAGCTCGTGCCCTACAACAACGCGACCTCGATCCAGGTCGTGGCGCCGGTGCTCTCGGGCATCATCTGGGCGCTGGAGAATCCTAACGAGGGCATCGTCGAGGCCGACGAGATGGACTTCCAGCGCAACCTCGAGATCTGCATGCCCTATCTCGGCCCGGTCGTCGGCAAGTACAGCGACTGGACCCCGCTGCAGGGCCGCGGCGAACTCTTCCCCGAGGACCTCGACAAGTCCGACCCTTGGCAGTTCAAGAACTTCCGGGTGGTCTGATAAACTACTGGTTCAAAGAGCAGGGCGCTGGTGCGGCTGACCGGCCAGGCGGGTGAGACGGGTGGTCCTGCGCTGTGTTTCGCTCGCAAGCGCTGTTGGAACGTCGGGACCGGCTTGGGGCGTGGCGATGCAGCGATGTCCCTCGCCTCCTGCCCGGCCAGCATCCTGAAGCGCGTTCGCGCCTGCTTCCGACGCCCCCTCGGTTCTCTCAAGCCGTGAAGGGCTCCAATAGCACGGAGCCCTCAACTACAGTCCAATCGCGCTGCTGATTTCATCGGCCAAAGAAGCCAGGCGGAGTGGCTTGGTGATGAACCCTTGCATGCCAGCTCCCTGAGACAATGCCCTGAAGTGTTCCCCCGAATGTGCGGTGACGGCGACAATAGGGGTGCTTGCATTGACCAAAGCGGTATCGCGGATCGCCTGCGCAACTTGATATCCGTCCATCTCTGGCATCTCGATGTCCAGCAGGATGAGATCGAAAGGCTCCTGACTGGCTGCAACTACGGCAGCAGCACCGTCCGCGATGGTAGTGGCAGAGGCGCCCAGCTTCTCGAGAAGCAACTTCGCGACCTCGCGGTTCACGGCATTGTCGTCAACCACAAGAATCTTGAGCGGTGGCAGCTCCCGTCTTGCCTTCGGTGTCTCGATGGCGCTGGAGTCCACAGGCAAATCACATGGGATGGTGACACTAAAGCGGCTGCCAATACCCTCTGTGCTCTGGACCGAAATGCTACCGCCCATCGCCTCGACAACCTGGCGGCAGATTGCCAGCCCCAGGCCGGTCCCCCCGAAGCGCCGGCCGACACGGCTATCAGCTTGCACGAAAGGCTCGAAGATTCGCTGCTGGGCCGTCAGCGGTATGCCAATCCCGGTATCGCTCACCGCAATGTGCAAGACTGGGCGCCTGCCTGGACGCGGGGATTCCATGCGCGCCGACAGGACGACCTCGCCCTTCTCGGTAAACTTGACGGCGTTGCCCAGTACATTCAGCAGAACCTGGCGTAGCCGGTCCGGATCCATCATTACTTCGGAGGGGACATCCGGGGACACTGTCCAGCGAAGCGTGATCCCCTTCTTCAGTGCTCGCGGTTCGATGAGGCGGGCCGTGGTTGCAATGAGACTGCTGAGATCGGTGGCGGACCACTCGAGTTCTATCCTCCCCGAAGCCATGCGGGAGAACGCCAGGATATCGTCCAGCAGGCCAAGGAGTGCCTGTGCCGATTGACGAGCGACTTCCACCTTCTCGCTTCGATGCTGGTCGAGCTCTTCTTCATTCAGCAGATCCAGCATGCCAAGGATCCCGTTCATGGGGGTCCTCAACTCGTGACTTACGATGGCGAGGAAATGATCTTTTGCACGGTTGGCAATTTCGGCCGCGTTCCTGGCCTCCTCCAGCTTGCGCTGGAGTTGCTTCATATCGGAAATGTCGGCCATCGTTGTCAGCTTGCCGCCATCTGGCATCATCTTCTGAAGGCAGCGTACCCATCGATCTCCCGGCAAGGCCAACTGGAAGGGATTGCCACAAAACCGTTCGGCTTCCGCAAGGCTGAGCCGCCAGTGTCGCGAAGCTTCTTCGTCGGATGAGAGGCGAGACCATGCGTCTGCATAAAGCGAAGACAGGCTTCGTCCCCTGGCTTCTTCTTCGGATTTGAGGTCGAACAGCTGCAGAAATCTGGAGTTGGCCCGGACAATCCGGTGCCCTGCATCGCTCTGTATCGCGGCATCGCCATCGTCGGTCAGGAAGGGCATCATTGCATCCTCGCCCGACTGGGGCGAGAGCATCGAGTCGGGCCGGGCGATGGGTGTCCAGACACGCAGGCGACCGATGCCGGGAATGGGGTCCGACGCTACCTTGACCCATTTGCCATGGTGCTCGAAGACGAACGGCATCGTCTGCGACCGATGCCTCCGGATCCCCGACGCGATGTACTCTTCGATGTTGTTCAGTTCGGTGGCGTGCAGTCGTCCGCGATAGAAACGAGCCAGATTGTCTCGGTAGGGCTCGCCCACCCGTATGTGGCCCGTGTGCTCGGGAAACAGCCGGAGAAACGCATGGTTCCACAACAGCACCCGGTCCATCTCGTCGAAGAGACACAAGCCAACATGAAGCGTGTCGAGAAGCTCCGCCATCTGCCGATAGGGTGCGAGATGCTGGGTGTGGACGTCGGGCATGGACCGCTCCGCTTCGGATCCTCTGTGTCTGACCAGGGTCTGTTGAGATTCATCGGGAGCTTATCACAGCGGCGGCGGGGTAGATGGCTGCAGTGACGCTTTCGCCAGTCTTGTCGGCGCGCATGGCGATACGCCTGAACTCCTTGGGCTTGCCGAAGAGGTTCTCGGTCAAGTGGCGTTGCTGTCGAAGGCCATGTCGGCGATGAGCCCCTTGGAACGGCCTGTGGCCTGGCCGAGAACAAGAGTTCGAGACCTTCTTCGGTCATGTTCACCCTCGGCAGGCTTGCTGCCAGTATTGGCTGGCAGACGAGAGCCGCAAGTGTGAGAATCCATAGCTGGGCGCGATTCCAACGCCGCGTGGCGCTCGGGTCTGATCTCGGAGAAGTGGGAAACTGGCGATCAGTATGACCGTGCGCAGGAGAAGCAAACGCCATTTGGCATTCGGGCTGGTGCTCGGTGCCCTTCTGACGGTCGCTACGCTCGTGGGTATCGAGGTGATGGCATCGGCCTTCGTACCATCCTGGCCAGCCCGGGCGATGGTGCCTCGACTGCCTTGGGAGCCTCGCACTCTCGCGGAGCCCTTTCGGCAACAGCCGTGGCTGGCCGATCCCGACAACTCCTGGGGCATGCGCGACCGCGAGCGCTCTTTCGACAAACCGCCGGACGTGTATCGCTCCGTCTTCATTGGCGACAGCTTCGTGGAATCGCGCTTCACGCCGAAATCGCTGCCGGCGCTGGTGCAGCAGAAACTCGACCCGGAGGAGAAGCATCTGGAGGCTATCAATTTCGGGGTCTCCGCGACCGGACCGCGCGAATACTTCTATCGCCTGCGCGACGTGGCCATGCGGCTGCGCCCGGACGCCCTGCTGGTCTTCGTCTACTCGGGCAACGACTTCCTCCTGGGCGGTGAGGACTTCCCCGGTCCCCTCCGTCTGGTCGATGCCTCGCCGGGTGGCTCCCTTCTCGCGTCGGTCATGCCTCGGACCAACTGGCTGCTGGCCAACCGGATCAGACTTCCATCGCTTCTCGGATCGGGAACGCAGGCGCCTCCCGACGAGGCGGAACAGCTGTTCGCCATCGTCAGCGGGCCGCGCGAGCAACGCCAGCAACGTCTGGTCGCCTACGTGCGCAAGTGGCTGCCGCCGAAGAGTTCCGATGAAGAAGTGGCCGAGATCCTCGGGCGTGGAAATGGTGCCTATCTCGACATCGCCGAACCTGCCGGCACGGTCGACCAGGAGTATCTGCTGGATTGGATGTTGCGCATCCTGATGAACTGGGAGACCGGTGCCATCCTGGGACCGCGAGACGAGGCGGAAATCCGCGAGATGGCCGGGCGTGGCTATATTCCGGCGACGCTGTCCTGGCTCACTGCGATGAACCGCGAAGCCCAGGCACAGGGAGTGCCCATACTCTTCTTCGCGATCCCGGTCGGCAGTGTCGACCCGGACTACGCGCGTTTCTGGCAGTCATGGCCCCTGACGGATACATGGAACCGGTTTTGCACGGAGTTGCATCGACAATTGGTCGACGCTGCTGTCCGCGAGCGACTGCCGCTCATCGATCTCGGTCCGGACCTCGCCGGAATTCCGGGCACCTATCGCAAGCTCGACGGCCACTGGACCCAGCGCGGCGAGGATATTGTTGCGGATCGCGTGGCGCGCGAACTTGCACGTCTCATGGATCCTGCCGCTTCTCGCCGGATCCGGATGCCCGAGTAGCGCGAATGCTGACTCATCTCTGGTCCGCGCTTGCCGTGTTCTGTCTCCTGCTGGCCGGCGCCGGTCTGGGCGTGAGCCTGCGGCGGCGCATGCCGGACCATCTGCTGGATGAGCAGGCCAAGGATGTCGTGCGGCTCGGCATGGGGCTGTTGTCGACCATCGCGGCCCTCGTCCTCAGTCTGCTGATCAGCTCCTCCTATGCCGTCTACGAAGGGCAGCGCAACGACCTTCGCATTCTTGCGGCCGACGTGATCAATCTCGACGCGACGTTGCGCCTGTACGGCGAAGAGGCGCGGCCGGTCCGTGAGATGATGCGGGTGGGCGTGGCCGAGACGGTGGATCGCATGTGGTCGAGGCCGACGATCAACAGGTTCGCCGAGCCAAATTCGACGGCGGAAAAGGCCTACCTGTCGATCCTCGGCCTGGTGCCGGGCAACGAGGTTCAGGTGTTGCTGAAGGCGCGGGCCGTACAGCTGTACGGCCAGATCGCCCAATCCCGTCTCAGGCTGTACGAGCGGTCGGAGCCGGATCTGCCGACATCGCTGATCGTCGTTCTCGCGGCCTGGATGGTGTGTCTCTTCGTCAGCTTCTGCCTGTTCTCTCCGCTCAAACACACATCGATCGTCGCGCTCGTCCTCGTTGCTTTCTCGATTGCGGCAGCCTTGTTCCTGCTCCTCGAACTCTCGGAGCCCTTCAGCGGCCTGGTGCGACTGTCGGACCGTCCACTGACCCAAGCGTTGCCGCCCCTCTAGGGTCTTTCCGAGCACGATAGAATCACCGAACTCCACCTCATGCTGAGGAGCGCTCCGCAGGAGCGCGTCTCGAAGCATGGGCACGAGCACCACGTCTGTTGCCCATCCTTCGAGACGCGCCGCGTCGCGGCGCTCCTCAGGATGAGGCCGGTGGGGCGATTCGAGACGGAAAGAGCCAAGAGGCTTGCCGGGTCAGATCGATTCATCGTTTCGGATTGAAGACTTCCTGGCCATCGTACCGGAAGAGGGCCGGGCACATGGGGGGCGGGAGGGCGAGGGGGCGGGAAAGGCCCACTCCGCTGATGATGAGGACGAAGTCGAACTTGTTGGGCTCGCCCCCCGACAGGTTCACGTGGCACTCGGCCTGCAGTTCACCGAAGGCATAGCCGCTGACGATGAAGCTTCGGCCCACCGGCTCCGGCAACGCGATCCCCGCGGCTCGCAGGTCCGAATAGACACTTTCGATCAGCCGGTCGTCCTTCGAGGAAAGGACGCCCGCGAGCTGTCCGACGAGCGGACCCTTGATGTTCACACTCTCGATGTTCCGCTGGACCTGCTCGAGCAGGTAGCGCTTGGCCTCGCGGGCCGTGGTCGGTCGCGCCTGGGATGCTTCGGCGACACTGGCCCCGCCGCTTGCGTGATTGCAGATATTCACGGCCTGCTGTTCGATGCGGCCCAGCGGCGGTTCGCGCCCGCTCGGGCAGGCCCCGACCGTCAGGAACATCTCGTTGGTATCGATGTAGAGCCAGGTGTCGGGCGGACGCCCGAGCAGTTGCGCGATAAAGCCCGGGTCTACGCCGAGGTCGGCAGCGTAGCGGATCAGCGCCGACGCGCCGGCCCTGCCCAGTCCGAAGCCGCGGGCGATTCCCGCCGTGGCGTCGCCCTTCGTCTCGTTCTGGATGGCCGTGGCATCCAGCGTGAAGTTGTGGAAGCCGACCTGACCGCCGATCTCGATGGTGCGGCTGGGAACGGGCGTGGGTGGCAGCCGGCTGGCCGTACCGCCCAGGAACGCCATGGCGCAGGCGGAGAGGCAGATGTCGCCCTTGCGCACGAGCGTGGCGACCTCGAACTCGCGGAACAGGTACCCGACCTTCAGACCTTCGAGCAGGTCGCCACCGCTGCTGCTGAGTTCGGCGGTTGCCAGGGGTTGACCGGCCGTCCTGGCGGTCTTGGCTTTGAGGCCGGCCAGCATGACCCGCAGCTTGTCGCCATCGCCCTGTCCGAAAGGGCCGGTGATGCGAAGCGTGTGGGCGACCAGGGGCGCCTTCGGGGAAAGTCCGGGAATCGACTTGCTGTCGAGGGTAATGTTGAAGGCATGGGCCTCCGGCTCGGCGCTCCAGCAGAGGAAGCCGATCGCAAAGGCCCACAACCATCTAGGCATCTCGGCCACCGGGCGCTGCCACCGGTTCGGAGTGCGTCACGCTTGTCACCCATGTCTCAACAACGCCCGGGAAGAATTCCCAGCGTCGGTGAAAAAATGTACCATGCAATTACTTCTGTATTCACCAACCCTCTTGGAGTCATCGGTGTCAGCCCGATGATTGCGCTGGATCAAGGACGCCGTCGGCGCTTTGTCTATACTGGGGGGGAACAAGTTCCGTGGTGCGTTCAGGCAACGGTAGATGCACCCAACTCGGGGGACGATGAAACAGCAGCAGCTTCCTCGGTCCAGGACGGAAGTCGAAACCGGTTCTGCACGGCGGGTCTTTTCGATCTCACTCGCGGCGCTGGTCGGATTGATGCTTCTCGCGGCCATGCTCACGGTCGATGAATGGCTGGAGTTGATCCCGTCGTTCCAGCGGGCGATGGAGGACCTGTTTTCGCGGGGAGCGCTGCTGACACTTGGCCTCGTGATCGCCCTGATCGCCTTCGGCGTCTTCTTCCAGCGTTTGTTGAGCAGGAGTGTGCGGCGGGGGCTAGCTCCCGAGGCGGTCCTCGCCATCAGAAAGCGGTTGCTCGTGGCCGTGTTCGCCGCCTTTGCCTTGGGCATCGCTGGTGCCGGATACCTTCTCAACAACGATCTGCGCACCGCCTTCCGCGATGAGCGGTTGTCCCAGCAGGAAGGTATCGCCCGCCTCAAGGCGCACCAGATCGACCAGTGGGTCGCTGAAAGAGCGATCGACCTGGGATTTCTGGTCACGTCCCTCAAGGGGTTGCCGTTTGGCCAGATCGAGGCGGGTCCGGAGCTGCGGCAGTTCGTTGAACTCATGTTCTATCAGATGCTGATCGGACATCCCGAGCGGCGCGAAATCATGCTCTTCTCGGCCGATGGAAAATTGCTGGTGGAGGTGGGCGGCGCTCCCGGTCACAAGGATCACGACCAGCTCGAACCCTTGGTGCGTGAAGCGGCCCGCGACGGCAAGCTGAAGATCGGACCGCTTCGACTCGATGCCGGAACGCCACCGAGCCCCAGCATGGCATTCGCGCAACCGCTCGGCACCGGTGCGCCCGGTTCGCGCCAGTTCGTCGTGGTGCTCGTGGTCGACCCGGCTGTCGACCTGTTCCGGAAAATTCAGGCCTGGCCCACACAGAGCGCGACATCGGAAGTCACGCTGTTCCGTCAGGACGGCGACGACATCGTCTTTCTGGTTGCACCGCGTTTCTGGGAGAGCCCCGTCCCGCCCGCAGGGCTCCGCCTGCCCCTGTCGACGCCGAACCTGGTGGCCGCCACCGCGATCCGCCAGGGAGACGGTGCGCGCGAGGGCGTGGACTATCGCGGTGAGAGGGTCCTTGCGGCGTCGTATGCCGCCAAGGCCGTTCCCTGGATCGTGAACGCCAAGTCGGACGAAGACGAGGTGATGCGCCCGATCGATCGCCGGTCCGAGAAGATCGTACTGGTGTTCGGGGCCACCATTCTGGTGGCGGCATTTCTGGTCTGGTCGCTCTGGCGAAGCCAGCGCGACGAAGCGCATGACCTGACGGTACGCAATCTGCGGTTCGTTCATGCCATTCAGGACATGTTCATCGTAGTCGACGAGGACGACCGAATTCTCGAGACCAACGAGGCCGCGCAGAAGGCTGTCGGGTATAGTGCCGGGGAACTCCGGGGGATGGACGTAAAACGCCTCAGAGCGCCTGGCCGGACGGACGAAGACGATCGGCAGGCCGGGTTCGTGGCAGCGACCGGGAGTCAAGCATTTCGTACCGTGGTGCGCCGCAAGGACGGTAGCACGTTTCCCGCGGAGGTGCGGATCAGCTCCTTCGAACTCGAAGGCCAGGCCTATCGTCAGGCGATAGGCGTCGACATCAGCGATCGGGTGAGGCTGGAGCAGGAGTTCTGCGGCTGGCGCGCGTGAAGCGCTCGCTGCAGGCGGCAACCAGCATCCTGCTGCGAGCCCGATACGAGGCCGAGATCTTCAATCAGATCTGCACCGTTCTCGTCGAATTCGGGGACTACCGGATGGTGGCCATCGGCATTGCCAATGATGACCCGGGCAAGACTTTCCGCTTCCCGGCAGTTGCAGGATACGACGACGGCTATCTCGCCCACGCCCATATCACGTGGAACGACGAGCCCACGGGCAACGGGCCGCTGGGCATGTCGATCAAGACGGGCGCCGTCCAGGTCAACCAGGATTTCGAGAACAATCCGAAGACACGGCCGTGGCACGACGAAGCGCTGCGGCACGGATACCGCTCCAGCATCGCCCTGCCGCTGCGCCGTCACGGCACGGTGGTGGGGGCCCTCATGATGTATGCGGCGGAGCCGCAGGCGTTCGACACGGAGGAGCTCCAACTCCTCTCGACCCTCACCGACGACATCTCCTATGCCCTGTCCAGGATTGCCTCGACGCCGGGCGCCGAAACCTGACGTCCGTCCCGTCAGCGGAGCCTGACGGGAAGCTGGACGACGACGCCGGCGAAGACCTGGAACGACGGCACGCCCGGGCCACTCTGGATCACCGAGTATTGCGGCTCGACGAAGGTGTTGAGGCTGGCGCCGTTCGGAAGCTCGAAGACGCGGCCGAGTCCCAGGCCGACCGGGACCACGGCATTCCTGCCGAGGTCGAACGACGCGATGCCCGAGGAGCGCAGATAGAACCCGTCGCCGAGGTTGTAGAAGAGCAGCGGCTGCGCGGTCACGGTCTGGAGCGTGCCGTCGAACGTCTGCTGCCACGAGGCGAGGAGCGTCGTCAGGCCCCAGGTGTGGGGGGCGCTGACGACCGCTTCGACCCCGGCCTGCCACTTGGAGGTACCGAGTGCGCGGGAGCTGGCCGTCGGTACGACCAGGAGCGGACCGATACCGGTCTTCACCGAGCCGAAATAGAAGATCGCCAGGTCGAAGATCGTGAAATCGCCCACGCCGTTGACCGCCTTCTCCGGGTCCCAGGCACTGGCCACGACCGGCATGGACGCGCGCATCATCTGGTCTACGCCGAACAGGGCATGGGGCAGGACGAAGCGAAAGTATCCCTGATCGGCGCCGCTGGCCGGCCGCTCCGCGAGCACGGGCTGGGCGTAGTTGTGAAACTCGAACGCCATCCGGGGCGTCAGCGGATCGTTGGACCGGTTCTGGAGATTGTCCGCGCTCGGCTGCGCCATCGCTTGCGTCCGGACGAGGAAAAGGGCGAGCATCGCCAGCAGGAAGGCCCAGGTCCGGATTCGTCCGGACGCCGAGCGGCAGGAGGATCTGCGCTGGGCACGGGGGACGGAAAAGCGGAGAGGCATGCCCGGCATGATCGCATCATTCGAACACGGCTTCATCTTCATCAAGACGCGAAAGACGGCCGGCACGGCCATCGAGCTGGTGCTCAGCAGCCTTTGCGGCAAGGCCGACATCATCACGCCGATCCATCCCGACGACGAGAAGATCCGGCAGGCGCATGGCTGGCGCGGACCGCAGAATTTCCGCATCGGGCCCGGACCGACGAGCCCCCACGAGGGCATTCTCGATCGGGGCGACGAGGCGGACTACCGGGAGATGATGAAGGGAAACCACGCGGGCAACGAGTACTACAACCACATGCCGGCGAGCCTGGCGCGCCGCATGCTCGGCGAGGCCTTCTGGCAGAAGGCCCACAAGTGGACGATCGAACGGCACCCGTACGAGAAGGCGGTTTCACAGGCCTATTTCAAGATGTGGTTCATGGGGCGACCCGCCGGCGACTTCCAGGCCGTGCTCGACGAGCTGATCGCCCACGACGAAATCGACAACAGGGACCTCTACACGATCGACGGCAGGGTCGCCCTCGATGAGATCATCCGGCAGGAGGACCTGCCCGCGTCGTTCCATGCGGTTCTGGCGAAGTCCGGACTTCGCTTCGACGGCGAGCTGCCGCGCGCCAAGACGGTGCAGCGCGCCGATCGCCGGCCCGCCGCGGAAATCCTGACGGACCGGCAGAAGAAGGCCATCTACGAATCGTGCCGCGAGACGTTCGAGCTGATGGGCTACGAGCGGTAACGCCCGTGCCTGGAGTTTTTCCGGGCGAGAATGAATCGAGTCGAGCGTCTCAACAATGACCTCACCCTGAGGAGCGAGCGCAGTGAGCGTCTCGAAGGGTGGGCACGCGCACCCCGTCTGTTGCCCATCCTTCGAGACGCCGCGCTTTGCGCGGCTCTTCAGAGGCTGGCCGGAATTGCGTTGAATCGATTCAAGCACTTACCTCATCCTGAGGAGCGCCGTGAAGCGGCGCGTCTCGAAGGATGGGCAAAGGTCGAGCTGGCTGGAACCATGGACAACGAGGAGGGAGCGCACGTCTACATGCTGCGCTGTTCAGACGGCAGCTAGTATGTCGGCTCGGCACGGCGAGGCCTGGAGCGACGTCTTTCGGAGCGCAATACTGGCACTTACGGCGGCTATACCTCTAAACGTCTTCCGGTGGTCTTAGTTTGGTCGGAGCATTTTCTAAACATCACCGATGCAATCGCGGTTGAAAGGCAAATCAAAGGCTGGTCGCGCGCCAAGAAGGAAGCCCTGATCAGGGGCGATTTCGGGGCGCTTCGGGCGCTCGCGAAAAGAGGTAGCAAATGAAGGGGCCCGTTGCCCATCCTTCGAGACGGCCCTTTGGGCCTCCTCAGAGTCTGACTCGAAATGAATGCAGCTAAAACAAGGGGCTATGAACAGCCCCGATAACCTCACCCTGAGGAGCATCGCGCAGCGATGCGTCTCGAAGGGTGGGAACGCGCACCTTGCCTGTTGCCCATCCTTCGAGACGCGCCGCTTCGCGGCGCTCCTCAGGATGAGGTAAGTGCTTGAATCGATTCAATTCATTTCCGGCCAGCCTCCTCAGATGAGGTGAATGGTTCGAAGCGATACGGAGAGGACCTGGTCCAGAGCGTCATGAATTGAGAAGGAATCGAAAGGGATACCCTTTGATGTGTTGATCTGATTCCTTTGTGTAGCTGGGCTCCACGGGGTGCGGGGCGCATATTCGAAACAAACAAAATAAACGAAACAAATGAATCGAATGTCGCTCCCATGAAGCCGGTATCATGGTACCGTTGGCGGGCCGCTGTTTCTCGCGGTGCCTGCAAAAAAGGTTGTTTCAACAGCCTGCTACCGCCGGATCGACACCAGCGGCAGGTCGAAGGGGGCGCTGGCGCCCTTGATGTTGTCGGGCAGCGGCGAGTAAGGCGCGCCGGCACGGACGCCGGCCAGCACGCCCTCGTCGAACTCGGGTTCACCGCTCGAGCTGATGACGGTGGCGCCGAGCAGGCGGCCGTCGCGGGCGATGACGATTCGCACGACCGTCACGCCCTGCCGTCGCTGGGTGTTCGACTGGTAGCGGTAGCCCACGATCTTGCGCAGGACCTCCGAGAGATAATTGTCGGCGACCTTGGCGCGCGCATAGCTGTCCGCGGGATTGACGAAGCGGTGCTGCGACGGCGGCTCGGCGGAGGAGGCGGAGGGCGGCCGCCGTGCCGGCGCCGTCGAGAGCGGTGAGGGCTTCAGCTCAGGCTTCGGCGCGGGCGGAGGCGGCCTCGGCGGTGAGGCGAGCGCCTGCTGTTGCGGCAGAGGCTTTGGCACCGGGACGGGTTCGGCCGGCTTCGCCGCCGCCGCCGGTTGGGGCGGCGGCGGGATCGGCGCCGGTTTCAGCCCCTGTTCCGTCGGCGGCTCCGGCGTGGGCTTCTCGGCCGGCACGGGCGGAGGCTGGACGCGCGCCTCCAGTGGCGGTTCGCGCGGGGGCGGCGCGGCTTCCGGCTCGGTGAGCAGACTCGGCTCCTCCTTGCTCTCGGGCGGCGGCGGCGGTGCCGGCGGTTGCTTCGACACCTGGTCGGTGGGCGGTGCCTGGGTCGGCCGGTCCCCCGTGACGGGCGCCGGCGGGCGCACCCCGGGAATGATCGGCGGCAGCGTCTGCGGGAGCGGAACCTGTTGCGGGGGCTGGGCCACGGGCGGCTGCGGGGGCGGCTCGGGCGGGGGAGGGTCCGGCGGCTTGGGCTGCTCGAACGAGACGGTGATCGCCTCCTCGACCGGCGGCACCGGCGGCTTCTGCTGCGCCAGCCACCACAGCACCGCCACCACGAGGACATGCAGCAGGATCGCCAGCGCGAGTGCGACGGGCGACATGCGGTCGGAACGGTAGGAGAAGGCGCTTACGGCGTGGGCCACGGAATGGTTCTACAGCTTCTCGCCTCGATGCCTGGCGTCCTCATCGGGGGAGGGCATACCGGGATTGCCGAAGACCTGGAGGGCGTCCTGCCAATCTAGAGGAAAAGCAGAGGATTCATCGTGCGACTTTCCTTCCTCTATGTACTTGCCGATATTGGCGTTTCTCTGGCAGAGGGGTCGACCCAGATCCACACCGACGTTCGGTCCCGGCCCCCTCGAACGACGATCCGATCGCCCGGCTGTGATTCTATGACGGAAGGCAATGGCTGGAACATCACGGACCAGGATGAGGACGCGCCGGGTGCCGGCCTGTTCTCGTAGGCCCCTTCGGCATCCATCGTCAGCCTGAACCATTGGACGATGCCATTTACCGTGCCACCTGTGCTGGTCAGGCTGACGGCGGCCCGATCGTCGCTGAACGGACCGCCCGAGCTGAAATCGAAGGAGAAGAGGTCCTCCGGGGCGCTCCGCAGCTCCAGCGCCTCATTGCCCGGCGACAGCGCGATGCGCGCGGAAAAGCTGTTCATCAGCGAGAGATCGAAGCCCTGGACCGATCTCGTCTGCCTGAAAGCCAGGTTGCGATAGCTGGCGAGAGCGATGCGCACGGAACCATGCGAGGGAATCACGCGGGTGGTGGGGTGCCCCAGCCGCCCGACGACGTCCTCCATCGTCCCGAGTATGTTTTCACCCAGCAGGTTGTTGGCGACGATCTCGGACACGATGATGTCGGCCGGGCCGGCGAGGTCGGTGCCAATCTCGAGGTCGCGCGAATGCTTGGCCACGATCCGGATGCGGTCGGCATAGCCGTTGCGCTCGACGATCTGCGTCGCGGCGGCCGCCATGGCGGGATTCAGTTCGCAGCTCACCACCTCGGCTGCGCCCGCCCGGGCCGCCATCAGGGCGAGAAGGCCCGATCCGGCGCCGATGTCGAGGACGCGGGAACCCGGGACGACGCTGCGACGCAAGGCGGCGTCGAAGGCCGAGTTGCGCGCCGTGTCCGCGAGGATCGCGTGGTGCCAGTCCGGCACGCTGCCTTCCAGGACGAGCAACGCGATCCGCTCGATTTCAGGATCCTCGGGGGCGAGCCGGCGTGCCTGGGCTGCGAGTTCGGCGGCGCGTTCCCTCTCGCCGCCCTCGTTCAGGGCCTTCGCCAGCCGCACCATGCTTCCGGGATTGGCTGCGAGATGCGAAGCGGTCTCGGGTGCCGAGAGGCGCTGAAGCAACATCGCGCTGTGCTTCTCGATGGTCGTTCGTGGACGCTTGGTCATCCGATCGCCAGTTGCGACACCTTTCCGCGGAAGAAAATCACGGTGAGCAGAACGAACAGCGGGGAGAGCATGGGCTTGGCATCCTCGGCGTGAGAAGGCGGGCCGGGGGACTGCCTGGGGCCGGGGCAAGGGGTAGCCTACAGAATAGCCTCCGGCTGATCCCGCGGTTTTTTGTCCGTTACATCGGTCGCATTGCGGTCGTCGGGTGCGCGGCCGGCAAGCCCCGCCCGGCTCACCGGGCGGGGGTCTCGTATCGAGGCTACTTGAAAGAGATCGGCGGGGCGTCGTCGACCGATGGCGGTGCCTGGATCTCGATCGTCACCTTGCTGGGATCGACACCGTTGCCCTTGTCGAGGCTCGAGGTGACCATGCCGGGAAAGGCGATGACCAGCGCCACCATGACGACCTGGATGCACACGAACGGCACCGCGCCCCAGTAGATCTGCGCCGTGGTGACGCCGTCCATCAGCTTGCCCGTCACCTTGTCGACATAGCTTCCCTCGGGCGCGACCGATCTCAGGTAGAACAGGGCGAAGCCGAAGGGTGGATGCATGAACGACGTCTGCATGTTCACCCCCAGCAGCACTCCGAACCATATCAGGTCGATGCCCAGGGCTTCGGCCGGCTTGACCAGCAGCGGAATGATGATGAAGGCCAGCTCGAAGAAATCGAGGAAGAAGGCCAGCAGGAAGATCAGGATGTTCACGACGATGAGGAAGCCGATCGGTCCGCCGGGCAATCCCAGGAGGAGGTGCTCGACCCATTGATCGCCGTTCACGCCGTAGAAGCTCAGGCTGAAGACGCGCGCGCCCACCAGGATGAAAATGACGAAGGCCGTGAGCTTGGCCGTCACGTCCATCGCCTGCCGCAGCAGGGCGAAATCCAGCCGCCGGTTGGCCATCGCCATCAGCACGGCGCCGGTGGCTCCCATCGCTCCGCCCTCGGTCGGAGTCGCGAGGCCGATGAAGATCGTGCCCAGCACCAGGAAGATCAGCGCCAGCGGCGGCATCATCACGATGACCACCTGCTGACCCAGCCGGCTCAGCAGTCCAAGCTTGAAGGTGCGATTGGCAAGCGCCAGCACATAGGCGATCAAACCCGACAGCGATGCGGCCCAGATACCGTCCCAGTGCAGCCCGTACGCCAGCACCAGGCTGCAGGCCACGACGCAGACCACGAGCACCAGCAGGGACGTGTAGCCAGCACTTCCATTGTCCTCCTTGAGCTGACGTGCTTCCGGCGGCAGCGCGGGCGCCACCCCCCGCGTGAAGATCGTCCGGGAGAAGACGTAGCCGACATAAAGCCCGGTCAGGACGAAGGCCGGAATGATGGCGCCCTTGTACATGTCGCCGACCGACCGGCCGAGCTGGTCCGCGAGCACGATCAGCACGATGCTGGGCGGAATGATCTGCGCCAGGGTACCGGAGGCTGCGATGACGCCGGATGCGAGCTTCCGGTCGTAGCCGTAGCGCAGCATGATCGGCAGCGAGATCAGGCCCATGGAGATCACGGACGCCGCCACCACGCCGGTTGTCGCCGCCAGCAGCGCGCCGACGAAGATGACCGCATAGGCAAGACCGCCGGGCAACGGTCCGAACAGCTGGCCGATCGTGTCGAGAAGGTCTTCGGCCATGCCGGAGCGTTCGAGGATCAGCCCCATGAAGGTGAAGAACGGGATCGCCAGGAGGGTCTCGTTCTCGATCACGCCATAGAGCCTGTTCGGCAGCGCCTGCATCAGGTTGGGCGTGAACAGTCCCAGCTCGATGCCGATGATCGCGTAGAGCAGCCCGAGCGCGCTCAACGAAAAGGCGACCGGGTAGCCGAGCAACAGGAAGAAGATCAGCGACACGAACATGATCGGGGCCATCTCGGCCTTGACCCAGCCCGCGAGCACGCTTTGCGGCGCAAAGAAGGAAGACACCACCAATACGGCGATGAAGACGAGGAAGAGATAGAAGATCCCGCGAAGAATTTTCATGGCGCGGGCCTCAGTGCGTCGACGGTGCGGTGCGGGGGTCGACATAGACCCCGCGCATCACGCCCACCTGCTTGATGATTTCCGAAACGCCCTGCATCAGCAGCAGGGCGAAGCCGACGACCATCATCAGCTTGACCGGCCAGCGGACCAGGCCGCCGGCATTGCTCGAATGCTCGTTGATCCGCACCGACTCCAGGAAATAGGGCCAGCAGAAATAGATCATGATCAGGCAGAGCGGCACGAGGAAGAAGATGTGGCCGAACAGGGCGATGCGCTGGTTGGCCCGGTCGGACAGATGGCTGGCGATGATGTCGATCCGGATGTGCTCCTTGCGCAGGAGCGCATAGCCGGCGCAACCCATGAAGACGGCGGCGAACATGTACCACTGGAGTTCGAGCCAGCCGTTGGAGCTCACGTTCAGGAACTTGCGGGAAATGGCGTTCAGGGTGCTGACCAGCACCATGACGAGGATCAGCCAGTAGAGCGAACGCCCAACGAATTCCGTTATGCGGTCGATCGCTGCACTCAGTTTGAGAAGTGCCGCCATATCTCGAAGCCCCCCTGTCCTCGCCTATTTTTTGTCAGACACTAGCCATTCTAATGCCGTTTTTTCACTGTGCCAGACAATCCGGATGGCAAAACGACCGAATTGATGCGCAAGCCCGCTGTCGTTTCCTCTCAGAAGAAGATCAGGGTCAGCAACAGGAAGAGCGGCAGGAGAATGGCGCTCGACCACGCCATGTAGCCGAAGAAGCTCGGCATTCGGATGCCGGCCTCCTCGACCACCGCCTTGACCATGAAGTTCGGGGCGTTGCCGATATAGCTGTTGGCGCCCATGAACACGGCGCCGCAGGAAATCGCCGCGAGCGTGCTGGCGAGCGCGCCCATCAGCACATTGGGGTCGCCGCCGGCCAGGTTGAAGAAGACGAGATAGGTCGGTGCATTGTCGAGGAAGCTCGACAGGATGCCGGTCAGCCAGAAATACCAGATGTCGTTGGGCTGGCCGTCGGGGCCCGTCACCAAGGCGACCAGCGGCGCCAGGACGCCGTCCTTGCCGGCGCGCAGGATGGCCAGCGCCGGGGCGATCGTAATGAAGATGCCGGCGAACAGCTTGGCGACTTCGAGCATGGGAGCCCAGCTGAAGCCGTTGTCGAGGCGGGACGCCCGCGACGTCAATCGCAGCGACAGGAAGCAGATCGCCACCAGGATCAGGTCGCGCAGGACGTTCTGCAACTCGAGCGTGACGTGGAAGACCGTGAAGTGGATGCCGGGCTTCCACGTGCCGCTCGCCAGCACCGCCCCGACGATGGCCGCCAGCAGGATGATGTTGACGCCGCCCTCGATCCGCACCGGCGTTTCCGGTGTCGGATCGGGCTTCGGACGGCCTTCCTTGCGGTACCAGTAGCTGTCGATGGCGTAAAACAACGCCAGCAGCACGATGGCGCAGACCAGCATTTCCGAGAACAGGTGCGTCGTCGTCCAGAAGAAGCTCACGCCCTTGAGGAAGCCCAGGAACAGCGGCGGATCGCCGAGGGGTGTCAGCGCGCCGCCGATGTTCGACACCAGGAAGATGAAGAACACGAAGACGTGGATCTTGTGCCGGCGATCGTCGTTGGCGCGGATCATGGGCCGGATCAGCAGCATCGACGCCCCGGTCGTGCCCATCCAGCCCGCCAGCACCGTGCCGATCGCCAGCAGGGCGGTGTTCATCGACGGTGAACCGTGCAGGTTGCCCTTGATATGGATGCCGCCGGTCACGGTGAACAGCGCCGTCAGCAGCACGATGAAGGGGATGTAATCGAGCAGCAGCAGGTGGACGACCTCGTACACGGCGGTCGGGACACCGTGGATCAGCGCGAACGGGATGATGATCAGCGCTGCCCAGACGGCGGAAATCTTGCCGAAATGGTGATGCCAGAAGCTCGGCGCGGCGAGCGGCATGATCGCGATCGACAGGAGGATGCCGGCGAACGGGATCATCCAGACGAGGCCGAGATGGCGTCCGTCGATCGCCGGGGCGTCGGCGCCGGCCGCCAGTGCCGGCAGCGCGAAGGCGAAGGTGAGCAGGCCAGGGAGGAAGTGTCGGAGTTTCATCAGCCCACGTAGGTTGAGGTGACGCCGCCGTCGACGGTGAGGGTATGGCCGTTGACGTAGCTCGCGGCAGGAGAGGCGAGGAAGATCGCCGCGCCGGCGATTTCAGAAGGGTCTGCCCAGCGCCTGGCCGGGCAGCGCAGGCGAAGCCTCTCGCCGGCGGCCGACCGGATCAGCGCCTCGTTGGTTTCGGTCGCGAAGAAGCCGGGCGAGAGGGCGTTGGCGGTGACGCCAGTGGCGCCCAGTTCGGAGGCCAGCGCGCGGGCGAGCGCTTCGAGGCCGGCCTTTGCGGCGATGTAGGACGAGGCGCCGGGCGCCGCGAGCGTGGCGGCGATCGAGGTCACCAGGATCAGCCGTCCCCAGCCGCGCTCGACCATGCCCGGTACGACCAGCCGGATCAGCGCCTCACCCGCGGACAGGTCGGTGTCGACCAGGCGCGCGAAATCGTCGGACCCGATCTCGGTGAAGGGCCGCCGGTCACGCTCGCCGACATTGTGAATCAGGATGTCGACCGGCCCCGCCCCGGCGAGGGCCAGCTTCATGGCGGGGCGGTCGGCCATCTCGAACACCACCGCATCGGTCGCCCGGCCGGCGGCGCGCAGCTCGGCCACCCGCGGCGCCAGCCGCTCCGGCGAGCGGCCGTGCAGGAGCACCCGGGCGCCGGCTTCGGCCAGGCCCCTGGCCATCTCCCAGCCCAGGCCGCGCGCCGATCCGGTGATCAGCGCGGTGCGGCCGTCGAGGCGGAACTTTTCGGGGAAGGTCGACAAGGATCGAGGGGGGCTGCAGATGGAAGTGGAACGGGGACGCTACATTAGGCTATGCGACAGCTCAGTTAGCGTTGGATTCGTGGATGCTGCAACTGCCTAAAGTGATCGGCCATCGCGGCGCCATGGCCTACGCCCCGGAAAACACGCTGGAATCGTTCCGCGAAGCCCGGCGGCGCGGGGCTGCCTGGGTCGAGATCGACGTCAAGCTGACGGCCGACGGCGTGCCGATCGTCCTGCACGATTCGTCGCTCAAGCGGACGACCGGGGTCGACCGGCTGGCATCCGAGATGCGCGCGTCCGAGCTGCCGCCGTCGGTGCCGACCTTCGAGCAGGCGATCGCCTGTTTCGGCGAGCTGGGCCTGGGCTGCAATGTCGAGATCAAGCCGTGCGAGGGCCGCGAGGCGGAGACCGCGAGGGTCACCGTCGAGACCCTGCGCCGCCTGTGGCCGGCCGCGCTGCCGGCGCCGCTGCTGTCGAGCTTCAGGGACCCGTCCCTCGCCACGGCCCTCGAGGCAGCGCCGGAATTTGTGCGGGCGCTGCTGATCGATGAGGTGAAGGACGACTGGCGGGGACGCGCCGAAGCGGTGGCGGCGGCCGGCATCAACACCAACGGCAAGCGCCTGACGGCGGTCCGGGCCCTCGAGATCCGCAAGGCCGGCTACCTGCTCAGCGTCTATACGATCAACGACGGCGACGTGGCCCGGGCGCTCGTCGGCATGGGCGTGCAGTGCGTCATCAGCGACGCGCCGGACGTAATTCTGGCCGCCCTCACTTAATATTGGCCTTTGGGGTTGCATTCGCCCCGCAGTCTTGGTGGACTGTCATCATACCGCAACAAAAGAGACACATCGCAGTCTTGCGGCCCGACGATACATCGCCGGGGATTATTTCTGGGAGGTTTGTTCGACATGACACGGATTCTACTGTCTTCCGTCGCGGCTGCGGCGGTGCTGGCGAGCGCGTCCACCGCGTTTGCGCAGACCGAAGTCCAGTTCTGGCACGCCATGGGCGGCAACCTGGGCGAAGCCGTCAACACTCTGGTCGACGGATTCAACAAGTCGCAGAGCGAGTACAAGGTGAACCCGGTCTACAAGGGTTCCTATACCGAGACCCTGACGGCCGCGATCGCCGCCTTCCGCGCCAAGCAGGCGCCGCACATCGTGCAGGTCTTCGAGGTCGGCACGGCCAACATGATGGCCGCCAAGGGCGCGGTCTATCCGGTCTACCAGCTCATGGCCGACGCCAAGGAGCCGTTCGATCCCAAGGCCTTCATCGGCCCGGTCTACGGCTATTACTCGACGCCGGACGGCAAGCTGCTGTCGATGCCGTTCAACTCCTCGACGCCGGTTCTCTACTGGAACAAGGAGCTGATGCAGAAGGCGGGCCTCGATCCCAACACGCCGCCGAAGACCTGGCCGGAGCTGGGCGAGATGGCCAAGAAGGCGGTCGCCGCCGGCGCCAAGTGCGGGTTCACGCCGCAGTGGCAGACCTGGACCATGATCGAGAATTACGGCGCCTGGCACAATCTGCCGTATGCCACGAAGGACAACGGCTTCGGCGGCACCGACATCGAGCTGAAGTTCAACGACCCCGCGCGCGTCAAGTTCATCCAGATGCTGGCCGACTGGACCAAGGACAAGACGTTCGTCTACGGCGGTCGCGAGGGCAAGTCGACGGCGCTGTTCACCGGCGGCGACTGCGTGTTCCACGTCGCCTCGTCCGGTTCGGCCGCGGGCATCGACAAGGCGTTGGGCGGCACGAGCAAGTACGGTATCGCCATGATGCCCTACTCGCCTGACGTCATCGCCAAGCCGCAGAACTCGATCATCGGCGGTGCCACCCTGTGGGTGCTGCAGGGCCGTCCGGCCGCCGAGTACAAGGGCGTCGCCAAGTTCATGAGCTACCTCGCCAGCACGCCGGTGCAGGCCAAGTGGCACCAGGAGACGGGCTACGTGCCGATCACGACGGCCGCCGCCGAGGTGACCGAGAAGGAAGGCTTCTACAAGAAGTTCCCGGGCCGCGAAGTGGGCGTCCAGGAGCTGACGCTCAACCCGCCGACGGCCAATTCCAAGGGCCTGCGCATCGGCAACTTCGTGCAGATCCGCGACATCGTCGACGGCGAGCTCGAGAACGTGTGGTCGGGCAAGAAGGACGCGAAGACCGCGCTCGACGACGCCGTCAAGGCGGGCAACGATCAGCTCAAGCGCTTCGAAGCGGCGAACAAGTAAGGTGACCTTGTCTGTGCCCTTCCTCATGTTCCTCTCCCCCGTTCGGGGGAGAGGTTAGGTGAGGGGGTTACAGGAGGTGCGTCGCTCCCTCACCCAGCCTCTCCCCCGAACGGGGGAGAGGAGACTTGAGAGCGGGGCGCGTCTCTAAGCCATGGAAAAACGCGTCACCTTCAACGAACGCTGGCTGCCCTACCTTCTGTTGGGGCCCCAGATCATCATCACGCTGGTGTTCTTCTTCTGGCCGTCGGGCCAGGCGATCTACCAGTCGGTGCTGATCGAGGATGTCTTCGGCGGCAATTCCAAGTTCGTCTGGTTCGAGAACTTCGCCCAGCTCTTCAGGGACAATAGCTACGCCCACTCGGCGCAGATCACCGTGGTGTTCAGCTTCCTGGTGGCGGCCATCGGGCTCGGCATCTCGCTGCTGCTGGCGGTGATGGCCGACCGCATCATCCGGGGGGCCACCGCCTACAAGACCTTTCTCATCTGGCCCTACGCCGTGGCGCCGGCCGTCGCCGGCGTCCTGTGGGGCTTCCTGTTCAATCCCTCGGTCGGCATCATCGCCTGGATGCTCCAGGGTATCGGCATCGAATTCAATTACGTGATCAACGGAAACCAGGCCCTGCTGCTGGTGGTCATCGCCGCAGTGTGGAACCAGATCAGCTACAATTTCCTGTTCTTCCTGGCCGGCCTGCAGTCGATCCCGAAGTCGCTGATCGAGGCGGCGGCGATCGACGGCGCGGGCCCCGGCCGGCGCTTCTGGGATATCATCTTCCCGCTGCTCTCGCCCGTCGGCTTCTTCCTGCTCGTGGTCAACATCATCTACGCCTTCTTCGGTACCTTCGGCGTGGTCGATTCGCTGACCAAGGGCGGACCGGGCAAGTCCACGGAAATCCTGGTGTTCAAGGTCTTCAACGACGGCTTCCGCGGCCAGGATCTCGGCGGCTCCTCGGCCCAGTCGGTCATCCTGATGGTCGTAGTCATCGCGCTCACCGTCGTGCAGTTCCGTTTCATCGAGCGCCGGGTGCACTACTGATGGTCGAGAACCGGCCCTTCCTCACGCTGTTGAGCCACCTCGTCGTGCTGATCGGCGTGATCATCATCGCCTTCCCGGTGTGGATGACGTTTGTGGCCTCGACGCACAGCCAGCAGACCATGCTGCAGTCGCCGATTCCGGTGCTGCCGGGGCCGCATCTGATCGAGAACTACACGAAGGTGCTGACCGAGGGCTATGGCCGCATCGGTAACACTCCCGTCCTGATGACACTGACCAACAGCATGATCATGGCGCTGGGCGTCGCACTCGGGAAGATCGCGATCTCGATCACCTCGGCCTTCGCCATCGTCTATTTCCGCTTCCCCGGCCGGATGTATTTCTTCTGGGCGATCTTCGTTACGCTGATGTTGCCCGTCGAGGTTCGCATCGTGCCGACCTACGGGGTCGTCGCCTCGCTCGGCATGCTCGACTCCTACTACGGCCTCATCATCCCGCTGATCGCCTCGGCAACGGCGACCTTCCTGTTCCGCCAGTTCTTCCTGAGTGTGCCCGACGAGCTCACCGAGGCAGCGCGGGTCGACGGTGCCTCCCCGATGCGCTTCTTCTGGGACATTCTGCTGCCGATGAGCCGGACCTCGATCGCTGCGCTGTTCGTGATCCAGTTCATCTACGGCTGGAACCAGTATCTCTGGCCGCTGCTGATCACGACCAAGGAAAGCTATTACACGGTGGTCATGACCGTCTCGCGCCAGGCCAACGTGGTCGACGGCGTGCCGAGTTGGAACCTGCTGATGGCCATGGCGATGCTCGCCATGTTGCCGCCGGTCCTGGTCGTCGTGTTCATGCAGCGCCAGTTCGTGCGCGGCCTGGTCGAAACCGAGAAGTAGGCGAGAGAGAAGCAGGGCCATGGCGCAAGTCCACCTCCGCGGCGTGAGGAAGAGCTACGAAAAGCTCGAGGTCATTCACGGCGTCGACATCGAGATTGCCGACGGCGAATTCGTCGTCATCGTCGGCCCCTCGGGCTGCGGCAAGTCCACCCTGCTGCGCATGGTGGCGGGGCTGGAGCGCATCACCGGCGGCACGATCGCGATCGGCGACCGCGTGGTCAACGATCTCGAGCCCAAGGATCGCGACATCGCGATGGTGTTCCAGAACTACGCGCTCTACCCGCATTTCAGCGTCTACGAGAACATGGCCTATGGCCTGAAGATCCGCGGCCTCTCCAAGGCCGAGATCGACGTGCGCGTCCAGAAGGCGGCCAAGATCCTCGAACTGGGTACGTTCCTGCAGCGCAAGCCGCGCCAGCTTTCGGGCGGCCAGCGCCAGAGGGTCGCCATGGGCCGCGCCATCGTGCGCGAGCCGGCCGTCTTCCTGTTCGACGAGCCGCTGTCCAACCTCGACGCCAAGCTGCGCGTGCAGATGCGGCTCGAGATCAAGCGCCTGCAGCGCGAGCTCGACGTCACCTCGATCTACGTCACCCACGACCAGGTCGAGGCGATGACCCTGGCCGACCGGCTGATCGTCATGAACGCGGGCGTCGCCGACCAGATCGGCACGCCGATGGACGTCTACGAGCGGCCGGCCTCGGTCTTCGTCGCGGGCTTCATCGGATCGCCGGCCATGAACTTCCTGGCGGGCAAGGTGGTCGAGGGCAGCCGGGCGATCGAGCTGGCCGGCACCGGCGCCGCCCGTGTCGTGCTGCCGATCGGTCTCGCAACGACGGCTGCTGACGGCACGCCGGTCGCCGTCGGAATCCGGCCCGAGCATCTGCATCCTGCGGCCGACGGTCCGCTGGAGTTCGAGATCGAGCTGGCCGAGCCGCTGGGCGCCGACACCCTGCTGCATGGCCGATTTGGCGAGGCGAGCGAGGTCGTCACCGTCCGCCAGAGCGGTCACATCCTCGCCAAGCCCGGCGAGAAGCTGCGCTTCAAGGCCGATCCCGGGCATCTCCATCTGTTCGATTCGCAGACCGGCAAGCGTATTCCCGACGCGGCATGACGCTCTGGGCCCGCATCGAGCACGAGGGACGTGCGCGCCTCGGCGCCATCGACGGCGACCGCATTCGCCTGCACGAAGGCACGATCTTCGATCCCGGCCCGGCGACCGGCGAGACGGTGGTTGCGGCCGACGCGAGCTGGCTGACGCCGACGGAACCCACCAAGATGGTGGCGCTGTGGAACAACTTCCGCGCCGCTGCCGACAAGAACGGCTGGGCGATCCCGGCCGAGCCGCTCACCTTCCTCAAGGCGCCGAACAGCTTCACCGCGCACGGCCGGGCGATCCCCGTGCCGAAATCCTACGATGGCCGTGTCGCCTATGAAGGCGAGCTCGGCATCGTGATCGGCAGGACCTGCTCCGGCGTGTCTGTGGCGGAGGCCGCGGACCATATCCTCGGCTACACCTGCGTGAACGACGTCACGGCGATGGAACTGCTGCAGCGGGATCCGTCCTTCGCGCAATGGACCCGCGCCAAGAACTTCGATGGGTTCGGCGCCTTCGGGCCGGCGGTCGCGACCGGCCTCGATCCGGCGTCGCTCACGGTCCGTACTCTGGTCAACGGCCGGGAGCGCCAGAACTATCGGGTCGACGACATGATCTTCCCGCCGGTCGAATTGGTCAGCCGCCTCTCGCAGGACATGACCCTCGTGCCGGGCGACGTCATCGCCTGCGGCACGTCGCTGGGCGTGCTGCCGATGAAGGCCGGCACGGAGGTCGAGATCGTCATCGACGGCATCGGCACGCTGCGCAACCGGTATGGCTGAGGGCCGGGCCGCGCCCTGGGGTCAGACTTTCGTGAGGCGGCGGCCGGCGTTGGTCAGGCAGGCGCCCCGGACGTCCTTCAGTTCCAGCCAGCCGCTCGAGGCCGCATGGCTGAACGCAGCCTCGGTGGCCGCGTCTTCCTTCAGGTCGAGGCGGCGCATGACCGTGTCCATGGGCACCCAGTGCATGGGGCGGCCACGGGTATAGATATGCATGTCCCGGATGATCTTGCGGGCGAGCGACTCGGCGGAATTGAGCATTGGCCCACTGTGACAGGTCGCGTCGTCTGCCGCATCCGCCAAGTGGAGGGCTTCCCTTTGCGGAATGGGGAACGACTTGGGTAAACGCCGCAGTCCCTGTCGTACAGGGGATGGTACAATTCCAGTCGTAAGCTTGGTCCAATCAAATCAACCGCGTAGAGCCACATGCTGTTCTCTACCTACAACATCCACTACGGCGTCGGTTCCGACGGCCAGTATGACGTCGCCCGCATCGCCGACGCGGTGGCCGAGGCCGACATCGTCTGTATCCAGGAAGCCGTTTCCGGCTGGCCGCAGAACGACTTCGCCGACCAGACCGCCGAGATCGCCTCCCGGCTCAACCGCTATCACTGGTATCACGGCGCCATGGAGTCCGACGCCAGCGAGGTCGGCGCCGACGGGCGGATCGTCAATCGCCGCCGCAGCTTCGGCAACGCGGTCATTTCGCGCTGGCCGATCATCTGGGCGCGCGGCCATCTCCTGCCCAAGACGCAGCTCGTCGACCGCTTCGACCTGCAGCGCGGCTTCGTCGAGGCGTCGATCGCGACGCCGGCCGGACCGCTACGCGTCTACAGCGTCCATCTCAGCCATGTCGGCCCGCAGCAGCGCCTGCCGCAGGTCCGCGCCCTGATGGACACGGTCCTCAATGCCGAGCGGATCGGTGCGACGTGGGACAGCGCCGCCGGCTCGACCTTCATGTTCCAGGAGCGCCGGCCCGACGTGTCGCGCGCCGCCATTCTTGCCGGCGACTTCAACTTCACGCCGGACCATCCCGAGTATCCGCTGGTCTGCGGCGAGACGAGCTACTACGGCCGCCTCGGCACCACGATGCACCTGGCCGACGCCTGGATCGCCGCTGGCAACAGCGAGGCGGAAGTGGAGTCGTTTCCCCGCGAAGGCCGGATCGACCATGTCTTCGTTACGCACGACCTGACGCCCAAGGTCAGGCGGGCCTGGATCGGCTACGGCATCGTCGCCTCCGACCACTGGCCGGTCTTCGTCGAGTTCGATCTCTAGGGTTTTTCCGATCGAGATAGAATCACCCCTGCCACCAACCTCATGCTGAGGAGGCCCGCAGGGCCGTCTCGAAGCATGGGCACGAGCACCACGTTTGTTGCCTATCCTTCGAGACGCACGCCTTTGGCGTGCTCCTCAGGATGAGGGTGGTGTGTGGATGAAGTTGAAGCGGAAAGACCCTAGCCGGTCGCGCGGACGTCAGCGCAGCTCGAACGGGTAGATCACCTTCCAGTCGTTCTTCATGTCGACGATGGTCCAGTGGCGGCGCAGCGCCTCGTCCCACGCCTTGTCGAGCTGGCCGACCGCGGAGGGGCGATCGTAGGCGTATTCGCGGACGGCGTCGGTATGGTGTACGAGGCCCATGAAACGCGCGCCGCTGCCCGCCGCGGTCCATTCGAGCATCTGCTTGTCGCCGTCGGAATTGCCGAAGGCAAAGACAGGGCGCCGGCCGATGAACTGGTTGATTCCTTCCGGCTTGCCCGGGCCGTCGTCGATGAACATGACCTTGGCCTCTTTCACCAGCTCCGGGCTGCCGTCCGGCCGCAGCCGGTAGCGGGTGACGCCCGAGGAGCCCACGACCTGCTCGGGCGGAATGCCGTAGACGTGCTCCGTCCATGGCCGCATGAACTCGATGCCGCCGCCGGAAACGATGAAGGTCTTGAACTGCTGGGCGCGCAGCAGGGCCAGCAGCTCGAGCATCGGCTGGTAGACGAGATCGGTATAGGGCCGCTGGAAGCGCGGATGACGGGCGGTCGCGATCCAGTCGGCCACCGCCTTCGCGAAGGCCTCCGTCGTCAGGCCGCTATGCGTCGCCGCGATGATCTCGAGGAAGCCCTTTTCGCCCAGCGCCGCCAGGGCGGCCCGGTCGTCGGCCAGTACCGACCTGAAGGGCTCCAGGGTGCGCCATTCGGGATGCTGCGGCGCCAGTGCCTTCACGCGATCGACGGCGAAGGCGATCTGGACGTAGATGGGCTGCTCCGTCCACAGCGTGCCGTCATTGTCGAAGCAGGCGATGCGCTCCGGCACCGGCACCCAGTCCGGCCCGCCGGGGGTCGTCGTGCGCGCGATGAAGTCGAGGATCGACCGCTTCGCGGGCCCGTCGTTCCAGGAAGGCAGCGCGTCGGCCTGTGCGAATCCCGGACTCACCATGCCCCCGGCCGCCACCGCCCCGGCGGCCGCCGCCATGCCCATCATCAACGACCGACGCTTCATAGCAGGCTCCAGAATTTCACGGCGATCCTATTTGGCCAGTCGTTCCGACGCGACACGGATACGTCCGCTGCGGCGGGCCTTGTCGAGCGCTTCGTGATCGCGCTCGGTTTGCCGGGCATAGGCGAGGGAGAAGCTGGCGATGGCCTCGTCGAGGGCCGCGCTGTTGCCGCAATAGCCGGCAATGGCGGCGGCATCGCCCGACTTCGCATGAGCCAGCGCCAGCGCCCAGCCGCACAGCGTGCAATATTCCTGGAAGCCGGCGACGCCCCGGGTGTTCCCTTCCTCCATTTCGATGCCGCCCTTCATGTCGGCGAGCTGGCGGACATAGAAGTCCCGGTCGTTCAGCTGTCCCCAGCCCAGGAAGATGTCGGGTGATCCCTGGATCATGCGCTGGCCGACCACGACGCGGCGGCCCTGATTCTCGAACGGCATCCGGTAGTCGGAATAGGCCGCCAGCACGGACGGCTGGGCCTGCTTCACTTGCAGGAACAGCGGATCGTCGCCGTCGTTGCCCATGAGCAACACGACCCAGCAGCCGGTGCCGACGCTGCCGACGCCGACGACCTTGCGAGCGACATCGACGATGCGATAGCGCGACAGGAGGCGGCGGCGATCGTAGGTCAACGACTCGAGATACGAACTGAGCATCGCATCCAACGCCTGCTCGATGGGGGTCCCGTCTTCGGTGTGGCTCTCACGAACCACGAGGGGAATGGATTCGACGATGCGATGCTCCCCCTCCACGAGCTCGGCCAGCTTGCCGAGAACGCGCTGGTGTCCCTTGGCACGGGCCTTGTCGATCAGCTTTTGCGCATTCTTGCGCGCCCGGGGCGACAGGCCGGCGAGCACCGCGTGCTCGTCGATCCTGTCGTACCAGGTGGCGAGATGGCCCATCTCCGCATAGCGGGCGATATGCTCGCGATAGGACCTCACGGTTTCCGCCGCAGCGTCCGAGGCCTGTTGCTTGTCGCCCCCCATGAAGCGCACCGCCACGGCGGCGCTGGCGGTCAGGCGCTTGAGGTCCCACTCCCAGGCGCCGGGGAAGACCTCGTCGAAGTCGTTGATGGCGAACACCAGGTCGCGCTCGGCCGAGCCGAAGACGCCGAAGTTGGAGACATGCATGTCGCCGCAGGCGTTCACCTGCAGGCCGGTCACCGGCGTCGTGGCGAGGTCCGAGGCCATCACCGCAGCCGAGCCGCGCAGGAAGGCGAAGGGCGAGGCCAGCATCCGCGCGAAGCGCACCGGCACGAGCTTCTGGGCACGGCTCAGGTTCTGCGCTTCGAGGATCGCTACGGGATCGGGTCGATCGGCGCTCTCGTGAAAGGTGGCGTGGCTCTCTCGCGGCACCACCTTGCGCAGGCTCTTGCCGGCTGCCTTGCGTTCGCTCACCGACCGTCGCGGCGCGGCGAACCGGCCAAGGGTCTCGCCGGGCGAGGCCGATTTCTTGTCGTTGAAAGGCGCATCGATGTCCGGTCGTGCGGCTGCCGTGCTCATGTCGAAACTCCAGGCGGCCCGTCGCCGCGTCTGCCAGACTAACCTATCGATGGATGCGCGAAGTGGACGAGGTCGATACGGATTGTGCATCGAGTTCTTCGCGGCCACGCCTAACCGGCGTAGAATTTGCGCCCACGCACAGGGAGACGAACATGGGCACCAAGATCCGGACCACGGCGGGACGCGGCCGGCTTTACGACAATGTGCTCGACACGATTGGCGACACGCCCTGCATCCGCATCAACGCCCTCGCCCCCAAGGATGTCACGATCTACGTCAAGGTGGAGTCCTTCAATCCCGGCGGCTCGGTGAAGGACCGCCTCGCCGTCAACATCATCGAGGCGGCCGAGCGCAACGGCACCCTGAAGCCTGGCCAGACCGTGGTCGAGGCGACCAGCGGCAACACCGGCATCGGCCTGGCCATGGTCTGCGCCCAGAAGGGCTATCCGCTGGTGGTCACCATGGCCGACAGTTTTTCGATCGAGCGCCGCAAGCTGATGCGCATGCTGGGCGCCAAGGTCGTCCTGACGCCGCGCGCCCAGAAGGGGCTCGGCATGTATCAGAAGGCGGTGGAACTCGCGAAGGCGAACGGCTGGTTCCTGGCCCACCAGTTCGAGACCGAGGCCAACGCCGCGATTCACGAGTCCACGACGGCGCGCGAGATACTCGCCGACTTCGAGGGCAGCCGGCTCGACTATTTCGTGAGCGGCTACGGGACCGGCGGCACGGTGACCGGCGTGGCGCGGGTGCTGCGCCAGGAGCGGACGGAGACGAAGATCATCCTGACCGAGCCCGCCAACGCCCAGCTCCTCGGCAGCGGCAAGGCGCAGGAGCGGGCGGCCGACGGGTCACCCGCCGTCAGCCATCCCGCGTTCGAACCGCATCCGATCCAGGGCTGGACGCCGGACTTCATCCCGCTCGTGCTGCAGGAGTCGATCGACAAGAAGTATTACGACGAGCTGCTGCCGGTCGTCGGGGCCGAGGGGATCAAATGCGCCAAGGCGCTGGCGCAGAAGGAGGGCATCTTCACCGGCATCTCCGGTGGCTCGACCTTCGCCATCGCGCTCCAGGTGGCGGAGAAGGCCGCGCCCGGCTCGGTCATTCTCTGCATGTTGCCCGACACCGGCGAGCGCTATCTCACGACGCCGTTGTTCGAGGGCATCATCGACGACATGGACGAGTCCGAGATCGCCATCTCGAAGTCCACGCCCGGCTATCAGATGGGGTAGGGGCAAAGACAAAGGTCCCTCGCTTACGCTCGGGATGACAACATTCCTTGCATCGGCGCACTGCGTCGATCACAGCCCTATTGTCGTCCTGAGCGAAGCGAAGGACCTTTAGGCTCTTTCGGTTGGACCCGAGTCACTCCCGATTCGTGAACCGGGCATTGCCCAGGCCAGTGCCGATCGTCATGACGCCCCAGTGCTCGACGTCCTTCATGTTCGGCACTTCGCTCAGCCCCTGAACGACGGCGTCGTTGTGGATCTGTATGAAGATCTCGTGACCGTCGATCTTGGGCAGATGAGTCGACAGGGCAGCGGCGAGGTTGAACGACTTGCCTTCCCAGTTGCCCGGCAGGTTCTGGCCGCCCTTCAGGATGGAGCCGTGCTCGTCGATCAGGCCGGGGCAACCGATTCCCATGAACGGCGCGAGCTTGATCTTTTCCTGTTTCGCGCGGTCGATCAGCTTGTTCAGCATCGCGGCGATCTTCTCGATGGCCTCGTCGCGGTCGGGCTCGTCGTCAGAATGCCGCCAGACCTGACGCTTCCAGACATCTGCTTCCTCGACGTCGCCGCGCTTGCCCGAATTGAGCTCGACAACGCCCACCCGCACGTTGGTGCCGCCGATGTCGACCGCGAGGATGGCATCGTGCCCAGCCATCACCCAGCTCGGGGCCAGGTGCACGGCGCCGATAAGCCCGGCCTCGTCGGGATCGTTCTGGATGGCCGCGAGTTCGATCTTGATGCCGTCGGCCGCCAGCATGATGCCGGTTCGTCCCATCGCCAGTTCGCCGATCCGGCTGCCGATCATGCCGCCGCCGATCACGATGCGCTGCGTGTCCTTCCACGTGTCCAGCCGGAGGAAGCGGCGTATCACCGTCGTCAGCTCGCCAGCGAACTCCTCGACGACGGTGTGGACCAGACCCGCTGAGACTGCGTCGCCGCTGGACAGCATCTTGTCGAGCTTCGATTTCGAGATTTCCTCCATCGGCACGTCGCCGAACGGGTCCTCTCCGCGCTCCTTCAAGCGGTCCCGCCAATCGGCCAGGATGGCATGGAAGGCCCGGCGACTGGCGCGATCGCCGATGAAGCCCTCCTCGTCGCGCAATTCCTCGTTGTAGGTATCGACGGTAACGGCGGGCAGGACACGGCCGCCATGAACGAAGACGGAGGGAGCCTCGACGGACTCCCCGGCAGATGCGGCAGTTTCGGTTCCGGTCCGGGCGCTCATGCGCATCTCCCCCTGTAAGGCCTCATGAACGGCCGGGACGGGGTGAAAGTTCCTCGACCTCGCTTTCCTCCCCCTTCCTGCGGCAGGAAGACATGGCAACAGTTCGGCCATGCTCCGCGTTACCGGCGCGATGAAACTGTTCAAATGCCAGAGCTGCCAGCAGATCCTGTATTTCGAGAACGATGTCTGTGTGAAATGCGGACACAAGCTCGGATACGTCCCCGAAGTCGCGACCGTTTCGGCGCTCGAGCCGGAGGGCGAGTTGTGGCGTGCCCTTGCCTCGCCGGACGTGCTCTACCGCTTCTGCGCGAATGCCCAGCAGGCCGCCTGCAACTGGCTGGTCGAGTCCACGTCTTCCGAGACCTTCTGCCTGTCCTGCCGGCACAACCGGACGATCCCCGATCTCACCATTCCCGACAATCTGGCCCACTGGCAGAAGATCGAGATCGCCAAGCACCGGCTCTTCTATTCGCTGCTGCGCCTGAAGCTACCGGTACCGACCAAGGTCGAATCGCCGGAGGAAGGGCTGGCCTTCGACTTCCTGGCCGAGCTGCCGCAGTCCAATGCGCCGCGGGTCATGACGGGTCACGACAACGGGCTGATCACCATCGCCCTGGCCGAGGCCGACGATGCGGTGCGCGAGCAGAACCGGGTCGCCATGCACGAGCCCTACCGGACCTTGCTCGGTCATTTCCGGCACGAGATCGGGCACTACTACTGGGACCGGCTGGTGTGCAACGGGGGCCAACTCGACGGCTGTCGGAACCTCTTCGGCGACGACAGCCAGGAATACGCCCAGGCGTTGCAGGCCCATTATGCCAACGGCGCCCCGCCCGACTGGCAGGCGAACTTCGTCAGCCATTACGCGAGCTCCCACCCGTGGGAGGACTTCGCCGAGACCTGGGCGCACTATCTGCACATCGTCGATACGCTCGAAATCGCGCGGGCCTTCGGCCTGTCGACCCAGCCCCACCTGGCCAAGGGCGAGGAGCTGGATGCCACCGTCGACTTCGATCCCTATCGAGCTTCCGAGATCGGCCAGCTCATCGACAGCTGGACGCCTCTGTCGCTGGCGCTGAACAGCCTCAACCGCGGCATGGGTCAGCCGGACGTGTATCCGTTCGTGCTGTCGCCGCCGGTGATCGAAAAGCTCGGCTTCATCCACCGGCTCGTCCACCCGGCCCCGTAAGCCGGACTCAACGGTGCTTCTGCTGGCGGTAGTGATCGGCCAGCGCGTCATGGCCGAAATCGGCGGCGAGGTCGCGCCACACGGCGTGGACGTGATTGGCGCCATTCTGGGTATTGTCGTGCTCGATCAGCGTCACCGGACCATGGACCCGGAAATAATGGGCCTCGCCCGGCGTCAGCGATCCCGCCCAGGCGAAGCGGAAGGTGGCGAGCCCCTGCTCGCGGACGCGCTGCTCTTGCTGGGCCAGCAGGTCGGCCGCGAGCGTGCCGAGGAAGCGGTCCATCAATGCCTCGATCAGGGTGCGCTGGGCGCCCGTCATTTCGCCCAAGGCCACGCCTCTGGGATTGCCGAGATCCCGCTCGCGTTGCGGGCTGGCCACGATCTCGCCGAACGAGCGGTTGGCGATGATCGCCGCCTGGCGCTGCGGGTCGGTGAGGCTTGCCATGATCTGGCGGGCGAGATCCTCAGACGGTCCCAGCAGTCGGAAGCCACGATGGGGTCCCTCGCGCACCGTGGCGGGATTGGCCCCGGTGAAGAAGGGCGTCACCGCGACGTGCCCGGGGGCGGGCAGCGCCACGTTCAGCGACAGGTGATGGCCCTCGAAGCGCCAGCCCCAGGGAAAGCGCCCGGGCGTGCCGAACACCGAGACATAGTAGCGGGCGGGATCGCGGAAACTGCCCTGCTGTTCGCGCAGGACGCCTTCGAGCAGGCGCACGCCATCGAGCAGTTCGAGACCGCGCTGGTTCAGCACCGAGGCGAAGAGCGCGCGGGCGGCGTCGGCCTGGTCGGGGCGCAGTTCTCCCAAGGCGAGGCCCGCGCGGCTGCGAGGAATGTAGTGCCAGTCGAGGCGATTGCCCGAGTCGAAGGCGATCAGCGTCTTCCGGCGCTGCCCATCGTCGAGGGATACCAGGAACCGATTGGCGGCCTCGGCGATGCGTTGGGCGGCATCGACCGTCTGCGCGCTTGCGCTGCCGAACGGCAGCAGGGCTGCCGCCGCCAGCACGGTCCGCCGGGTCGGCGGGCCGTGGTGATGGTGGTGGTGAGGGGCGGACTCGTCGTGCGGATGCCAGCCGTCGTGCGGCATGGCCGGTCCGTCAGCTCGAGGTCTTGGGGTACTTCAGCGAGCAGCCATAGGCGCGGGTCGAGGCGTCGGCCACCGGCTTGCCGGCCAAGACCTGGTCGAGCGCCACGCGGACATACTGCGTCGCCTTGGGAATATCGGCCGCGCTCGACGAGGGGATCGAGTCAATGCCGCCCTTGTAGACCAGGATGCCGTTGGCATCGATGATGTACATGTGCGGCGTCACGGTGGCGCCATAGGCGCGTGCGACCTTGCTCTGCGGGTCGATCAGCACCGCGGCGGGCGCGGCATTGCGGCTCTTGGTGAGGTCGTTGGCCTGCGTGGCCGTCACATGACCCTGCTCGCCGGTGGCCGAGGAGGCGACGGTCAGCCAGACCACGCCCTTTGCGGCGGCTTCGCGCTGCTGGTCCTGCATGTTGTTGGACGTGTAGTGCTTGCGCACGTAGGGGCAGTCGTGATTCGTCGTCTCGAGGACGACGACCTTGCCCTTGAGGTCGGCCAGCGACCAGCTCTTGCCATTGCTGTCGACGGCGGTGAACTGCGGTGCGGGCTTGCCGACATCGGGGCTCGAGCTTGCAAAAGCGGCGGCGGGGGCGAGGGCGAGCGCGGCGCCACCGATCATCAGGGAACGACGGGGAACATTCAGCTTCGACATGACTGCCTCCTAACGCTTGGCTTGCTGGATTGACGACAACTCCGACAGGATCAGCGACTCGGTGAGGACCTGCGGCAGGATCTTCGGCCGATCCGCCCCCGGCGCCCAGAACAGGTACAGGGGCACGCCGGCACGGCCGAGTTCCTTCAGGACGCCGGTGATCTCGGCGTCGCGATTGGTCCAGTCGCCCTTGAGCTTGACGACGCCTGCCTGCTCGAACGCCTTCCGGCTGCCCGGCGTTTCGAGCGCCACCCGCTCGTTCACCAGGCAAGTAATGCACCAGGCGGCAGTGAAGTCGACGAAGACCGGCTTGCCGGCGGCCACGGCCTCGGCCATGCGGGCGCGCGAGAAGCGCTCCCAGCCTTCGAAGCTGACGCCGGCGGCGGGCCCCCCCGAAGCCGAGGCGGCGGTCGCGGGACTGTCGTCGAGCTTGAGAGTGGCGGCAAAGGCCAGCAGGACGGAAGCGGCAGCCAGCCCGCGGCGCAGCCACGTGGCCGCCGATGCGCCGCTGCCGATCCGCAGCAGCCAGATGGCGAAGGCGATCAGGATCATGCCGCCCAGCGCGTAGAGCACGCCGTCCGCGCCGGTCTGCTGGGTCAACACCCAGATCATCCAGACGGCCGAGGCAAACATCGGAAAAGCGAGGAACTGGCGCAGCCGGTCCATCCACGGGCCGGGCCGCGGCATCAGCCGCTGCAGGGCGGGCGTCATCGACAGAGCGAGATAGGGCAGAGCGAGGCCGAGACCCATGGCCAGCAGAACCGCGATCGTGGCGGGTGCGGGCTGGCTGAGCGCAAAGCCCAGCGCGGCGGCCATGAAGGGCGCCGTGCAGGGTGTTGCCACGATCACCGCCAGGACGCCGGTGAAGAAGGCGCCCGTGGTACCGCCGCGAGAGGCGAGGCCCTGACCGACGCCGGCCAGCCGGCTGCCGACCTCGAACACGCCCGAGAGGTTGAGGCCGACCACGAAGAACAGGTAGGCGATCAGCAGCGAGAAGACCGGCGACTGGAACTGGAACCCCCAATTGACCTCGCCGACGCTCGAGCGGATCGCGATCACGATCCCGGCCATGATGGCGAAGGAGGCGAGGACTCCGGCGGTATAGGCGAGCCCGTCGCGGCGCATCTCGCTGCGCTCGTGGCCGGCAAGCCGGGCGAAGGCCGCAGCCTTCATGGCCAGCACCGGAAAGACGCAGGGCATCAGGTTCAGGATCAGGCCGCCCAGCAGCGCAAACAGCAGCGCCTGCACGAGCGAAAGCTGCTCGGCGCCCACCGCGTTGGCCAGAGATGCCGTGGCCGCCGGCACGAACGCCGGATCGAGCCTGGCCGAGAGGTCGAAGGCCTGCCTCACGTTGCCGTCGGCCGTCTTCTCGGTGAGGACCAGTGTTCCGGCAAGGTCGGCGGGCAACGCGGTCTTGGCGTCGCCCTTCTTCAGGGGAACGCGGATGCCGTCGGCGGTGATCGAGGCGTTCTGCCTCGCCATGGTGGCGATGGGCCCCCATTCGGCCGGGAAGAAATAGACATCGCTGATGGCGTCGGGTTTCAGGCCCCTGGCCTCGACCAGCAGCGTCGGATCGCCGGCCTTTGACAGGCCATACCGCGCAGGCCAGGGGCTGGCGGTCGGCACGGCACGCCGCGCCTGCTCGAACAGAGTGCGCGTGGCCGGCGGCGCCGGCGCTACGGCGTTGCCCGAGGGCAGCACCAGTTCGAACTTGCCCTCTTCGGGGATGCAGACATCCTCGCAGACCAGCCAGTTGGCGTCGGCGGCCAAGGTCAGCGGACCCGCGAGATCGGCCGGCGGCGTGATGCGCACCAGCAGCACCGACTCGTCCTTGAAGCCGTAATTGGTAATGCCGCCGATTTCGAACAGGGTCGGGGCCGGCCAGACGATCGGATCGGCCTTGGCGCCCTCCGGCAGCTTCCACGTGATCTCGGTCGGCAGGCCGGAGTCGCCCGGATTTTTCCAGTAAGTATGCCACTTGGGCCTTATCGTCTGGCGCAGACCGACCCAGAACGGCTCGCCGGGCTTGACGGTTGCGACTTCGGACACGAGCTCGGACCGCACGTTGTCGGTCGTCACGACCGCCTGCGCAAAGGCCGGACCGGCCAGAAGCACGAAAAGAAGGACCAGAAGACGCGTCATCGACTTTCTAAGTGACCTCGGGTCGCGGCGCTTGCAAGGCAATCCGGATCAAGCCGCCGTGATATTTTGCCCGGAATTCCGTGAACGACTAAGGTCCTGGTCCGACGGGAGAATTCATGTTGCGACTGGATGATCGGCGCCTGCTCGGCGCCCTGGACGAGCTGGCTTCCCTCGGCGCCATCGAGGGCGGCGGCTGCGCCCGACTGGCGCTGACCGACGAGGACAGAGCCGGCCGAGATCTGGTGGTGGGCTGGATGACGGCGCTGGGCCTCGCCGTGACGGTCGATGCGATCGGCAACGTGATCGGCGTGCGCGCCGGCCTTGAGAACCTCGCGCCCGTGATGACCGGCAGCCATATCGACACGGTCCGCACCGGCGGCCGCTACGACGGCAACTATGGCGTCCTGGCGGGGCTCGAGGTCGTGCGGGCTCTGAACGAGGCCGGCGTGGCGACGCGCCGCCCGATCGCCGTCGCCGTCTTCACCAACGAGGAAGGCGCGCGCTTCCAGCCCGACATGATGGGCAGCCTGGTCTATGTCGGCGGCCTCGGCGTCGACGAGGCCTATGCGGCAACCGACAAGGACGGCGCCTCGGTCGGCGACGAGCTGCGGCGCATCGGCTATCTCGGGCCCTCAAAGCCGGGCGCGGTGAAGCCGCATGCCTTCGTGGAGTTGCATATCGAGCAGGGCCCGATCCTCGACGAGGAGAGGGTTCGGATCGGCGTCGTCGAGAGCGTGCAGGGCATCTCGTGGACCGAATACACTGTGACCGGCGTCTCCAACCATGCCGGCACGACGCCGATGCGCCTGCGCCGGGACGCCGGTTATCTCGCGGCATCGGTCAACCTGTTCGCGCGCAAGCTCGCCTGGGAAATGGGCGGCAACCAGGTGGCCACGGTGGGCTCGCTGGCGCTGCGCCCCAACCTCATCAACGTCGTGCCCAATCGCGCGATCTTCTCGGTCGACCTGCGCAATACCGACGAGGCCAAGCTCAAGGAGGCCGAGGCGAGGGTGGCTGCACACATCGCCGAGGTCGCGAAGGCCGAGCGGGTCGAGGTCGAGGCGAAGGTGCTGGCGCGCTTCGAGCCGGTAATCTTCGATGCCGCCCTTGTCGACCGGGTCGAGCATCACGCCCGGGCGATGTCGCTCAGCACCCGGCGCATGCCGTCGGGGGCCGGCCACGATGCCCAGATGATGCAGCGCCTCTGCCCGACAGCCATGATCTTCGTGCCGTCGGTGGCGGGCCTCAGCCACAATGTGAAGGAGCACACGGAAGCGGCCGACCTCGCGGCTGGCGCTCAGGTGCTGCTGAACGTGATGCTGGAACTGGCCAGGTAGGCGGTGAAGCAGCCCGAGAAGAACCTCGCCGAGCAGGTCATGGTACGGCTGAGCGGCGACATACGCGGCGGTCGCCTCGCGCCGGGCACGCGCCTGCCGACCGAACAGATGCTCACGACGGAGCTGGGCGTGAGTCGCACGGTGGTGCGCGAAGCCGTGGCGGCGCTGCGCGCCGACGGGTTGATCGTGACGCGTCGCGGCTCCGGCGCCTATGTCGCCGATCCCGCCGCCGGGCCCTTCCGCATCGTGCCGCCGCGCGACACGTCATTGGCCGATGTCCTGAACGTCATGGAGCTGCGCCTCGCGGTCGAGGTTCAGGCGGCCGGTCTTGCCGCCGAGCGCGCCAGCCGCAAGCAGCTTGCATCGATCCGGGCGGCGTGGCGGGCGATCGACGACGCCCTCCAGCGCGGCGAAGGCGCCGTCGCCGAGGATTTCGCCTTTCATCGCGCCATCGCCGAAGCCACCGGCAACGACCAGTTCCCCCGGTTCCTGGCCTATCTCGGCAGCCACGTGATCCCGCGCCAGAGCGTGCGGCTGGATATGGACACGCCGGCCGAGCGCCGGCTCTATCTCGAACGCATCCAGGTTGAACACGCGCGCATCGTGACGGCGATTTCGGACAAGGACGTGGCCGAGGCGCGGCGCGCCATGCGCGATCATCTCACGCGCTCGCTCGACCGCTATCGAACTCTGGCAGGAGGAAACAGGAATGGCCGACGCTAAGGACCCGCGCCGCATCGTCTTGACCGGCGCTGCCGGCGGCATCGGCACCATGACGCGGCCTTTGCTGGCCGGGCTCTATCCCGGCCTCGTACTGAGCGACCGGGTCGAGCCCAAGGACCTCCAGCCGGGCGAGACCTTCGTCGCGGCCGACCTCACCAGGCCCGATGAGGTGGCCGCCGCGCTCGAGGGCGCCGACAGCGTCATCCATCTCGGCGGCCACTCGGTCGAGGGCACCTGGGACCAGATCCTGCAGGCCAACATCATCGGCTGCTACAACGTCTTCGAGGCGGCGCGCGAGGCGGGCGTGAAGCGCGTGATCTTCGCCTCGTCCAACCACGCGATCGGCTTTTATCCGCGCAAGAAGCGCATCGGCACCGATGTCACCGTGCGTCCCGACAGCCGTTACGGCGTCAGCAAGGTGTTCGGCGAAGCCCTCGGCGCGCTCTACTCGGACAAGCACGGCATCGCCGTGACCTGCCTCCGCATCGGCAATGTCGGGCCGGTGCCTCTGGACGTGCGGCGCCTGTCCATCTGGATCTCGCCGCGCGATCTCGTGCAGCTCTTCCAGATCGGTCTCGCCCATCCCGATCTTCGCTACGAGATCTTCTACGGGGCCTCCGACAATGCGGCGGGCTGGTGGGACAATTCGCGGGCTCATCGGTTCGGCTATCGTCCGCAGGACAAGGCCGAGGATCATCGCGCCCACGCCGAGGCCGAACAGGCAAAGATCGGACCAGATCCGGTCGGCGATCTCTTCCAGGGTGGGAGTTTTTGCTCGGCAGAGTTCACCAACGACGTGAAGCGCGCCGGCCCTTAGGCGCTATACTCGCCGTCGAGAGGTGACGATGACGCGATTGTTGACTGTCGGTGCGGCGCAGATGGGTCCTATCCAGCGCAGCCATACCCGTCGTGACGTGGTGGAGCGGCTGATCGCCCATCTGCGCGAGGCCAGGCGCATGGGCTGCGAGCTCGTGGTGTTTCCCGAGCTGACGCTCACCACGTTCTTTCCGCGCTGGTGGATGCAGGACCAGGCCGAGGTCGATTCCTTCTTCGAGCAGGAGATGCCGTCCAACGAGACGGCGGCGCTGTTCACCGAGGCGAAGCGGCTCGAGATGGGCTTCTGTCTCGGTTACGCGGAGCTCGCCAACGAAGACGGCCGCATCCGGCGCTTCAACACCTCGATCCTGGTCGAGCGCGACGGCAGCATCGTCGGCAAGTACCGCAAGGTCCATCTGCCGGGCCATGCCGGGCACGAGCCCGAGCGGCCGTTCCAGCATCTCGAGAAGCGCTACTTCGAGGTCGGCAATCTCGGCTTCCCGGTCGTCAAGGCGTTCGGCGGCAACATCGGCATGTGCATCTGCAACGATCGCCGCTGGCCCGAGACCTATCGCGTGATGGGCCTGCAGAATGTCGAGATGGTACTGCTGGGCTACAATACGCCGCTGCACAACGCGCCATCGCCCGACCATGACGAGCATTCCTGGTTCCACAACCAGCTTTCCATGCAGGCCGGCGCCTATCAGAACGGCACCTGGGTGGTCGGCGTCGCCAAGGGCGGCACCGAGGAGGGCGTCCCGTCCCTGGCCGACAGCATGATCGTGGCCCCCTCGGGCAAGGTCGTGGCGCGCGCCGGCGGCGACGGCGACGAGCTGATCGTCCATCGCTGCGATCTCGATGCCGGCCGGAGTTACAAGACGACGACCTTTAACTTCGCCGTCCACCGCCAGCCCGACCAGTACCGCATGATCGTCGAGCGCAAGGGCGCGATCGATCCGGCCTGAAGCTCAGACGACTTCGCTCTTCGCGAAGTTGCCGTAGGAGCGCTCCGGCGTGCCGCGGAACAGCGACATGTGGGTGTGTGTGGCCACGAACGGGTCGCCCACCGCCTTGCGTCCCATCACCGTCGTGGTGCGGCCCGGCCGGTCGAAGCGGTCGCCGTTGGGGTGGAAGCCATAGGACTGCCAGACGCCCATGCCGACGGCGGTCAGCCGGTCGGCCGAGACGATGGCCTCGATCTTCGAGAGGTCGTAGCGGAACTCGCGGATCGTGCCCCAGACGTTGCGCCACTGCTTCTGCTCGGCCAGCTCGCGGCCGATCATGAAGTCGGTAAAGGTGCCGAAGGCGATCATGTCGTCGGCGAAGATCGGCCGCGCGCCTTCGTAGTCGACGGCGCGGCAATGCTTCGACAGCGTGTCGAACCACTGGCGCACGGCGGCGAGATCGTCGGGGGTGACGGGGTTCCGAAGGTTCATCGCAAGCCTCTCCTAGAGTCCGAAACGCTGCCAGAGTGCGCGCTCCTCGAGCGCGGCCAGGGTGGCGGGGCCGATCGTGTCGATCCCGCCGCCGGTACCGGTGTGCAGGCCGAAGCGCGACAACAGGCTCCGCCGCGGGCCGATGACGGGAAGGTGCACCTTCTGGCCATAGCGGGCCTGCAGGGTGGCGCGCAGTTCGCCGAACCCGTCGACCAGGCCGAATTCGAGGCCGCGCCGGGCCGTCCAGAACTCGCCGGTGAACAGCATCGCCTCGTCGCCCTTCAGCAGCTTGCCGCGCCGCTGGCGGATCCAGTCCTTGAAGCCGTCGTGGATCTCCGCCTGCAGGCGCTTCAGGCGCTCGACGTCTTCGGCTTGCTCGGGCCGAAAGGGATCGAGCATCGACTTGCTCTCGCCCGACGTATGGACGCGGCGTTCCACGCCGATGCGGGCGATCAGGTCCTGGAAGCCGAAGCCCGAGCTGATGACCCCGATCGAGCCCACGATCGAACTCGGATCGGCGATGATCTCGTCGGCCGCGCAGGCCAGCCAGTAGCCGCCCGAAGCGGCCACGTCCTCGACGAAGGCGATGACAGGCAGGCCCTTTTCGGCGGCATGCAGCCGGATACGCTGGGCGATCAGCGCGGACTGTACGGGGGAGCCGCCGGGCGAGTTGAGGGAGAGCGCGACGGCCTTGGCCCCACGCGTCTCGAAGGCCCGCTTGAGCAGCGGCGCGACCGTTTCGATCGACAGGCCGCGGCTGCCCAACAGGCCGCCGGAAGCGATGACGCCTGAAAGGCGGACGACGGGCACGACCGACCCGCGACGAAAACGATCCCTGATCCAGTTCAGCATGCCGGGCACTGTCGCGGGCGTGCCTCTAGAAGGCAAGCGGCTGGCCGTGGCGCAGGATGGCCTCGGCCTCGTCGGTGTAGCCGCCGTCGGGTCGATGCAGGATCAGGGGCGGGGCGTCGTGCCGGCGCAAGCCATCCGCACGGCGTGCGCGGACGAGAACGCGCGCGGCCGGCGGCAGTCGCTTCACGGTGACGTCGCCCCAGCCGAGACGGACCAGAGCGCCGACGATTTCTTCCAGGCGGTCGCTGCGATGGATCACGAGCAGCGTCCCTGCAGGTTCCAGTGCGTCGGTCGCTACGGTTAGCCACCGTGCGAGATCTGCGCTCGATTCGACGGTGGCGAGCGCCTTGCTGCGATCGGGCGAAGGATCGGCGACGGCTGCCGGAAGGTAGGGTGGATTGGTCACGACATGGTCGAAGGGGCCCATGCCGGGCGGCAGTGGGTGCGCCAGATCGTGAACCACCGTTCGGACCCGGTCTGCCCCGTCATTCAGGACCGCATTGCGCTCGGCCAGGGCCGCCAGCGCCGGTTGCAGCTCGATCCCGGTGATGGTGCAGCCGGGCACGCGCGCGGCGACGCAGAGACCCACGGCGCCGACACCCGCACCGAGATCGAGCACGCTTTCGCCAGGCTTCACGTCGGCGGCAGCCGCCAGCAACACTGCGTCCATGGCAATTCGATATCCGCGTCGGGGCTGCAAGAGCTTCACCCTTCCGCCCATCACAGTGTTTTCGGTCGGCGCGGATTCCGTGCTACTCATCTCTCACGATTTTGATTCGCAGTAACAGGCTTCACCGGAGAGTTTGGCCTTCGTCATGGCAACCGTCGTCTCTCTCGGAGGCAAGCGCAAGTCGCCCAGCCTCGAACCGCTCCTGGCGCTCTGCACCGACGACATGGTGCGGGTCGATCGTGAGATCGTGGTACGCATGCGCTCGCCGGTCGCTCTTATCCCCGAACTCGCCAATCATCTGGTCGGCGCCGGCGGCAAGCGCATGCGTCCTCTGCTGACGGTCGCGGCGGCTCGGTTGTGCGGCTACAGCGCGGGCAGCGATCGCCACATCAAGCTCGCGACCTGCGTCGAGTTCATCCATTCCGCCACCCTGCTGCATGACGATGTCGTCGACGTGAGTGCTCTGCGCCGCGGCAAGCCGACCGCCAACACCGTGTATGGCGACAAGGCCTCGGTGCTGGTCGGCGATTTCCTGTTCACGCGCGCCTTCGAGCTGATGGTCGAGGTCGGTTCGCTCGACATTCTCGGCGTGCTGTCGAATGCCTCCTCGACGATCGCCGAAGGCGAGGTGCTGCAGCTGGTCAGCCAGCGCGACATCAGCACGCCCGAGGCGACCTATCTCGAGATCATCAAGGCGAAGACGGCCAAGCTGTTCGCCGCGGCAGCCGAGGTCGGCGCCATGGTGGCCGGCCGCAACGGCCCCGAGCGGGTGGCGCTGCAGAGCTTCGGCATGAATCTCGGCATCGCCTTCCAGCTCGTCGACGATGCGCTCGACTATTCCGGCCGCGAGGCCAAGCTCGGCAAGACGGTCGGCGACGATTTTCGCGAGGGCAAGATCACCCTGCCGGTGATCCTGGCCTTCCTGCGCGGCGGCGCCGTCGATCGCGAATTCTGGAAGCGCACGATCGAGAAGCTCGACCAGCGGCCGGGCGATCTCGAACAGGCGTACAGCCTGATCGAACGGCATGGCGCCCTGTCCGACACGCTGGAGCGCGCACGTCACTATGGCGCCATGGCGCGCGACGCGCTGGGCCTGTTCCCCAGCTCGCCGCTCAAGGCCGCGCTGCTCGAGGCGGTCGACTTCGCCATCGACCGCGCCCACTAGGCTTTCGTCACGCCATGGCTGCCCAGTACGTTCTCGCCATCGACCAGGGCACGACCAGCACTCGCGCCATCGTCTTCGACGCGAGCGGTCGCCCGGTCGCCTCGGCGCAGAAGGAACTGCCGCAAATATTCCCCAAACCCGGCTGGGTCGAGCATGATCCGGAGGAGATCTGGTCGGCGACGGTCGAGGTCTGCCGTGGTGCGCTCGCCAAGGCGCGGCTCGACGCCAAGGCACTGGCCGGCATCGGCATCACCAACCAGCGCGAAACCACGGTCGTGTGGGATCGCGCCACCGGCAAGCCGATCCACAACGCCATCGTCTGGCAGGACCGGCGGACCGCCGACCGCTGCGCCGTGCTGAAGAAGGAAGGGCTCGAGAAGCTCTTCACCGATCGCACCGGGCTGCTGCTCGATCCGTACTTCTCGGGGACCAAGATCGCGTGGATCCTCGACAACGTCGCCGGCGCCCGCGCTGCCGCGGAGAAAGGCGCCCTCGCGGCCGGCACGATCGAATGCTTCCTGCTGTGGCGCCTGACGGGCGGCACGGTGCATGCGAGCGATGCCACCAATGCCAGCCGCTCGCTGCTGCTCGACATCCGCGCGGGCACCTGGGACGCCGAGCTGATGAAGATACTCGGTGTGCCAGCCTCGATGCTGCCAAAGGTCGTCGACTGTTCCGGCGAGCTGGGTGTCGCCGACCCCGAGATCCTCGGCGCGCCGGTGCCGATCCTCGGCATGGCCGGCGACCAGCAGGCGGCCACGGTCGGCCAGGCCTGCATCAAGCCCGGCATGGTGAAGGCGACCTACGGGACGGGCTGCTTCGCGTTGCTCAACACCGGCAGCATCGCCGTGCATTCGCGTCACCGCCTGCTGACGACGATCGCCTACCAGCTCGACGGACGGCGCACCTATGCGCTGGAAGGCAGCATCTTCATCGCCGGCGCCGCCGTGCAGTGGCTGCGCGACGGGCTGAAGCTGATCGAGAAGTCCTCCGACGTGGAGAAGGTCGCTGCCGGTGCCAGGGACGGCCACGGCGTCTACATGGTGCCGGCCTTCGTCGGGCTGGGGGCGCCGCACTGGGATCCCGAGGCGCGCGCCGCGATTCTCGGCCTCACGCGCGATTCCGGCCCCGGCGAAATCGCCGCTGCCACGCTCGATTCGGTCTGCTACCAGACGCGCGACCTCCTGGAGGCGATGCGGGCGGACGGTGCCCAGATCGACGAGCTCCGCGTCGATGGCGGGATGGTCGTGAACGACCCGTTGATGCAGCGACTGGCCGACACGGCGGGCACGCCGGTCGAGCGGCCGGAAGTGACCGAGACGACCGCGCTGGGCGCCGCCTTTCTGGCCGGTCTGAAGGCGGGCCTGTGGCCGTCGCTCGACGCCCTGTCGAAGACCTGGGTGCTCGACCGGGCTTTCCTGCCTGAGGAGAATGCCGCCTCGCGTGACCGTCGCTACGCCGGTTGGAAGGACGCGGTCCGCCGGGTGCGCAGTTCCTGATTGCTGGTGAGGGGCGCGGCCTTTAGGTTGCGCCCGCCATGAAAAGCCCTGCCAATCCCGTCTACTGCAGCATCGACACGACCGATCTTGCCCACGCCACCAAGCTGATCCAGAGCGTCGCCGGAGGGCCGAGGCCGGCCGTCGGCGGCATCAAGCTCGGGTTGGAGTTCTTCCTGGCCCATGGTGCTCCGGGCGTGCGCTATGCTTTTCCGACGCCGGTGCGCGCGACCGGCGTGGGCTTCTTCCTCGACCTCAAGCTGCACGACATTCCCAACACTGTGGCCGGCGGCATCCGCGCGGTGGTCGAGCTGGCGCCCACCTTCATCACGATCCATGCGAGCGGTGGCCGCGAGATGATGAAGGCGGCGGTCGAGGAGGCCGGTTCGCAGGCGGCGAAGCAGAACGTTGCGCGGCCGAAGCTGCTCGGCGTCACCGTCCTCACCTCGCTCGACCGCTCAGACCTCGAAGCGACCGGCGTCAATGCCGACCCGTCGGATCAGGTGCTGCGGCTCGCTGCATTGGCGCACGAAAGCGGCCTCGACGGCGTGATCTGCTCGCCGCTCGAGATCGAAGCGCTGCGCCGGCAGTGCGGGCCGGACTTCGTTCTCATGGTTCCCGGCATTCGCCCCGTGGGCAGCGCCGCCAACGACCAGAAGCGGGCGATGACGCCGCGCCAGGCGGTCGATCTCGGCGCCACCAACCTGGTCGTCGGCCGGCCGATCTATCAGGCCCAGGACCCGCGCGCCGCCGCCGAGGCGATCGCGCGCGAGGCCGGCGTCAACGACCTATGACCGTCGAGGCGAAGATCTGCGGACTGTCGACGCCGGAGACGGTCGATGCGGCCGTGGAGGCCGGCGCCGGCTTCGTGGGCTTCGTCACCTTTCCGCGCTCGCCGCGCCATATCGAGTCGCTCGACCTGCTCAAGGCAATGGGTGCGCGTGTGCCGCGCACTGTGGTTCGCGTCGGCCTGTTCGTCGATGCCGACGACGCGCTGATCGAGGCGCGTCTCGCGACGGGCGCGATCGACATGCTGCAGCTTCATGGCGCCGAGACCGCCGAACGCGTGGCCGCACTGAAGGCGCGCACCGGGAAGCCGGTGATCAAGGCCATCAAGGTCGCCGGTCCCGCGGACGTCGAGCGCGGCATCGAGGTCTATGCCGACGTCGCCGACCGGCTGATGTTCGATGCCGCCGACGGCACCCTGCCGGGCGGCAATGCCAAGGCCTTCGACTGGACCTTCCTGGCGGGCCGGACGGTGCCGCGTCCGTGGTTCCTCGCCGGCGGCCTCAATCCCGGAAATGTCGCCGAGGCAGTCCGCGTCACCGGCGCGCGCGCCGTCGACGTTTCTTCTGGTGTAGAAGCGACACGCGGTGTGAAATCCGTCGAACTGATCCGCGCCTTCCTTGGCGCAGTAAAAGCGCTTTGAGGAGCAGGCTGCATGAAGATCGAGGAACGGTTGAAGGAACTCGGCATCGAGCTTCCCGAGGCGACGACGCCGGTGGGCAGCTACGTCAATGCCGTGCGCACCGGCAATCTGCTCTACATGGCGGGCAAGGGCCCCGGCCTGCCGGGCAAGCCGCTGCCGGTGGGCAAGGTGGGACGCGATTTTTCGCTCGAGCAGGCCAATCGCCTGGCGCGCGACACGGGTCTCAGCATTCTCGCCGCCCTCAAGGCCGAGCTGGGCGACCTCGACCGCGTGAAGCGCATCGTGAAGGTTCTGGGCATGGTCAATGCCACCTCGGAGTACGGCAGCCAGCCCGAAGTCATCAACGGCTGCTCCGATCTCTTCGTCGAGGTGTTCGGTGACAAGGGCCGCCATGCGCGCTCGGCGGTCGGCATGGGGTCCCTGCCGCGCGGCATCCCGGTCGAGATCGAGGTGATCGTCGAGCTCGAGGACGATGCGCCGCCACCGCGTGCCGCCATCGCCAGGCCGGCCGCCAAGGCAACGGCGAGGCCCAAGGCTGCTCCCAAGGCAAAGGCGGCCCCCAAGGCCAAGGCGGCCAAAAAGAAGAAGATCTAGCGTTTTTGACCGACCGGTGCCGGGACTGCTAAGCCGGCCCGTCCCGACAGGAAAAGCAATGCCCAGCGCACCCAACAGTTTCCGCACCGGCCCCGACGAGCGGGGGCACTTCGGCATTTTCGGCGGCCGCTACGTGGCCGAGACGCTGATGCCGCTGATCCTCGATCTGGAGAAGGCCTACAACGAGGCGAAGGCCGATCCGTCGTTCCAGAACGAACTCGACTATCTGCTGGAGCACTATGCCGGCCGCCCCAGCCCGCTCTATTACGCCAAGCGCCTGACAGAGAAGCTGGGCGGCGCGAAGATCTACTTCAAGCGCGACGAGCTGAACCATACGGGCAGCCACAAGATCAACAACGTGCTGGGCCAGGTTCTGATGGCCAAGCGCATGGGCAAGACGCGGGTCATCGCCGAGACCGGCGCCGGCCAGCATGGCGTCGCCACCGCCACCGCCTGTGCGCTTTTCGACATTCCCTGCGTGGTCTTCATGGGCGCCGTCGACGTCGACCGCCAGGCGCCCAACGTCGTGCGCATGAACATGCTGGGGGCCGAGGTCCGCGCCGTGACGGCGGGTTCCGGCAGGCTCAAGGACGCCATGAACGAGGCGCTGCGCGACTGGGTCGCGACCTGCGAGAATACCTTCTACTGCATCGGCACCGTGGCGGGCCCGCATCCCTATCCGGCGATGGTGCGCGACTTCCAGTGCGTGATCGGCAACGAGACGCGCGTGCAGATGATGAAGGCCGAGGGCCGTTTGCCCGACACGCTGGTGGCGTGCATCGGCGGCGGCTCGAATGCGATGGGCCTCTTCCATCCCTTCCTCGACGACAAGGGCGTACGCCTCGTCGGCGTCGAGGCGGGCGGCAAGGGTGTGGAGACCGGCGAACATGCCGCGTCGCTCACGGGTGGCCGCCCGGGCGTGCTGCACGGCAACCGGACTTACCTCTTGCAGGACAAGGAAGGCCAGATCACCGAGGCGCATTCGATCTCCGCCGGGCTCGATTATCCCGGCATCGGGCCCGAGCATTCCTGGCTGAAGGAGACGGGCCGCATCGAATACGTGTCGGCCACCGACAACGAGGCGCTCGCGGCCTTCCAGATGCTGTGCAAGCTTGAGGGCATCATTCCGGCGCTCGAGCCGGCCCACGCTCTGGGGCATGTGATCAAGCTCGCTCCGACCTTGCCGAAGGACAATCTGCTGGTGATGAATCTCTGCGGACGCGGCGACAAGGATGTCTTTGCCGTAGCCGAACGCCTCGGGATGAAGATCTGACCATGAGCCGCATCGCCAAGCGCTTCGCCCGGCTCAAGGCCGACAAACGTGCCGGTCTCGTGACCTATGTCACCGCCGGCGATCCCAACCTCGACGTCAGCTATCAGATCCTGAAGGGCCTGCCGGCCGCTGGCGCCGATCTCATCGAGCTCGGCATGCCCTTCACCGACCCGATGGCCGACGGCCCGTCGATCCAGCTCGCCGGTCAACGCGCGCTGAAGGCAGGCATCACCGTCGATGCGACCTTCGACATGGTGCGTCGCTTTCGCAAGGAAACCGGCGACAACGACACGCCGATCCTGCTGATGGGCTACTACAACCTCGTCTACCAGCGCGGCCCCGAGCGCTTCTGCAAGGAAGCCGCCGCCGCCGGTGTCGATGGTTTCATCCTGGTCGACCTGCCGCCGGAAGAGGCCGACGAACTCAAGCCCTACGCGGTCGCGGCCGGCATCGACACCGTGCTGTTGACGGCCCCCACCACTGACGACGAGCGCCTGCCGGCGGTGCTGAAGTATTCTTCGGGTTTCGTCTATTTCGTCTCGGTGCTTGGCATCACCGGTACCAGTTCGGCGACGGAAGAGGCCGTGCGGACCCATGTCGAGCGCATCAAGCGTCACACCGACCTGCCGATCGGCGTGGGCTTCGGCATCCGCACGCCCGATCAGGCCGCGGCCATCGCGCGTCACGCCGATGCCGCGGTCGTGGGCTCCGCCATCGTCGAGCGCGTGAAGGCGGGCCTCGACGAACACGGCAAGGCCAAGGCCGATCTGATTCCGGGCGTCTTCGCCTACATCAAGGCCCTGGCCGACGGCGTCAGGGGCGTTCGGAAGGCATAGGCTGCTCGTAGCGAGGCCGGCCAACCGGTTGAAACCTCTTGCCGGCCAACCTACCTTGGCCGTGCCGCCAGATTGCGGCGAGGGTAAGATATGAAGGTTGGCAAGAAAGCTTCTCGGGCGGGTGGTCCAAAAATTCAGACGCTCGTGGAAACGATCAAGGGCATCAAGGATGGCGCCGCGGTCGCGATCAGGCGCTCTCACAGGCAAGGCCTGCCCTTTTTCGAAGCTGACTCGAAGGCCGTTTACGCCGTCTACCCAAACGGGGAACGCAAGGTCGTCCAGCATCTCAGTGATTAGCTAGGATGGCCGGCGTGTCGGCGCCGCATTTGATCGTTGTCGCTGGACCGAATGGTGCAGGCAAGACAACGTTCGCGAAGAAGAACCTCAAGTCGTTTATCGAAGCGCACACGTTTCTCAATGCTGACGAGATTGCGCGAGAAGACAATCCTCAAGATGTCGCTGCAGTCGCATTGGAGGCAGGTCGCAAGGCGCTGGTGCGCCGCAGGAACCTCTTGAGGGCTGGAAAGTCTCTTTGCATAGAGACGACTTTGGCGGGCAACTCGATCAACCGTTTTATGGTCGCGGCGAAAGAAGCCGGTTATGTCGTCCGCCTGATTTTTCTGTTCACACCATCGCCCGCACTGAATGAAGCGCGTGTCATGCACCGCGTAATGAGCGGTGGGCACAACATTCCCGTCGATGTGATTCGCCGCCGTCACGCTCGTGGCTTGGGAAGACTGGCGGCCTGCTGGGACGTTTGCGATGAGGGTGTGATCGTAGACGCAAGCTCACGCGCGCCTTACCCTGTTCTCACAAAAGAGAACGGGACAACGATTGTCGAGAGCGAAGCAGGTTTCGCGACGCTAAGCGATCGTCTCGCGTCTGCTGGATATCGTGTACCCGCCTAATCCTCGAAATTTAGATCGGCGACGTAGGGGTTGGTCTTGCGCTCCCAGCCGAAGGTCGAGGTCTGGCCGTGGCCGGGGACGAAGGTGATGTCGTCGCCGAACGGCCACAGGCGGTGCCGGATCGAATCGAGGAGCTGGTCGTGGTTGCCGCGCGGAAAATCCGTGCGGCCGATCGAACCCCGGAACAACACGTCGCCCACGAAGGCGACCTTCGCCGGCCTGTTCACGAACACGACATGGCCCGGCGTGTGGCCGGGGCAGTGCACCACGTCGAACGTCACGTTGCCGAGGCTCACCGTCTCGCCATGGGTCAGCCAGCGGTCGGGCACGAACGGCTTGTAGACTGGGAAGTTGTACTTCTTCCCCGACTCCGGCAGGCCCTCGATCAGGAACAGGTCGTCCTCGTGCGGGCCCTCGATCTTCACGCCGTAATGCTCGGCCATGGTGCCGGCGGCCGAGGCATGGTCGACATGGCCGTGCGTGAGCAGCACCTTGGTCACCTTGATGCCCTGCTGGTCGATCGCCTGGCGCAGCATGTCGAAGTCGCCGCCCGGGTCGACGGCGGTGCCTTCCATGGTCTCGTCGCACCAGACGATGGAGCAGTTCTGCTGGAACGGGGTGACGGGGGCGATCATGACCTTGAGCATCCCTCCGATCTAATGCCTCCCGCGGGCGGTTGGAAGGGCGTATGCTGCGGTTCCTTCCGGCATCGATGGCAATGAACGTGCGTCTCCTGCTGTGTATCTTGGGCCTGTTCGCCCTGTCGCTGGCCCCGGCGCGGGCCCAGATCGCCCCCGTGGCCTCGCCCTCCGGCCCCGTCCCGGCGGGCCCGTATGTCGTGGTCGATGTGGCGACCGGCGAGACCCTGCTGGACCGCAATGCCGGCGCACTCTGGTATCCCGCATCGCTCACCAAGATGATGACGATCTACATCGTCTTCGAGGAGTTGAAGGCCGGCCGCCTGACGCTCGCCACGACGCTTCCCTTCTCGGAGAATGCCCGCAACAAGCCGGCTTCCAAGCTGGGCGTGACGCCGGGGCAAGGCATCACCGTCGAGCAGGGGATCCAGGCTCTGGTCGCCCGCTCGGCCAACGATGTCGCCACGGCCTTCGGCGAGCTTCTGACCGGTTCGGAGCCTGCCTTCGCCCAGCGCATGACCGACACCGCGCGGCGTCTGGGAATGACCGCCACGACCTTCCGCAACGCCAATGGCTGGCCCGACCCTGCGCAGACCACGACGGCGCGCGACATGGCGATGCTCGCTTTGGCGCTGATCAAGGATTTCCCGCAATATTACGGCTACTTCCGCACCAAGGAGTTCATGCTGGGCAAGCAGCGGATCGGGCCCGGCATCAAGTTCATGGACCTCTATTCGCCCTATGCCGATGGCCTGAAGACCGGCTTCATCTGCGCCTCGGGCTTCAACATCGTGGGAAGCGCGGTGCGCGACGGAAGGCGGCTGGTCGCCGTCGCCTTCGGTTTCCGCCGCGCCGACCTGCGCGACGAATTCCTCGTCCGCCTGTTCGACGAGGCCTACGCGCTCAAGACCGGCGGCAATCGCCAGAAGGTCTGGCAGCTGCGCAACGGCGAGGGCGGCCCGGTGACGGTGCTGCCCTACGGCGAATGCGGCGGCATCCGCTACGACATGCCGGGGGATGCGGTGTGGCTCGGGACGTTCGGCGACTGGAGGACGGCAAAGAACGCGTTCGATGCCGGACAGGCCAGGCTGATGTCGATGGGCGTCGCCCACCCCGGCAGGGAGTACATCCTGCCCGTCACCTCCAATAAGGTCACGAAGCAGGCGGCCATCATCGCCGATCTCCAGCCCGAGGCGGCGCAGAGACTGTGCGCCGATTACCAGGCCCGGAAATCCTTCTGCGTCGTGAAGAAACCTTCGGACTTCTCGGCGCCCTACAGCGGGTTCTGGCGCTGACCTTGGCCCGTCCGCTCATTCGTGCGATACCGCGCCCATGAACTGGCTGACCAATTTCGTCCGCCCCAAGCTGCGTGCGCTGGTCGCCCGCAAGGAAGCGCCGGACAATCTGTGGGTGAAGTGCCCCAAGTGCGAACAGATGCTGTTCACGCGCGATTGGGAGGCCAACCAGGAAGTCTGCAGCCATTGCGGCCACCATATGCGGCTGCGTCCGATGAAGCGGCTGCCGTTCCTGTTCGACGAGGGCAAGTACGAGCTGCATCCGCTGCCCCGCGTGAACGCCGATCCGCTGAAGTTCCGCGACACCAAGCGCTATGACGCGCGCCTGAAGGAGGCCCAGGCCAAGGCCGAGGGCACGACCGACGCGCTGGTGGTGGCGAGCGGCCTGATGGGCAATCGCCTCTCTGTCGTGGCACTGCTCGACTTCGGCTTCATGGGGGGCTCGATGGGCACCGCCGTAGGCGAGGGGCTGGTGATGGCCGCCGACCTCGCCGTCGCGCGCGGGGCGCCGCTGATCGTCTTTTCCGCCTCGGGCGGCGCGCGGATGCAGGAGGGCATTCTCTCGCTGATGCAGCTCACGCGCACCACGATCGCGGTGCGCAAGGTCAAGCAGGCGGGGCTGCCCTATATCGTCGTGCTGACCGATCCGACGACCGGCGGCGTCTCGGCCTCGTTCGCCATGCTGGGCGACGTCCACATCGCCGAGCCCGACGCCATCATCGGGTTCGCCGGCCCGCGCGTCATCCAGGACACGATCCGCCAGGAGCTGCCCGAAGGGTTCCAGCGCTCGGAGTACCTGCTGGAGCACGGCATGGTCGATGCCGTCGTGCACCGCCACAGACTGCGCGAGACGCTGATCCGCATGGTCTCGCTCTTCATGGATCCGCTGATCGTCGAGAGCCGCGCCCTCGCGGAGACCGGTCGCTGACGTGACCGCGAACGATCCGATCGTTCAACGCCTGATGAGCCACCATCCGAGGGTCATCACCCTCGGGTTGGAGCGGATCGAGCGACTGCTGCTACGGCTGGGATCGCCGGAGCGGAAACTGCCGCCGCTGATCCATGTCGCCGGCACCAACGGCAAGGGCTCCCTGGTCGCCTATCTGCGCGCCATCGCCGAAGCCGCCGGCTATCGCGTGCACGTCTATACCTCACCGCATCTCGTGCGCTTCAACGAGCGTATCCGCATCGCCGGCCAGCTGATCGGAGACCACGAACTCGACACGATGCTGACCGAGTGCGAGGAGGCGAACGGCGATACGCCAATCTCCTTCTTCGACATCACCACCGCACTCGCCTACCTGGCCTTTTCGCGCGTGCCGGCCGACCTCGGCATCATCGAGGTCGGTATGGGCGGCCGCTTCGACAGCACCAACGTGATCGAGCCGGCTTTGTCGGCCATCACGCCGGTCGGCTACGACCATACGGGCTTCCTGGGCGACAAGCTCGAAGGCATCGCCTGGGAGAAGGCCGGCATCCTGAAGCGCGCGACGCCCGCCGTGATCGGCCGTCAGCGCGAGGTCAGCGCGCAGGTGATCGAGACCGAGGCGGCCAAGCTCGCGGCCCCGCTGTTCCGGATGGGGCGCGAGTGGCAGGTGACGCCGCGGGACTCGGGTTTCCGCTACGAAAGCGATCTCCTCGCGCTCGACCTGCCCAACCCCGCACTGGTGGGCGCCCATCAGATCGACAATGCCGCGACCGCCGTAGCCTGCATCGAGCGCCTGCGGGCCGCGCGCTTCGACATCGACGACACCGCGATCCGCAAGGGGCTAGGCTCCGTCGAGTGGCCGGCGCGGCTGCAGCGTCTCACGAAAGGGCCACTGCCGGACTCGTTGCCCCCCGGATGCGAGCTCTGGCTCGACGGCGGCCACAACGAGGATTGCGGCATCGTGCTCGGCCGCATGGCGGCGGAGTGGGCGAAGGAGCCGGCGGCGCTGCCGCTCTATCTCGTCTTCGCCATGCAGACGACCAAGGATGCGTCGGGCTTTCTGCGGCCGCTGGCGCGCTATGCCGCGGCGGCGCGCGCGGTGCCGTTTCCCGAGGGACATGCCGCCTACACGCCTCAGGAAGCCTGCGCGCGGGCGTCCGATGTCGGGCTCGAATGCGTGCCCGCAAACGACATCGGCGCGGCACTGGAAGACCTGTTGGCCACCCAGCCCGCGCCGATGCGCATTCTCATCTGCGGCTCGCTCTACCTTGCGGGCGAGGTCCTCGTCCGCAACGGCTGAACCGCAACCGGATCAGACGACGGTATTGATCCAGCTCACCAGCTTCTGCTTCGGCTCGGCGCCGATCTTGGTGGCCGCGACCTGGCCATTCTTGAACAGCAGCAGGGTCGGGATCGACCGTACGCCGTAGCGCGTCGGCGCCATCGGGTTCTCGTCGATGTTGATCTTTACGACCTTGAGCTTGCCGTCCATCTCCTTGGAGATGTCCTCGAGCGAGGGGCCGATCATGCGGCAGGGGCCGCACCACTCGGCCCAGAAGTCGACGAGGACGGGCGTGTCGGACTTCAGGACTTCTTCCTCGAAGGAAGCATCGGTTGCTTTGATGGTCATCACGTATTCTCCCAAAAACACTACAGGCCGGTCGAGGGGACCGGCGCCGCCCTTGGCCCAGAAGCTAGGAACGCACGCCCCCCGAGTCAAGATGCGGCGGCATAAGGCATTGATTTATCTAGGGTTTCTGCGGCGATCTCCATGAGGCGAGGAGCCGCCGTCCAGAGCAGGAAGGCTCTCACCCTGCGGCCGGGATAGATCCGCTGCAGCAGGGCGCGATACAGCGCGAGCTGGCGGCGATAGACCAGCGCCACGTCTTCAGCCGATTCCGGCGGGGGCCGGTTGGTCTTGTAGTCGACGATCAGGACTTCGGTGTCCGAGACGGCAAGCCGGTCGACCTGGCCGCTCACCGTGAAGGTGCCGCGCGGCGTCTGCAGGGTGCCGATCAGCGGCACCTCCGCCCGCGATCCCGGCGCGAACAGGTCGGCGTGCGCCGGTGCCTCGGTGACGGCGAGCGCCTCGTCGGCCCAGTGCTCGACGTCCTCCGGTGCGAGCCCGTGCGCGGACTGCGCGAGGAAGCGGCGTGCGGCGGCGGCACGCTCCGCGGCCGGCAGCCCGGGAAGATGGCGCAGCAGATCGTGCAGCAGCAGGCCGCGCTGCCAGCGCCTTGGATCGTCGGCGAGCAGCGGGCTGTAGGCCCGCGGCCCGGCTGCCGCCTCGTCGGGGAGGGGTTGCGACGGGGCAAGCGGTGTCGGCGGGTCGGGCTCACCCGGCGCCGGCTCGGTCCACCAGGGAGGCTGCGGCGCCTCGTCGGCGATCGGCAGTTCGCGGTGCTCGGCTTCGGCGACATGACCTTCGTTCGTCAGCTCGAAACCATCGCCTGACCAGCCATCGGCCACGAGCGCGGTGAAGTCGAATGGCCGCGCCATGGCACGGCCGTTCTCGTCCTCGCTGCTGGCGCGCAGCCCGGCTTCGATGCGCTCGTACCAGCAGCCGCGATCGGGCTTCTTCGAGCTAACCCAGCCGCCGACGTAGAGCCGGTCCTCGGCGCGCGTCATGGCGACGTAGAGGAGCCGGTTCTGCTCCTCCAGCGCGCGCTGGTGCATTTCGCTTCGCCAGGCGCGGGCCGCTTCGTTGGCGTCGTCGGTCCGCGGCAACCAGAGACGTGCCTCGCCTTCGGCGCCGGCCAGCAGCCGCTCGGAATCGCGCGGCACCCTCGTCGTGTCGGGCAGGTAGACGATCGGCGCCTGCAGGCCCTTCGAGGCGTGCACGGTCAGGATGCGCAACTCGCGCCGCCGGTTCTGGTCGAGGTCGCGCTTGATCTCGCCGCCGCCGGTTTCGAACCAGCGCAGGAAGCCCTGCAGCGAACCGCCTTCGATGCCCTGGTACTGCAGTGCGCGCGCCAGCAGCTCGTCGATCGGATCGGAGGCCTCGCGGCCGAGCCGCTCGAGCAATCGTCGACGGCCACCCTCCGGCCCGAGCACGCGCGCGAAGAAATCGAAGGGCGTGTCGTAGTCGGCGCGCTTCAGCCAGTCGGCCAGTGTCGCGTAAGCCGCGGCAAACGGCGCCTCGCTCGCGCGCTCGCGCAGGGCACGCCACAGATGGCCGGTGCGCTTCCACGCCAGGGTGAAGAGCTGGTCCTCGTCGAGCCCGATCAGCGGCGACTTCAGCAAGGCCGCGAGATTGAGATCGTCCTGCGGCAGCAGGACGAAGCGCGCCATCGCCAGCAGGTCCTGGATCGCGAGTTCCTGGCCGAGGTTCAGCCGGTCGACACCCGCGACCTCGACGCCCTCGCGCTTCAACGCCCGCACCAGCGCATTCACGAACTCGTTGCGCCGCCGCACCAGCACCATGAAGTGGCCGGCATGCAGCTTCTCGCCGTCGCGTGCGCGTCTCTCCGTGGCGATCAGGTGCTTGGCGTGCGCGGCGATCAATCGCGCCAGCCGTTCATGTGGCAGCCCCTGCGTCGCGCCGCGCCCCATGTTTTCGATGTCTGTCGTGTCGGCCTCGTCCTCGCTGCCGACGACCAGGGGCCACAGCTCGACCCGTCCCGGCTCGTTCCTGCGGCTGGTCAGGTGCCGGACCGTGCCGGCCTCGCCGACGCCGCGCGCAGCGTCGGACTGGCCGAACACCCAGTCGACCGCGTCGAGCACGGCCGGTGTCGAGCGGAACGAGACGTTGAGGCCGACCGGCACGAACATCCTGTCGGCGATGCGGCTGCGCTCGTCGAACCAGAGGCGCATCTCTTCGAGCTTGCGCGGATCGGCGCGCTGGAAGCCGAAGATCGACTGCTTGGTGTCGCCGACCGCGAAGATGGTCCGGCTGCGGCCGACCGCACCCTCGCCCACGAAGAATTCCTCGGTGAGCCGCCGGATCACTTCCCACTGGTCGGGATTGGTGTCCTGTGCCTCGTCGACCAGCACGTGATCGATGCCGCCATCGAGCTTGAACAGCACCCAGGCGGCGCTTTCCGCTGTCTCCAGCAGGCGGCGCGTCGCCACGATCAGGTCGTCATAGTCGAGCACGGCGCGGCGGCGCTTGGCACGCGTGTAGCGGCCGGCGACGTCGAGGCCGAGGCGCAGCAGGGCCAGGGTCAGCTCGACAAGTGCTTGGCCCCGCGCGCATTCGAGACGCTCGGCCTCGGCCAGGAGACTCTCGACGATGCCGGGCAGACGCTTCTGCGCCGCCTTGGTCGCGAGTGTCTTGCGCACCTGGCCCTTGTCGGTGAAGAACACGCTTCGATAGGCCGGACTGAGATCGTCGCGCCCGTCGTCCAGCCAGCTGGCGATCTTCTCGCCATTCGGCCCATCGGTCTTGCCGCCGGCTTCGACCATGGCCCGCGCCGCCTCGCGCAGTGCGGCTTCGTCGAGCGCCGCCGCGCCCTCGCATTTCAGGTGCCGGCGGAGCCGCGCGCCGAGCTTCGCGAGACCGGCCTCGTCGGCGACCTGGGCCAGCAGCCAGGCACGTTCGCTCAGCAGCCGCGTCATCAGCTCCGCATACTCGGCGATCGAGACTTTGCGGGCGACGGAAGCCAGCGCGGCGGACAGCGCCGGCGGCGCGTCGTTGCGCGCCAGGGCTTCCATCTGCTCGTCCTGCACGCGGCGCAGGATCGTCTGAGCCTCGGCCTCGTCGAGGATCTCGAAGCCCGGTGCGACGCCTGCCTCCAGCGGGAAGCGTTTCAGCAGCGCCTGGCAGAAGGCATGGATGGTGAGGATGTTGATGCCGCCCGGCGCATCGAGCACGCGCGCGAACAGGCGGCGCGCCACGACGCGCTGTGCGGGATCGGGCGCCCGGTCGATCAGTTTGGCGATGCCGGCGTCGAGCGTCGCTTCGTCGGCCAGCGCCCAGCGGCCCAGCTGGTGGGCGAGGCGGTTGCGCATCTCGGCCGCCGCCGCCTTGGTGAAGGTGAGGCAGAGGATGCGTTCGGGTTTGACGCCTTCGAGCAGCAGCCGTGTCACGCGGTCGGTAAGGACCTTCGTCTTGCCCGTGCCCGCATTGGCCACGACCCAGGCGGAGTGATCGGGCGTCGTGGCGCGCCGCTGCGCGTCGGTCGCCAGGGCGATGGCGTCGAGCACGTCGCTCATTCCTCGCCGGCTCCCGCCGTCGACCATTCGGTGATCCGCTCGAGATGGGCGTAGTCGTTGAAGTAGGGACCGTGGGCCGGCCAGGGCAGCGCAGGATAGGCGGTGCCCGGTTTGGCGAAGTGATCGGCCATCTTCTCGACCAGCACCATCATCTCGGCCACGAGCTCGTCGCTGCCCTCGATCTCGCTCACCTTGCCGCCGTCGTCGAGGCCGTTGGCCTGCCAGTAGGAGAGGCGCACGGTCTTTGCCTTGCCGTCGATCTTCTCGAAGCCGCCGCGCTCGGCCATCGCCGCTTCCAGCAGGAGCTGCGGCGCGAACAGCGCCTCCAGTTCCTTCTTGGTCGGCACGCGGCCGGTCTTGTAGTCGATGATTTCCCAGATGCCGCGCTCCAGCTCGTCGACCCGGTCCGCGCGCGCCTCGATCCGTAGGGGCCGCGAAGCGGGTCCGATGGTCATCGCGGCATTGCTTTCGCTCGTTAGAAGCCTGGTGCCGGTGCTGCGGCGCGCACTCTCCTCGGCGACGAACCAGCGCGCGAGGCGCTGGAAGCGCGGCCACCAGAAGGCGCGCTCCGCCGGGGCCGTCAGCAGTTCGGCGAGATGCTTTTCGCCGAGCCCTTCGAACTCGCGCACGGCATCGGGCGGAAGCACGCCGGACGGATGCAGGCTCAGGAACTCGTCGAGTGCTTTATGCAGGGCATTGCCGCGATCGGCGGCGCCCAGCTCGGCTTCCAGCGGATCGAGTGCCTCGAGCCTCAGGATTCGCCGGGCATACAGGCCGTAGGGATCGCGCCGCCATTGCTCGACGCTCGAAACCGAGAGCCGCGTCGGCCGCGCTTCGACGGGTGGACGCGGCTCGGGCCGCGGCCAAGGTGCGTAGATGTCGGGCCGGTCGATCGCCTCGGCCCAGGCGATGAAGCTGCGCCGGCCGCGCTGGATGTATTCCGGCACCGGCGCGGTACTGCCGGGCTCGTAGCCGAACAGCGCATCGAGGCGCGCCAGCCAGCGCGACGGCACGGTGGGCGCACCACCCTCGCGTTCCGCGCGCGTCAGAAGGACCCGTTCGGCGCCGAGGGCGGCCACGAAATCATGCGCCGACAGGCCGATCCGGCGCTCGGGCTGCTGCAGACCGAGTTCGGCACGCATCGGCCGATTGATCCACGGGCCGGTCTCGACGGCGGGCGGCCAGGTGCCGTCGTTGAGGCCGCCGAGGACCAGCAGGTCGGCGCGCTGCAGGCGGGCTTCGAGCGGTCCCCAGATCGACAGGCGCGGGTGACGTCCGAAGGCCGGGCGGATCGTCTCCGGCTCCAGCATGGCCGCGAACAGGCCGGGCCATTCGCCCGATGCGATCGCGGGATGGTTCGCCCAGGCGGTGCGCAGGCGCCCCAATACGTCTGCCAGGGCGCTGCCGGCTTCGCCCGACCACAACGTCTCGGGCGGCGAGATCTTCTCGGCGGCGGCGATGGTGGCGGCGAGCAGCGCATCGGGCTCGGCCTTGCCGTGCATCAGCTCGACGAGCGACTGGGTGGCTTGGTCGAGCCGGTCGAGCAGCGCCTTCACGGCGGCGCGGTCGCCGGGATCGCCGAACTTCGCTTCGTCCACGCGGGCTCGGATCGACGGCAAACCCGGTGCCGGCTTGAGGCCGCGCAGGCACTTGCGGTCGAGTCGCCGCGTCGCATCGAGGATGGAGGCGCGGTCCAGCCCCAGGGTGCAGAGAGGATGCTTGAGGAGCGCCAGCAACTCGACCGGTGCAAAGCCCGCGTCGACCACGGCGATCAGCGCATGCAGGAGCGCGGCGGACGGCGTGTCCACCAGGGGCGTGCCGGCCGAATCGTCGATGTCGATCCGCCAGCGCTTCAGTTCGGCAGCGACGCGTCGCGCCAGCCCGCGGTCGGGCGTGACGAGAGCCGCCGTGCGTCCTGGCGTGTCGAGAACGCTGCGCAGGGCCAGCGCCACGACCAGCGCCTCCTGGTGCGGCGTGGCGCAATCGGCGCGGGTCACATGCTCGAGCGACGCGGGCTCAGGCTTGACCCAGGCGTCGCTGGTCTCCGCCGGCCGCATCAGCTCGGTGATGAGGAAATGCCGGGCCGAGCCGCTCGCGGCGCCGGGCCACTCCTGGACGTCGGCGCGGGTGCGGCCCAGCGCGGTCAGCAGTTCGCGCAGGCCGTATTGCGGATGCGATGGATCGAGAGCCTCCCAGCTTGCCTCGTCCATGTCCTGGTCGAGGCCTGGCAGGACGACCGCACCCTGCGGCAGTTCGGCGATGGCCGCGAGAAGGTCGCGCGTCGCAGGCTGCGAGCCGGTCGAGCCCGCCGCGATCACGGGCATTTGCGGCGGTCGTGTGCGCCATCGGTTAGCCTGGTTGCGGATCGCCAGGGTGCGCCGCTCGATGGCGTCGATCTGCCCGCGCGCCGCGAGCATCTGCGGCCAGTGTTCGCCGACGATGGCGAGAAATCTCAGCGTGCGCTGCCAGTGGCTCGCGAAGTTGCCTTCGACCAGCCCTTCGAGTTGCGAGAACGAGACGCCCTCGATGGCGAGTTCGTCGAGCAGGCGGCCGAGTTCGCGCGCGAGTTTCAGCGCCTGCGCCGCCGACTGCGCAATGGGGTGGCCGTGGTCGTCGGTGAAGGCCGCAACGAGCTGCGTCAGAAGCGCGTCGCGCTCCGCGGGATCGATGGCGGGCGGCAGGGTGAGCGCATCGCCGTCGCCGGAGGCGATCTCCCAGTCGCCGTCGTCGACATCGCCCAGCGGTGCCATGCGCGGCAGGATCGTGGGCGTTCCGTCGGCGGCGCGCAGGAAGGCTTCGCGCAGGGCGCGGACCGAACGCCGCGTCGGCAGCAGGATCAGCACGTCGGCGAGGGCCAGCGGATCTCCGCCATGCTCGGCCAGCACCACCCGCGCCAGTTCGTCGGCGAAGCGCCGCTCCGTGGCGATGGTGAAGAGGCCTTTCATCCCAGCACGCGTTCGGCGGCGGCGAGGGCCTCGGGCGTGCCGATATGGAACCAGTCGCCATCGTGCACGAGGGCGTGCAGGCGGCCGGCCTGCTCCGAGCGGTTCCACAGCTTCAGGAGCGAGAAGGGACCTTCGGGCGAGCCGTTGAACAGGCGTGAATCGCAGACAGAGATGCTCGCGAAGAGATAGGGCGCGGTCTCGGCCGTGCCGCGATGCCGGGCGCGGCCGTCGGGTTCGAGATAGTAGTCGCCGCGATCCTTCTCCTCGCGGCCGATGGCGGTGGCCAGGGGATGGAGCAGCAGCAGCGCGTCCATGCGGTTGGGATCCCAGGCGGCGGCCAGGCGGCCCAGCAGGGACTCCGGCCCGTCGCGCCACAGCCCGTCGCCGTTCACGACGAAGAACGGCCCGTTGCCGAGCAGGGGCAGCGCATTGCGCACGCTGCCGCCGGTTTCCAGGAGATGATCCTCGCGAACGATGCGGGCGCGGCCGCCCACCCGATCAGCAATCTGGCTGCCCAGGTGATGCACGTTCACGACGATGTTCTGGACGCCGGTGCGCTGCAGGCGATCCATGGTGCGTTCGAGCATCGAACGGCCCGCGACGGGGATCAACGGCTTGGGCGTGGAATCGGTCAGCGGCCGCATGCGCTCGCCGCGGCCAGCCGCCAGGATCATCGCGCTGCGGATCATGAGCCGGCTCCGATGCGGCGCAGCTCCGGCGGCAGGGTGCGATCGACCCAGGCGCGCAGGGGCGACAGCGCCTCGTGCTGCAGGGCGCGCTCGAACATGCGCCAGACCCGCGGCAGGTGACGCAGGTAGTCGGGCTTGCCGTCGCGCCGAAGCAGGCGGACGAAAAGCCCGATGATGCGGGCATGGCGTTGCGCGGCCATCAGCGCGAAGCCGGTGCGGAAACCGGCGGCGTCGGCGATGCCTGCCTCGCCGACATAGCGATCGAGGCAGGCGGCATGGACGGCGGGCGCCACGTCGCGGCGCGCGTCCTCGATCAGCGACACGAGGTCGTAGGAAGGATGGCCCCGCTGGGCGTCCTGGAAATCGAGCAGGCCGCAGGCCTTCACGCCGGGCCGGGCCGGCAGCCACAGGAGATTGTCCTGGTGATAGTCGCGCAGCAGCAGCGTCTCGGCCGTCGCGGGAAGCGCCGCCAGGCACGCGTGCCACGCCGCGACGTAGCGCGCGGTTTCCTCGGGCGGCGTCGGCGTGCCGGTTGCTTCCGGCAGGTACCATTCCGGCAGCAGCATCGCCGCCTCGATCAGCGCGTCGCCGGCATAGGCGCCGAGGCCGGGCAGCAGGCTGCGTTCGCCGGCGCGATGAATCTCGACCAGCACGTCGGTCGCCCGGCCGTAGAGCTCGCCCTCGTCGCCGCCCGCCGCCAGCACGCGCGCATAGGTGTCGTCGCCGAAATCCTCCAGCAGCAGGAATCCCTGCTCGGCATCCTCCGCAAGGATCTCCGGCGCGCTGAGACCGAGGGCGATCAGGTGCCTGCCGATCCGCACGAAGGGCCGCACGTCCTCCTGCGGCGGCGGGGCGTCCATGACGACCGCCGAGCCGCGCGGCCGGGTCAGGCGGAAGTACTTGCGGAACGAGGCGTCGCCCGCCAGCAGCCGTTCGCCGGCATCGCCCCAGCCGGCGCGATTCACGAACTCGGCCCGCAGCCGGTCGCGTTCAGATTTCGCCAAAACGGGAGTCTCCTTCCAGAATCGCGCGCCGGCCTTCGCCCTCGACCGACAGGCTGACGGTGAGCCGCTCGCGCGGCAGAAGCGGTCCCAGCCGCTCGGCCCATTCGACCAGGGCCACGCCGTCGACGCGCGCCTCTTCCCAGCCCAGTTCGAAGACCTGTTCGGGCTCCTCCAGGCGATAGAGGTCGAAATGCCAGAAGCTGCCGCGGGAGGTCTCGTAGACCTCCACGAGCGTAAAGGTCGGGCTGGGCACGATCAGCGCCGGATCGCCCGCGGCGGCGCGCAGGATCGCGCGCGCCAACGTCGTCTTGCCGGCGCCAAGTCCGCCTTCCAGCGCCACGACGTCGCGCGGCTGCAGGCGGGCCGCCAATGCTGCGCCCAGCCGCTCGGTGGCGGCCTCGTCGGGAAGGGGCAAAGAAAAAGTCGGCATCTTTCGATGCCGACTTTTAGCACGTGCCCCTGTGGGGCGATTAGTAACGGTAGAGGTCGCCCTTGAACGGGCCGGCCTCGGGCACGCCGATGTACTTGGCCTGGTCGGGACGCAGCTTGGTCAGCTTGGCGCCGACCTTCTCGAGGTGGAGCGCCGCGACCTTCTCGTCGAGGAACTTGGGCAGCGTGTAGACCTGCTTCTCGTACTTGCCGGGATTGGTCCACAGCTCGATCTGGGCCAGCGTCTGGTTCGAGAAGGAGGCCGACATCACGAAGCTCGGATGGCCGGTCGCGTTGCCCAGGTTCACCAGGCGGCCTTCCGACAGCACGATGATGCGCTTGCCGTCCGGGAATTCCACCTCGTCGACCTGCGGCTTCACGTTGTGCCACCTGAAGTTACGCAGGGAGGCGATCTGGATCTCGGAGTCGAAGTGGCCGATGTTGCAGATGATGGCGCGGTGCTTCATCGCCTTCATGTGCTCGAGCGTCAGCACGTCGACGTTGCCGGTGGCGGTCACGAAGATGTCGGCCTTGGGCGCCGCTTCTTCCATGGTGACGACCTCGTAGCCTTCCATCGCGGCCTGCAGGGCGCAGATCGGATCGACTTCGGAGACCATCACGCGGCAGCCGGCCTGGCGCAGCGAGGCGGCCGAGCCCTTGCCCACGTCGCCGAAGCCCGCGACCATCGCGACCTTGCCCGACATCATGACGTCGGTGCCGCGGCGGATGCCGTCGACCAGCGACTCACGGCAGCCGTAGAGATTGTCGAACTTCGACTTGGTCACCGAGTCGTTCACGTTGATGGCGGGCCACAGGAGCTTGCCTTCCTTCGCCATGTTGTAGAGGCGATGGACACCCGTGGTCGTCTCCTCGGTGACGCCCTTGATCGAGGCGCCGAGCTTGGCGTACCAGCCGGGCTTCTCCTTGTTGGTCTTGAGGATCGCCTTGTAGAGGACTTCCTCTTCCTCGTTGGTCGGGTTGGCGACCAGCGACGGATCCTTCTCCGCGCGGGCGCCGAGATGGACCAGCAGTGTGGCGTCGCCGCCGTCGTCGAGGATCATGTTCGGCTCGCCGCCGTCATGCCACTCGAAGATCTTGTGGGTGTAGTCCCAGTATTCCTCGAGGCTCTCACCCTTGATGGCGAAGACCGGGGTGCCGGCCTTGGCGATCGCCGCGGCGGCATGGTCCTGCGTCGAGTAGATGTTGCACGAGGCCCAGCGCACGTCCGCGCCCAGCGCCTTCAGCGTCTCGATCAGCACGCCCGTCTGGATGGTCATGTGCAGCGAGCCGGCGATGCGCGCGCCCTTGAGCGGCTTCTTGGGGCCGTATTCCTTGCGGATCGACATCAGGCCCGGCATTTCGGTCTCGGCCATGTCGAGTTCCTTGCGACCCCAGTCGGCGAGCCCGATATCCTTGACGATGTAGTCGGCCATTTGGCGCTCCTTGCTGTGCCGGCGTCGGCAGGCGGAAAATTGTGGAAAGCGGGCGTGTCATATCAGCGGCGCGAAACCGCCTCAACGCGCCGGATCAACATATAAGCAAGAATTTATGTCTATATGCGCGTGCCTTTATGCCCGGCGCGCGCATTCATCAATCTTCGCCGAATTTTCCTTCGACGAGGGCTGAAATGGCGGCCATCGCGTCGGCGGCCTGCCTGCCCGAGCAGATCACCTCGACCGAGCTGCCGATGCCGGCGGCCAGCATCATGAGGCCCATGATGGACAGGCCCGAGACATCCTGGCCCTTGAAGGAAACGCGCACGATGGCGTCGAACTGGCCTGCGGTGCGCACGAACTTGGCGGCGGCGCGGGCATGCAGGCCGCGCTTGTTGGCGATGGCGAGGCTCCGCTTCAGGGTGCCGATGCCGGCCTCCGCGCTGGAATTCACCGCCACGTCGCTCACGAGGCTTCCTTGGCCAGGATGCGGGAGGCGACGGTGATGTACTTGCGGCCGGCTTCCTGCGCCATGCGGACGGCCTCCGCAATCGGCTTCGTGCGGACGCTGGCGAGCTTGACCAGCATCGGCAGATTGACGCCGGCCAGCACCTCGACCCGCGCCTGCTCCATGATGGAGATTGCGAGATTGGACGGCGTGCCGCCGAACATGTCGGTCAGCACGATGACGCCATCGCCCGTCTCACAGGCGCGGGCGCACTCCAGTATTTCTCCGCGTCGCTTTTCCATGTCGTCGTCGGCGCCGATGCAGACGGTCGACATGCATTGCTGTGGACCGACGACATGTTCCAGCGCGGCCTTGAATTCCTGCGCCAGATTGCCGTGAGTCACGAGTACGATACCGATCATGCTTTGCTCTACCCTGCGCCCCCGGCCTCCCCGGCCGCCCCGACGTCCCGGTGAGAGAGAGTGACGGACCGGCCGGCGCTTCGCAACCAGCCTGCAATCTCCTCGGCCAGCGCCACGGACCGGTGCTTGCCGCCGGTGCACCCGACGGCGATGGTCAGGTAGCTCTTGCCCTCGGCATCGAACCGGGGCAGCAGCGGTCCGATCAGGGCCTTCAGCCTTTCCAGGAACGGACGATAGTCGGGGTCGGTTGCGATGAAGGCCGCAACCGCCGGATCGCGACCCGTAAGGGGCTTCAATGCCGGATCGTAATGGGGGTTCTTCAGGAACCGGACGTCGAAAACCAGGTCGGCCTCGCGCGGCAGACCGCGGCGGAACGAGAACGACATCACGGAAATGCGCGTGCCGACTGAACGTCCGAGCCCAAAGTGCCCGGTCAGGATCTGCTTCAGGCGATGTGGCGACAGCGACGTGGTGTCGATGGTGAGATCCGCCACGTCGCCCATCCAGCCGATCTGCCGGCGCTCCTCGCTGATGCCGTCGACCACGGGACGATCGGGCGCCAGCGGATGGGGACGGCGGGTTTCGGTGTAGCGGCGCTGCAGGGTCTCGGTGTCGGCCTCGAGGAAGAGGAGCCGCGCCGCAAGGCCGGGACGGTTCCGCAGGTCGCGGATGCGCGCGGCCAGGTCCCGTGCGTCGAAGCCGAAGGTGCGGGTGTCGATGCCGAGGGCCAGCGGCTGGGCGCTTGCGCCCGCCTCGCCACCGGTCGAGCGCATGAGGTCGTCGAGCAGCGGAAGCGGAACGTTGTCGACCGCGACATAACCCAGATCGTCGAGGACGTTCAGCGCGGTCGCACGACCCGCGCCGGACAGGCCGGTGACCACGACGAACGGCCGGCGCGTGTCGCGTGTCGTGTCGGAAGCGGAGGAGGTGGGACTGTCTGGCATGAGCGGCGCGCGCCGGATCATGCCGCCGCGGTTCGGGCGAGGGCAAGGCGCAACTTCGCCGGGGCCGAGGCCTCGAAGGGCGCCAGCGCCACGACCGGAAGGTCGACACCGAGCAGAGTCTCCCGCGAGCGATCGGGCAGGCGTTCGATGCGGTCCGGCGGTACCAGGTCCACCAGCAGCACGATCGTCGCCCGGGCGAGAAGCTGGGCGCGGCCGAGCTTCACGATGCCGACGCCGCGCACTTCCAGCAGGCCCGCAAGCGTGCCGGGCGGCGTGGCGACCAGGCCGCGGCCTTGCCGGACGAGCGCGGTCTGGTCGTCCGCCACCAGTCGGCTGCCTCCCTCGACGAGACGAAGGGCGAGGTCGGACTTGCCGGCGCCCGACGGCCCCCGCAGCAGGATGCCGCGCCAGTTCCGGCCGGCACGCAGGGCAACGCAGGTCGCGTGAACGTATGTCGTGACCCTGATCGCCATTCAGATCGTCACTTGCGTCCGCTGGCCGCGGGCAGCCGGACGGTGAAGCGGGCGCCCAGCACCCTGCCGTCGGGGCCGCGCCGGTTGGTGGCCGTGATCGTGCCGCCATAGGTCTCGACGATCTGGCGGCAGATCGACAGGCCGAGACCGGAGTGCTGCCCGAAGTGCTCGATCGGACGTTCGGAGTAGAAGCGCTGGAAGATCGATTCGAGATTGTCCTCGGGGATGCCCTGTCCCTCGTCGTCGATGGTGACCACGAACGGCCCGTTCCGGGACTCCCGGCCCAGTTCGACGAGGATGCGCGACCCCTTGGGCGCGAAGGAGAGGGCATTGTCGATGACGTTGCGGAATACCTGGCCGTAGCGACCGTCGTGGCCGTGCGCCATGAAAGGCGGATTGGCGGCGACCCGGAACTCGACCTCGACGCCGGACTTCTGGTTCGCGGTCACCGCATAGTGGTGGACCATGTCGCGCAGCAGCTTGTCGAGGTCGACCGGCCTTACCTCGCCGCGCATCAGCTCGGCGTCGAGCCGCGAGGCGTCGGAGATGTCGGAGATCAGCCGGTTGAGCCGGTTGATGTCGTCCATGACGATTCCCATCAGCCTGGCACGGCGTTCGGCATCCAGGTTGGGGTGTCCCGCCATCTCGATCGCGGAGCGCAGCGACGTCAGGGGATTCTTGAGCTCGTGTGCGACATCGGCGGCGAAACTCTCGATGGTATTGATGCGCAGCCACAGGGCCTCGGTCATCGAACGCAGCGCATCGTTCAGGTCGCCGATTTCGTCGCCGCGCTTGCCGAGGTCGGGAATCTCGGGCCGGCTCTCGCGTGCCAGGCGGACCTCGTCGGCGGCGCGGGCCAGGCGCACGATCGGCTGGGTGATGGTGCCGGCGAGATAGAGCGACAGCAGCACGGTGATGCCGAGTGCCGCCGCGGCGATGGTCAGCATGTCGTAGCGGACCTCGCGCAAGGAGGCGGCGATGGCCCGGTTGTCGCGCGTCAGGAGGAGGGCGCCCAGCACCTGCTTGTAGCGCTGCACCGGCACCGCGGCGCTCAGCATCAGCCGCCCCTGGCCGGCGCTGCGCACGGCCGACGCGTTGAAGCCGCGCAGGGCGCTCGCCGCTTCGGGAAAATCGCGAAGGGTCGGTACCGGCTTGTCGACATATTCGGGGTAGTGGTCGACGCGCGACAGCTGGCGGGCGATCCAGTCGCTGACGCGCTCGCCGATGTTGACGTGGGATTCGGCTTCGACGGGGGTCTCGGGCGGCGGCAGCGGTACGACGTGGATGCGGCCCAGCTCGTTCAGCATCGCCGAATCGGCCAGGAGTTCGCCGGTCTCGCCGAACAGCCGGGCCCGCACGCCGGTCGGCCGGACCAGGCGCGTCAGCAGCTGGCGCGCGGCGTCGGCGTCCATGCGATTCACCGTGGTTTCGCCGCCGACCACCGCGACCTCACCGATGCCGGCCGCCACCATCTCGCCCTGCACCAGCAGCGAGGCGAGCTCGGTGTCGATCAGCTCTTCCTCGTAGTCGCTGAGGTAGACGGCCCCGAGCGTCAGCAGCGCGACCGGGATGAGGTTGAGCAGCAGGATGCGCCGCGTGAGCGGCGAGTAGCCGCGGCCGACGCTGCGTCGCCGGCGCAGCAGCGACGGCGATTCGGCAGCATTGGCCGATGCCGTGCCGCCGGTCACCTTGCGCGACGCGCGTGAGAGCAGCCGGCCGAGCGCCGTGGCGATCCGGGAACCTAAGGTCTGATGCCCGCGCGGCCGCGCGCCGGGTTCAGGAGTCGCGGTATCGATATCCGATGCCATACAGCGTTTCGATCTGCTCGAACTCGCCATCGACCTCGCGGAACTTGCGGCGGACGCGCTTGATGTGGCTGTCGATGGTGCGGTCGTCGACGTAGATCGTCTCGCCGTAGGCCGCGTCCATGAGCTGGTCGCGGTTCTTCACATGGCCGGGCCGCTCCGCGAGCGACTTCAGAAGCAGGAACTCGGTGACCGTGAGGTGCACCTCCTTGCCCTTCCAGGTGCATTGATGGCGGCTGGGGTCGAGGACCAGTTCGCCGCGCACGATGCGCTCGGCGGCTGCTTCGCCCTTGGCGCCGCCGACATCGGCCCGGCGCAGCACGGCGCGGATGCGCTCCAGCAGCAGGCGCTGCGAGAACGGCTTGCGGATGAAATCGTCGGCGCCCATGCGCAGGCCCAGCACCTCGTCGATCTCCTCGTCCTTGGACGTGAGGAAGATGACCGGGAACTGCTGCGTCTTGCGAATGCGGTTCAGGAGTTCCATCCCGTCCATCCGGGGCATCTTGATGTCGAAGATGCCGAGATCCGGGGGCGACTGGTTGAGGCCTTCCAGAGCCGACGCGCCGTCATTGTAGGTCTTGATCTGAAACCCTTCGGCTTCGAGCAGCATCGACACCGATGTGAGGATGTTGCGATCGTCGTCGACGAGGGCGATGGTCTTGCGCACGGCTTGGCTTCTCCTGCAGCGGACAACGGCATTTTTATCATGCTATCATAGACCGGGCCGTCGCCGCCGCCTTCCCGGCCCTTAATACTCAACGAACAATTGCGGCTTTTTTGATCCGAACATGACCCAAGACGACATGCCCGGCACCGTGCGCGGCCTTTTGCGCGCCCTCGACCGGGCTTCCCTGGCCACCAACCTGCCTGGCGAACCGGCCGCTTGGCCCTATGCCTCCCTGGTCCTGGTGGCGGTCGATCACGACCTGTCGCCGATCCTTCTGTTGAGCGATATGGCTGAACATACCAAGGCGATCAAGGCGGACGACCGCGTCTCCCTGCTGTTCGACGGCACCGGCGGGCTCGACCAGCCGCTGACGGGCCCGCGGGCGACCGTGCTCGGCCGGGCCGGGCGGACCGCCGACGAACGGCTGAAGGCGCGCTTCCTGGCGCGACATCCGGACGCCGCGCTCTATGCGGGATTCAAGGATTTCGGCTTCTATCGCGTGGCGGTTGAGCGGGCCCATCTGGTGGGCGGCTTCGGCAAGATACGCTGGATCGATAGGGCCGAACTCGCTCCGCCGCAGGCCGCGGGCCTTGCCGAGGGCGAGGCGGGCATCGTCGAGCACATGAACGCCGATCACGCGGATGCCGTTCAGCTTTATGCCGCAAAGTTGATCGGCCTGGCCGGCGACGGATGGAGGATGACGGGGATCGATTCCGAGGGGATCGACCTGCGGCGGGCAGGGAAGGTTGGCCGCCTTGCGTTCGATGTGCCGCTGCAAGCGTCTGGAGAGGCACGCAAGGTCCTGGTCGCCCTGGTGGGCAAGGCCCGCGCGATGACCTGATTCCGTCACGCAGGTCTGTCGATTTCGCGTCGCAGCATTCTTCTCGCGGATGCGAAGGCCGATTCACATGCTGTTCGTCACTAACTTGTCGCAAGGGACTTGCCTCCCCGCGGCCCTGCCAGTAGCGCATAGTGCTGGACCACCTTCGCCATTCGGATCGGCCGGAAAGCAGGAGAAACGCTGTGCATCAGGCGGGCTTCATCGTACCCAAGTTTGGACTGGAAGCGCTCGGACTCAAGAACCTGAGCAATGTCTACTGGAACCTCCAGGTTCCCGCGCTCTACCAGGAAGCGATTCGCCGGCATGAAGGCGTGGTGGCCGAGGGCGGCGCGCTGGTGGTGCGGACCGGCATCCATACCGGCCGCTCGCCCAACGACAAGTTCATCGTCGAGGACTCCGAGAGCAAGGGCCGCATCGACTGGGGCAAGACCAACAAGCCCATCACGCCCGGCCAGTATCGCGCGCTCTACAACCGCATGATCGCCTACGCGCAGCGCCGCGACCTCTTCGTGCGCGACTGCTGGGCCGGCGCCGATCCCGCGCATCGCATCGGTGTGCGCGTGGTCAACGAGACGGCGTGGCACAACCTCTTCGCCCGCAACATGTTCCTGCGCCCGGCCCGGGAGGAACTCGAGGGCTTCAAGCCGGAATTCACCATCCTGAACCTGCCGGGCTTCCAGGCCGACCCGAAGCTCGACGGCACGGCCTCCGATTGCGCCATCCTGGTGAACTTCACCGAGCGCGTCGTGGCGATCTGCGGCACCTGGTATGCCGGCGAGATCAAGAAGTCGGTGTTCACGATCCTGAACTATCTGCTGCCCGACAAGAACGTCCTGCCGATGCACGCCTCCGCCAACTTGGGTCCGAACGGCGACGTCGCCGTCTTCTTCGGCCTGTCGGGCACCGGAAAGACCACGCTGTCGGCCGATCCGACGCGCACGCTGATCGGCGACGACGAGCATGGCTGGGCCGAGGACAGCCTGTTCAACTTCGAGGGCGGCTGCTACGCGAAGGTCATCAAGCTCAGCCGCGAGGCCGAGCCAGAGATCTATGCGACCACGGGCCGGTTCGGCACGGTGCTCGAGAATGTCGTGATCGATCCGGCGACCGGCCGCCTCGACCTCGACGACGGCGCCTATACCGAGAACACCCGCGCCTGCTACCCGCTTGACTTCATCCCGAACACCTCGACCACCGGTATTGCCGGCACGCCCGAGAACATCGTGATGCTGACGGCCGACGCGTTCGGCGTGCTGCCGCCGATCTCGCGGCTCAGCCCTGAGCAGGCGATGTACCACTTCCTCTCGGGCTACACGGCGCGTGTCGCCGGCACCGAAAAGGGCGTGACCGAGCCGCAGGCGACCTTCTCAACCTGCTTCGGCGCGCCGTTCATGCCGCGCCATCCGACCGTCTACGCCAAGATGCTGGGCGAGAAGATGGCCCGCCAGAACGTGAAATGCTGGCTGGTCAACACCGGCTGGTCGGGCGGCGGCTTCGGCGTGGGCGAGCGCATGTCGATCCGTCACACGCGCGCGATGGTCCGCGCGGCGCTCGACGGCACGCTGGCCTCCGTCTCCTCCTCGGCCGATCCGCACTTCGGCATGCAGGTGCCGAGTGCCTGCCCGGACGTGCCGGGCGAGGTGCTGAACCCGAAGAACACCTGGAAGGACAAGAAGGCCTACGACAGCGCCGCACGCGACGTCGCCCAGCGCTTCGAAAAGAACTTCCAGCAGTTCGAGAGTCACGTCGACGACAAGGTCAACAAGTCGGCCATCCGCGCGGCCGCCTGACCTGACGGGACATCGCTTCCGCGCGGCGGACATCCTATGATGTTCGCCGCGTGAGCCAGATTGTCGAAAAGTCCCCTGCGAAAGGCGCCGTGCGCCGCCCCTGGCGGCTGCCGATGGTTGCCGCGCTGGCGCTCGCCTTCGTTTCGCTCTCGCTGATTTCCGGCGTCGCCTACATCGTCGTGCTGGCCGGCGCGACCGGCACCGCCGAACGATTGCTGGTCGATCGGGCCGCCCGCGTCGTCGATTCCCAGGTGGCGCTGGTCCGCAGCCGCCTCGATCCCGTGAGCGAGCAGCTCGAACTGATCGCCGCCCTCGCCGCCGGGGGCCGCATCGACATCGAATCGCCGGTCGCGGTGCGTGAGCTGCTGGCCGTCATGATGCAGCAGGTACCCGCCGTCTCCGCGGTCGGCTTCGCCACGCTCGATCTCCAACTGCACCGCGCCGTGCGCGAGCCCGACGGCACGATCGAGCGCGAAACGCTCTCGCTCGTCGGCCAGCCGCAGGGCATGGAACGTTTCCGGCAGCTCCAGACGGCGCAAGACACCTTCTGGGGCGCCCTGTTCTGGAGCGAGACGATCAAGCAGCCGGTGGTCAACGTGCGCACGCCGGTGCGACGCATCGACAATGCCTTCATCGGCGGCCTGATCGCCACGGTGGCCGTCGGTGATCTCTCCTATCTCATCGGCGATCCCGTACGGGGCGGCGATGGACGCTATTTCATCCTGGTCGGCCGCGACCATGTGCTGGCCGCGCGCCGGCTGATCGATCCCCGAGGGCTCGGCCTCTCCGAGACGCGGCCCCTGCCCACGATCAAGGAGGTTGACGACCCGGTCCTCGCGAAGATCTGGGATGCGCCCGTGCGGTCGCCGCAGATCGACCGGGCGCTTGGATCGCTCGGCCATGTCGTCGAGGAGGGCGGGCGGCAATGGGTGTTCGTCTATCGCGAGCTCAGGCGGTTCGGGCCCGAGCCGTGGCTGGTCGGGCAGTACTTTCCGATCGAGGATGCGACCGGCGACCTCGACCGGCTGATGAACGGGGCGATCGTCGGCGGCATCACGCTGGCCGTCGCCGCGCTGCTGGCGCTGGTGATGGGGCTCAGCATGGCGCGCTCCATCCGTACCCTGACCTCGGCGGCCGAACTGATCGAGCAGCTCAAGTTCGACGAGCCGTTCCATCGCACGTCGAGGCTGCGCGAGATCGACGACGCCGGCCACAGCCTCGACAAGGCGCGCGGGGCGCTGAAGTGGTTCGGCGCCTATGTACCGCGCCGTCTCGTCTTCGGGCTGATGGAACTGGGCGAGGATGCCGTGGCGTCGCGCCGTCGTGTCGTCACGGTGATGTTCACCGACATCGTGGGCTTCACGCCGCAGGCCGAGGAGCTGCCGGAGCAGGAAACGGCCGACATGCTCAACCATCATTTCGCGCTGCTGGGCACCTGCATCGAGAACGACCAGGGCGTGATCGACAAGTATATCGGCGACTGCGTGATGGCGGTATGGGGCGGCCTCTCGACCATGGAGGACCATGCCGACCATGCGGTCCACGCGGCGCTCGAGATGGGGCGCGTCGTGCACGAAGACAATCTTCAGCGCATCGCGGCCGGCCAGAAGGCCGTCCGCCTGCGCGTCGGCATCCATTCGGGCCCTGTGATCGTGGGCAACATCGGTGCGCCGGGCCGGGTCAACTACACCGTGGTCGGCGACACGGTGAACGTGGCGCAAAGGTTCGAGCAGATGGGCAAGGAATTCATGGGCCCCGACGAGGACGTGATCGTCCTGGTGAGCGGCGACACGATCGCGGCGATGAAGCGTCCCGAGGCGCTGGGCGAACTGCCCAAGCCGGAGCTGCGGCACGTGAAGGGCAGGGACGAGCCGGAGCAGGTGTATCGCCTGCTGTAGCGGGCGCCTCCTGTGACGAGGTGCTGCGCTGGACGGGATATGGTCATCGCCGGTAGTGTGCGGCCGTCCTCTTCTTTGGCATTTCGAAGGAACGAGCCGCACATGGAACGACGCAAACTTCTTGCCTTGTCGACGGCCGCGCTCGCTCTTGCCCCCTTCCATGGACTGCGCGCGCAGGAGTCCAACAAGCCTTTCACGACCGAGCAGCTCGACCAGATGCTGGCGCCCGTCGCCCTCTATCCCGACGCGCTGCTGTCGCAGGTCCTGATGGCGTCGACCTATCCGCTGGAGGTCGTCGAGGCGGCGCGCTGGTCGCAGGCCAACCCGAACCTCAAGGGCGACGCTGCGGTCGCGGCGGTGAAGGACAAGAGCTGGGACGTCAGCGTGAAGTCGCTCGTCGCGTTTCCGCAGACGCTGCAGATGATGAGCAACCAGCTCGACTGGACCCAGAAGCTCGGCGACGCGATGATCGGCCAGCAGAAGGATGTCGCCACGGCCGTCCAGCGCCTGCGCGCCAAGGCACAGGCCACCGGCAACCTGAAGTCGACCCCGCAGCAGACGGTGACGACGCAGTCGAGCGGCGGCGCCAGCGCGATCGTCATCGAGCCGGCCAATCCCGAGCTGCTCTACGTGCCCTACTACAATCCCACCTGGGCCTACGGCCCGTGGCCCTATCCCGCGTATCCGCCACCCTATTATCCGCCGCCGCCGAACTACGGCGCGGCGCTGATGACCGGCATGATGTTCGGGCTGGGCGTCGCCGCGGGTGCCGCGATGTTCGGCGGCTGGCACTGGGGCTATGGCGGAGGTGGCTGGGGCAACAGCTACACGACCGTGAACGTCAACCGGGCGACCAGCATCACCAACAACTTCAACGCCGACCGCTATCGCAACGGCCAGTGGAACCACGATCCGGCGCATCGCGACGGCGTGCCCTACCGCACGCCCGCCGAGCGGCAGGAGTTCGGCCAGCATCGTCCCGATTCGGCGGCACAGCGCCAGCAGTTCCGTGGCCAGCTCGACGGGCGCGGCGCCGAGGGCGTGCAGAATCGCGGCCTCGAGAACAGGCCGGCCGAAAATCGCGGCGTCGAGAGTCGGGCCGGCGGTGAACGCGGGGCATTCGGCGACATCAACCGGGGCGGCAACGGCGCCAGCCGCGACTTTGACCGCGGCAGCCAGTCCTGGGGCAACCGCGGCTCGAGTGGCGGTGGCGATCACTTCGGTGGCGGTGGCGGTGGCAGGTTCGGGGGAGGAGGACGGCGATGAGCGGCACGATGTTCCGGCGCGGTCTCCTGGCCCTCGCCGTCTTCGTCGGCCTGGCCGGCGGCGCGGTCGCCCAGCAGGCGCCCAAGCTTCAGGGATTCCCGACGGCCGAGGCGGCCGCCAACGCGTTCACCGACGCAGTCCGCAAGGGTGACCAGAAGACACTGGCGGCTCTGCTGGGGCCCCAATGGGGCGAGTTCGTCCCGGCGACGTCCGAGCAGCGCCAGGAGCGCCGGAAGGCCTATCTCGCGGCCTGGGACGAAAGCCACGAGGTCAAGGTTTCCGGCGACAAGGCGACCATCATGGCCGGCAAGGCCGGCTGGACGCTGCCGATCCCGCTCGTGAAGGACGGCGCGGAATGGCGCTTCGATCCGGTGGCCGGCTGGCGCGAGATGCGCCTGCGCCAGATCGGCCATGACGAAGCCGCCGTGGTGCAGACGATGCTGGCCATCGTCGATGCCCAGCGCGACTACGCGGCGATGGATCCCATGAAGACCGGATCGCCGGTCTATGCGCGGCGCCTTCTCAGCTCGCCGGGCCGCAAGGACGGGCTCTACTGGGAGGCCAAGCCGGGCGAGCCGCAGAGCCCGCTCGGACCGGCGGTCGCCCGCGCCCAGGTCGACGGCAATGCGCCGGACGGCCATTATGGCTACCACTTCCGGCTGCTCTACGGCCAGGGCCAGGCGGCCCCGGGCGGCGCCCGCGACTACATCGTCAAGGGCCGCATGATCGGCGGATTCGGCGCTATCGCCTGGCCGGTGCGCTACGGCGTGACCGGGGTGATGACCTTCATCGTCGACTACAAGGGCGAGGTCTATCAGCAGGACCTGGGACCCGAGACGGCGCAGCGCGCCGGCATGATCAACATCTTCAATCCTGATAAGGGTTGGGTGAAGGCGGACATGACGCCTCCGTGATGGAGGTGTCGAGGTTAAGGGGAGAGGTGTGATGAAGACGAAGATCCTGACGCTGGTCGTCGCGGCGGGCTTCCTGGGCGGTTGCAACACCAGCAACCTGTCGGATGGCCAGACTGGTGCGCTCGTCGGCGCCGCGGCCGGCACCGGAATCGGCCTCGCGACCGGCGGCAGCTTCGGCGCGGTGGTCGGCGCCGGCCTGATCGGCGGCGCCGTCGGCTATCTTGGCGGCACCGCCATCGGCAACAGCAAGTAAGGGGAGATGCGCATGACCTCCAGGCTTCTCCTCGCGCTGGGTGCCCTTTCGGTCGGAAGTGTCATCGCCGTCTCGGCGCCCGCCCAGGCCCAGATGCCGGCGCTCAACTTCGACCAGGCGGCCTACGTCACTTGCAAGGAAGCGCATGCGATGAATCCGGAAGCCCGCAAGGCGCTGGCCGTGTTCCTCGCCGATCATTCGGCGCGCATGCGCGGCGTGGTGATCCCCGACGGCGATCTCGGCGCCCATCTCGCCCACCTGGTGCGTGGCGGCTGCACCCTCTCGCCGGACGCCTACCTGTTCACGGTGGTCGACCGCGCCATTGTCGCCGAGAGCTCGAAGCTCCCCAAGCGCCGCTAGTTACTTCCAGCTACGGCTTCCAGCGGGTCACGCCAAGAGCTGCCAGCACCAAGCGGGCGGCGTGACCCAGGCGGCAGAGGCGAAGCCCTGCGCGTCGGAAGTCCTTCATCTGGAGCGCCGTCGGATATCCCAGATACTGGCCGTCCGAGAGAAGCTGCGGTTGTCCGGCTGTCCTGTCGGCCGCAAGACGCGCCAGGGCAGTCGGCAGGGCGCGCGCACCGGCCAGGAAGAATTGCGTCGTCAGTTCTCCGACCGAGGTTGCGCCATGGATTGGCACTTCGACCTGGGCAATGACGCGGCCGGTGTCGATTGTGCGATCTTCAATCGCGTGAATCGTGGCGCCTGAAATGCGCTCCTGCCGCGCTTGCGCCCACAGCACGGGGCAGGGGCCGCGCAGGTTGGGAAGCAGGGAGGGATGAACATTCAGCGCGGCCACCCTCGGCAGACCGATCAGAGGTGGCTGCAGGATCTGGTCAAAATTCATGACGACGATGAAATCGGGAGCGCAAGCCTGTACGGCGGCAAGCGTCTCGGCGGAATTGACGTCGGGTGTTTCGACGAACCGCGCATTATGGCGCCGCGCCAGTTCGGGCAAGGTCGCCAGTGCCGGAGGTCGGCGCGTGACCAGCGAAAGCCAGCGCGCGAAATACGCGACGATCGGCACCGATATCAGGTCGAAGCCCAACCAGAGGTTGAGGGGGATGCCATAGCGCCGGAAGCCGGCGGTCGTCTGCTCCCAGAAGGTGCCGTGACGGGAGCCGAACCGCCGCGAGGACAGGACGAGACCTATGTCGTTCCCGAATTCCGCGAACACCGCGTTCAATGCCGGGAGGCAACACAGGCTGTCGATATGGCAAAGTACGATCGTACTCGTCTTTGGCCTGTTCTCCGCAGCGGACGGCATGCGGCCCTACTCCTTCAATATCCGCGCACTCAGCCAGACGGGAAGCAGCGCCGTGAACCACACGCCGAGGGTGAGGCCAAAGGGGAAGGCGATTCTCGGTCTGTTGCGGGCGAGACCCTGCCGGATGATCTGCGAGGCTCGCCCTGCACTCATCGATTTCGGTCTCGGATCGGCGATCGCTTCGGTCATGCGGCTCGTCACATAGCCCGGGCAGACGACGCTTAGCCCGACATTGGCTTTTGCGAGCGGGAAGCGAAGGCTCTCCCCCCAGACGCGTATCGCCGCCTTGCTCGCGTTGTACGAAGCGGAGCGCGGGCGGCCGAAGAAAGCCGCAAGGGACGAGATCACGCCGACTTGTCCTTGGCGCCGCGCCATGAGGCGATCGATCAGCGGCTCGACGGTGTTCAGTACACCCGTGAAATTGACCGCCATGGTCTTGTGAGCCGAATCGAAGGGTTCGATTCCCAGGTTGTTCTGGTCGAGCGAGATCCCGGCATTGGCAACCAGCAGGTCGACGGGATGGGCGTCGTCGAACGCCTTCAACCAGCGCGCCATTGCGGACCGATCGGTGGTGTCGACAGTATCGGCGACCACTGTCGCTCCCTTGGCCCGGCAGGCATCCGCAACCGCATACAGGCGCTTGGCGTTACGGCCCGTCAGGCCAAGAACGACGCCCGGAGCGGCATAGTCGATGGCCAGTGCCTCCCCGATGCCACTCGAAGCACCAGTGATAATGATGTGGCGGAATGTTTTCATGTTGGGGCAAGTGTCCTGAAATGATAGTGACCTTGCGAGTGCTGGACCACGCATTTATGTTGACCGACAGCGCATTGACCGATGGTCGAAAGTCCGGACGTGTCCCGTAGACTGTTGTTCGACGTCACGGGGCTGCTTCACTGGTACGCCTTCTTCTCGAACCCCTCTGGCATCCAAAGGGTGACTGAAAAGCTGTTTTCCTCGACGGCTGTTCAGCGGGACGAGCAGGTGGAGTTCGTGGCGCGGGCGCTTGGCGGCGACGAATTATACAGGGTCGATCGTGGCATATTGTTTGATCTACAGGATCCGCTGCAGCGCCGGGCGGCGATAGCCCGCCTGCGCGCCCTCTTCACGATGACCATGCGACAGGCACGGCCACGGGGGCCGCTGTCGGACATGACCATTATCCATGTTCCCTACTTCCTGCTCGGCCTGACCCGTCTGGCGCCATTGGTCGAGGCCTGGTTCGGCAGGCGATTGCCGACCACCTTGCCGTCTCTGGAGGTCGTGCGGGAGCCCGGGCCGCAGGATGTATTCTTCAACCCGGGGGATCTATGGTGGCAGAATCACTATGCCCCGTTCCTGCTTCGGCTGAAAACCCGCACGGGGGTGAAGGTCGTGCAAATGATCCACGATCTTTTCTTTATTGAACGGCCTGACTGGTTCTCACCAACCTTCGCGCGCACTTTTCCGTCCACCTTTGGCGGGGCTGCCCCTGCCGTCGATCGTTGGCTGACCAATTCGACCTTCGTGAAGGAACAACTCAAGACCTATCTGGAGAGCCACTCGCTGCCTCCGCGAGCTGTCGAGGTGCTTCCCATGGGCTGGGATAGTTTCGCGGTTTCAAGGGGGGAGAATCGCCCCGGCGCGGCGGCGGCGCTCCGGCGCTACGGCATCGTCGGTCAACCATTCATCCTGTTCGTCGGGACCGTCGAGCCGCGCAAGAATCTGGCAACGCTCCTCGATGTCATGGAGGAGCTGCGCCGGGACCTCGGGGAGCGTGTTCCGGAGCTGGTGGTCGTGGGTGGCTACGGGTGGAGCGCGAAGGGTCTTGCGGCGCGCCTGTGGCGCAACCGGCACACGAGGTGGCTGACCACGGTTCGCGACGCCGATCTGTCTGCCATCTATCGCGCCGCGCTCTTCACCGTATCGCCCAGCTATTCCGAGGGATGGGGGCTGCCGGTCCAGGAGAGCATCGCCCATGGCGTGCCCTGTATCGCCTCGACCGGCGGAGCGCTGCGTGAGTCCGGTCGGGGCCTCGCGGTTCATTTCGATCCATTGGATCCGGCGAGTTTGAAGTCTGCGATGGCCCATTGGATCACCGATGGCGCCGCGCTTCAGCGAGAGCGGGAGAGAATTGCCGAGGCCCTGGGCTCGGAGCATTTCCCAACCTGGAACGATGCGGGACAGATGTTGCTGAAGCAGGCGAGCCTGGACGGGAACGGACGCGACCTGTGAGTGCGCGGTTGCTCTACGACCTGACGGGCCTGATCCATTGGTATGCCTACTTCCGGCATCCCGGCGGCGTGCAGAGGGTTATCGAAAAAGTCGCGTCCTCGGATGTCGTCCGCCAATCGTCCGCGGTCGAGTTCGTGGTGCGCATACTCGGCAGCGATCGATTCTACAGGATCGAACCCGAACTGATTGCCAACCTCGGTAGCGGGCGCTCCTCGGCAATATCGCGCCTGCGACGCATCCTGGCGCAGGGATTGAGATTGGCAACGCTCCCGGGAATGCTGTCCGAAGGGCGACATTTCCATCTGCCGTATCTGGCGGCCGGGCTGACCCGGATGGAAGGTCTCATCGAGGCCTGGACGGAAGGAGCCGCGGGACGGTCGTCACCTGCGCTCGATGTCGTTGCGCCGCCCGGCGCGCAGGACACGTTGTTCAATCCCGGCGACCTCTGGTGGCAGAAGAAGTACGTCGCGACGGTCGCCGGCCTGAAGGCGCGAACGGGCGTGCGGATCGTCCAGATGATCCACGATCTTTATCTCATCGAGCGGCCGGAATGGACTCCCGCCGATTCCGTGCGGATTTTTGCCGAGCAGCTCAATGGGATCGCCCCGAGCGTGGATTGCTGGCTGACCAGCTCGCAATTCGTCAAGCAACAGGTGCAACGCTATCTCGCCGATCGGTCGATCCCGGAAAAGCCGATCGCCGTCTTGCCGATGGGCTGGGACAGCTTCCAGCGTTTGCGCGACGCCGGCCATGATCGTCTCTCCGACCGCCTGGTCCTTGGGCGTCACGGGCTGACCGACAAGCCGTTCATGCTGTCGGTCGGCACGATCGAGCCCCGCAAGAATGTCCCGGCGCTGCTCGATGCGGCCGATGGGCTTCGCGCCCGATTTGGCGACGCCATGCCGCGTCTGGTGATCGTCGGCGGCTACGGCTGGAAAGCGGCCGAGGTGCGGGCCCGGCTGGCATCGGGATCCCGCAACGGCACCCTGCTCTGGCTCGAGAATCTCTCCGACGGCGATCTTGGGGTCCTTTACAGGAACGCACTTTTTACGGTCATGCCGAGTCACGGTGAAGGCTGGGGGCTGGCGGTGCAGGAGAGCCTCGCCCTCGGGGTCCCCTGCATCGCCTCGAATGCCGGAGCGACGCGCGAGGCCGGCCTCGATCTCGCAACCTATTTCGATCCCTCGAGTTCCGACGGGTTGACGCGGGCGATGGTCGCCTGGATCTCCGACGCAGAGGCCCTGGCGGCCGCCAGGGACAGGATAGAGCGCGCGCTCGCGACGCGGACGTTTCCGACCTGGAACGACGCGGGAAGCGTGCTGCTCAGGTCAGCTTCACCATGACGTGCTTGGCATAGGCCGGGCGCGTCATGAGCCGCTCGTACCACCTCCGGACGTTCTTCATATCCGGGCGTTCGATTTCCAGCGCATACCAGCGATGGACGAAGCAGCCGACCGGAATGTCGCCCATCGTGAACTGGTCGCCCGCGACGTAGCGCTTGCCCGCGAGCCAGCCGTCGAGCCGGCCGAACAGCTTGCCGGCCTCCGCGGCGGCCTTGCCGATCGCCGCCATGTCGCGCTTCTCCGGCGGCGTGCGGATCAGGCCCCAGAAGGCGATGCGCATCGGCTCGGCGATGGTGCTGAGCTGCCAGTCCATCCAGCGGTCGGCCTCGCTGCGCAGGCCGGGATCGGTGGGCCACAGCGTGCCCGCGGCATGCCTGGCCGCGAGATAGCGCACCGCCGAATTACTCTCCCAGACGATGCGGCCGCCCTCGTCGATGGTCGGCACGACCCCGTTGGGATTCATGTCGAGGTACCATTTCTGGTCGTTGCCGCCGAACGCCCCGCCGACATCCTCGCGCTCGTACTTGAGCCCGCACTCGTCGGCGCACCACAGCACCTTCATCACATTGATCGAATTGGCGCGGCCCCAGATTTTCATAGTGAATTCCTCACTTCATACATCGCTTATCAAATACGACACCTCACCCTGAGGAGCGGCCCAGAGGGCCGCGTCTCGAAGGGTGAGGCTTTCTCTGCTCAGTGCGCCGCCGCCCAGTTGTCGCCGACGCCGGTGTCGACCACCAGCGGCACGGTGAGGGAAGCGGCGCTTTCCATGACCTTGCGGGTCACGTCCTTCGTCTTGTCGAGTTCCTTCTCGGGCACCTCGAACAACAGCTCGTCGTGGACCTGAAGCAGCATCTTCGCGTTGAGCTTCGCGGCGCTCAGCGCACCCGGGAGGCGGATCATCGCGCGCTTGATGATGTCGGCGCCGCCGCCCTGAAGCGGCGCGTTGATCGCCGCGCGTTCGGCGAAGGCGCGCATGCCCTGGCTCTTGTCGTGGATGAAGCGCAGGTGGATCTTGCGGCCGAACGGCGTCAGCACATAGCCGTGCTTGCGCGCGAAGTCCTTGGTCCGTTCCATGTAGTCGCGGATACCGGGATAGCGCTGGAAGTATTTGGCGATGTATTCCTTGGCTTCCTGCTGGCCGATGCCCAGCTGGTTGGCGAGGCCGAAGGCCGAGATGCCGTAGATGATGCCGAAGTTGATCGCCTTGGCGCGCCGCCGCACCAGCGGGTCCATGCCCTTCACCGGCACGCCGAACATGTCGGAGGCGGTGATGGCGTGGATGTCGTCGCCGCGCGCGAAGGCCTCCTTCAGGGAGGGAATGTCGGCGACATGCGCCAGCAGGCGCAGCTCGATCTGCGAATAGTCGGCGCTCAGGAGCTTGTAGCCCGTCTCGGCGATGAAGGCCTGGCGGATCTTGCGGCCTTCCTCGCTGCGCACCGGAATGTTCTGCAGGTTGGGGTCGGTCGAGGCGAGCCGTCCCGTGGCGGCGCCGGTCATGTGATACGAGGTGTGGACGCGGCCGGTCTTGGCATCGACCTGGCGCACCAGCGCGTCGGTGTAGGTCCCTTTGAGCTTGGCGAGCTGGCGGTGCTCCAGGATCTTCACCGGCAACGGATGGCCCTGCGCGGCGAGGTCTTCCAGCACCGACGCGTCGGTCGCCCACGAGCCGTTCTTGTTGCGCTTGCCGCCGGGCAGCTTCTGTTCGTCGAACAGGATTTCGCCCAGCTGCTTGGGTGAGCCGACATTGAACTCGCGGCCGGCGATCTTGTGGATCTCGCCCTCGAGTTCGGCCAGCCGCTTCTCGAAGTCGGCGCTCAGTCCCTTGAGCTTCAGCGCATCGACCTTGATGCCCGCGCTCTCCATCGACAGCAGGACCGGGATCAGCGGCCGCTCGATCGTCTCGTACATCGAGGTGACGCGCTCAGGCACGAGCCGCGGCTTGAGGCGTGCCCAGAGCTGCATGGTGACGTCGGCATCCTCGGCGGCATAGTCGCGCGCCTTGTCGAGCGGCACCTTGTCGAAGGTCACCTGCTTGGAACCACTGCCCGCCACGTCGGAGAACTTGATGGTCTTCTGGCCAAGATGGAGCTCGGCCAGCTCGTCCATGCCGTGGTTGTTCCTGCCGGCGTCGAGGACGAACGAGATCAGCATCGTGTCGTCGACCGGGCCGATCTCGACGCCATGCCGGCGGAACACCGCCATGTCGTACTTGATGTTCTGGCCGACCTTCAGCACCGATGGGTCTTCCAGGAGCGGCTTCAGCTTTTCGATCGCGGTCTTGATGGGGATCTGTCCCTCCAGCAGCTTGCCGGCATCCTTGTCGCCGCCGTCACCCAGGAGATCGAGGGCGCCCTGCGCGGCCGCGCCGGGGACGCGATGCATCAGCGGCAGGTAGGCGGCGCGCCGGCGCGTCGAGTTGACGTCGCCCCAAGGGCCTTCAAGCAGGGCCAGCGAAACGCCGACCAGGCCGGCATTGTTGGAATCGAGCCCGTCGGTCTCGCAGTCGAAGGCCACGGTGCCGGCCCGAGTCGCCTCGGCGATCCATTCGTCGAGCAGCTTCTCGTCCTGGATCATCTCGTAGTCGGCGGCCGTGAAGTCCCGGTTGGGCTTCTTCGTCGAGGAGGCGCCCGGGGCCGGCGTGGGGTCGGCCTTCTTCACCGGCGCGGGCTCGCCTGACGGCGCGACCGGCGCCGTCGCCTCGCCCAGTTCGCTGGTGAATCGCTGCAGCAGGGTCCTGAAGCCCTGCTGCTCCAGCCAGGGGAGGAGCACGTTGGGATCGGGTTTGCGCTTGTCGAAGGCCTCGGGCTCGGCCAGGGTCGGCACGTCGTCGCGCAAGGTCACGAGCTGTTTGGAGATGCGGATCAGCTCGGCATTGTTCTCCAGCGATTCGCGCCGCTTGGGCTGCTTGATCTCCTTGGTGCGCTCCAGTAGCGCCTCGAGCGAGCCGTACTCGTTGATCAGCTGGGCGGCGGTCTTGATGCCGATGCCCGGCGCGCCCGGCACGTTGTCGGTCGAATCGCCGGCCAGCGCCTGCACGTCGACGACCTTGTCCGGCGTCACGCCGAACTTCTCGAACACTGCCTCGGCCCCGAGCTTGATCTTCTTGATCGGGTCCATCAGCTCGACGCCCGGCCGTACCAGCTGCATCAGGTCCTTGTCGGAGGAGACGATGGTGCAGGTGCCGCCGGCCTCGACGGCCATGCGGGCGTAGGTGGCGATCAGGTCGTCGGCCTCGTAGCCCTCGAGTTCGCACACCGTGACGTTGAAGGCGCGGGCGGCCTCGCGGATCAGCGGGAATTGCGGGATCAGGTCCTCCGGCGGATCGGGCCGGTTGGCCTTGTACTTGTCGTAGATCTGGTTGCGGAAGGTGACGCTGCCGGCGTCGAGGATCATCGCGATATGGTCGATCTCGGGATTGTCCAGCAGGTCCGCGACCAGCATGCGGCAGAAGCCGAACACCGCGTTGATCGGCGTCCCGTCGGGCCGGTTCATCGGCGGCAGGGCGTGGTAGGCACGGAACAGATAGCCCGAGCCGTCGATCAGGTAGAGGTGGCGGAGCGGCTTGTCGCCATCCGCCGGTGTCATCTCGGGAGCCTTGGATTTCGCCATGCCCAAGGCCTAGCACGCTGGACTGTGCGGCGGGAGATGGGGCCGTGATAGGATCGGTGCATGACGATCATCCTGTCCGAGAACTTCCGCGCGCTGTTCTACGCTCCCTTCTATGCCGCCCATGCAAGCGGTGCCTTCGCCCGGGCCGGTGTCGAGGTCGAGTTGCGGCCCTCGTCCGACCCGCTGGAGGCCGCCCGGGCGCTGCGCGCCGGGGAGGTCGACGTGATGTGGGGCGGGCCGCTGCGCGTCCTGATCGCGCGCGACAAGAACCCGGCCTCGGACCTGGTCTGCTTCTGCGACGTGGTGGCGCGCGATCCGTTCTTCGTGGTCGGTGCGACTCCGCGCCCGGATTTCAAGTTCGCCGATCTCCTGTCGGTGAAGCTGGCGACGGTGTCGGAAGTGCCGACGCCCTGGGTTTGCCTGCAGGACGACCTGTTCCGCGCCGGCGTCGATCCCTCGAAGGTCGACCGGATCACCGACAAGAGCATGGGTGAGAACGAGACGGCGTTGCGTGAAGGCAGGGTCGATGCCGTGCAGGTGTTCCAGCCCTACGCCGAGAATCTCGTTTCCACCGGCGCCGGTTATATCTGGAGCGCCGCCGCGGATCGCGGCCTTACCGCCTACACGACCCTGGTGACGCGGCGCGGCGTGCTCGAAGGCCGCGCCGAAGAGCTGGCGCGCATGATCCGCGGCATGGATGCGACCCTGAAATGGTTCGCCGTCACCCCGTCGCTCGAGATCGTGGACGTCGTGCAGTCGTTCTTTCCCGACGTTCCGCGCGACCTGTTCGCCGCCTGCATCGACCGTTATCGCGCGCTCGAACTGTGGGGCCGCGATCCGGTCATCCGGCGCGCAGGCTATGACCGGCTGCACGCCGCCATGCGCTCGTCGGGAATCCTGTCGCGCGACATCGCCTTCGAGGATGTCGTCGACACCAGGCTGGCCACGCGCGCGATCGGCTGAAGCCAATCGGCAGTTCAAAAGGGGAGATCGAAATGGCGCTGTACGAGCTCAGGACCTACACGCTCTACGTCGGCAAGATGGGCGAAGCCGTGAAGCTCTATCAGGAGTTCGGCTTCCCGGCGCTCGACAAGGGCGGTCACGCGAAGAACCTCGTCGGCTACTTCCAGGGCGACACCGGCACGATCAACCAACTCGTGCATCTCTGGAAGTTCGAGGACGATGCCCACCGGCGCCGTCACTGGGCCGCCGTCTTCGCCGACCCCGCCTTCATGGACGGCTTCGCGGTCAAATTTCGTCCCCTGGTGATGAGCCAGGAGGTGAAGCTGCTGAACGCGGCGCCCTGGGGTCCGCACCCCTGAGCGACAGCCTTCAGGCTTGCCGTCTGCGAGGCATTCGCAAGAACCGCGACGTTCCGGGACTTGCGATGAGCGGGGCGTCGGACTATCAGCATCCCGTCATCGGGGAGTAGCCGGCCTCACCCCAGAGGCGGATGTGTCAACAGACTTGGGTCCTTCGGGAACCATGGCCCATCCGGCGACCGACGGTCCAGCGGACCGCGCTTGGCGAGACCTTTGGCTTTCCAGTGTCTTTACCCGCGGGATCGGGCGGCACCGGGAGCCATAGGTTCGTGCTCGGTCCCGCTGTGTGATCCGTCTTGGAAGCCTTCCTTGTTTCAACAGGACTCGTTGCTGTCGCCGAGATCGGGGACAAGACGCAACTCCTGGCGATGATTCTCGCCACCCGCTATCGCCGACCCGTTCCCATCATCCTGGGCATCCTGGTCGCGACGCTGGCCAACCACGCGCTCGCCGCCTGGGCCGGCGCCGCCGTCGCCGCCTGGCTGGGGCCCGACGCGATGCGCTGGATCCTCGGTGTCCTGTTCCTCGCCATGGCGGTGTGGTGCCTGATTCCCGACAAGGCCGACGAAGGGCCGAAGGTCGCAGGCGCCGCCGGTGCGTTCATCGCCACCGCCATCGCCTTCTTCCTGGTCGAGATCGGCGACAAGACCCAGATCGCGACCGTGGCGCTCTCGGCGCGCTTCAACGATCTGGTCGCCGTCACGGCCGGCACGACGTTCGGCATGATGATCGCCAACGTGCCCGCGGTGCTGTTCGGCGACGTGCTGTCGCGCAAGGTGCCGCTGAAGCTCGTGCGCTCGCTGGCGGCGGCTTCCTTCGTCGTGCTGGGCCTGCTCGCGCTGCTCAAGCTCGACATGGGCCTGATGGGCGGCTGACCCTCGGAGGCCGGGCCGGCGTTACGCCACTCCGTTGGACAGCCGGCCCAGTCCGTCGATCTCGATCGTGACGCGGTCGCCGCGCTTCAGGAACTTCGGCGGCGTGAAGCCGATGCCGACGCCGACCGGCGTGCCGGTGGCGATGACGTCGCCTGGCTGGAGCGTGATGCCGGCGGAGATCGTCTCGATCAGCGTGGGGATGTCGAAGATGAGGTCGCGCGTGTTGGCGTCCTGGCGCAACTCGTCGTTCACCCAGCACTTGACGCCGAGGTTCTCCGGATCGACCTCGTCGGACGTCACCAGCCACGGGCCCATCGGGCAGAACGTGTCGAGCGACTTGCCGAGGAACCACTGCTTGTGCTTGCCCTGCAGGTCGCGCGCGGTCACGTCGTTGATGATCGTGTAGCCGCAGATGTGGCCGTAGGCATCGCCCTTTGAGATGCCGCGGCCGCCCTTGCCGATGACCAGGCCGAGCTCGGCCTCGTAGTCCACCGAGTCGCTGACGCCCTCGGGATAGCGGATGTCGGTGCCGTCGGCGATCACGCACTCGGGCGCCTTGGTGAAGACGATCGGCGCGGTCGGGATGGCGTCGGCCGCGGAGCTGGCGCTGCTGTCGAAGCCGCTGCGCGTGAACTCCTTCGCATGCTCGTGATAGTTCTTGCCGACGCACATGACGTTGCGTGCCGGGCGCGGGATCGGCGCCTCGATCTTGACGGCCGACAGCGGAAGGCCCGCGCCGGTCGGTTTGATACTCGACCTGATCGCGTCGAGCTCGCCCACGATGGCGCCGAGGGTCGGAACGACACGCCCCAGCATCTCCTCGAGCGGCCAGAAGGTCTTGCCATCCGGGCTCACGAGCGCGGCCTTCGAGACGCCGCCGTGCGTGATCGTGGCGAGCTTCATTGCGGCTTCGCCGGCTCGGCGGCGTTGCCCCAGCCTTTCTTCTCGGCGTCGAAAAAGGAGGCGAAGACCTTGCGGATGGTGCTCTCGCCGATGTCGCGCGTGATGAACACGACGCGGCTCTTGCGGTCGTCGCCTTCCGGCCAGGCGTCGAGCGTGGCGGGCGGATGGAAGACGTGCTGCACGCCGTGGATCACCACGGGCTTGTCGGTGTCCTTCACGTTCAGGATGCCCTTCATGCGCAGCAGGTCGGGGCCGCGATAGGTCACCAGCGCGTCGAAGGCCGCAGCCACCGTGGACCAGCTCATCGGCTCGTCGAAGGTCATGCAGAAGGAGCGGATACGGTCGTCGTGGCGGTTGACGTCGTGCGGGTCCTGCTCGCCGTGAGCGTGCCCATGATCTTTGTCGTGGGAATGGCCATGATCGTGACCATGGTCGTGTCCGTGGTGGTGATGGCCGTGCCCGTGGTCGTGGCTGCCTTCATAGGCCTCGGCCTGCAGCCACTTCTTCACGTCGGCGCTCTTGGTCTCGGGATTGTAGAGGCCGGCATTGAGGATCTGGTTGGGATCGATCTCGCCCGTCGCGACCGTGTGGAACGGTGCGCCGGGATTGAGGTGGTGCAGCCGGTGCTTCAGTTCGGCGAGCTTGGGCGCATCGGCAATGTCGACCTTGGTCAGCAGGATCCGGTCGGCGACGGCAGCCTGCTTCACGGCCTCCTCGTGATTGTCGAGCGTGCTCGCGCCGTTCACGCCGTCGACGGTCGTCACCACGCCGTCGAGGCGGTAGCGCGAGGCCAGCAGCGGATCGGTCATCAGCGTGTGCAGGATGGGGGCGGGGTCGGCGAGGCCCGTGGTCTCGACCACCATGCGCTTGAAGGGCGAGACCTCGCCGCGCGACCGCTTGAGGAACAGCTCGCTCATGGTGCGCACCAGGTCGCCGCGCACCGTGCAGCACAGGCAGCCCGAGTTCAGGGTCACCATGCCTTCGTCGTCGGACTTCTCGACCAGGAGGTGGTCGAGGCCGATCTCGCCGAACTCGTTGATGATGACGGCGGTGTCGGCCAGCTCGGGCCGGCGCAGCAGCTTGTTGAGCAGGGTGGTCTTGCCGCTGCCGAGGAAGCCCGTCAGCACGGTGACGGGGATGCGCTGCTCGGCAGCGTTCTGCGGGTCGCTCATCTGAATATCCTGTGTTCGGGGATCACGCCCGCCAGAAGCGCTCGACCTTCCTGAACTCCTTCCAGGTCCGCTCCAGCTTGCGACGGCGGCGCTTCTCGCCGCTTGACGCTTGCCTCGCGAGAACCTTGAGGGCCGAGGCCGTGTCCTCGGAGGGACGGGAGGCCGTCGCGATATCGGCCAGCATGCGGGCCGCCGTCGCGCGATCGTTCAAGGCGCCGAGCGCGCCCTGAAGGCGCACCGTTGCCTCGATATAGGGCTTGGCCACGGGCGAGGCAAAGGCGGGGCTGAGATAGATCGCTGCATAGCGGAGTTTCTTGATGCCGATGCGAAGGCGGTGAAGCTGTTCCTCGCTCAGTTTGTCCAGCAGCCGGCCGCGGCGGACCACCTTGGAGTGGCGGGTATCGAGGACGTGACGGCCGAACTCGTCGAGCCGCAGCGCGCCCCTGTCGTCCATCGAGGCCGGCTCGGCGGCGAAGGCCGCGAGTCGCTGGTCGAACGCCTCATACCGGGCGCTCCCCAGGGCAGCCCGGGCGCGTTCCAGGTGGCTTGCGGCCAGTCTCGCGCCAACCCGCTTCACGACCGGCGACACGCCGGTCACGCTCTCCGTCAGGAATACATGCAGGTCGCGTGCGGGGCCGCATTCGCCTGCCAGCCACCTGGCCTCGGCTGAAAGGGCACGGACTTCCGGGTTGTCGACTGCAGGGCGAAATACACTGAAGGCGGCCCGCAGGCGGCGCAGCGCCACGCGGGCCTGGTGGATGCCGATGGGCCTGCGGCTCTGGAGGACGATGTTCCGATACTTCGAGAGATCGGCCCGGCAGGAGGCGGCGATCGTCCGAAGCGCCACCTCGGGAGGGGTTTCAGGGGCAGGTTTTCGCCCGGAAGCTGACATTGCATACGACCGTAGCGCCGCGCGGCGAGGGGGCAACCGTAAAGAGCGACAGTCTGGTGAAGGTTTTGTTGCATCCGCGAGACGCTGGACCGTCCGGTTTCACTGGAATTCACCGGGTTTCAGCGGCCAGCCCCCTCTTTGGAGGCGTCTGTTACGCCGTCTTTGCAGTGGCGGCGGCAGGCCGGCGTGGCCTAGAGTCGCCGCCATGAGTATCGATGCGGCGGCCTTCAAGAAGGGCATGCGCCACCTGGCGGCGAGCGTAACCCTGATCACCACGAAAGTTCAGGACCAGCGTGGCGGGCTCACCGCCACGGCGGTCTGTTCGGTTTCGGCCGAACCCCCGCAGATCCTGGTCTGCGTCAACAAATCCGCAAGCGCCCACGATCCGATCGGCGAGGCGGGCTTCTTCTGCGTCAACATCCTCTGCCCGGAGCATCGCAAGCTCGCCGAGCGTTTCGCCGGGATGGACGGCACCGAGGGCGACGAACGGTTCCGGGACATGGGCGAGTGGACGACGCTCACCACCGGTGCGCCCGTGCTGAAGGGATGTCCCGTGTCCTTCGACTGCAAGCTGGTCACCGAACTCTCGGCCGGCACGCACACGATCTACATCGGCGAGATCGTCGACGTGGCCTTGCACGAAACCGCCCTGCCGCTTCTCTATGCCGATGGAACTTTCGTTCATGGCGAGGCGCTGAAGAAGGCTGCACAGGCGGCCTGACGAAGGCGGGGTTGCGCCCCGGCGCCAACCCACTATGTTCCCGCCCGCCCGAACGGGCGCCTGCTGGGGCGTCGCCAAGCGGTAAGGCAGAGGATTTTGATTCCTCCATTCCCAGGTTCGAATCCTGGCGCCCCAGCCAGCCACCCCCGAGTTGGGCGGCCATGCCAGAGACACCTCGGCAAAAGTCGCTAACGCCGGGCCTTTTGCCGGCTATGGTGAAACCAGAGACCGGCCTTTTTTCTGAAATTCTGAGCAAATTGCCGGTTTTGGCCCGAGTGTCTCTGGGGCGCCCAGATGGTGGTCTCACTCCATGTTGCGTCTTGCCAAGAACATGGTCGCCGCCACAACCGAAGGGGCCAGATACGGCATCTTGAGACAGAATGACGCGGTGGGCCGACGTCAGAACGAGGTGAGCTGCTGATCCCAGTCGGTGGGAATGCCTCGATTCAGGCGGGCCATCAGGCCGCCG
>NZ_JAUSBN010000058.1 GCF_030651995.1 Reyranella sp.
TTGCATCTGCTTCAGCGACACGGTGCGATCCGACGACAGGGACTGCTCGCGGTTCAGCGTCTCCTGCAGGAAGCGCTCCTGGTTGACCGCCTGCAGGAACTCCGACTGGGCGCGAATCAGGGCCGGACTGTTGAGCCTTGCCAGCACCGTGCCCGGTTCGACCGGCTGATCTTCGACGACATCGATCGATTCGATGCGGGCTGCCATCGGCACCGCGACGATGCTGATCTGGTTCGGCGGAATGGCAACGCGGGCGGGAAAGCCAGCGCCTCGGCTGGCCGGCGTCGCGGCAAGCGGCACCACCTCGATGCCGACGCTGGCTGCCTGCTCGGGCGTCATCGCGATGTCATCCGCCGCCGCTGCCGACGCAGCGCAGGAGGCTGCGAGCAGCATCGAGAGGCCGGTCCTTTGCGCCGTGCGCCATGCCGTGGCGGAACCCGTTCGAGATCGCATCTTCATTTGATCCTTGCATCGCCGTGTCGACCGGCTACCCTGCGCGCATCCTATCCCCCCGGGGGGGACCTTAGTCAATTCAGAACTGGACCAGACGCTTCATGCTTGGCCTCTCGTTTCGACGACTGATACCGCTGCTCGCGACCGGACTTGCCGTTCCATTGCTGGTGAGCTGCGCATCGTACGTCGCTCGGCCGATCAGCCCGGCTTACACGGCCGGCGCGCTCGAAAGCCGCACCTTGAGCGAGCCGCGACTCGCGAGCTTCATCGCCATGGCGTCGCCCACACATGCCGGCGGCGTGGCGGTGTGGGACATCTCGACATTGACGCTGGCGGCGCTCTACTACCATCCTGATGTCGATATCTCGCGCAACCGTCTCGCCCTGGCGCAGGCCGGCGTCGTCACGGCGAGGCAGGTACCTAACCCGAGCCTGAGCGTGGCGCCAGGCAACGGCATCCTGGCGTCCGAAGCGCCGTCGCCGCTGACCATCGGCTTCCTGATAAACTTCATCGTCGAGACGTTCGGCAAGCGTGAGATCCGCACCGACCAGGCGAAGAATCTCGTCGACGCTGCGCGCCAGGATCTCGCGACGGCGGCCTGGCAAATCCGCAGCGGCGTCCGCACCGCGCTGCTCGACCTGTGGGCTTCGGAGGGACGGCTGCGGCTCGCGCGCAAGCGGCTCGTCCTGCAGGAGCAGATCGTCGCGCTCCTCGAACGCCGCTTCACCGCCGGCGACGCCTCGGCACTGGACGTGGCGCGTGAGCGCATCAACCTCAGCCAAGTGACGCTTGCGGCGCGCGACGCCGAACGCCAAGCGGGCCAAGCACGGGCGCGCCTTGGTGCGGCAATCGGCGTGCCGGCGCGAGCCATCGAGCAGGTCAGGGTGTCGCTCGTCACCTTCGACCAGCCGCCCACCGTTCCAGACGTGCGCGACATCTCCGAAGGCGGATTGCGCCGGCGCGCCCTCCTTGAACGGTCCGACGTCCTGGGGCTACTGGCCGAGTATGACGCCTCGCAGATGGGCCTACGGCTGGAAATCGCCAAACAATATCCCAACCTGACGGTCGGCCCGGGCTATGCGTTCGACCGCGGTGACAATCTCTACAATTTTGAGCTGACGCTCGACCTGCCGATCTTCAATCGCAACCAGGGCCCGATTTCGGAGGCGGAAGCGAGGCGGCGCGAGGCGGCGTCGCGGTTCGTGGCGCTGCAGGCCAAGGTGATCGGCGAGATCGACACGGCGGTCGCGAGCTACCGCGGCGCCGTGCGCACCGTGACAACGGCGGACGCACTGCTGCAGAGCCAGGTTAGCCGCCGCCGGCAGCTTGATCGCGCCTTTCAGATGGGCGAGGTCGACCGGCTTGCGCCTCTGACCGCGGACCTCGAACAGGAGGTCGTCCAGCTCGCGCGGTACGAAGCCTTAGTGCAGCAGCGTGAGGCCATGGCCCAGCTTGAGGACGCCCTGCAGCGCTCGCTGTTCGATGCCGGCGACTCTTTCATGAAGCTTTCAGAAACCCAGACGGGGCGTCCGGACATTCTCGACACCATGTCGCCGATCGCGCCCAAGTGATGATTCTTGATATCCCCCCGGAGGGGATGATAGGGATTCTGGCATGAATTGCAGTCTTCCGACGAAGGGACATTGCTGAAGGATATGCGGATGGTCGCGACCCTCCTGATCCGCCGCGCGCTGGCGGCTCTGCTGGCCGTGGCGCTGGTGTTCGCGCCGCCCGTGGCCTTCGCCAACCAGGATTTCCAGTTCGGATCTATTGGCGCGTTGGTGGAGGCTGGGCACGACCATCCTTCCGACGGTGCCGCGCGCGACCTGCATAAACATAGCCATTCGCACGACCGCTCAGCGCCCGACCATTCGCATGAATCAGGAACGGTCGCCGCCACGTATCAGCAGATTTCGCCGGTCTTGCACGGCGGCTGGGCCGCCGGTACGGAAGACCATGTCCATGGCCGCACAAGCCGCCCGCCAGAGCGCCCACCGCGACTGATTGCCCGACTGTAGAGGTGCCGACCGGCAACGGCAGGTGCGCTTTCCTGTATCAGTGAGGTCTAATCATGCGTCTGTGTGCCCATCCACATGAGGACGGGCGACGACATGCCGGGCAATGGTTTGTCGCGGCTGTGTCCATCGTCCTGCTATGCCTGTCGTCGTCGCCGCTCCTGGCCCATGCCGTCGCCGAGGGCGACAAGGGATACATCCAGGAGATAACCGGCGTTCACCTGCTGCCGTTCATCTACCGTGGCGCCAAGCACATGGTGACCGGCTACGACCACATCCTGTTCCTGCTGGGCGTGGTGTTCTTCCTCTATCGCGCCAAGCATGTCGCGCTCTATGTCAGCCTGTTCGCGCTGGGCCATTCGACGACGATGCTGCTGGGCGTCTATTTCCAGATCGGCATCAACAGCTATCTGGTCGACGCCATCATCGGCCTGTCGGTCGTCTACAAGGCGCTCGACAATCTCGGCGCCTACCAGCGCTGGTTCGGCTTCCAGCCGAATACCAAGGTCGCAACGCTGGTCTTCGGCTTCTGCCACGGCTTCGGCCTGTCGACCAAGATCATCGACTACGAGATCTCGGCCGATGGATTGCTGGCCAACCTTCTGGCGTTCAACGTCGGCGTCGAGATCGGCCAGCTTCTCGCCCTCACCGCCATCCTGATCGTCATGGGTTTCTGGCGACGGGCGGCGGGTTTCTGGCGACACGCCTACACCGCCAACGTCGTCATCATGACCGCAGGATTCGTCCTGATCGGCTACCAGCTCACCGGCTACTTCCTAAATCAGACCTGAGGTTCTTCCATGTTCAACGCCGAAATCCCTTCCCGCGCCGAACTGCCCAGCACCGCGAAGCTCGTGAAATCTACGATCGTCGCCGCCGTCGCCGCACTCGTGATCCTCGTGACGATCGTGCTGCCGGCCGAATACGCCATCGATCCCACCGGCATCGGCCGCGCGCTGAAGCTCACCGACATGGGCGAGATCAAGAAGCAGATCGCCATCGAGGCCGAGATCGATCGACAGCGCGACCGCCAGCAGGCCCCTGCGGCAACGCCCGAGCGCCGGTCGAGCGTCGCGGGTCTGCTCGCCGGCCTGCTGGTGTCGCCGGCCTCGGCGCATCCCGGCGGCCACGACGACGACGCGACAAATCAGGTCACGCCGTCGCCCAGCCCGACGACCGAAGTCGCGCAGCCGGCGGCGGGCGCGAAGACCGACGAGGTCGTCTTCACGCTGAAGCCGAACGAAGGCGTCGAATACAAGATGACGATGCTGCGCGGTGCCGTGACCCAGTTTTCGTGGCGCGTCGACGGCGGCAAGGTGAACTACGACATGCACGGCACGCCCAAGACCGGCGGCAAGGAGTCGAGCTACAAGAAGGGCACCGCGGTCGCCTCCGATACCGGGGCGCTGACGGCCGCCTACGATGGCAGCCACGGCTGGTTCTGGCGCAATCGCGGCTCCAGCGACGTGACGGTGACGCTGAAGGTCACGGGTACCTATTCCGAAATCAAACGCATGAACTAACCCTGCCGTTCTCCGCATGGCAGCGCTTCTCGCGTAAGCATCCCGCGGCACGACCATCCGACGGTCGAGCTTCGAACCGCAGGCCACCCGACGCCCACGCAATTGACGAACGCTGGTCGGTACGCACTCGGAGCGGACGGCGTTTGCGGGAAACGAATCGTCGGGATAGCCCCGAGCGACGCAGGCTGATCGCATCGTCGTCGGGGACGTTCGTCACTTCGCGCACGATGCCGGAATGGGCGATATCGTGAGGGCCAATGGGATTTGAATAGTGGACAGTCGCCGGCCCGCCTTCAGGCAAAGAAAACCCCGCCCGGCGAACCGGGCGGGGCTTCGGGGGTGCTCCCTTACTCGCCGTTCTTTTTGCGGCTGCGCGCCCAGATCAGGGTGAACCCCTCCCCGTCTTCATCGTCGAACAGGTTGGCAAAGATCGGTGCGTTGAAGCTTGGATCATCGAGCTTGAGCGAGAGGTAGTCGCGACCCTCATTCGAGCGCTTCGACCAGGCGGCCCCGATCTCGGCGCGCCCGACGAAGACCCGGTAGCTGGGGGCATTGTCGTTCGACCGGTTGGCCTCGGGGACGATGCGGACGCCCTTGGTCTGGACGCTCAAGGTGACGATCTCGCCCTGGTACTCATTGCCGGTCTTCTTGAAGGAACCGATGTTAGCCATGTGACTTCTCCTTGCTGTTTCGAGCTCCGCGACCATCGCGGCCTCGATGGCGATCGTTTGCCGGAGGCGATCGACGCCGCACCCGCTCGCGGGCCGGAGCGCAGCGGAGGATGGCGGCGGAGCGACTTTCTTGCCTCGCGAGGAATGGGCGAAGCCCAGGGGAAGTAAGTCGCTCCGCCGCCGTTGCGGCTCAGGCGATCGAGGCGCAGCCGTCCTACGGCTAGATCAAGCCAAGGAGAGGCAGCAGGTCGCGCGCCGAATAGCATCCTCGCGAGAAGTCGTGGCCAATCTGAAGGGTCCTGCACAAGAGGGCCGACTTGCATGGCGAAGAGGAGGCAACCCGCGCGTAGACAAAGGACGGCATCATCCCAGCCACTCGCCTAAAGCAATGCCCCATCACAACGTCTGTCAGCCGCGCCGGAAATCCAAGCTCTTCGAAGCGCTAACGAGGGCCTCGCTCCTTGAGCGCATGATATCGAGGAATAACGGCCCTTCGGCCAGCTGTTGATGATGAGGATGCCGAGAACGTCAGGCTCTCGGGTCATATGGCCGCCGGCCAATAGGCGAGTGAGTGCCTCCCGTGCCCTGTCCACCGGGCGACGGGGTGAACAGCGTCATGCGCGAGAAGGCCGTGAAGCCAGAGAGAACAGCGCCCGCAACGGCGAACGCTATCTGCCAGCTGCCAGGGGACATACTGAGGCCGGCCAGCACAAATGCCACCTGATAGCCGGCGATCGATGCCGGCACGGCGTAAAACAGACCGATGACGATGCGGATTAGCGGCATACGCGTGTTAGCAACGGCAATCTGCCCGAACGCCAAAATGGCGCCGCTCACAACGAACCCGATAAGGAGCGCGCCGACGATCCCTCCTCCGCCGTCAAGGGCCGCGAGACCCGCCGTCAGTCCGATGAGGAAGGGAAGCGCATAGATGGCGAGCGTGAAAAGGAGCCAACAGAAGAAGCCTAGGCCAGCGACGCTGAGAACGATGGCGAGCATGGTGGATCTCCGTGACAAGAGTCGAACGGCGGCACCTTCCACCACCACCATGGCGCCATAGAACTACTGTCGAATGTGAAGTTGGCCAAAAGGCGGCGCTTACGCGCCGCCCGAGCCGAAGCGCCAGACCGGGATGCCGAGCTTGCGAGCCTTGTCGGCCAGGTTCTCCTGGATGCCTGATCCGGGGAAGACGATGACGCCGATCGGCAGGACTTCCAGTATCCGGTCGTTACGTTTGAAAGGTGCGGCCTTGGCGTGACGGGTCCATTCCGGCTTGAAGGGGATGTGAGCCACCTTGCGGTCGTCGGCCCAACGGGCTGCGATACGCTCGGCGCCGGTCGGCGAGCCGCCGTGCAGCAGGACCATGTCGGGATGCTTAGTACGGACCTTATCGAGCGTGCTCCAGATGAGGTGATGGTCGTTAAATTCGGCACCGCCGGTGAAGGCGATCTTGGAACCGGCCGGTACCAGCAGTTCCGTGTCGGCCCGACGGCGGGCGGCCAGGAAGTCCCGGCTGTCAATCATCGCTGCGGTGAGCGCCCCGTGATTGACCATCGATCCTGTACGCGGCCGCCAGGCCGAGCCGGTATGGACCTCGAAGCGATCAGCGGCCTGGTCACGAAAGAGCTCCATGGCGTTGCGGCGTTCGATCAGCGTGAGGCCCTCGGCGAGGAGCCGCTCCAGTTCGACTGAACGCACCTCGGATCCGTTCTGCTCCTTCTGGCTGCGACGTTGTGCCTGCTCATTGCCGTCGAGTTCACGCTCGATCCGGCCGGTGGCACGATGGAACAGATTGACGGTCGACCACAGCAATTCCTCGAGGTCGGGCTCGAGGCGCGTATCGGTGAGAGTCGAGACGAACGCATCGAAGATGTCGACAACGGCGCCGACGATGTGTTGAGCATCCGGTAGTGGCCTCGGATCCGGCTCGTCCTGGAAGGGACGATGTCCGAACAGCTGCAGCTCGGTGAGGAAGTGGTCGGTCGGGGATGACGTGTGGAGAGGCTCAAAGTCGGTATCGTCGCGGTCGGTCGGCATGAGGATGTCCTTTGTCGGATCGGCCGCGCCCATCGCGGCCTTCGTGGGCGTCGACAGACGGCGGGCGGACCGGGCCTGCACCGCTTGCGGCCGCAGCGCAGCGGAGGACGGCAGACGGAGGCTTTCTTGCCTCGCGAGGAATGCCGGCTTCAGCCGGCAGGGGAAGAAAGCCGAGGACCGCCGTTGCGGGACCGGGCAGCCTGCCGTCCGATCGCCCCTCTAGAAGGCCGGGGTGCGCTCTTGTCCGCCATGACAGACAACTGAACGACCGGCGATTGCGTGATGCCCCTGCCCGTGCTCATCCCGTCGCCGCCGAAACCAGGAAGCGATCCATGTCCCGCGCGGTGAGCTGCCGCCCCACGGATACCCGCAGCCTGGCGACTCCCAGGCGGCAGAGATCCTCGTTGAAGTCGTCGAAATTAGGCGACAGGTCCCTCACCTCGATTCCGGCGACCTTGGCACGTTCCGACAGGCTGGTCATCGCTGCATCACCAGCCGGATCAGCATCGCGCGCGACGTAGAGACGGCGTACAGTTGATGGAAGCAAAAATGCCGCGAGGTGGTTGGCCGAGAGTGCGGCGACCATCGGCAGGGTCGGCAGCACCACTCGCAGCGACAGCATGGTCTCGATCCCCTCCCCGGCGGCCATCACATCGCCAGCCACACCGAAGCGAACGCCATGCCCCAGGAGATGACCCATGGCGCGTCGCGTCGAGCCAATGGGCGCCTTGTCGTGACCAGACCGAGAGAGCCACGTGCGTTGAACGCCCGTGACGTTGCCGCCAAGGTCGGTAACGGCCGCAATCAGGGCCGGCCGGGTCTCGGCCGGACTGTCCTCGTCGGGGCGGTAGTAGCAGCGCGGATGGAAGCGCAGCGGGTCACTGTTAAACACAGTCCCGATGCCACGTCTGTGCAAGTAAGTTTGCGCCAAGGTGCCTGCGAGCGGGCTGGCCATCGCGTAGAGACGGCGTGCCGATTCAGGGGAACCGCGCGGTGCGGGAAGACGATCCTGCCGTGGAGCGATCTGGTCTGGCGGCGAGGCGAGAAACGTGCGGGCCTCGTCCAGGATATCGCGCAGGCGATCCAGACCTCGATTGAGGGCGATGAGGTCCAGAAGGTCGCCATGCTCGCCTGTGGCGGCGTCCGTCCACTTGCCAGCGGCGCCCTTGCCATGGTCCGGTCCGCTCAAGCGGACGAACAGGCTGCGGCCTGGCGTGTTGGCGACATCACCGACCAGCCAGTAGCGACCCTCGCGATGGCCATTCGAGAGATAGTGGCGGCACGCCGCCTCGGCGTTGCGGGCGAGACGGCGGGCGAGGTCGGTCGCGTGGGACGACATGGCTGCCCCTCACGCTGCGACCCGATCGGCGATGCGCGCGATCGGGTAGCGTTCTATCAACCCGGCGAGGATCTCAGGGCCGTTGGCCCCGGTTGGCACGAACAGCCGAGTTTCGACCGTGGTGCCATGGCGGGCATAAACACGCCCATCGACGGCAGCGCTAAACGCGACACGGCCGCGTTCCTGGAGGCGGACGAAAGCCTCGCGCCATGACGGATGGTCCAGCGAGAAACTGGCGCCGGTGATCGCGACCAGCCGTCCGCCCTCCGCGACGCGGGCAAGTGCGGAGGCGACATGGCGCAGGGCGGCGTCCGCGACGGCGCCGTCGACATGTGCCGCAGCCGAGAACGGCGGGTTCATCAGCACGACGCTCGGGCGCACGACATCGCCGAGATGGTCGTGGATGTGAGCCGCGTCGTAGCGAGTCGTCGCAGCGCTGGGGAAGAGCCGTCCAAGCAAAGCCACGCGGGTTTCCGCCAGCTCGTTCAGGACCAGCCCGCTGCCGGCGAGCTCGGCAAAGATGGCGAGCAGGCCCGTGCCAGCCGAGGGCTCGAGAACGAGATCGGCCGGGGTGATCGCGGCAGCGCTGGCGACGACAAACCCGAGCGCGAGCGGCGTCGAGAATTGCTGCAGCGCCTGGCTCTCCTCGGAGCGTCGTGTATGGCTGGGAAGAAGTGCGGCGATCTTGCCGAGCATGGACAATTCAGCAGCTGGCGACCCAGCCCGCGCCCGAATGACCGGGCCGAACTTGCGCATGAACAGCACGGTCGCCGCTTCGCAGGCGTCATAGGCGGTCTTCCAGTCCCAGGCGCCGGCCGCATCGGAGCCGCCGAAGGCGTGCTCCATGGCGCCACGCAGGACGACCGCATCGATGCAGCGGCCACGTTCGAGATCCGGGAGAAGAAGATGTGCGGCAGTGACGATGCCATCGGACAGATTGGCCGTAGAAGAGCCGAACGGGCGCATCGGTGCCTGCACGGCCACGGAGGCAGAAAGATTCGACATGGAGGAGACCTCGGGAGAGCGGAAACGGTTCGAGCCAGGAGGCGCTCTCTCTCGACCCCACTGGCTCAAACCCGTTCCGGCCGTCCTCTCCCTCTCACTTCGGAAGGAGTCATGGCGCCTCTCTCAATGGAAAAAGCCCGGCACAGTGGCCGGGCTTATCCAACGATTGACGGCGAGAGCGCGGGCGGCCAGAGCCGCCCTGCGGGTCCGCGCTATTCGGCGGCGATGGGATGCCGATCCACGTCGTCCGTGACAGCATTCTGCGCCTCGCCGTCGGCGAGGAAGGCGGGAAGTTCCTCGACCGTGTCGGTCGACGTGTCCGACACGTCTACGCTGTCGGCGAGCCTCAACGGTTCCGGCAGCCAGCCCGTGCCGTCGAGCAGCCGCTCAGCCTCCGTCGCCATTTCGGCCTTCTTGAGATGGTCGATGAGCTGTGCCGCCTGGTCTCCCTTGGCCTCCCGCACCGCTTCCAGGATGCGGGTCTTGGTGACACGGCCGAGATAGTTGTCGGCCGTGGGCCGCCAGCCGGCTTCCACCATGTTGAGGCCGACGGCACGGGCGAGCCGGTCGGCCTGGGTGATACGGTACTGGACGCCGTGCACTGAGACACCCGGCCCGCCGTAGCGGTCACCCTTCTCGTAGAGGGCATTCACGCCGAACGAAACGCAGTGCGCAAGTAATGCTGCCCGCCGGGTTTCGTCGAGGGTCGCGATCCAGTCCCAGAGCGCGTCGTCGTCCTTGGGCACCTCGACCTTCCACGCCTCGTGCCGCTCGGCGATCGCCTGAGCGGAGGGGCTGTCCTTCAGGTCGGCCGCCTGGACGGGGAAGAACACATGCCGCACCGAGGCTTCCAAGCATGCGCCAGGTGCGCTGTGCTGGAAGGTATCAAAGCAGAGCTTGTGCAGCAGCACCGTCAGGGCGACCTGCGGTTCGCTCGCCACCGCATCCCGCAGCGCCAGGGTGCGGTGGGCGGTCAGCTCGCTGACAAGCCGCTCGGGCAGCGGCTTGACGACGTTGTCTCCGTCGTCGTCATCATCCGGCTCGCCGCCGCCGATGGTGATGACGGTACGCTGCACGTCAGAGGCGGCAGGTGCAATCCCGTCTAGGAGCGGACGGACATTCAGGCTCTGCAGGAGCCCACGACGGGCGATGTCCTCTGCTAACTCCTCAATCGAGACGCCGGCCTTCAGACGCCGGACGTTCGACTGGCTGAGCGCCAGCTTGTTGAAGGGAATGTCGCGCGAAGCGTTGAGAGTGATCTTCTGAACCTTCTTTACCATATCATTTACTCCGCGACGGCCGGACGGGAGACCCTCTCTCGACCTAAAATCCGTCACGAAAGCCGGCGCAGCCCTCTCCCTCTAGATTCCCCTTTAAGAACAAGATGAGCGAGACGCACGCCGCTTCGATTCACCCGGACTTCAGAGTGTCGATTCTGATCTTGGCTAGGTTCTGCGAACGTCTGTCGTAGGAAGGTCCTTCTCATCGCGTGGGTGTGGAGTTTGCAACCTCTCCTGCCGTCCACGGCTTCTCGCCTCTGACCACTTCCAGCGGGCGGACTAGAGCCTACTTCGACACGGACGCGCCCGTACTGATGGTCTGAAAAGCGCGTCCCCCAATGTAGCGGTGGACAAGCCAGTTCTGTGAATTGTGGGTACAAACTACGGTGGTATGCTTGCAGGATGGACAACAAGGAAAAGCGCGACTTCAGCGCCAAGCATCTCGATCGGGTTCTGGGGTTCTTCGCCCGCGTTGAAGCCAAGGCATCGTTTCTGTTTGCGATCAACACGACGCTGCTCGCGCTGATCGCCCTGAACCTGCGAAAATCCGATCTTTCACTTTGGTACGTAATGGTGCCGGGGATTGCGGCCGTTCTGCTGCTCGTAGTTAGCCTATGGTTTATCTACCAGTGCCATTTTCCAAAGCTAGAGGGCGGCAGCGGTTCGCTCGTCTACTTCGCCGAAATCTCTAAGCGCACCGAGCTTGGATTCGTCAATGAGTGCGAAGCGGTGAGCGAAGAAGCGTTGATCAAAGACTATCTCGGGCAGACCTGGCGCAACGCGCAAATTCTTACCGCCAAATTCGGGCATGTTAAGGCTGCGTTTACGATGACCGGTCTCGCGCTGGTGCCGTGGTTTTTGTTTCTGGTCGCGACCTCGATCACCAATGCCGAAACACCTCTGCTCCGCTAGATGGCGATCGCCGATGACATCGCGAGCGATATCGACGGCGTCCTGTCCGATACGTGGAACATTCGCGATGGACAGGTCGTGCTGGATACTGAGGACGTTGCTCTGTCCGGGGGTGGCGTAAAACTCGACGCGGCCATGCTGTATGCAGACATGGCGAACTCGACCGAGCTCGCCATGTGGGACCGGCGTGTCGCGGCCCGGATCTGTAAAGCCTTTCTAGCGAGCGCCAGCCGTCTCATCCGGCACAAGAGCGGTCACATCCGGAGTTTCGACGGAGATCGGGTCATGGGGGTCTTTGTAGGCCCAACGATGAACACCAATGCGGCCAGCTGCGCCCTGCATATCAACTGGATGTTCACGAAGCTCCTGAAGCCGAAATTTGAGGCGAGGTACCCGAGGCTTGAGGATGGAACCTACAAACTGGCACACGCGACGGGCGTCGATCGCAGCGACGTCTTGGTCGTCCGCGGCGGCATCCGTAATAATAACGACCTAATCTGGATCGGCCGCGCCCCTAACGTGGCGGCCAAACTGAGCGCGCTACGCGTATCGCCATACCACAGCTTCATTACACACGACGTGTATTCCCGCCTTCGTGAAGATGCGAAGCTCAGCGGGTCCACCGACATGTAGCAGCGCTGCACCTGGGACGGTCCGGTGGACACGGCCTATCGGTCTAGCTGATGGTGGAAGCCCTAGGTCGGCAGACACCCCGCCAAGCCAATCCACAATGATGTGGGCAACATATTATCGCATGTTGCATGCGCATTATTTCTCGTCAGAGTAAAGATTCTGTCTGTTTGGTGATTTTTTCGGGGCTACCACCCCTTGTGCCCGCGCGCGGGCGCACCACCTAGGACTCCCGACTAAAAAACGCCCGACGATGCAACCGTCGGCAATGCAAGCAGACAAGCAGGATGGCAACACATGGCGACACGAACATGGAATAAGGATCGCGCGACGAAGCGCATTGACGCGAAAATTACCGGCCTCCCCCTCAAGGATATCGAGATAAAGGAGTATGTCCGGGACACTGACCTCGGCAACCTCCCCGGGCACGTTGCGTACCGCGTCGACGGCGTTCATCTCTACGCCGATATTGTCAATTTAGGCGACCTGCTCAACGTGACCGCGGTCGAAGGTGAAATCTGCCACCGCCGTACGCTGCGCTTCCTGAACCTGCACTACCGGGCCATGCACCGCGTCATTCAGCGCATCGATACGGTCTTTGTCGACTTCCATAACCAGCGTCTGCACACCGTCGTTACGAAGCCGTATGATGCGGAAGCAGGCCGGGTTCACCGGGCCGTGGCCATGGGGCAGTTGATCATCGACGTGCTCGCCCAGACTGGTGAAGACGCAGATCACCCCGCTGCCAAGGTGCGCGTAGGCATCGACAGTGGGAAGGCCCTTGCAGTTAACAATGGCCGACGCGGTCACCGCGAGCCGCTCTTCCTGGGTGAGCCCGCCAACCACGCGGCGAAGCGTGCTTCGGGCGGGTCGTCTGTTGGCATTTTCCTGACGAATAAGGCGCGGAAGGCAATTGGCCTAGCGGACGCGAAGGATGAAAACTCCACCCCGCTGACGAATGATCAGATTAAAGTGTCGCAGGACAAGGCGAAGCTGGAAGTTACGGCGGATCAGATCGTCAAGGATTGGAAGCAGGATCTGGAAGACAATCCGATCGGTACGTTCGGATTTGCGGCGCATACACCGCCCTTTAACACGCTCGATATCGAGACGCTTTCTGTGAAGAACTCGCGGCGGCAGGATGCCGCCGCTATCTATGCCGATATCGACGGCTTCACCGATTATGTCGGTCGGAATATCAGCAACGATAGCAACGCCAAGCACGTCGTGCGGGCATTGCATGTCCTGCGTGCTGAACTTGATGCGGTGCTGCACGCGGATTTTGCTGGCCGCAAAATCCGCTTCATCGGCGACTGTGTCCATGGGATTGCCGCCGAGGGTACAGCGCAGACCACCGATGCCGAAGAGACCATCACCAACATGACGCTGTGCGCGAGCGCAATGCGCAGCAGCTTCGCCCTGGCGCTGGAGCGCCTGAAGGACAAAGGCACAGACGCCAGTGTCCTTGGACTGGCGGTCGGCTTCGAATACGGCCCGATGAATGTGACGCGCCTCGGCATGAAAGGCGAACTAGTCCGTTGCTCCGTTAGCCGCGGCGTTGTTGCGGCAGAGGAGGAGCAGAAGCGCTGTGCGGGATCTGAGACAGCGATTGGAAGCAAGGCTTACGACGCAGGAAGCGACGCAATCCGCAAGCTCTTTGGCGATGCGCGGAAGCGCGCCGACCTGACCTACGAGGTGGCCATCGAAGAACTGAGCGCCAAATACGATAAGGCGGCGTTGCTTTCCAAGGCGATGGCGGCCAGCACTCTGCTCAAACCCGGGACTGCAGCAGGCGCGCCCCCGTCCCCCAGCTTTCCAAACCGTCCAGCTGGTCCGACCACACCCGCCGGTTTTGCTTGATCTGGTTCTTTCAAGATCTCGACCGATCGCGCCGGGAGCGCGAGGCGATCGATGATCTCGGGAGCCGGGTTGGCTGGCTGACCCTGGTTGGCTGGCGATTCGACGACCGCATGCGCCTTGTCGTTGACGCAGACATAATAGTAGCCGGAACGCTTCGCCCGGTTACGCTGCGCTACCCGGAGCACTTTCCGGATATCCCTCCCCTTATCTTGCCGCGGGGGACGGTCGAACAGTGGAGCACGCATCAGTACGGCGCGGGCGGCGAGCTATGCCTTGAGTGGGGTCCAGACAACTGGCAGCCCGAAATAATGGGCGCTGACATGCTGGAGAGCGCCTATCGCCTGCTTTCTGGGGAGACACCGGCGTCTGATCAAACAAGCCGGGTACCTTCCAGGCACAATACGACGCTCGGGCAGCAACTGCGCGGGGAACTTTTTCGCTTTCTGGTGACCCGCGATTTCAATGAAATCGCCAAATCCATGCCGGAAAGCGCTCTCTGGACTGGCACGCTTGTGGGAACGTATCGCCGCGCCGGCATCGTCTTGGGCGTAAAGTCGATCCAGCGTAGCGACCAAGACACCTGGACGGCACCAGACTATCCCGGTGATTTACTCTGGGAGGATGGCAGCCATTATTCCTTTGCACTGGCCCGTTGGGCAAACGATAGCGCTGCGCCTCCTACCGACAATCGGACAGTATTTCGGGAGGCCATAAAGGCCCGCCATCCGGATATGCCAGATGATGTTTCGTGCGTAGTACTAGCACGGGGCACAAGACTTGATGTCTATACCGTCCTCAATGGCGACGATGAAAAGTGCCGGACCGTCACCGTAATTCCAGCCGAGGAGTCTGCCTTGCGGCTGGACGTTAATCACATCTCACTCGCAAGTCGCAGTGTCGCACTAGTTGGTTGCGGGTCCGTTGGAAGCAAGATCGGCACGATGCTCGCACGCGCTGGCGTGGGAAGTTTCGTCCTGATCGATGATGATCTAATGCTGCCGGACAATCTGGTCCGTAATGGTTTGGACTGGCGCGATGTCGGCTACCACAAGGCGGCGGCCTTGGCCCGCCAGATACGGCTCGTAAGCCCTGGCGCCAATATCGACGCGCGGGAATACAGGCTCGGCGGGCAGACATCGACGGGTTACACCGAGACCATCCTGCAATTGATTGGCAAATGTGACCTGATCATCGACGCGACCGCAGACCCGCACGTATTCAACTATCTAGCAGCAGCGGCAACACGCAGCAAAAAGCCGATGATGTGGACGCAGGTGTTTGGCGGCGGTATCGGCGGATTAGTCGCGCGTCATCGCCCGCAAAAAGAACCAAGCCCTGCGGCTATGCGAGTCCAGATTGAACAATGGTGCAATCAACGCGGGCAGCCAATCGAGCGCGACGTCACTGACTACGCTTCTCGAGAATCTGGCAAACCTCTTATTGCCGACGACGCGGATGTGAGTGTCATCGCATCTCATGCAGCACGCTTCGCAATTGATACTCTCATCCCTCGTGCACTTTCGGCTTTTCCTTTTTCCGTCTATTTGATTGGCATGCGCGAAGGGTGGATTTTCACACAGCCATTTGAGGTCTGGCCAATCGACGTCGGTACGCCGCCACCCGTTGATGGGCCGCGCGTGGATGATGCCGCTACGGCACAAGAAGTCGTTCGACTGGCCGAACTATTTACAAAGAAGAAAAATGAAACTGCTGCTGCCTCGCTCAGTTCTGAACCGCCTCCGGCATGATCTGAAGGGCGGCAAACGTCGAGAAATCGGCGGACTGATCCTAGGGGAACATGTTGAAGGGGAAACGTTCAGAATAGTTGAACTCACAGTCCAAAAGACTGGAAGTTCCCCTGTCCACTTCATTCGTGATCCATCATTCCACCAGCCGCAACTGGATGACTTCTTCGCCCGCACCGGCAACGACTATGCACGGTTCAATTATATGGGCGAATGGCACTCGCACCCAAGCTTCGAGCCGTTGCCGAGCACCGAAGACATCATGTCCATGCAAGAGATCGTCGAGGATTCCACCGTTGGCGTGAACTTCTTGGTGCTTGTCATTGCGCGTCTCATACGCCTGGATAATATCCAGCTCAGCGCGATGCTATTTCAACCCCATTATCCGCCATCAGAAATCGATGCAGTGCTCGAAGATGCAGCGGATCAAAAAGTCTCACTCGTGCGAAGGTTCTTTCGCAGCGTCTTCAATCGAGCAACTTAAGGACGCCGTGCGCCTTGATGATTTGCGAGATCTTCGTGCAGGCGGGCCCCAAGCGCGCCGCCAAATCGTCTGGTTTGTCCGGTATCTGATAGGCAATGGTATTCAGCCCGTGCAGGTCCGATGGTAGGTGCAGTCCATCGACTCTTGGGTGGATCAAGATGCTACGCAAGCGCCCGAGCTTACCCATAAAGAGTCCGAGCTCGAACAACACGTTGTCCCTTAGCGTCTTGTGCTCCCGTCCACGCGTTTGAACGATATCGTCGGGCTGAGCGATCGCTACCGCGTAGTCCGCCGTCGCAACCTGCTTTTCTAGCGCTTCTAGAGCGAAGCCACCGGCGAAGAACACCCCGTCGGTCCAGACAGTTGGCAACGACACATGCTCCAGCCCCACCTGCAGTGTCTGAGCGACCTCCAGTGATTCTTTGGATGAAATAATAAAGAGCCGTGGGTTCGCATTCGGAACAGGAATATCTCTATTCCTGGCGAAGAGGCGGCGCGCGAGTTCCTTGGCAAGATAGAGCCACATTTTTGGATGCTGCTCACAGATGCGCCGAAAGTCGGCACTGGACAATTTCAGCGCAACCACCGGTTCAGTTGCGACGACATCTGCCGAGCGCTTCTGCGCCGGCTCAATTGCAGCCATTTCGCCAACGTGTTGACCGGCCCGGCGCGGAGCAATCGTATTACCGTTAACGACGACGCTCACGACCCCGGCGATCAGCAAATACACATCATCGTCGTCCGCATTCTGCCGGACAATGTAGTCGTTCTGTTGGAATTCAAGGAGGGCGCCAACCTTGATGGCCTCAGCAGCGATTTCTACGCTGCCATCGATCAGCTCCAGGCGCCTCACCGCATCAACGAGATGCGCGGCGCCTTCCCCTTCAAATTTTTCTTTCATTGTCGTCTTCTCGATGTGCCAGCCGGCGTTCATGGAACGCTACAGCTGCAGATTGTTCCGCTTTATCTATGTACGCAACCTAAATGGCGCGGGTGGTCGAGAACGAACAGAGACTTCTCACGGAGCCGCTCAATCTGCCGCGTCTGACCAGTCCGACCGATTCACACGCTACCGCTCGATATTGCCGAACGCGTCGACGTTGCTGATTTGAAGTGAGAGATCTATCGTCTTTTATCTCCACAGAATGAAATCGAGGTGGAGAGGCGATATGATCGCGACCCCGCAAGCAGTCCGCAGGACAATTCGCCGGCAGCAGTTGAGAGAGATCGTCCCGCTTGCCGATAGCACAATCTATGACATGGAGCGGCGCGGCGATTTTCCCCAGCGCTTCTATCTCACATCACGGTGCGTCGTTTGGGATTTGGCAGAAGTCGAAGCGTGGCTTGACGCACGGCGCCGAGCCTCGCAGGCCAAGACCATCCAGCGTGCGCCGAGTCCCGATGTGAAGTTGCGCCGCTCGCGGCCCGTCAGACACTAGGGTCCAGCTCGAGCAGGCCCATTGTCGGGGGGAGCAGCGATGGCGAATACTTCTGCCCCACGACCCACGCGTCGATCAGGGTGGACCATTCCTGCAGCATATGCCGGCGTTGGTGCTCGTACTCAGCCTTGTTGTAGACACCGCGCGACGACCTTCCGTCCTCGTGCGCCAGACACTTCTCGATCCAGTCACTATTGAAGCCGAGTTCATTCAGGAGAGTAGAGCCAGTGCGTCGAAGATCGTGAACCGTGAAGGGATCGAGCGGCAGCCCCTCCCTCTTTGCCCTAGCAACGACCGCTGTCGTGATGCGATTGAATGTGGCCCGCGACATCGGGGCGTCTGCGTCGTAGCGCGATGGCAGGACGTATCGTGAATTGCCCGCACATGTCTTGAGCGCGATGAATATGTCTACGGCTTGCTGCGACAGGTAGACGTTGTGGGCTTTCGACCGCTTCATTCGCTCTTTGGGGATGGACCACACTGCGTTTTCGAAATCAACTTCATCCCAGGTCGCATCCTGCAGCTCGCTCTTCCTGACCATCGTCAGCAGGAACAACTTCATGCCCAGCCGGATCGTTGGGAGCGTCGGCACGTGCTCCAGTTGACCAAGCATGACGCGGATCTCCGCCGGAGAGAGCGAGCGATCCTTGGGAACGAACGTCGCGATCGACGCGGGCCCGACGTCATCTGCGGGATTAGGGACCTTCTCGCCATGTAGGATGGCGAACGCGAAGATCTGCTTCACGATGTCCCGCACATGGACGGCCGTGGCGGGAGCGCCACGCTCTTTGACTTTCCCGCACATCGTGCGGAGATCGTCGGGCGTGATCTCCGTCAGCAGCCTGTTCCGAAACGTCGGCAGGATGTCGCGCTCGTATATCGTGCGCCGCATTGCCTTCGTGCTGTCAGCCATGCGCGACTCTTCGAACCACTTCTCCCCGAATTCGCCGAACCGCTTCGCCTCCTTTAGTCGCCGCTTGTCGTGCTGCTTCTCTTGGGCCGGAGACCGACCCTCCGAGATGGTCCGCTTGGCGTCGACCAACCTCTCCCGCGCCCGAGCAAGCGAGAGGCCCTCAGGTCCATATCGTCCGAGCGTCAGCGTCTCGCGGCGTCCGTTGAGGCGGTAATCGTACCGGAACACAATCGCGCCCGACGGCTGTACCACGACATACATACCGTCACGGTCACTTACCTTATATAATTTCTGCTGTGATTTCAGCGCCTTAATCGCCGTATCAGTAAGCAAGGGAGCCTCCGAAAGTACAAAACATCGGAGAAAGGCGCGAACTATACCGTCACGGCGAAAGTGGCGTTGCTGAAAGGCCAATTTCTTTTTGAAATCAAATACTTAATCTCAAAAACATACCGTCAGCACCTCTCTTGGCCCTGACGGTATCGCGAAGTTGGGGTCGGGACAACAATCCCCATACCGACCACTATACCGTCAAACCGGAGCTGTACCCCCCGATAGACGGCGATAGGTGAAGCATGTCTTTTTATTATTTATCAATGCTTTAGGTCGTAGTCTGGCGTACCAGCGGATACTGCTGGAAGGGCAAAAATCATTCCCACTCGATCGTCCCCGGCGGCTTGCTGGTGATGTCATAGGTCACCCGGTTCACGCCGCGGCATTCGTTGATGATGCGGTTGGCGACGCGGCCCAGGAAGGCGTGGTCGAACGGGTAATAGTCAGCGGTCATGCCGTCGGTCGAGGTGACGGCGCGCAGCGCGCAGGCCTGGTCGTAGGTGCGCCCGTCGCCCATCACGCCGACGGTGCGGACCGGCAAGAGGACTGCGAAGGCCTGCCAGATCTCGTCGTAGAGGCCGGCCTTGCGGATCTCGTCGAGATAGACGGCGTCGACCTGCCTGAGGAGATCGAGCTTCTCCTTCGTGATGTCGCCGGGGATGCGGATGGCGAGGCCGGGGCCGGGGAACGGATGGCGGTTCACCAGGTCGGCCGGCAGGCCCAGCTCGCGGCCGAGCGCCCTCACCTCGTCCTTGAACAGCTCGCGCAACGGCTCGACCAGCTTCATGTTCATGCGCGCCGGGAGTCCGCCGACATTGTGGTGGCTCTTGATCGTCACCGACGGGCCGCCGGTGAAGGACACCGATTCGATCACGTCGGGATAGAGCGTGCCCTGGGCCAGGAAGTTTGCGCCGCCGATCTTCTTCGCTTCGGCCTCGAACACGTCGATGAACAGCGCGCCGATCGTCTTGCGCTTCTTCTCCGGGTCGGTGACGCCGGCCAGCGCCTTCAGGAAGGTCTCCGAGGCGTCGGCGTGGATCAGCGGGATGTTGTAGTGGTCGCGGAACAGGCGGACGACCTGCTCGCCCTCTTCCTTGCGCAGCAGGCCGTGGTCGACGAACACGCATTGCAGCTGGTCGCCGATCGCCTCGTGCAGCAGCACGGCCACGACGCTCGAGTCGACGCCGCCGGAGAGGCCGCAGATCACACGGCCCTTGCCGACCTGGGCGCGGACCTGCTCGATGGCGCGCTCGCGGAACGCGGCCATGGTCCAGTCGCCTTTTGCTCCCGCGATGTTCAGCGCGAAGTTGCGCAGGAGCTTGGCGCCGTCGGGCGTGTGCATCACCTCGGGGTGGAACTGCACGCCGTAATAGCCGCGGCTCTCGTCGGCGATGGCGGCGAAGGGCGCGTTCTCGCTGGTGGCGACGACGGAGAAGCCGGCCGGCAGCTTCGTCACCCGGTCGCCGTGGCTCATCCAGACCTGCTTGCGGTCGCCCGGCTCCCACACGCCCTCGAACAGGCGGGTCGAGGCCTTGATCTCGACCTCGGCGCGGCCGAACTCGCGGTGATGGCCGCTCTCGACCGAGCCGCCCAGCTCCTTGGCCATGGTCTGCTCGCCGTAGCAGATGCCCAGCACCGGCACGTCGGCGGTGAAGATGGCGGGATGGGCGGCCGGCGACTGGCCCTCGGTCACCGAGGCCGGGCCGCCGGAGAGGATGATGCCTCTCGGATCGAACGCCTTGATCCGGGCGTCATCGACGGACTGGAAGGGCAGGATTTCACAGTAAACCCCGGCTTCGCGCACGCGGCGGGCGATCAGCTGGGTAACCTGGGAACCGAAATCGACGATCAGCAAACGGTCGGTCATGGGGCGATATAAGCGTGCCCGGCCGGGGCGGCAACCGTTGTCCTCAAAGGTCCCTCACTTCGTTCGGGATGACAGCGATTTTGGGGCCGGCGCACGGCGCAAAACCCGAGAAAATTGTCATCCCGAGCGAAGCGAGGGACCTTTCGCTTCGGTTCACCCCTCCGCCGCCAGCCTTCGCCGGATCAGCGGGGCGCCGAGGTCGTGCCAGGCGTAGGCGATCTCGTCGACGTCGGTGCCGCCCATCGTGTCGACCCGCTCGCCCACCCGCTCGCCGCCCAGCCCCTCGTAGAAGAAGCGGGTCGGGTTCCGGGCCAGCATCCACAGGACGGCGGTGTCGCAGCGGTCCGCCTTGAGCTGGCGGAACAGCGTGCCCAGCAGCTTGCGGCCGAGGCCGAGGTTCTGGAAATCGGGCTCGACGTAGAGCGTGTAGACCTCGCCCACCCGGATCTCGCGGCCGTCGAGGCCTTCCGGCGGATCGCGCACCGGGCCGCAGCTGCCGAAGCCCACCACGCCCATGTCCTTGTCGTCGGCCACGAAGACGCCGCGCGCCTCGGCCGGGTCCTGCAGGAGCTGCGACCACCAGGCCGACTGGCGCACGTCCGACATGGCGACCAGCATCGCGTCGGGTAGCAGGCCGACATAGGCCGCCTGCCAGGTCTCGACATGGACCCGCCCGATCGCCGCGGCGTCGTGGCGGCTGGCCCGGCGGATGCGGATCATGCCGCAGCCTCGCCCGGTTCCTCCGGCGCGTCGGGAGCGGCCTCGGGGGCGTCCTCCGCAGGGGGGACCTCGGGCGCCGCCTTCTCCTTCGCCTTGCGCACCAGGGCGGCGGCGAAGAACCCGTCGGTGCCGTGCTTCAGGGGCGACAGGCGCAGGTAGGGGCCGTTCTCGACCTCGGGCGGCGGCTCGCTGGTCAGCACGTCGCGCCACAGCGCCCCCACCGGCACCACTTCGAACTCGGGATGGCGCTCCAGGAAGGAGGCGATCTGGTGCTCGTTCTCGGCCGGCAGGACCGAGCAGGTGGCGTAGATCAGGCCCCCGCCCGGCTTCACCAGCTTCGCCGCCGCATCGAGGATCATCGCCTGCTTCGGGACCAGTTCCTCGAGGTCCTTGGGCTGCAGGGTCCAGCGGCCGTCGGGATTGCGCCGCCAGGTGCCGGTGCCGGTGCAGGGCGCGTCGACCAGCACGCGGTCGAAGGCGCCGGCCTGGCGCTTCAGCCATTTGCGGTTGTCCGCGTCGATGGCGCGGCGCTCGACATTGTGGGCGCCGGCGCGGCGCAGCCGCTGGGCCGAGCGGTCGAGGCGGGACTCATACACGTCCATCGCGACGACGCGGCCCTTGTTGTTCATGCGGGCGGCCATCGCCAGGGTCTTGCCGCCGGCGCCGGCGCAATAGTCGGCGATCTGCATGCCGGGCTGGGCATCGACCAGGGCGGCCACGAGCTGCGAGCCCTCGTCCTGGATCTCCACCAGCCCGTTCTGGAAGGCGTCGCCCTTCACCACCGAGAGCCGCCGGCGCAGGCGCAAGCCATCGGTGGCGTAGCGCATCGGCTCGGTCTCGATGCCGTCGCGGGCCAGCGCGTCGCGCGCCTCCTCCACAGTCACCTTCAGCCGGTTGACCCGCAGATCGACCGGCGGCGGCGTGTCGAGGGCGGCGATCTCGCGGCCCCAGCCCTCGCCGTAGGCTTCCTTGAAGTGCGGCGCGACCCATTCCTGGATGTTGAGGCGGACCCAGTCGGGCTGCTCGGGATGGGGCAGCGAATGGCCCTCCATCTGGCGCAGCGCGCGAACCTCGGCCTCGTCGAGCCGCGACGGGCGGTAGGTGCCGCCGTCGAACATGGCTTCGAGCCCGGCCATGTCGAGCCCCTCGACCAGCATCAGGTCGGCGGCCACGATGGCGCGCGCCCCGCGGTCGGGATGGCGCGTGCGCTCCAGCCACCAGGCGAGCTGGCCGTAGCGGCGCAGGATGCTCCAGACGCGATCGGACACCGCCCGCCGGTCGCCGCCGCCGATGAAGCGGCGCGCCCGGAAATAGGCGTTGGCGACGAGATCGGCCGGCCGTTCGCTGTGGCTGACGATTTCGTCGAGGAGTTCTATGGTGGCCGCCACCCGCGCGCCCGGTGTCACGTCTGTCTCCTTGTCAAAGCATGCCGCTACGATGAATACGCCCGACGCGCAACGTCCGCGCTCCGAGCTTCTCCGCCGCACCGTCCTGGTCCTCGTCTCGGTCGTGATCGGCCTCGGCCTGATCGAGCTCGGCGTCCGCGCCTCGACCTGGACCTGGCTGTTCGCCTGGCCGAACTACGTGCTCGACGCGCGCAAGGTGCTGGCCGAGACGGACAATGGCCGCTCGGTGCACGACGCGCGGCTGGGCTACCGGCCGCGCCCCGGCTACGCGGCCCCCGGCGTCACGATCGACGGCGACGGGCTGCGGACCACGGGGCCCGCCCCCTTGAGCAACAAGCCGGCGGGGGACAAGGCGCCGATCCTCGCGGTGGGCGATTCCTTCACCTTCGGCGAGGAGGTCAGCGACGGCGAGAGCTGGCCGGCCGACCTGCAGCGGATCACCGGCCGGCGGGTGCTGAACGGCGGCGTGAGCGGCTACGGCTTCGACCAGATCGTGCTGCGCGCCGAGGCGCTGGCGCCGGTCTACCGGCCGGGCGCCATCGTGGTGGCCTTCATCGCCGACGACATCCGCCGCACCGAGATGCGGCGCCTGTGGAGCGCCGACAAGCCCTACTTCGATCCCGACGGCGACGGGCTGGTGCTGCGCAACGTGCCGGTGCCGCCGCGCGCCCCGGCCGAGACGACGCTGACCTTCTGGCAGCGGACGATCGGCTACTCCTACGCCTTCGACTTCCTGATGCGGCGGCTCGGCCTGCTGCACGACTGGTTCGGCGATCATATCCGGGTCCACCCGGCCGGTACGGGCGAGCTCGTCGCCTGCCGCCTCACCGCGCGGCTGGCCGGGCTGCAGAAGAGCAGCGGCGCGCCGGTGCTGCTGATCGCCGCCTACGATCCCGTCGTGTGGGACGATCCGAAATTCGCCGCCGAGCAGCGTCGCCTGACCGCGGGCCTGCTGGACTGCGCCCGCCGCAACGGGCTCGCCACGCTCGACACCTACGAGGCCCTGGCCGCGACGCCGCGGCCGCGCGATCTCTACGTGCTGTGGCACATGAACGCCGGCGGCAATGCGCTGATCGCACGGCTGGTCGCGGGCGCGCTCGGCGACAAGGGCAACTGAGATGTTCGGCCGGGCCGCGCTGGTCCTCGGCTCGGTGCTGGTAACGCTTCTGGTGCTCGAACTGGGCTGCCGCCTGTGGCGCGGGCCGGCGGCGCTGCTCGACTGGTCCAACATCATCCTCGCCGAGCGCCAGGCCACCTTGAAGGCCGGCGCCGGGCGACTGAAGCGCGACAGCGACCTGGGCTTCGTGCTGCGCCCGGGATATTCCGCGGAGGGCGTCACCTACGACCTTCACGGCCACCGCCTCACCCCGGCCCCGGCCGGCACGGTGCTGGCCGAGCCGCCGGTGCTGGTGGTGGGCGATTCCTATGCCCATGGCGACGAGGTGAGCGACGGCGAGACCTGGGCGGCCCTGCTGCAGCCGCTGATCGGCCGCCGCACCGTCAATGCCGGCGTGAGCGGCTACGGGCTCGACCAGATCGTCCTGCGCGCCGAGCAGCAGGTGCGCGAGGTGAAGCCGGCCGCGCTGGTGCTGGTCTTCATCGCCGACGATCTGCGGCGCAGCGAAATGAAGCGCGTGTGGGGCGCGGAGAAGCCCTATTTCGAGCCGACGGGCGAGACACTCGCCTTGCGCAACGTCCCCGTCCCGCCCTCACCTGCGCCCGCCGCCAGCCTCGACCTCTGGCAGCGCCTGTTCGGCTGGTCGGTGCTGGTCGACACGATCCTGCGCCACAAAGGCTGGCAGTATGAATGGTCGATCGACCATGTCCGCGTGCTGCCGCGCGGCGCCGGCGCGACCATGGCCTGCCCGCTGCTGAAGCGGCTGGCCGGCCTCGGCGTGCCGACGCTCGTGGTGGCGGAATACGATCCCTATGTCTGGAAGAATGCCGACTATGCGCGCGAGCAGCGCCGCCTCTCGCGTGTTGTGCTGGACTGCGCGCGTGCGGCGGGCCTCGGCGCGCTCGACCTGTTCGAGGCGATCGACGAGGGCGTGACGCGCGATGGCTACGCCGCGATGTTCCGGACCTCGCACCCCGGCCCGCTCGGCCACCGGATCGCGGCAGAGCAGATCGCGGCGGCGCTGAAAGAGGGTTACATGCCGCCGCGGTAGTTCGGCGCCTCGCGCATGATCTCGACGTCGTGCACGTGGCTCTCGCGCAGGCCCGAGCCGGTGATGCGCAGGAACTGGCAATTGCTCTGCATCTCGCGGATCGTGCCGTTGCCGGTATAGCCCATGGCCGCCCGCAGGCCGCCGACCAGCTGGTGCAGGATGCTGCCCACGCCGCCCTTGTAGGGGACGCGGCCCTCGATGCCTTCCGGCACCAGCTTCAAGGTGCTCTGCACCTCCTGCTGGAAGTAGCGGTCGGCCGAGCCGCGCGCCATGGCGCCGATCGAGCCCATGCCGCGGTACGACTTGTAGGAACGGCCCTGGTAGAGGATCACCTCCCCCGGCGCCTCGTCGGTGCCGGCCAGCAGCGAGCCGATCATGGCGCAGTCGGCGCCGGCGGCGATCGCCTTGGCGAGGTCGCCGGAATACTTGATACCGCCGTCGCCGATCGCGGGAACGCCCGCGGCGCGGCAGGCTTCGGCCGCCTCCATGATCGCGGTGAGCTGCGGCACGCCGACACCGGCCACCATGCGGGTGGTGCAGATCGAGCCCGGCCCGATGCCGATCTTCACGGCGTCGGCGCCGGCGTCGATCAGCGCCTGGGCGCCCTCGCGGGTGGCGACGTTGCCGGCCATCACCTGGGTGTAGTTGCTGAGCTTCTTCACCCGCGTCACGGCCTCGAGCACGCCGCGCGAATGGCCGTGCGCGGTGTCGACCACGATCACGTCGACATCGGCGTCGATCAGCAGCTGGGCACGGCGCAGCCCGTCCTCGCCGACGCCGGTCGCGGCGGCGGTGCGCAGGCGGCCCTTTTCGTCCTTGCTGGCGCCGGGGAACTTGTTGGCCTTCTCGATGTCCTTGACGGTGATCAGGCCGATGCAGCGGTAGGCGGCATCGACCACCAGCAGCTTCTCGATCCGGAACTGGTGCAGCAGCCGCTTGGCCTCTTCCTTGGTGGCACCCTCGGTCACGGTGACCAGGCGCTCCTTGGTCATGAGCGTGCTGACCGGCGTGCCGGCATCGGTGGCGAAGCGCACGTCGCGGTTGGTGAGGATGCCGGCCAGCTTGCCGCTGCCGCGCTCGACCACCGGAATGCCCGAGATCTGGTTGGCTTCCATCAGCGCCAGCGCGTCGGCCAGCGTCTGGTCGGGATGGATGGTGACGGGGTTCACCACCATGCCGCTTTCGAACTTCTTGACCCGGCGGACCTCGTTGGCCTGTGCTTCCGGCTCGAGGTTCTTGTGGATGACACCGATGCCGCCGGCCTGCGCCATGGCGATCGCCATGCCCGACTCGGTGACGGTGTCCATCGCCGCCGACATCAGCGGGATGTTGAGTTCGATGGTGCGCGTGAGGCGTGTGCGGGTGTCGGTCTGCCCGGGCAGAACCGACGACGCAGCAGGCTTCAGGAGGACGTCATCGAAGGTGAGCGCTTCCTGAATCTGCATACCAACCTCCATTGAGGAGAAATAAAAACGGCGGCCCTCGGAGAGGGCCGCCGGGTTGGCGAGCCTTTATACACACCGCCGCGCACAAGCCAAGCGCGCAGACGCGGGGCCGTTATGCACAAGTATTTCTAAACGGCGCCCAGGCGATCGCGTTTCCAGATTTCGACCCCGGACCGGCGCAGGATTGCGCAGGCGGTGGCGCAATCGAAAGAGAAGTTCAGCAGCGCAAAGTGCCTCAGCGGAATCTACCCGCGGAAGCCCGTGCCGACGACGTACATTTCCGCCGAATCGGCCCGGCTGGCCTCGGGCTTGAAATGCCGCACCTTCTCGAAGTCCCTCTTCAGCCGGTCGAGCAGCGTCCGCTCGGTCCCGCCGCGCAGTACCTTGGCGACGAAGGCGCCGCCGGGCTTCAGGATCTCGCGGGCGAAATCATGCGCGGCCTCGGCCAGCCCCATGATCCGCATATGGTCGACCTGGGTCTCGCCGGTCGCCGCGGCCGCCATGTCGCTCAGCACGACGTCGGCCGGCCCGCCCAGCAGCTCCGTGAGCAGCGCGGGCGCGTCCTCGTCGTAGAAATCCTTGGCCAGCACGGTCGCCCCCGCGATGGGCTCGACCGGCGTCAGGTCGATGCCGATCACCACGCCCTTGATCTTGCCCGAACTCACCCGTTCGACCGAAACCTGCGTCCACCCGCCCGGTGCCGCCCCAAGGTCGATGACGCGTCCGCCTGGCTTCAGGAAATGGAACTGGTCGTCGATCTGCAGCAGCTTGAAGGCCGCACGCGAGCGATAGCCGCGCTTCTTGGCCTCCTCGACATAGGGATCGTTCAGCTGGCGCTGCAGCCAACGCTGGGAGGAAACGGTGCGTCCGCGCGCGGTCTTCACGCGGACCGTGGCGCGCCGCCCCGTCGGGACGCTGCCCTTCTTGTCGCTGGCCATGCTCAGTGGCTCCGGCGGCAGAGCTGGTCGGCCTCGCGGTCGGCCTGGCGCATCAGTTCCATCAGCACGCCCTCGCGCAGACCGCGATCGGCCACGCGCACGACCGGCGCCGCCCATTGGCGACAGACCGCCTCGAGGATCGCCCCGCCGGCCAGCGCGAGGTCGGCGCGGTCGTCGCCGATGCAGGGCAGATGGGTGAGCTGGTCGACCGACAGCGTGGAAAGCTCGTCACAGATACGCAAAATTTCCTCTCGGCCGATCCTCGAACCGTCGACCAGGGTCCGGTTATAGCGCTTCAGGCCCTGATGGTGTGCGCTGATCGTCGTCACGGTGCCCGAGGCGCCGATCATCTGGACCTCGCCGCGCGCGATCGCCGGCGCAATCCGGTGGCTGGCGCAGAAGGATCGCAGGTCGGCCCGAATCCGCTCGACCATGTCGTCGTAGCAGGCCCGGCTCAGCGCCCGCTCGCGCGGCTGTCCAGGCGTGCAGGATTCGGTGAGCGTCACGACGCCCCAGGGCACCGACGTCATGCCGATCAGTTCGGTGGTCGCGCAGCCCGGACGGCCGGGGCGCGGCCTGACCCGGATCCAGCTCACCTCGGTCGAGCCGCCGCCGATGTCGATCAGCAGGGCGAAGGGGATCTCGGGGTCGAGCAGGTTCTCGCAGCTCGCCAAGGCGAGCCTCGCCTCCTCGGCCGGCTGGATCAGGTCGAAGCTGAGGCCGGTGCGCGCCTTCACCATGTCGAGGAAATCCCCGGCATTGCAGGCGCGGCGGCAGGCTTCGGTGGCGATGTGACGGGCGCGGGTCACGCGGTTGCGTTCGATCTTGGCCGCGCAGACGCCAAGCGCATGCAGCGTGCGTTCAATGGCCTCGCCGCACAGCGAACCGCTCAGCGCCACCCCCTCGCCCAGCCTGACGGGGCGAGAATAGGCATCGATCACCTCAAAACCCTCGACCGATGCCCGTGCCACCAGGAGCCGGCAATTATTTGTGCCGAGATCGATGGCAGCGAAGGTGTGCGCAAATCGACCGCTGTGCCAGCCTCCCTTGGGCGTGGATTCCCCGGTCATTCTCAACTCTTTCCTTGGCGGGATCGTAAACGAGGATTCCGCCCGCGGCGAGGCCCCGCTTGCCAATCCGTGTCGTCATCGCTAAATCGTGCGCCCGGCACGCTTGCTCGGCCCGTTGGGGGATAGTTTAACGGTAGAACAACTGGCTCTGACCCAGTTAGTCTAGGTTCGAATCCTGGTCCCCCAGCCAGCCCGCCCCTTTCAAACTGCATTTTGACAGGTCCCCGGTGCTTCCCTCCGGCCGCTTGCCGTGCGTCTATCGAAATTGCGCATCGACTGAGATTCCGATGGGCCGGACCGCCGGATCTCCATGACCCTGCAATTCCTGAAGTTCCTGCTGAGCGGTGGCACCGCCGCCCTCGTCAACCTGGTCAGCCGGTATGTCCTCAACTTCGTCATGCCGTTCGAGGCGGCCGTGGTCGTGGCCTACTTCGTCGGCATGATCGTCGCCTACCTGCTGATGAGCCGCTTCGTGTTCGGCGCGTCGGGACGTTCCGTGGCCTCCGAGGTGCGCCGGTTCGTGGTGGTCAATCTCGTGGCTTTCGCCCTCGTCTGGGCGATCAGCGTCGGCCTCGCACGCATCGTGTTCCCCGAGCTTGGACTGATCTGGCACGCCGACGACATCGCCCACTTCATCGGCGTGATGGTGCCGGCCGTGACCAGCTACATCGGCCACCGCTTCTACACGTTCGCCCGCAGGGAGCCCTGACGGCCGCTCCGACTAGGAGGAATAGAGGACGATGCCGCAGACCGCGATCCAGGCCACGGCCGTCGCCAGCAAAGGCAGGTCCGAAAGCAGCGCGTCGGTCGGCGATTCGCCGCCACCCAGCCGTTCGACCACGTACCAGTAACGGAACAGGCCGAAGATCACCAAGGGGATGGTCGCCGTCAGCGCCTGGTTCGCCGACATGACGAACAGGCTGTAGAAGACCAGCGCGCCGGTCGCCGACATCTCGGCATAGCGCTCGATAAGGGCCGGCGAGTACTTTTCCAGCACTTCACGCCCGTCCGACCCGCTGCCCAGCAGCTCCTGCCGCCGTTTCACCGCAGCGAGGTAGAGGGCAAGGCAGAGCGTCGTGATCTGCATCCATCCGGAGAGCGGCACGTCGATCACGACGGCGCCGGCCCAGATGCGCAGGACGAAGCCGATGGCGATGCTGAAGATATCGAGGACCGGCTGGTGCTTCAGGACGAAAGTATAGGCGATGTTGAGCGCGAGATAGCCCGCGATCACGGCCATGACGTAGGGCTGGAAGACGGCCGTCAGCACCAGACCGGCGAGGATCACGCCCAGCAGTGAAAGCGCCGCGCCACGCGAGACGCGCCCTGCCGCGAGCGGTCGCGACAGGCGCTTGGTCGGATGCCGACGGTCGCGCTCGACATCGTGCAGGTCGTTCACGATGTAACAGGCCGATGAAGCGACGCAGAACAGGACGAACGCCAGCAGCGACAGCTTGATCGAGGCGGGATTGGTGAACTCGCGGGCAAACACCAGCGGCGCAAAGACGAAGACGTTCTTCACCCACTGGCGTGGGCGAGCCAGCTGGATCAGTCCCGCCACCGTGCCTTTCGATTCCCCCGAATTCATTGCCCCACGCACGTTCCCCCTATCCTGTATGCGTCCTCGTCGGTTTTCTGGCAATCCCTCGGCGGCCCGCCACGCCTGCAGGCCGGCCGTTTTGGCATGGCCTTCGATCGACGGACGAAGTACGATTTGGCCTCGACATTTCGCATCTTGGGCACAGGACGGATGAGACCTGTTTCCTCCTGGGGACGCCTGAGCGCGGAGCCTCATCAAGTCACCGCACTGTCAGACATCGCCACGCTGGCCGACGAACTGCACGGCAAGGGGCCAGCCATCCCGCTCGGCAGGGGGCGCAGCTACGGCGATGCCTGCCTCAATCCCGGCGGTACGCTGCTCGACACTGCGCGGCTGGATCGCTTCCATTCCTTCGATCCCGAGATGGGCCGGCTGGTGTGCGAGGCCGGCGTGCAGCTTCGAGACATCCAGCGCTTCATGGTGCCGCGCGGCTGGGGCCTGCCGGTGATCCCCGGCACGCAACATGTGAGCGTCGGCGGCGCGATTGCCAATGACGTGCATGGCAAGAACCATCACCGCGTCGGCTCCTTCGGCAATCATGTCCGCAACCTGACTCTGGTCCGCACCGATGGCGGGGTTGTCGATTGCGGTCCCGGCGTGCGGCCCGACCTGTTCGCCGCGACCGTGGGCGGCATCGGCCTCACCGGCCTCATCGCCACCGCCGAGCTGCAGCTCCAGCCCGTGACAGGGCCCTGGCTCGACACCGAGATCCTGCCCTACCGCAGCCTCGACGAGTTCCTGACACTGGCCGACGATTCGGAGTCCCTGTGGGAGCACACCGTGTCGTGGCTCGACTGCACGGCCGGCAGCCGCGCGCGCGGGATCTTCCTGAGGGCCAACCCCGCGGTTGACCAGTCGGGCAAGCCGCCCTCCCCTCGCCGCCTCGCCGTGCCCGTCACCCCGCCGTTTCCGCTGTTCAACCGGCTGACGCTTCCGGTGTTCAACAGCGCCTATTATCACCTGAACAGCCGCCGCGGCGGCGCCCGACGCCGCCCGTTCGACACGTTCCTGTTCCCGCTCGACGACCTGCAGGACTGGAACCGGCTCTACGGCCCGCGCGGCTTCTACCAGTACCAGCTCGTCGTGCCGCGCGACGCCGGGCCCGCCGCCCTGCGCGATATCCTCGACATCATCGCCCGCTCGGGACAGGGCTCGTTCCTCGCGGTCATCAAGACCTTCGGCGACCGCGCCTCCCCCGGCCTGCTGAGCTTCCCGACCCCTGGCGTCACGCTGTCGCTCGATTTCCCCAACCGCGGCGCGCGCACCGAGCGCCTGTTCGTCGAACTCGATGCGGTCGTGCGAGCCGCCGCCGGGCGCCTCTACCTTGCCAAGGACGCCCGCATGCCCCGCGAGCTCTTTGAAGCGGGCTATCCAAGAGCGGCGGCGCTTGCGAAGTTCCGTGATCCTGGGATGAGCTCCGGCATGTCCCGACGTTTGATGGGGCAGTGAGTTGAACCAGAAGAAGCGCATCGTCGTGATCGGCGCGACCTCGGCCATCGCCGAACATTGCTGCCGGCTATGGATGCAACGCGGACCCGTCGAGCTTATCCTCGTGGCGCGGAACGTGGCGCTCGCCGAGCGCATTGCAGCCGACCTGCGCGCCCGCAGCGGCCAGGCCGAGGTCTCCGTCGAAACGATGGACTTCCTGTCGACGCCGGCGATCGCCGACTCCGTGGCGCGCTGGACGTCGCAAATGCCGGTCGACATCGCCCTCATCGCCCATGGCGTGCTCTCGCCGCAGCAGCCGTGCCAGGACGATATCGAGAAGACACGTGAGTCGGTCGAGGTCAATGGCGTCTCGCCGATCCTGTTCGCCGAGGCTTTTGCCGGCGCAATGGAACGTGCCGGCGGCGGCACCATCGGCATGATCGGCTCGGTTGCCGGCGACCGCGGCCGGCGCATCAATTATGTCTACGGTGCCTCCAAGGCGCTGATGGATCGTTACGCCCAAGGCATGCAGCACCGCTTTGCAGGTACCGCCATCAAGGTCGTCCTGATCAAGCCCGGCCCGACCGACACGCCCATGACCGCCGACCAGAAGGCGCGGGGCCGGCGGCTCGCCTCCGTCGAGTCCGTGGCGCAAGGCACGGTCGATGCCATCGACCGGGGCACGGCAGTCGCCTACCTGCCGCGTAAATGGCAGCTCATCATGTTCGTCGTGCGCGCCCTGCCCGACTTCATCTTCAACAGGCTCAACATATGATTCTCAAGGGCATCTACGACGCGATCCTGTCGCGCTGCGAGGCCGCGTTCGGCCTGCTTGCGGGCCGCCGCCTATGGCTGGCCTGGGGCGTGGCGCTGGCGATCGCGCTGTCGCTGTTCATGTCCTTTCCCCGGGTCAGCTTCTTCCTCGGCAACGACGCTCAGATCGTCAATTTCTGGCCGGTCCTCGAGCGCCAGGCCGCCGATCCGCTGGCGATGACGGGCGACCAGTACAAGGACCAGTCGTCGCACGACTCCAAGCTCGCCTTCCGCCTGACCCTGCCGATGACCATGAAGGTCCTGCACGTCGACTGGCGCGCGATGCTGGTCATCCAGTACGGGCTCGGCATCCTGTTGCTTGCTCTGGTTGGCAAGATCGCGATGGATCTCTTCAAAGACCGCATCGTCGCACTGGCCAGCGTATTCGGCGTGGCTTCCATCTATGCCGGCAAGGCCGCCTTCCTGCAGCTCGGCGGCATGGGCGACGCCTTTGCCTATACCTTCCTCACCGTGGCGGTGGCATTCCGCAATCCACCGATCATCGTAGCGGCCATCATCGTTGCATGCTTCACCGACGAACGTGCCGTCATTGCCTCGCCCCTGGTGGTTCTCTACTGGGCCATGCGCAACAGCCACGCCGGCAAGCCCAGCTGGTTCAACCTGCAGACGATCACCGTCGCCTCGGCCATTCTGATCGCCGGCGCAATCCGCCTCGTGCTGATGTTCGGTTACGGACTCCATATCCCCATCGGCACCGGCAAGGACGTCGGCTTCAGCGTCCTGCCGCTCACCCTCCCAACCCTGCAGTACGAGTTGCCGCATGTCCTTGCAGGCCTCTGGCTGTGGCCCCTCGTGGCGGGCGTGCTCCTCGTGCGGAGCCGCTGGTGGTTTTCGCTCCTGGCGATGCTCGGTGCCACGGCGGCCGTCGTCGGCGTGGCGGCCATGGTGTTCGACGTCGACCGCAGCCTTGCCTACTCGCTACCGCTGCTGTTCGTCGCGATGGCGGTGGCAGCGCGGGCGAAGCTCGGCTCCCAGGTACTCCGCTCGATCGCGATCCTGGGTTTCCTGATTTCCTTCGCCTTCCCGGTGAACAATCTGCTGGGCAGCGTCAGCAACCGTTATTCGGAGGGTAACCTCATGCCGATCGAGCTCGTGCGCTTCTATAAGTACAGCACGGCGCGCTAACCGCGGACCTGGTAGAAGCAGACCAGATCGCCGAGCGGCACCATCGTCCAGCGGTCGATCGGATAGTCGACGAACGACCTCAGGATTGCGTCGGCCTTGCCGTTGGCGAGCAGCCGCTTCTGGACCAAGACGTAGAGGCGGTCGACGCGGCCGCGATAGACCTGGGACTTCAGCATTTCCAATGTGTCGAAGTCGGCCTGGTTTGACCAGTTGCGGGCATTGCGGACTTCCAGCGCGATCTCCGGCGACGGCAGGAAGATCAGGGTCTTCTTCGCATCCGGACCGGCAAGATCGATGCTGCGGATGAAGGCAACCGCCTCCGCCGATGCGTTCATATGCCGGAAGCCCCGGTCGCCGATCGCATAGTGCGAGTTTGCCACTGTCCGCGTCACGAAGGACGTCACACCATAGAGGCATGCCAGCCCTGCCACGGCCACGAAGGAAATGCGCAACAGCCAGGACCTGCTTGCCGTAAAGGCCTGCACGACACCGACGAAAAGCAGAAGCGAGGGGATCCGGAAGTGGCGCTCGTCGAAGCTGATCGATGACCCCGTCAGCCACATGAGCAGGAAAAAAGCGAGGATTGCAGCCGAGACCGAATAGGTGAAGCGCAGATACTCCCCGTAGGCGTGGCGCAGCTGCATCCAGGTGATCGTGTAGGTCGCCAGCGCCAGCGGGAAGAAGGCATAGGCCATGGCGTCACCCGACTGCAGGATCTGCCGGCCCGGATTGCGGAACAGGTAGTTGGAGAGGTCGAGCAGCGAGAGGGCAGAACTCCACAGGCTGCCTACGCCGAAGGATATGTAGAAAAGCAGCCCATCCCGATGGACCTCCGCCGAGATGGAAGCCGCCGTCGCCCCCCGCGTGTACCAGGAGACGTAGAAGATGGCGCCCATCAGGCCGATGGTGACGCCGGCCACGACCAGCTTGCGGACGGTGTCCCTTCTGCGCCACGCATCGTCGCCGCAGATTGCCGCGCCTCCGACGACGGCCGCAGCGATGACGATGCCGTTAAGCTTGGCGAACACCATGATTGCCGTCCCCGCGACCAGCGGCAGCACCGCGAACCATCTGAGATCGCGCAGCTTCCAGGCCATGAGGACGAACCAGGGGGCGACGCCGAACAGCAGCACTTCGCCGCCGGAGTAGTTCGTGAAGGACAGGTTGAAGAACCTGGTGCAGGCAATGATCGCCAGCGCGATCGAGCTTGTCAGCAGCGAGAAACCGAATGCCCGGTAGAGGGCGAACCAGCCGAACGCGCCCAGTACGGTGAAGATCGCAACGACGATGATGATCGCCAGGCCGAGGCTCATGCCGAGATTCTCGACCAGTCCGGGAAGCACGTGCTGCCCCGGCGTCCAGGTGGCCATGAAGGCTTCGACGTCACGCGAAATATCGGATTGGTCGGGCGCGAGCGAATGGTTGAAGGCCGAGGTGCGGTCCTGGGTGTACCAGCCGAGGAATCCCCAGCCGCTGTCGGAGTACATGTTGGGCCGGACGATCGCCCCGGCGATCGTGTAACCGACAGTCAGGACAACGACGAACCCAATGCACAGCTTCGACAGCAACGCCGCAAGACGGTCGCCCCTGTCCGTGCCCTTAATCGATCCAACCATCCAATACCACCGCCCGCCGCAAAATCTGGGCGAAGTCTAGGGATACAGCCCCGGCATACAAGGCCGATCCGGACCGCAAATCACGTTAGGATCGCCCCGGTCGCCGCAATATAATGCCGCCGGATGCAATCATTCTCCCCAATGGTTTCGGTCGTCGTTCCGACCTTCAACGAATCGCAGAACCTGCCGCGCCTGGTGGGCCTGCTCGACGAGGCGATGGGTGACATTCCGTGGGAAGTCGTGTTCGTCGACGACGACAGCCCCGACGGGACCTGGAAGGTCGCCAAGCAACTGGCCAAGGACGATACCCGGGTGCGTTGCATCCGTCGCGTCGGCCGGCGCGGCCTTGCCGGCGCCTGCATCGAGGGGGCCCTCAGTTCGGCCGCCCCATACGTCGCGGTCATGGATGCCGACCTCCAGCACGACGAAGCCATCCTACCCGCCATGGTGGCCAAACTTCAGAATGACGAGGCCGATCTCGTGATCGGCAGCCGCTTCGTGGGCGACGGCAGCAGCGAAGGTGGATTCTCGGCCCGGCGGGCCTTTGCCAGCCGCGTCGCAACCCGCCTCGCCGCCTTCATCATCGGCCGGCAGGTCTCCGATCCGATGAGCGGCTTCTTCGTGCTGAAGCGTGAGGTCTTCGAGTCCGTGGCCTCCAGCCTCGTCCCATCAGGCTTCAAGATCCTGCTCGATATCCTGGCGAGCACCCGCGGGCAGATGCGCGTGGCCGAGGTCGCCTATCGTTTCCGCTCCCGCCAGGAGGGACTTTCCAAGTTCGACACGCGCGCCATCCTCGACTTCCTCGGGCTGCTGCTGCACCGGATGACGGGCGGCACCGTGTCGGTCCGTTTCCTGTTCTTCATGATCGTCGGCGCCATCGGCCTCGCCATCCATCTCATCGTCCTGCGAATCGGCATGCTGGGCGGGTTCGGCTTCGAGGCCGCGCAGTCGGTGGCGACCGTCATCGCCATGACCTCGAACTTCCTGGTGAACAATCTCCTTACCTACAGCGACATGAAACTGCGCGGCACGGCCGCATTGGCTGGGCTGCTGAAATTCTATGTCGTCTGCGGCGTGGGGGCGCTGGCCAATATCGGCGTGGCGTCGTGGCTGTTCGTCTCGAACGAGAGCTGGTGGATCGCCGGCATCGCGGGCGTCATCGTCGGCGCCACGTTCAACTACACGATGAGCTCGATCTTCGTCTGGCGGCAGCAGCAGAACTGAGGCGGCGCCGACGGCGCCGCCCCATCTTCCGGTTCAGCGGGCGTTCTCTTTCTCGAAGTCCGGCACCGCGGCCGAAGCGGCCGCAAAGCGCGGCGCCTTGGTGGCCTTGAGGGCTTCAGCGCCGCCCTCTGTCTGCATGATCTTCGCCATGATCGCCTGCTGCGCCCGCTCGAAGACGCCACGATTCTCGATCAGGAATTTCTGCGACTCGCGCAGCTTGGTCACGTAGCCGTTGATCTCCGGAATGACATAGCGCGCGACCATGTCCCAGCTGCGGCGCGTGTTCTCCGGGTTGGCCCAGTCGTGGACGAAGCCCACGACCGTGCCGAAGCCGCCGCTCTTGGCGTAGACGTCCTTGATGACTTTCACCAGATCGTCGGGCGTGCCGATCGTCGCGGCCGAGCCCGGCGTGAAGGCCGTCTTGTCCACGGCCTCGTCCGGATCGGCGAAGGGCGTCGCGCCGGGCCGCTGCAGGGTGCCGACGATGTATTCGTTGTGCCAGCGCTGCAGGCCCACCCGCGCTTCCTCGCGGGCCTTCTCGCGGGTCTCCGCGACATGCCAGCTGAGCAGCACGCGCCAGTTCCTCCGATCGACCGTCTGGCCGTGCTTCTTCGCGGCGTCCTCGGCGAACTTCCACTGCGTCGGCAGCGCCAGCAGACCCTCGTTCGACATCGAGCCGATCGAGATGATGCCGATGCCGTGCTTGCCCGCCAGGGTCATGCCGGAGGGGCTGACCTGCGACGCGACGACGAACGGCATGTCCTCCTGCAGGGGCAGCAGCTGCAGGGCCGCATCCTGCATCGTGTACCAGTCGGTCTTGTCGGTGACCCGCTCGCCCTTGAACAGGCGGCGGATGATGCCGATCGCGTGGTCCTGACGGTCACGCTGGAGCATCGGGTCGATGCCGAGCGTATGGGCGTCGGACGCCAGCGCGCCGGGCCCGGAGCCGAAGATGGCGCGGCCGCCGGTCATGTGGTCGAGCTGCACCATGCGCTGGGCCACGTTGTAGGGATGATGGTAGGGCAGCGAGATCACGCCGGTGCCCAGCTTGATGCGCTTGCTGCGCTCGCCCGCCGCCGCCAGGAACATCTCGGGCGAGGCGATCATCTCCCAGCCGCTCGAATGATGCTCGCCGCACCAGAACTCGTCATAGCCCAGCCCGTCGAGCTGCTCGACGAGGTCGAGGTCCCGGCGGAACTGCAACATCGGATTCTCGCCGATCGGATGATGAGGCGCGAGGAAGGCGCCGAACTTGAGCCGCTGCATGGTCGTACCCTCGATTCTATTGGTCTCTTTAATATGGATCCAGATCATGCCGCGTTCCCGCTGTCCGCAGGAAGGCCCTCGAATCTCTGATTTCGGTCAGCGGACACATGCCGTGCCCGAGTGCGCCCGCGGGTGCTTAGCGACGCCACACCGGCTAAGGACGCAATATCCAATTATTTCTGGGACTTGGAGCGTCCCCTGAGCCCTGACCCACCCCAGTCCTCGCCACCTCCGCGGCTCATCCTCGACATCTCGAGGCTGCTCTACGCCTCGCGGTCGCGAACGCCCAAGGGGATACCCCGGGTCGAACTCGCCTATGCCGAGGATTTCATGACAAGTGAACGGGATCGCTTGCACCTCACTGTGCTCGATCCCCTCGGCCGACTCCGGATCGTCGACGACCGGTCGGTCAGGGGCTTTCACGTGGGCGAGCGCTGCTGGATTGGGGCGAGATGTCATCGAGAGTTTGGAAGAGGGCGCCTGCCTCGATGGCTGCCTCCAGGAGTACAGCCGACTGCCTGACGCCACCGTCACCGGTATGCTGAAAGGTGCACGCGCCTTGTTGCTTCCATCCCTCGCAGAGGGTTACGGCCTGCCGCTCGCCGAAGCGCTGACGTGCGGCGCCCCGGTGCTGTGCAGCGACATTCCGGTCTTCCGTGAGGTCGGCGGTGGCGTCCTGGATCATGTCGACCCGACAGATGCTGCAGCCTGGCGCCAGGCCGTGCTCAACTATGTGCTGCAGCATTCGCCGCAGCGTCGGGCGCACCTTCGCCGACTGGGCTGCTGGTCGCGGTCGACCTGGGAACAGCATTTCGCCGTGGTCGACACCGCGCTGAGCAAAGAAAAAGGCGGCCCGTGAGGGCCGCCTCTTCCTTGTCCAGGGTCGTCCAGCTTACTGGATGACGATTTCGACGCGGCGGTTCTGCGGCTCGCGGACGTTCGGGCCGGTCTGCACCAGCAGACCCTGCTCGCCACGGCCCACCACCGCGATCGCGGTCGCCGGCACGCCTTCGCGCACCAGAGCGTCCTTGA
>NZ_JAUSBN010000059.1 GCF_030651995.1 Reyranella sp.
GGGTGATAGCCGGGCGCGCAATAAGCCTCGAAGCAATGAATGAAGGCGTCCATACCGGTGCCGGCGGTGAGCTTGGCCGGCAGGCCGACGGTGAGTTCGGGATCGGCGATCACGATTGCCGGCATCATCTTCGGATGGAAGATCACCTTCTTGGTGTGCGTGTTCTCATCCGTAATGACCGAGGCGCGGCCGGTTTCGGAGCCGGTGCCGGCCGTGGTCGGCACGGCAATCGACGGGTAGATGCCGGCCGGATTGGCGCGCGTCCACCAGTCGCCGATGTCCTCGAAATCCCACATCGGCCGGGTCTGGCCCGCCATGAAAGCGATCGCCTTGGCGGCATCGATGCCGCTGCCGCCACCCCAGGCGATTACGCCGTCATGCTTGCCGGCACGCAGCACGCGGATGCCCGCCTCGACATTGGCGGCGATGGGGTTGGGCTTGACCTCGTTGAACACCGCCACCTCGAGGCCGGCCTTGCGGAGCGCCATCACCGCATCGGAGATCATCGGCAGCTTGGCCAGGCCCGGATCGGTCACCAGCAACGGCCGCTTGAGGCCGACGGCCTTGCAGGCCTCTGCCAGCTCCTTGATGCGGCCGGCGCCGAAGCGAATCGAGGTCGGATAATTCCAGTTGCCAACGAGCGGAGAGGACGCAGCCATCAGATGATTTCCATGTAGCGGTCGAGTTCCCAGTCGGTGATGGCCTTGCGGAACTCCCGCTCTTCCCACTCGCGTGTTGCGGAATAATGATCGACGAAGGCGTCGCCGAAGAGGTTGCGCGCCGGCTTCGAGGCCTTGAGCCGGCCGGCTGCCTCCATCAGCGTCCGCGGCAGTTGCGATTTGGCGGGGTGCTTCTTCTCGTAGGAATTGCCCGTCACGGGCTCGCCGGGATCGATGTCGTTCTCGATGCCCCACAGGCCGGAGCCGATGGCGGCGGCGATCGCCAGATAGGGATTGGCGTCGGCGGCGGCGACCCGGTATTCGACGCGGGTCGACTTGGCCGAGCCCGGGATCACGCGCAGCGAGGTGGTGCGGTTCTCGACGCCCCAGGTCGAAGCGGTCGGCGCCCAGAAACCTGGGATCAGGCGGCGGTAGGAATTGACGTTCGAGGCGACCATGCCCAGCAGCTCGGGCATCAGCGCCGCCTGGCCGCCGACGAACTGGCGCATCGTCTTGCTCATGCGGTGCGGCGCCTTCTCGTCGAAGAAGACCGGCTTGCCGCCCTTCCACAGCGACATGTGCATGTGGCCGCCGCAGCCCGGCCAGTCCTTCGACCACTTGGCCATGAAGGTGGCGAGCCAGCCGCGCTTCTGCGCCAGCACCTTGGTGAAGATCTTGAACAGGGCGGCCTTGTCGGTGGCCGCGAGCGCCTCGTCGACCCGCAGCGCCGCCTCGAGCACGCCGGCGCCGGTCTCCGTGTGCAGGCCCTCGATGCCCATGTCCATCGCCTCGCACATCGCGAGCAGGTCGCGGTACCAGTCGGACAGGACGGAGTTGCGCAGGACCGAGTAGCCGAAGAAGCCGGGCGAGATCGGCTTCAGGTTGCGATAGCCCTTCTCGCGGATCGATTCAGGCGTCTCGGCGAAGACGAAGAACTCATACTCGAACCCGACCTTGACCTCGAAGCCGAGCTTCTGCGCGCGCTCCAGCACGCGCCGCAAGGTACCGCGCGGACAGATCTCCTCCGCCTTCCCCACGAACTCGCAAAGGAAGAAGAGGTTGCCGGGCTCCGTCGCGATCTCGCGGCAGGTCTCCGGCAGGATGCGGACGTTCGCGTCGGGATAGCCCGTATGCCAGCCCGTATAGGTGACATTGTCGTAGAGCTGGTCGTTCATGTCCCAGCCCAGCACCACGTCGCAGAAGCCGAAGCCTCCCTCGAGCGCGGACCGGAACTTGTCGACGTGGATGTACTTGCCGCGCAGGATGCCATCGATGTCGTGGACGCCCACTTTCACGTGGGTGAGTCCCCGTTGCTTGACGATCTTCAGCGCGTCGGCAGCCGTCTTGACCTGTCGCGGTTCCATTCAACTCCCCTCGCTACCCCGCGGCAGACTAGCTGCTGAGATAGCGCGGAAGCCAGAGGGCAATGTCGGGAAACAGGGCGAGGAGCATGGTGAAGAAGACCATGATCGAGAGGAACGGCAAGGTCACCCGGGCGATGTAGCCCAGCCCGTCCTCGGTCAGCCCCTGGATCACGAACAGGTTGAAGCCGACCGGCGGCGTGATCTGCGCCATCTCGACGACCAGCACGAGAAAGACGCCGAACCAGATCGGATCGAAGCCGGCGGCCTTCACGATCGGCATGACGATCGGCAGGGTCATCACGATCATGCTGAAACCGTCGAGGAAGCAGCCCAGGATCAGGTAGAAGGCGATCAGGGCCACGATCAGCATGAACGACGAAAGACCGAGGCTGCTCACGAACCCGGCGACGGCAGCGGGTATCCCGAGAAAGGCCGCGGCACTTCCGAGGATCGAGGCACCCAGCACGATCAGGGCGATCATGGCACAGGTCTGCACCGAGCCGATGGCAATGGCCTTCAGCGCCGGCAGCGACAGTTCGCGCTGGATCCCGGCAACGATCAGCGCTCCGAGCACGCCCACGGCGGCGGCTTCCGACGGCGTCGCGAAGCCGCCATACATCGAGCCCAGGACGCACAGGATCAGGAAGACGGCCGGCCCCAGTTCGCGGATCGACGTCAGGAACTCCGACGCGGTGGCGATGCGCACGTTGCGCTCCGCCTCCGGCACGAGCTCCGGCTTCAGGGTCGTGTAGATCATGATCCAGGCCATGAAGCAGCCCGCCAGCAAGGCACCGGGGATGAAGCCCGCCGTAAAGAGCTTGGCGATCGAGACGTCGCCCAGCACGCCGTAGATGATCATGATGTTGGAGGGCGGGATCAGGAAACCCAGGGTCCCTGCTCCGGCGAGCGAACCCACGGCGACGTCCTTGGAATAGCCGCGCTTCAGGAGTTCGGCCAGCGAGATGCGGCCCACCACCTGGGTCGTCGCCGCGGACGAGCCCGAGATGGCGGCGAAGATGGTGCAGCCGATGACGTTCACGTGCAGCAGCCGGCCCGGCAACAGGGCCGCCCAGGGCGACAGGCCGCGGAACAGCGTCTGCGACAGCCGCGTGCGGAACAGGATCTCGCCCATGATGATGAACAGCGGCAGGGCCAGCAGTTCCTGCGTCGTCAGGATGTTCCAGGTGTACTGGGCCAGCAGCTTTTCGAGCGGGATGTCGCGGAAGATCGCCAGCAGCACCGTGCCGGTGACGGCCAGGGTCCAGCCGATCCACAGGCCGCCCGCCAGAAAGGCGAACAGCACGACGAACATGGTGAGGACGATTTCAAGCATGAGATCTCAACTCGCGCGACAGACTACTCAGCGACGGAACCGGCGCGCATGTTGAGGTCCTCGAGCGGCAGGCCGAACAGGGCCTGGAAGAACCGCGCGACGAACTGCATGACCAGCAGACAGATTCCGAACGTCACCAGCGCCTGCGGAATCCACAGCGGCGTCGCGCTGGAGATCGATACCTGGTCCGACACGTAGCTGCGCCAGGTGAAGTTCACCATCGCCACCGCGAGATAGCCGGAGAAAGCGACGCCCAGCGCGGCAAGGATCGTTTCCAGCCAACGCCGGGCCTTCGGTCCGATCCGTGCCAGGACGAGCGTGACCCGGATATGGCCGCCGGCCCGCAGGGTCATGGCGGCGCCGAAGGTGAAGGCGGCCGCCATGAGATACGAACCGTATTCCCAGGCGACGGGAATGTCGGCCGGCACCCAGGGGAAGATGTCCGAGAGCGCCCGGACGAGGACCTCCCCCAGCATCAGGCAGGTGAGCGCCACCAGGCAGGCGGCGCCCATCCAGCCGTCGAGACGGCCCAGCATGTCGATCCCGTCGAGAAAGGCGCGCAGCACCGGCGGCGCACCGGCGTTCGGATTGGGGCCGTGGCCGCTCACCCGCGCTTCATCTCGGCGAGATAGGCCTTGATCGGCTTCTCCGCCGCCGGAACGCGCTTGTAGAACTCGGCGATCATCGGCGCGGTCTTCTTCTGCAATTCAGCGGTCATCGCCGGCGGCGGAATGACCAGCTGCATGCCGCCCGCGATCAGGCGGGCGTTGCTGTCCTTGTCGGCCTGCAGCGACGACTGCCAGAACTCCGGCTCGAGCTTCTTCGCGAGCTCGACGATGATCTTCTGGTTGGCCGGCGAGATCTTCTTCCAGGTGTCGTTGTTGATGGTGACGATCTCGGACGACCAGGCATGGTTGGTCTGGTGGAAGAACTTCAGGAACTCCCAGAACTTCCCGTCCACGGCCGAGACGGACGAGGTCGACACGCCCGAGACGGCGCCCGACGACAGCGCCGCGATCGTCTCGCCCCAGGGGATGAGAGCCGGCGCCATGCCGATGGCGCTGCACATTTCCTGCGCGTTCTTGTCGGGCACGCGGATCTTGACGCTCTTGAGAGCGTCCAGCGACTCCGCCTTGATCTTGAGATGCAGGTACTGCGTCGGCCACGGCACCGTGTAGAGCATCGTCTGGTTGTTCTTCAGGAGCACCTTCTCGAACTCGGGCCGCACGTACTTGTGCAGCACCTTCAGCTCTTCGATGTTGTTGCTGATGAAGGGGATGCCCTCGATGCCGAAGATCGGCTCGTCGCCGATCTGCTGGATGTTCAGGATGTCGGCCATCGGCACGAGGCCGTCGCGCACGGCGCGCATCTGCTCCGGGCCCTTGAAGCCGAGCTGGCCGCCCGCCTTGACGTCGATCTCGACGGCGCCGTTGGTTGCCTTCTTCACTTCCTCGGCGAAGCGCTTGACGTTGACCGTATGGAAGTTTCCATCCGGCCACACCGTCGCCAGCGGCAGCTTGAGCGCCGCCTGCCCCATCACCACGGCCGGCGCACCGACCATCGCCATTGCACCCGCGCCCACGCCGGCCTTCAAGGCCGTCCTGCGTCCCAGTTTCAATGTAGCCCCCATCGTTGAAGTGACACCGTTCCCCGTATCCGGTCGCCGTCGGCCTATTCCGCAGCCTGCGGCGGCTTGTACTCGTAGACCTTCTCGGCTGTCTCCGCAGAAATCAGACCGTCGGCCAGGTCGTTGGCGACCTGCGTGCGATCACGCTCCTTCGGCGCGCCGATCCCGGCGCCTCCGGGTGTCAGGATCATCAGCCGCTCGCCCGGTGGTATGAGCTGGAAACCCTTGCCCTTCAGCGTCTGGCCGGACTTGAAGGCCACCACGCCCGCCCCGCCGTCGCCGCCGCCGTCACGGCCGCGCGCCGGATAGTCGATGCGGTCGAAGGCGGCCAGCAGGTCGAACGGCTCGTCGATGCCGCTTTCGATTTCCATGATCTGGCCGAGGCCGCCGCGCGTGCGCCCGGCGCCACCCGAATCGGGGCGGAACTCCTTGCGCCAGAACAGGAGCGGCGTCTGGGTCTCGGCGATCTCGACGGGCGTGCCGCGGACACCGCTGGGATAGGCCGTGGCCGACAGGCCGTCCTTGTCGGGACGCGCGCCGGTCCCGCCGTTGGAGGTGATGGCCATGCCGAAGCCGTAGTTGCCGCCGTCGCCGCCCTTCACCCTGCCCCGCACGTTGATGTTCCACAGGCACGAGGTCCCTTCGGCCGGAACGCGGTCGGGCACGACCTGGCGCAGGCAGCCAAACGCCACGTCGGGCAGCATCTGTCCGACGACATGACGCGAGGCCACGGCAGTCGGCTTGGGCGCGTTCAGGATGCAGCCCTCCGGGGCCGACACGGTGAGCGGCTCGAGCGAACCGGCATTGTTCGGGATGTGCGTGGACACCACGCACCCCAGGCCGAACACGGTGTAGGCCGTCGTGTAGGCATGCGGGACGTTGATGCCGCGCCGCGACACGCCGGTCGTGCCGGTGAAGTCGACATGGATGCCGGTCTCGGAGATGGTCAGCGCCGCCTTCAGGGTCACCGGCTCGTCGTAGCCGTCGACCGTCATGCTGTTGTGCCAGGTGCCCTTGGGCAGTTTGGCGATCTCCGCCAGCACCGCCTCGCGCGAGCGCGCGATCACATGGTCACCGAGTTCATCCAGCGACTCGATGCCGAACTCGTCCATCATCTCGACCAGGCGCCGGGCGCCGACGTCGTTGCAGGCGGCCAGGGAATAGACATCGCCCTCGGTGTCGACCGGCTGGCGCGTGTTGGCGCGGATCATCGCCATCAGCGTCTCGTTGGCCTTGCCCTGGTCGAACAGCTTCAGCATGGGGATGTAGAGCCCCTCCATGAACACGTCGGTCGCGTCGGGACCGAAACCGATGCCGCCGATGTCCATGAGATGGCTGGTGCAGGAGAACAGCGCCACCAGCTTGCCGTTGCGGAAGCACGGCGTGGTGATGACGAAGTCGTTGAGATGGCCGGTCCCCATCCATGGATCGTTGGTGATGTAGGCATCACCCGGCTTCATCGTCTCGATCGGGAAGTAGCGCAGGAAATGCTTCACCGACTCGGCCATCGAGTTCACATGGCCCGGCGTGCCGGTCACCGCCTGGGCGAGCATGCGCCCCTGCAGGTCGAAGACGCCGGCGGAGAGATCGCCGCACTCGCGCACGATCGGGCTGAAGGCGGTGCGCATCAGGGTCTGCGCCTGCTCCTCCACCACCGCGATCAGACGGTGCCACATGATCTGGAGATCGATCAGGCCGACGCTGTTGGACTGGCTCATGGGTTACTCCTCACGCTGCCTTGCGATTCATGACGATACAGCCGGAGGCATCGATATGCGCGGCAAAACTGGCCGAAACATAGGTCGACGTCTCGTCCTCGGCGACGATGGCCGGGCCGCTGAAGACGCTGCCCGGCGGCAGCTTCTCGCGGCGATAGACTGGCACGTCGGTGGTCTTTCCACTGCGTCCGTCGAACACCGGCCGGCGGCCGACCGGCTCGGGCGCCGGCGCGCTGCCGGCCCCGCCCTGCACCTCGGGCCGCTTGGACTCGGTCGAGACCTGGACTGACCAGCTCAGGATCTCGATCGCGGCATTGGGGATATGCCGTTCGAACAGCACGCCGTAATCGCGCTCGTAAGCCTCGCGCAGGGCTGCCGTGTCGGCCGCGGTCAGCGGCCGCTGCGGCAGGGTCACCATGATCTCGTGGCCCTGGCCGACATAGCGCATGAAGGCGACGCGCCGCTCGAAGGTCGGCTGGCCGCGCGCGCCCGGCGCCACCAGCGCCGTCGCCTCGCGGCTCATCTCGTCCAGCATCTCGCTGGCCGCCTCCCCGTCGAACGCGTCGAGGCGCATGTAGCGGCTGCGCACCAGCTCGAACGACACCGGTGCGGCGAGGAACCCGACCGCGGACCCCACGCCGGCATTGGGCGGAACGATCACGCGCTGAACGCCGATCTTCTCGGCGACGCGCGCAGCATGGAGCGGCGCGCCACCGCCGAAGGCGATCAGCGTGTATTGGTTGACCACGGAGCCGCGTTCGACGGCATGGACGCGCGCCGCGCTCGCCATGTTCTCCGACACCATCTCATAGACGGCGTAGGCCCCCATCTCCGTGGAGAGGCCGATGCCCTCGGCCACGTCGCGCTCGATGGCGCCGCGCGCCGCATCGATGTCGAGGGCGATCGAGCCGCCGGCGAAATGAGCCGGGTCGATCGTCCCCAGGACGACATTGGCGTCGGTGACGGCCGGATGCCGGCCGCCGCGCCCGTAACAGGCAGGACCGGGCTCGGCGCCGGCGCTCTCGGGGCCGACCGTGACGCGTTTGAGGGCATCCAGTCGGGCAATCGAGCCGCCGCCTGCGCCGATCTCGACCATCTCGATCACCGGGATGCGGACGGGCAGGCCGGAGCCTTTGAGGAAGCGGGCGGCACGGTCGACTTCGAACAGGCGGGCGGTGTGGGGCTGGTAGTCGTCGATCAGGCAGATCTTGGCGGTGGTCCCCCCCATGTCATAGCTCAGCGCGCGCGACTCGCCGGCACGCGCCGCCACCTGCGCCGCGAAGATCGCGCCGCCGGCCGGGCCGGATTCGACCAGCCGGACCGGGAAGCGCCGCGCCGTCTCGATCGCGGTGAGTCCGCCGCCGGAGGTCACGAGATAGATCGTCCCGGTGAACTTCTCGGCGGCGAGCGCCGTCTGCATGCGGGCCAGATAGGAGTCCATGAGGGGCTGCACGTAGGCATTGGCCACCGCGGTCGACGTCCGCTCGTACTCTCGGACCTCGGGGCAGACCTCGCTCGACAACGTCACCCAGAGGTCGGGCAACTCCGCCTTCAGTATCTCGCGGACCCGCCGCTCATGGGCCGGGTTCACATAGGAGTGCATGAAGGCCACGGCGACGCTTTCGATTCCCTCGGCCTTGAGCCTCCCGGCCAGGGTCCGCACCGCGCCTTCGTCCAGGGCCAGGCGAACCTTGCCATGGACGTCCAGGCGTTCGGGGATCGTGAACCGCATCGCACGTGCGACGAGAGGCCTGGGCTTCTCGATGCTGAGATCGTACTGGTCGTAGCGGCTCTCGTTGGCGATATCGAGGACGTCGCGAAAGCCCTCCGTGGCGATCAGCGCCGTGCGCGCACCGCGTCGCTCGATCACGGCATTGGTGGCCAGCGTGGTTCCATGGACGAAGACGCCGACGTCGCCGAACCCCTTGCCGGCATCGCCCAGGATGAGACGCACTCCTTCGAGGACGGCCTCCTCGGGTCGCTGCGGTGTCGTCAGCAGCTTGCGGGTGATCCGACGGACTCCCTCTTCCAACACGACGTCCGTGAACGTGCCGCCGATGTCGACGGCAATGCGCAAATCGTTGATCACCTTGAGTGCAAACCTCTGTCTGGGGGGATGGCCTGACGGTAGACCGGGCGCCGCCGCGTTGCAATTCGCAGGCCAGCCCGCCTATGGTCGCTCCGTGACGGTCAAAGAAAAGACGCTCCGGGCGCAGATGTTCGACCTGCTGCGCCCCAACGACCCGATGCCGGGGGCCCGCCGCTGGCGGAAAGCCCATCTGGTCGTCCTCGGCATAGGACTGCTCGCCGTCATCCTGCTGTCGATCGATGAAATGCCGCCCTCGCAGCGGGGGATCCTGCGCGGCGCGATCTGGTGTGTGACTTTCCTTTTCCTCGTCGAATACATCGCCCGGCTCTGGGTGGCGCCCGAGCTGCCGCACATGGCCGACACGACTCCCCTGACGGCGCGGCTGCGCTGGGCCGCCAGCCTGCCCGGCCTGATCGGATTGCTCGCGATCATGCCCGCCATCATGCTGGCAGGCGGTTACAACATTGTCGGGACAGATGCTGCTTCCGTTTTCTGCATCCTCTGGATCCTGAAGCTGGGGCTTCACGCGCCGGCTTTCGGCACACTGGCGCGTGTGATCTCCAACGAGCGCGCGCCCATCACCAGCGTGCTGATCGTGTTCGCGATCCTGCTGATGTCGGCAGCCACCGGCGCCCACATCGTCGAGCGCGACGGACAGCCGCAGCAGTTCGGCACCCTGCCCAACGCGATGTGGTGGGCGGTGGTCACCCTGACGACGACCGGCTACGGCGACGTCGTGCCGCTCACGGCCATCGGCCGCATCATCGGCTCGCTGCTGATGATCAGCGGTATCGCGGTGCTGGCGCTGATGACCGGCGTGCTCGCCACCGGCTTCGCCCAGGAAGAAAGGCGTCGCGAGTACCTCCGGGTCTGGGATCAGGTCTCACGGGTCCCGATCTTCGCGTCGCTGGGGGTGGTGACGCTCTCGGAGATCGTTGGCAAGCTGCGCACCCGCTATTATCCGGCGCGGGTTCTGGTGCTTCGGCGCGGCGATCCCGGCGATTCGATGTTCTTCATTTCCAATGGCGAGGTCGAGGTGCGCCTGCCGACCGGCGGCACCGTTCGGCTGAGCGATGGAGCGTTCTTCGGCGAGATGTCGTTGCTCAACCGTCAGCCGCGCGCCGCCTCGATCGCCACGACCATGCCGACGACCCTTCTGGTGCTGTACGCCAGCGACTTCTACGAAATCGCCTCGCACATCCCGGCCCTGGCCGAGGCGGTGGAGAACGAGGCGCGGCGTCGGCGTGAGGAGAATCTCGAGCGTCAGTCCGGAAGTTCGTCGCACGGCGGGGAGAAACCATGATCGAAACAGACCTGCTGGTCGTCGGGTCGGGAGCCGCGGGCTTCTCGGCGGCCCTGACGGCCTCTCATGCCGGACTGAGCGTGCTCATGGTCGAGAAGGAGAAGCTGTTCGGCGGCACCACCGCCTACTCGGCCGGCGTCATCTGGATTCCCGGCAACCGGCACGGCCGCGCGCTCGGCATCGCCGACTCGAAGGAGGAGGCGCTCACCTACCTGCAGCACGAAGCAGGCAACCGTCTGAACCTCGAACTGGCCAACGCCTTTCTCGACAACTGCAATCCCGCCGTCGAGTTCATCGAAAACAACACGCACGTCCAATACGAGGCCGTGCCGATCTGGGCCGACTATCATCCGACCAAGCCCGGCGCCGCCCAGGGCGGACGTTCGCTGCTGCCCCTGCCGTTCGACGGACGGCGACTCGGCAAGCGTTTCAACCAGCTGCGGGCGCCGCTGCGGACCATGATGGCGTTCGGCGGCATGATGCTCGGCCGCAACGACCTGCCCCATGTCTTCAAGATGACGCGGTCTGCGCGCTCCGCGCTCCATGTCGCAGGCATGACGGCGCGCTATGCGATCGACCGGCTGAACCATGATCGCGGGACCCGTCTCACCAACGGCAATGGCCTCATTGCCGCGCTCGCCCTCTCGGCCGAGGAACGCGGCATCGAGCTCTGGCTCGAGAGCCCGGTCGTCGAACTGATGCAAAGCGACGGTGTCGTCACCGGGGCGATCGTGCAACGCGACGGCAAGCGTCAGGAGATCCGTGCGCGCCGTGGTGTCGTGCTGGCTTGCGGTGGCTTTCCGGCCGACGACGAACTCAAGAGCCGCTACTATGGCCATGTGCGCGACGGCCATTTCCATCGCTCGGCGCCACCGCCGGGCAATCGCGGCGACGGGATCCGGCTGGGCCAGTCGGCCGGCGGCGCGATGGCCGAGGACGTTGCCTATCCCGCAGCCTGGGTTCCGGTCTCGCTGGTCCCCCAGCCGGACGGATCGACCCTGCCGTTCCCGCATTTCTACGAGCGCGGCAAGCCCGGCTATATCGCCGTCGATCCGACCGGCCGGCGCTTTGCGAACGAATCGGCCTCCTATCACGACTTCGTGCCAGCCATGGTCGAGGCGTGCCGCGGCCGCAACGAGACGAGTGCCTGGCTGCTCTGCGACCACCGGGCCATCCGGCGCTACGGCATGGGCGCCATCGGCCCGGCGCCCCTGCCGCTCGGGCCTCATATCCGCAATGGCTACCTGCTGACGGCGGGAAGCTGGGCGGAGCTCGCCGGCAAGATCGGTGTCGATTCAGTCGCCCTGCAGTCCACGATTGACGGCTTCAATGTGCATGCCGCCCGCGGCGAGGACCCCGATTTCGGCAAGGGGACGGATGCCTACCATCGCTTCAACGGCGATCCCACGCACCGCCCCAACCCCTGCCTCGCCCCGCTCGAACAGGGGCCGTTCTACGCCATGAAAATGGTTCCGGGGGACATCGGCACCTTCCTTGGCCTGCGTGTGGACGGCCATGCCCGGGTGCTCGACGCCCGTGGGACGGCCATTCGGGGCCTCTACGCCGCCGGAAACGACATGACCAGCGTCATGGGCGGCACCTATCCTGGCGCCGGCATCACCATTGGCCCGGCCCTCACCTTCGGCTATATCGCGGCCCGGCACGCGGCCGCGGAAGCCGCCCGCTAGGCCCCTCAGGCAACGAAAGCTTCGAAATGTCGCTCATAACGCCCGTTATCCTCGTCGGCGGCTCCGGCAAGCGCCTGTGGCCGCTGTCGCGCGAGAGCATGCCCAAGCAGTTCGTGCCCCTGCTGGGCAAGCAGTCGACCTTCCAGCAGACGCTGCTGCGCGTGGCCGACCGCAGCCTGTTCGCCAAGCCCGTGATCGCGACCAACGACGCCTACCGGTTCATGTGCGAGAGCCAGGCGCGCGAGATCGGCGTCGAGATCGACATTCTGGTCGAGCCGTCGCGCCGCGATTCAGGCCCTGCCATGGCCGCCGCCGCCGCCTACACGCGGGACCTCGGCGCCAAGGCCGTGCTGGCGCTCGCCTCCGACCATCTCGTGATCGGCGCCGAGGAGTTCCTCGCCGGCTGCCGCGAGGGCCTCGCGGCCGTGGAGAAAGGCGGCATCGTCACCTTCGGCATCCCGCCGACGGAACCCAAGACCGACTACGGCTATATCCGTCCCGGTACCGAGAGGATCGGCCCGGTGATGAAGGTCGCGGCCTTCGTCGAGAAGCCCAATGCCCAGACGGCGATGAAATACATTGCCGAGGGCCTGCTGTGGAACAGCGGCAATTTCCTGTTCCCGCCCGAGCTCCTTCTGTCGGAGATGGCGCGCTTCGAACCGGAGATGGCGGCCGCCGCCGAGGAGGCCGTGGCCAAGGCGAGGATGACCGGCTCCACAGTGTTCCTCGACGCCGAGGCCTTCGGCAGGGCGCCGGCCAAGTCGATCGACTATGCCGTAATGGAACGCACCGACAAATGCTGGGTGGTGCCGGCCCGCTTCCGCTGGTCCGACCTTGGCACGTGGGACGCGTTGCTCGATGTCGGCCACGCCGACAGCGCCGGCAACGTCACCGAAGGTCCAGTGGAAATCGACCGGGTGCGCAATTCCTACATCCGCTCCGATGGCCCGCTGACCGCGGTGATCGGCGTCGAGGACGTCGTCGTGGTGTCGATGAACGACGCCGTGCTGGTCGGCCATCGCGACAACCTCCCGCGCCTGAAGGACGTCGTGCAGCGCATGTCCGACGGCAAGCACCGGGCCGCGACCGAGCATGCGGTGATGCATCGCCCGTGGGGCAGCTACCAGGACATCGACCGCGGCGAGCGCTTCCGCGCCAAGCGGCTGACGGTGAAGCCGGGCGCCAAGCTCAGCCTGCAGAGCCACAGCCGTCGCGCCGAGCACTGGGTCGTGGTGAAGGGCATCGCCGAGGTCACGCTCGACGGCAAGGTCATGACCCTGCGCGAGAACGAATCGACCTACATTCCGATCGGCGGCGTCCACCGCCTCGCCAACCCCGGCAAGGAGCTGCTGGAAGTGGTCGAGGTGCAGACCGGCGACTATGTCGAGGAAGACGATATCGTCCGCTACGAGGACATTTACGCGCGGGTTTGAGCATGCTGTTCGGCGCACACCATGAATGGGGCAAGCTGCGCGAAGTGGTGATCGGCATCTCGCCGGCCGAAGACTTCGTGATCTTCCATGAGGACTCCTGCCGCTGGTTGACGCCTGAAGGACTCGAATTCAGCCGTCGCCACGCCGGACAGCGCCTGATCGACGTCGATCCCGAAGGGGCGCACCGGATCGAGCGCCAGGTCGATGCGCTGGCCGAACTCGTGGCCCGCGAGGGGGTCACGGTTCACCGCCCGCAGCGTCTGAAGGGCGACGAGCGCACTTTCCTCGCCCCGAACGGCGAAGGCGCGCAGCTCTTTGCGCGCGACGGCATGATCGTCGTCGACAAACACGTGATCGACGCCTCGTTGCGCCTGAAATGCCGGCAACGCGAGCGCTATGGCCTGCGGCCGTTGATCCAGAAGGCCGTCGCAGCCAAGGGCGCACATTGGTCCAGCGTCCCGCTGGGCTCACCCGGCTGCGTCGACGGACCATTCCTCGAGGGCGGCGACACGCTGCTCAACGGCCACGAGATCTATGTCGGCATCTCGGGCTGCGCCTCCGATCTCGCCGGTGCAGACTGGCTGCAGGCGCTCCTCGGCGACGGCTATCGCGTAATCCCCGTCGCCCTGAAGTCGCACGTCCTCCATCTCGACTGCGCGATGGCGCTGATCCAGCCCGGCCTCGTGATCCACTGCCCGCAGAAGCTGATCGACGGCCTGCCGATGTCGCTGCGCGACTGGGACAAGATCGAGGTTTCCCCCGAGGAGGCGACGCTTCTCGCGACCAACGGCCTCGTCCTCGAGCCGGGACGGGTCATCATCGATGCCGACAACCGGCGCGTGATCGAGGAGCTGCGCAGGCGCAAGGTCGATGTCATCCCCCTGCCCTTCGACGGCCCGATCCGGCTGGGGGGCGGCCTCCGCTGCGCGCACCATCCACTGCTGCGCGAGAGCGTGCTGGCTTAGGTCCCGCGCTTGGGCGTCCGGTCGAAGACGACCGGCTTGGGCTTGCTGAACATCTTCCGGAAATGGACGCCGAACGAGCGCGCGACGGTCGCCACCTGGCCGCCGACGAAGCGCAGCAGCACCACGCCGAACGCGAGCGGCGGAATCTCGCCGCCGCGGATGAAGTTGTGTCCAGCCCGCAGGAAGGTCGTCGCACAGACCAGCACCCATGCCACGGTGACGACGAAGAGCGTGAGCAGAAGCGGCACCAGCGACGGCGCCAGCAGGCCCGCGAGAATGCCGGAGACCACGCCCACCAGCAGCACCGGCTGGTTCAACGCCATGCAGAGATGCAGCAACGCCGCCAGCTTGGCCGATGGGGTAATGTCCCGGCTCTTCAGGATCTCCGGGAACATCCGCATCGAGACGTGGCGGAAACCGTCCTGCCAGCGCTGCTGCTGGCGCAGCCAGGTCTTGGTGTCGGCCGGCAGTTCACCCGGCACGCCGACACTGGTCAGGAACAGCGCCCGCCAGCCCTTCACCCAGCCGCGATAGGTGAGATCGAGATCCTCCGTGACGGTGTCGCCTTTCCAGCCGCCGCCGGCGTCGATGGCCGCGCGCTGCCAGATCCCGCAGGTGCCGTTGAACGGCAGCGGGTGGCCGGCCCAGCAGCGCGTCGCCTGCTCGATGCCGAGATGGGCGTCGAGCGTCACCATCTGCATCTCGGTCAGTGCGTTCTCGTGCGGATTAAGGAAATCGAAGCGCGCCTGGACGAATGCCGTCTTTGGCTCGGCGAAGAACGGCCGCATGCAGACGCGCAGGAAATCGGTCGGCGGAATGTAGTCGACGTCGAAGATCGCGAAGAAATCGTGAGGCGTCTTCTGCATCGCCTCGTGCAGCGCCCCGCCCTTGTAGCCGCTGCGGTCGGTGCGCTGGAGCGCCACCACGTCGAAGCCCTTGGCCCGCAGCTCGGCCGCCACCTGGCGGACCATCTCGGCCGTCTCGTCGGTGCTGTCGTCGAGGAGCTGGATGTGCAGCTTGTCGCGCGGCCAGTCGAGTGCGGCCGCCGACTCCGCGCCGCGGCGCACCACCGGCCCCTCGTTGAAAGACGGGATCTGCACGACGACATGCGGCAGGTCGGCATCGGCCGGCAACGGCGTCGACAGCAGCGTCTCCTCCCGACGGAGGCCGCTGGCCTTCAGGCGATGATGCAGTACCACCATGTACAGCAGGCTGCCGATGAAGGTGGCCAGCAGGACACAGCAGACCGCGAACACGGCACCGAAGAGAAGAGCCAGGGTGGCGAGGATGGCCATCGACGCTGCCTCAGACGCCCGTCTTGGGCGTGCGGTTGAACTCTGTCTTCTTGCCCAAGCCCGCGCTGACGATCGCGGCGGCATTGGCGACGGCGAGGTATACGATCAGCGCAGGCACGCTGGCAGCCGTGACCAAGTAGCGCGCCGCGCCGCCGCGCTCCAGGCGCCGGTAGGCGCCCCAGGTCATGCCGAACAGTACGACCAGCATGCCGATCAGCCACAGCCAGAGGCCGAACTGGAAAAGCCCCAGCAGCCGGCCGTGGCCCACGATCGAGACGGCCAGGGCAACCACCCCGACCACGAGCAGTGGAAAGATGAGCTGCTGGGCGAGGGCCACTGTGGTGGTGAGCTTGGCCTCGGCCGGCCAGGCCGACTTCCAGATCGGCCCCAGCAGCTTGCGGGCGACCTGCACGAAGCCCTTCGACCACCGGCTCTGCTGGGCGCTGAAATCCTCGACCTTCTGCGGCAGCTCGCCGACCACATGCGTGCCCATCAGGAACACACCGGTCCAGCCCTTCAGGTAGGTCCGCAAAACCAGATCGAGATCCTCCGACAGCGTGTCGTGCGACCAGCCCCCTGCCTCCTCGACGGCCGCACGGCGCCAGATACCGCCGGTGCCGTTGAACTGGAACGGCACGCCGCGCCGCGCCCGGACGTCCTGCTCCACGGCGAAGTGCGCGTCCTGCATGAGGCGCTGAGCTCGTGTCAGCCAGTTGCGCCCGCCGTTGCCCCACTCGATGCGGGTCTGCACGAAGGCGGCGCGCGGATTGGCCAGCATCGCGGCCATGGCCTCCTTCAGCCAGCCCGGCGGCGGCACGAAGTCGGCGTCGAACACCGCGACATAGGGCGCATCGTCGAGGGCCAGGCCCGCCGCCAGCGCACCGGCCTTGAAGCCGCCGCGGTCGCTGCGGCGGACGTGATGCGCGTCGATGCCGGCGCGGCGCAGACGCGCGATGGCGTGCGCGGCGATGTCGGACGTGATGTCGTTGCTGTCGTCGAGGAGCTGGATGGTCAGGCGATCGCGCGGCCAGTCGAGGGCACCCATCGCTGCCATCGATCGTTCCACCACCAGCGGCTCGTTGTAGACCGGCACCTGCACCAGCACACGCGGCAGCTCCTCGGGCAACGAGGGCGCCGGGGCTTCGCCGTTCGGCAGCTCGAACAGCCAGTAGACCAGGTAGAGGAAATAGCCCGCGATCGCGAACTGCGCGGCGAGGCACAGGAACACGAGGAGATCGATCAGGAACAGCAGCATGCCGGGGCCGCCGCGGTCAATGGTAGTGAATGGGGACTTCGAAGCAACGGCCGTCCTCGATATGGAGGCGGCGCGAGGCCACGTCGAAGATGCGCTCGTCGTGGGTCGACAGGACAACGGCGCATTTGGCGCGCATCGAGAGATCCTTGAGCTGGTCGACCACCAGCCGTCCCGAGACGCGGTCGAGCGCCGAAGTCGGCTCGTCGGCAATGATCAGGTCGGGCAGTCCGATCATGGTGCGGGCGATGGCCACACGCTGCTGCTGGCCGCCCGACAGCTCGTCTGGCCACGCGGACGCCTTGTCGCCGAGGCCGAGCATGCCGAGCAGATGGCGCGCGCGCGGCTCGTCCCAGGCGGGATCGGCGAACGGCGTCGTCGAGACGCCGGCGATCACGTTCTGAAGCGCCGTCAGCGAGGACAGGAGATTGCGCTTCTGGAACAGGAAGCGGATGCGGTTGCGCAGGACGTCGAGGTCGGAACCGCCCAGGCCGACGATATCGGTCCCGAGCAGCCGCAGCTTGCCCTCGGAGGGCTTGCGCATGGTCCCGAGGATGGTGAGCAGCGTGGTCTTGCCCGAGCCCGACGGGCCAGTGACGATTACCAGCTCGCCCTCGCGGACCTGCATGTTGATGTCGAACAACACGTCCACCCGTTGCGGCCCCTCACCGTAATGGTGATGAACGTCGACCGCTTCGACGACCGGCGGCCCGAATCCCTGCGTGTCTGCCATCGCGGTCACTCGAACAGCATGATGGGGTCGACCCGCCACAGCCGCCGGATGGCGAACAGGCTGGAGACGAGGGTCATGATCAGGCAGGCGACCAGCGCCACGACCATTTCGCGCAGGCCCATCGACATGCCGAGATGCATGGCGGCCTCCGTGGCGCCATAGACGAAGCGCGCGAGGGTGAAGGCCACCAGGAAGGCCGGCGTGATGATGGCAGCGCCGATCTGGGCGATCATGAACAGGAAGAACCACCAGTCGTACCCGAGGCTCTTCAGGATGGCGTACTCAGGCAGGTAGAACCGGATGATCTGGTACTGGGCGTAGTAGATGAAGACCATGCCGATCATCACGCCCATCACGAAGCCCAGGTCGGTGATGTAGCCGACCGGCGTCTCGCGCGACCAGTAGGTCCGCTCACGCTTCTCGAAGTCGCGCAGGGTGACGACCTCGCCGCGTCCCGCCAGCGCGGTGTTGAGCTCGCTGCGAACCTGGTCGACGTTCGCGCCCCTGGCGAGCTGGACCGCGATGAAGGCCGGCCGTTCCGACCACCACGAGCCGAACACTTCGGCCATCGTGTCCTCCGACATGATGATCGAGCCGTCGTTCAGCACGTTGGGGCCGAGCGCGAAGGTGCCGACCACGAACAGCTGACGCAGCAGCCCGCGCGTGTCGGGCGGTCCCAGGACCTGGAACTCCGGCTTGCCGGGCCCCACCTGCTCGGCAAGATCGCCGAAATAGGGCCTCGATTCGCGATCGTAGAGGAGCCGCCGGGCCTCGCGAAGGCGGTAGAGGTTGTCGCGCAGACCCGGCACGTCGATGGCGGGCCGCTCCACGTCGAGGGCGTACCAGGCGATCCGGCGGCTTCCTTCCATGCCTTTGTGGGTCAGCGACATGACGCCGAACCAGAACGGCAGCGTGTTCGTCACCGCCGGATTGGCCGACAGAACGTCCATCATCGATGCCGGTACCTCGGCATGAAGCTGCAGCGACTTGAAGCCATAAGGGACCAGGACGAGGTCGCCTACGACGGAGCGGTGAAGCCTGATCGCCGAGTCATAGACCGCACGCTCGATGCCGAGCTGGGCGAAGATCACCAGCAGGCTCGCGGTGACGCCGGCAAGCGACAGGAGGGTGCTGGTCCGTTGGCGCTTGAGCTGCTGGGCGCCCAGCGGCATCCGAGTGGCGGTTATGGCGGCCGCCCGCAAACGCGCCAACGAGAAGCTCGGCCGCCAGCTGAACCAGCGCCGCGGCCGCAGCGGCGGATTGCCTGGCAGCGTGACAGCCATCAGAGAAAGGTGACGCGCGTCTCGCGGCCCAGTACCTGGGGCATGCTGGACGGGTCGTCGAGCTGGATCTCGACCTGAACCACGCGCGCGTCGGTGGAGGAACCGCCATCGGGCTCCATGCGCTGCATGCGCTTCACCGTCGGCGCGACGCGAGAGATCGTGCCCATGTAAACGGTCGGACTGCCACGGAAGGTCACCTCGACCTTGCCACCGGCCGCAATGCGACCGACATTCAGTTCGTCCACGTCGGCCAGCACGCGAAGTTGGGACAGATCGACGATCTTGGCGATGCCGTTCTGGGAGACGCGCTCACCCTGACGGGAATAAATCTGGATAACGATGCCGTCGAGCGGCGACCGCACAAGTGCCTGCTCGCGTGTGTTCCGGGCATTGTCGAGTTTGGCCTTGATGATCGAAATGTCGGTATCGATCTGCTGCAGGTCCGTCTGCAGCGTCTCTTTCATGACACGCAGTTTCGCCTGCTCCCGCTCGAGGCTCTGAAGGGAGATGCTCTGCTCGAGCTGCTTCTGGTCCGGCGGCTTGCCGGAACGCTGCATCTCGAGGTTCTTGAGCTTGACCTCTTCGGCCGCCGACCTGACCATGACTTCCTGCATGGCGATCTCGGCGGTGCGATAGCCGCTGAACATCGCCTCGCGAGCCCGCTCGGTCTTGACGAGCTCCGCCTCGGTCGTTCGAACGGCGATGTCGGCCTTGGGATAGTTCGACAGGACGGCGATGGTCTCGTCGCGCTTGACCTTCTGGCCATCCGTAATCCGCAACTCGATCAGCACGCCGCCGCCGGCCGGGTCGCCGGCAATCAGGGCCGTGCCCGCAGGCGAGTCGGTGTAGCCTCGGGAGATCAGCGGCGGCAACGGACGGGGGCCGTCCTGTGCACTGCTGGTCTGCCGGCTGGGAGTCATCCACAGGATGAGGGCCGCGCCGACGAGCAGCGCGACCAGTCCTGCGGCGCTCCAAGTGAACTTTCTTACCTGCGCCATAACAAATAGTACCAGAAAACCCTTGGGGACGCTGCCCCTAGTTGGAAGTTCGGCGTCAGAAGCCTGTCGTCAGAACATTGCCGCGCGCGACGCCCACGATCGAGAAGGTGCGATAGATTGATGTCAATATCTTGTCGTATTCGTAGAGTGGCGCGTTCGTTATGTAGACAACGTCCTTCGGCAGCACCGGAAACTGCTGAGCGATGAATATGGAGACCGGCTGGTAAAGGTCCAGCCGGAAAACCCGCGCCCGCGCTGTGGGATTATTCTGCAAATCCCCCATCCTGAACACATAAACGCCCGTTTTGTTGGCCCGCGCGTCGTTGAGCCCCCCGACCATGCCCATGGCCTCGAGCAGGCTGATCGAATGCTTGGACATGTCGACGTTGCCGGCCTTCAGGACGGCGCCCAGCACGGTGAACATCCGCGGATTGGGGCGCACCACGATTTCGTCGTTCTTCTGGAGGCCGATGTCGCCCCCGGCCAGCAGGTCGGAATATTGCGACTGCAGGATGATCTGGCCGTTGCGGCGCACCACCACCTCGAACTGATTGGCGCCAACGCCGTTGGGAGCCTGGCCGCCGATGCCGGACGGACCGCCGGCCTTGTTGATCGCCTCGACGACGGTGCGCACACCCTCGAGCAGGGAAATTCGTCCGGGATTCCTGACGTCGCCCGAGACCATCACGGTGTGGGTCCGATCGGCGACGAATTCGACGATCACCTGCGGGTCCTGGGCCTTGCCGGAAGTCGCGACCTGCTGGGCGATCTTCTTCTCGATCTGGCTGAGGTCGAGCCCTGCGACCTTGACCGTACCGACGAACGGCACGTTGATCGTGCCGTCGTCGGTGACGCGCTGGACGCCGAAGTCCGCTCCCGGCCGCTGGATGGTCGGGAAAATGCTGCCCTCGTAGGGCTCGAAGATACGAACCTTGATGGCGTCGCCGGGCGCTACGGCGATGCGGCCGCCGGCTGGGAGATTGCTCACCGTCGAGGGGCGGTCGATCGGGGGCGGCTGGCGGTAGTTCGCGATGGTCGTCGGCGTGAGGTCGATGACGTCGAAGGGCAAGGCATCCGTCGTCGTCGTGGCCGCGCCCCCCATCCAGGGACCGTCGCCAGGCATCGCGGTACAGGCCGCCAAGCCGACAACCAGGCCGAGGACAATGGCGGTAGGTCGCGCGGCAGCGCGCAGCCAGCTCCAGATTGTCAAATCCCGATCTCCGTCCGGAACTGTCGCAGCGATTCGCGCCGCGCCTGGTCCCAACTCATTGATAATTCAACTCAGCCCGGCCGGTAGTTAACCCGCGGCGCCGCGCGGGTGCAAGCTTTCCCCGGCGAAGAGTCGTGGTTCCTTCTCCAGTCTCGCGGCCGCCTCCTCCGCCGTCCCGACGATATCGAGCAGTTCCGAGAAACCACTGACGAGAAGGCAATCCCAGGCCGCGCCGGCGAACCGGCAGAAAACGATGCGGGCCTGCACGTTCGCCGCCTGATGCAGCACGGACGCGAAGGTCCGGACACCGGCAGCGCTCATGTAGGCGACCTCGCTGGCATCGACGATGAGGCGCGCGCCTGGCCGAAGGGCTGCCAGCAGCGTCTTCTCGACGGTGGTCGCGGTCACCGAATCGATCTTCGCCGGCAGCATCACGGTGGAGATCGGCTGCTTGTTGCTCATGCTACTCATACGGACTTTCCGGATGCGGCATCCCTCTGCCTGTCCTTGGGGGCCACGTGGCGATCGCGCCACTGCCCCCCCAGATCGCTACCACGCCAATAGATGGTTCGGCCCCACAGCGCATTCACGATCAGGACGGGTGCCAGGACCTCGCGAACCAGCGCCGCGGCCGCCGCGCCCACCCCGAAGGACAGGCCTCGGCCCTTCATGAACCACTTCTCGGCCAGCAGCCATGCGACGGTATGGAAGACAAGGGCGCCGACGACCAGGGCGGCGTTCGCTCCCGAATAGATGAGGGCGCCGACGCCGGCCAGGCCGGTGGCAGCCCAGCCGATTGCGGGTTCCCACAGCACGAGCGGCCATACCGGCAGCCGCAGCCGCGTTCGCGCCCAGCGCACCTGGCGTTGCCACACGATCGGCCAGGACCGCTCTCCGAGCGGGAGCCGCGGCATGACCTCGCCCAGCAGCGTGGACAGGCCCAGTTCGCGCACCGAACGCACGACCGAATAGTCGTCGGCGATCCAGCGATTGAAGCCCCGCCAGTTGCCGATACGCTGCAGGGTTTCGCGGGTCATCAGCGTGACGCCGCCCGACGCCACGGCCAGCCCCAACCGGTCGGCGGCGAACAGGAACCTCGCCTGATGACCGTCGATATAGGCGCGCTCGATCTCGGCCGCGAAGGTCCCGGGTGCTTCCGCCGCCTTGAGCGCGAGCACGAGCCCCGCTCCCTCCGCCAGGGGCGCGGCCGCACGGCACAGTTCGTCGAGGCCGAGCTGGATGCCGGCATCGCACAGTCCGACGACGGGGCGGCTGGCCGCTTCCAACCCCTTGCGCACGTTGTTCATCTTCGGATTGAACGTGTCGTCCCTGCCGACGAGGATCGGTGCCTCGGGCCAAAGGGTCCTGAGCGGCGCCACCGCGCCATCGTCGGGCTGGGCCACGCAGATCAGCACTTCGACCCCCGCCTCGGCCAGCCGGCGCAAGACCTCGACGTAGGCGACCGTCGCGTCCTCGGCGCCGGCCATCGGCGCCACGATGCTGAAATCACCGGCCCGGTGTCTGACGGCGAACGTCCGTCGGGGGGTACGCGCCAGCGCGGCACTTGCCCACTGGATTGCCGAACCGAACGACCACCAGCCGAAGCCGAGCCACGCCAGGGTCCCCGGCTCCATGCCGTGTCACTCGCCCGCGGCGACCTGCTTCGCGTTTCCGGAGGAGAAGCGCTGGACGTCGTCCTTCTCGACCAGCAGGGCGCGGTGATAGGAGCGGATGACGTCGTTGGGATCGCCCTGCTCGCGGATGCGGCCTTCCTCGATCCAGATCGCCCGCGTGCACAGGCGGCGCACTTCGGCCATCGAATGGGACACGAAGAGCAGCGTCCCCGTCTTGCGGAAATTGTCGATCCAGTCGAGGCACTTGCGCTGGAACGCCGCGTCGCCGACCGACAGGGCCTCGTCGACCACCAGGATCTCGGCCTCGACATGGGCGCAGATCGAGAAGGCGAGGCGCGTGCGCATGCCCATCGAATAGTGCTTCACCGGCTGGTCCATGTACTCGCCGATGCCGGCGAACTCGGCGATCGAATCGAACTTGCGCAGGACCTCGCTGCGCTTGAGCCCGAGCACGGCGCCGCCGATCAGGACGTTCTCACGGCCCGACAGCTCCATGTCGAAGGTCGAGCCCAGTGCCAGCACCGGTGCGATGCGCCCCGTGACCCGAAGCTCGCCATGGCTGGGCAAGGTCATGCCGCAGACGACCTGAAGCAGGGTGGACTTGCCGCAGCCGTTGCGGCCGAGGATGCCGATGCTCTCGCCCTTCCTCACCTCGAGGCTGATGTCGCGCAGCACCCAGAACGGCTTGAAGTAGGCCTTCCACCAGCCGAACAGGACCTGTTTCAGCCAGTCGTTGCGGTGAGCGTAGAGCTGGAACGCCTTGCCGAGGTTCTTGGCCTCGACGACGATCTCAGAGGACGTCGACGATGACATTCCGGTACCTGTCGAAGAACCAATAGCCAAAATAGAAGCTGAACAGCGAAATAAACAATGTCCAGCCGTAGAGGATCATGTTGGGCAATCTGCCCCCCAGCACCAAGTCGCGCAGAATTTCGACAAAGCAAACCAGCGCATTGCCATACATCCAAAAATCGTAGGGCGCCGGCACCATCGACGGCAGATAGAAAATCGGCGTCGCAAACATGAAAAGAGGCACGATCGTGATCATCAGATAGCCGGCATCGCGCGTGAATGCTCCGAGAGCCGCCAGGAACCATGACATGCCGATCAAGAACGCTATGAACGGGATGAAAATGAACGGCAGCAACAGCACCGTCACGGGCAGCTCGCCAATCACCGCCAATTGGAACAGCAGCATCACCCCCAAGGAGATCAGCGTATAGGCCGTGGCGCGCAGCGTCGAGATCACCGCCAGCATGTCGCTGGGAAAGATCGTCTGCTTGATGAAATGGGTGTACTCGTGCAGCAGCATCGGTGCACGAAATGCCATCTCTGAGAAGAAATTGAAGATGATGAGGCCGCCGAAGATGAATAGGGCGTAACCGGCCTGGCTCTTGGCTAGATTTTCGGGCAGCGGCAGAGTCAGGGCCGTGCTGAATACCAAGGAATAGACGGCGATCATCAGCAGGGGGGCAATGATCGCCCAGATCCATCCGGCGATCGACCCTTTGAAGCGCTCGCGAACCTCGCGCCGCAGGATGGCAGCGATCAGGTCACGATGCTGCAACATGCGGACGAACGGCTTCACGATGAAGCTGAAGAGGCGCTCGATCGGGCCGAGATTTTCGACCACGATCTGCTTGCCGTTGACGACTTTCACCGACGGCATGAGCCGTTCTTCTCCTTCTTGGGTCCAGTGGTGAGCCCGGTGGGGTACGATCCCACGACCCTCTGATTAAAAGTCAGATGCTCTACCGCTGAGCTACGGGCTCTTTCCGGTTCCGCGCCGCGGGCTTCTTCGCCGCGCGGCGCCCATATAAAGTGCGGGGGGCCGATGGTCAACGAGGCCTCTCCCGGCCTCACTTCTTACCGAATTTGGCCTTCAGGCGCTCGAACACCTTCTTGGACACGAATTGCGACGTGTCTCCCCCCAGCCGGGCAATATCCTTCACCAGGGACGACGCAATGAACTGGTGACGGTCGGACGCCATCAGGAAGATGGTCTCGATCGCAGGCTCCATGCGCGCATTCATGTTGGCCATCTGAATTTCGTACTCGAAATCCGAGACGGCCCGCAGCCCGCGGATGATGAGCGATGCCTTCACGTCGCGCGCAAAGTGGATCAGCAGCCCCTCGAACGGCACCACCGTGATCCGATCGCGGTCGGCCTGTGGAAAATCCGCGATATCCTCGTTGATGATGTCGATCCGCTCCTCGAGCGAGAACAGCGGGCCCTTGCCCACGTTGATATGCGGGCCGATCACAAGCCTGTCGACGAGGCGCAGTGAGCGCCGGACCACTTCCATGTGCCCGCTCGTGATGGGATCGAACGTGCCCGGATACACCCCGGTGCGCTCTACGGCCATGTCTCCCCCTTGTGCGCCGACTGCGACCGCGAAGTCTTAGCGACACGACCGGTCCTTATCCACCGCTAGTTTCGGAACTTGGCTCGGAACCGCCATCGCCATTGCCACTGCCGTTTCCGGCATCGTCCTCGCCGATGCGCACGGCCGTGACGACGCGTTCGCCCTCGCTCACATTGACGATGCGTACGCCGCGCGTCGCCCGCCCCGCAATGCGAATTCCCTCCACCGGACAGCGGATCAGCGTGCCGCCGTCCGTGACCAGCATGATCTCGTCCGTATCCTTGACGGGAACCGCCGCGACGATCTCGCCGCCCTTGGCGAGGCTCATGAGTTCGACGCCCTTGCCGCCGCGACCGGTCACCCGGTACTCGTAGGCCGAGGTGCGCTTGCCGAAGCCCGACGAGGCCACGGTGAGCACGAACTCCTCCTTGGCCTGCAGTTCGGCGAAGCGTTCTGGCGAAAGCGTGGTGGCCGTCGCCGCCGCCTCCTCACCCGCGAGAGTTTCCTCCTCGGTGACCGCCTCGCCCGCTTCCGTCGCGTTCTCGGCCTGGCGCAGCGCGCGCGACTGGCGCAGGTAGGCGTCGCGATCCTCGGTCGGAATGCCCTTGCCGCCGTCGACCAGCGACATCGAGATCACCTCGTCGCCCTCGGCCAGCGCGATGCCGCGCACGCCGGTCGAATTGCGGCTGGCGAAGACACGCACGGTCGAGACCGGGAAACGCATGGCCCGGCCCTGGCGAGTCGCCAGCAGCACGTCCTGCTCCTCGGAACAGACGCCGACCCCGATCAGGCGATCGCCCGCATCCTCGCCCTCGAACTTCATGGCGATCTTGCCGCCCTGGTTGACGCTGGTGAAGTCGCTGAGCTCGTTGCGGCGCACGCCGCCGCGCGCCGTCGCGAACATCACGTTGAGCGTCGACCAGCTCGCCTCGTCCTCCGGCATCGGCATGACCGCGCTGATCGTCTCGCCCTCGCCGAGCGGCAGCAGGTTCACGAACGCCTTGCCGCGCGCCTGCGGCGCGCCGAGCGGCAGACGCCAGACCTTGAGCTTGTAGACGATGCCGCGGCTGGAGAAGAAAAGCACGGGCGTGTGGGTGTTGGCCACGAACAGGCTCGACACGAAATCGTCCTCGCGCGTGGCCATGCCCGAGCGGCCCTTGCCGCCGCGGCGCTGGGCACGATAGGCCGACACCGGCACGCGCTTGACGTAGCCGCCATGGGTCACCGTGACGACCATGTCCTCGCGCTGGATCAGGTCCTCGATATCCTGCTCGAACTCATTGTCGACGATCTGGGTGCGCCGCGGCGTCGCGTACTTCTCCCTGATCTCGCGCAGCTCCTCGGCCATCAGCGCGAACAGCTTGTCGCGATCGCCCAGCAGTTCGAGATAACCCTCGATCAGCTTTGCGACCTCGGTCAATTCTTCGGAGATCTTGTCGCGCTCCAGGCCGGTCAGGCGCTGCAGTCGCAACTCCAGGATCGCCCGGGCCTGCACCTCGGAGAGCCGGTAGGTTCCCTCGGCCGACACTTCGCGGCCGGGCTCGGCGATCAGGTCGATCAGCGGCTTCACGTCGGCGGCCGGCCAGTCCCTGGCCATCAACCGCTCGCGCGCCACGTTCGGATCGGGCGAGCGGCGGATCATCTCGATCACTTCGTCGATGTTGGCGACGGCGATCGCGAGACCGACCAGCACATGGGCGCGGTCGCGCGCATGGTTGAGCTCGAAGCGGGTGCGCCGGGTCAGCACTTCGGCCCGGAAGCGAATGAAGGCCTCGAGCAGCTCCTTGAGGCTCATCAGCTTCGGGCGGCCACCGTCGAGCGCCAGGGCGTTGACGCTGAAGCTCGTCTGCAACGGCGTGAAGCGATAGAGCTGGTTGAGCACGACGTCGGCCATGGCATCGCGCTTCAGGTCGATGACCAGCCGCACGCCGTCCCTGTCGCTCTCGTCGCGAATCTCGGAGATGCCTTCGACCTTCTTGTCGCGCACAACCTCGGCGATTCGCTCGTGCAGCCGGGCCTTGTTCTCCTGATAGGGAATCTCGGTGACGACGATCGACTCGCGGCCGCCGGATTTCTGCTCGATGTTGGTCTTGGCCCGCATCATCATCGAGCCACGGCCGAGCTCGAAAGCGGCGCGGATGCCATTGCGGCCGAGGATGAGGCCGCCGGTCGGAAAATCCGGGCCCGGCACATGTTCCATGAGCTGCGGCACCGTCAGCTCGGGATTGGCGATCAGCGCCAGGCAAGCATCGATCAACTCGCCAAGATTGTGCGGCGGGATGTTGGTCGCCATGCCCACCGCAATTCCGCCGGCACCGTTGGCCAGCAGGTTCGGATAGGCCGCCGGCAACACCGTCGGCTCGCTCTCGCGCTCGTCGTAGTTCGGCTGAAACTCGACGGTTTCCTTGTTGATGTCCTCGAGCAGCGTCTCGGCGACCGTGGCGAGCCGCGCCTCGGTGTAACGCATCGCCGCGGGCGGATCGCCGTCCATCGAGCCGAAATTGCCCTGCCCCGAGATCAGCGGCAGGCGCATCGAGAAGTCCTGCGCCATGCGCACCATGGCATCGTAGATCGCGCTGTCGCCGTGCGGGTGATACTTGCCCATCACGTCGCCGACGATGCGCGCCGACTTGCGGAAGGGCCTCGTCGAATCGTAGCCGCCCTCCTTCATCGCGTAGAGGATGCGTCGCTGCACGGGCTTCAGGCCGTCGCGCGCATCGGGCAGTGCGCGCGACACGATCACGCTCATGGCGTAATCGAGGTAGGAGCGGCGCATCTCCTCTTCGATCGTGATCGGGGCGATATCGTGCGGCGAAGGCTGTGGCGGAGGCGCGTCGGGGGGCGGCGGCGCCGGCGGAAGGGTCGTATCGTCGCTCACGGAGACCTGGAATTTTCTCGTTCTTGCAGCCCTTCCGGAGACTCCGGCGGGGGTATCTCGCAACCTAGCAAACAACCCCCTCCAGACCAACAAAAATCGCCTGAAAAAGCCCCCTTTAATGCATTGATTTTATTGGCTAAATTCCTCTCGAAATTGCCTCACCAAAAGGCCGTGACTTGCCCCCAGAAAGTACCCCTCCCCGTCCCTCGGTCGTGGTCTTCGACATGGGCGGCGTGCTGATCGACTACAATCCGCGGCACCTCTACCGGAAACTCATCCCGCAGGAAGCGGAGATGGAGCACTTCCTGGCCAGCGTGACCACGCGCGAATGGCACATGCGGCAGGATTATGATGGCGATCCCGCAGCCGCCACGCGCGAACTGCAGGCGCTCCATCCGGGCAAGGAAGCGCTGATTGCGGCCTATTACGACCGCTTCGACGAGATGCTCGACCACTCCTTTCCCCCGATGGTCGAACTGGTCGAGCGCCTGGGTGACGGGGGCGTGCCGCTCTACCTGCTGTCCAACGCCCCCGGCTTCCTCGATGCCTGGCTGCGCGGACCGGGCCAGGCGAGGCATCCCTTCATCGGCCGCTTCCGAGATTTCATTGTCTCCGGGCATGTCGGATGCTGGAAGCCCGATGCCGCGATCTTCGCGCTGACCTGCCGCACGGGCGGTTTCCGCCCCCAGGACGCGGTGTTCATCGACGACGTGGTGGCAAACGTCGAGGGAGCGCAAGCCACCGGCATGAGCGGCATCCATCACCGCTCGGCGGACGAGACGGTGGCCGAACTGCGGGCCCTGGGCTTTCCTGCGTGAAGGTCCGGGCGGCCCTGGCAGACCTGCCGCAGCCGCTCTACTTCTTCGACGGCCAGTGCGTCCTGTGCAGCCGCTTCGTCGCCTTCTGCCTCGAGCGCGACCCCGACGGGCATCTCAAGTTCGCCAGCGCGCAGTCGGCCCTCGGCAGGCGTGTCCTGCTTGCCCTCGACCTGCCCGACGACACGCTGGACCGCACGATCCTGCTGCTCGAGGAGGGCAATATCTATGCGCGCTCGACCGCCGCGCTGCGGGCGCTGCGCCATCTGCGGGGCCCGGCGCGCTGGCTTTACCCGCTGATCCTGGTCCCGAAGATCCTGCGGGACCCAATCTACGACGTCGTTGCGCGCAACCGGATCCGCTGGTTCGGCCGGCTCGAATCCTGCCTGGTGCCATCGCCGCAGACGCGGGAACGCTTCATCGATCTGTGAGGAAGCCGCGATAGCGCGCCAGCCGGCTGATCCACGGCAGGCCGATTTCGACATCGAACCGGAAACGCCCCTCCTCATCCCCGGTCTCGACCGCCTTGACGAGGGGCCAGCAGAAGCGCGGCAGTGGCATGCCCCCAAAGCGCATCCCCGCCATCACCAGTTCGAGTCGACCGTCCTTCACCGGCACCGCGAGATCGAAGGCGAAGGGCCCGAACCGCTCGACGATGCTCCCCAGGGGCCGGCGCGACCCGATATACTGTTCGGAACGCATGGTGCGGCTGCCGACCCGCCGGATCCAGGTCTCGCGTCCGCCCCGCGCGACGAAGTCGACTTCGATGGGGGCATCTGCCGCCGCGGGCGGCAGGGCGAACAGTCGGGCCACGAGCCGCCCGGCAAGGTTGACCGGGCCCTCGACCGAGCATCGGCCGCTCCATGTGCCGCCCCCTCCGTCATGAAGCCTTTGCCCGGCTTCGGACATGGCGCCGTAGGCACGGCCCAGGACGCGGCGATAGAGCGAAGGCCGGAACGACGCCCCGTCATCGCCCCATCCCGACGCGATGCGCAGAGACGCCCGCACCCATTCGGCCTCGATCTCGGCCAGGGACAGAAGGCCGATGCAGGGCAGGGCGCCGCGCCGGGACACTTCGCCTCGCGCCAGCTTGCGAACCAGCGCGGCTGCCGGCGTCGCGGGCACGAAAGGACCGTCCCCGCCTTCGGCCACCAGAGACCAGGTGCGCGCGCCACCCGCGCCCTCAAAATCGATGCGCAGCCCGCCTTTGTCGGTGCCGAAGGCGCGCAGCCGGTCGGCGATCCAGGCCAGCGGCATCGCTGCCGGCTTGAGCGAGCGAAGCACCCCCAGCCGGACCGGCACGGCCAACAGCCCAAGTCCGAAATGCAGGACGGAGAGCTCCAGCCCGGCGCCGGCATAGGTCTCCGCCACGCCAAAACGCTGGCGAAACAAGGCTGCCTCGGGCAAGTCGCAGGAAGCCGCCCAGCGGCGGCCCAGTCCGGGCACGGCAAAGCGGCGAAGGCTGCCCCAGACATGCCGGCCCGGCTGATCCGGAATGGGCTTGCCGGCGCCTGCCAGGATGGCCTCGATCAAGGCGCGACCGCGTGGCGCATCATTGCCCGGCACGATCGCGAAAGACACGCGGTCGACGGCCACGCCCTCGTCCAGGGCTTGTTCCAGCACAGCCCCCGTCAGCGCCGGCGCCGTGCTGGCGCCCGAGCAAACGAGCACGCCCGCTGCCTTGGCCGCCGCGTCCAGGCGGTCGATGCCGCAGACGAAGGCCCGATCGTCAGAAAGGTCGAGATAGTGGACGCCGTGACGGATGCAGGCTTCCGCCACCGAATAGTCCTGGCCCTGAAACGGCCCCGCGACATGGACGAGAACGTCGAACCGCCGCGAGGCGAGCAGGCGATCGAGGTCGCGTCGCCAATCGAGCACCAGGCCGGCCACCCCCAATTCGGCAGCCAGCGCCTCGACCCTGGCCCGATCGCGCGCGCCGATCGTGAGATCGATAAGCGGATCGTTCGCCAGCAGGCGGCACAACCGGCCGCCAAAGACGCCCGTCCCACCCAGGACGAGCGTCCGCATGGCCTAGAAGGGAATGTCGTCGTCGAGCTCGGCCTTGCCACGCGGTGCCGCGCGGCCACCGCCACCGCCACCGCCGCTCGACATCCCGCCGCCACCGGACATGCCGCCGCCGCCGAAATCCTCGTCCATGCCGCCGCCACCGCCGCCGCCCTCACCGCCGCCACTGCGGCCGTCGAGCATGGTGAGCGTGCCGCCGAAACGCGGAATGACCACCTCGGTCGTATAGCGCTCCTGGCCGCTCTGGTCGGTCCACTTGCGGGTCGTGAGCTGGCCTTCGAGATAGACCTTGGCGCCCTTCTTCAGGAATTTCTGCGCCACTTCGGCCAGCTTGTCGTTGAAGATCACGACACGGTGCCACTCGGTCCGTTCCTTGCGCTCGCCGCTATTGCGGTCGCGCCAGGTCTCCGACGTCGCGACCGACATGTTCACCAGCGAACGGCCGTCCTGCATGGATTTCACTTCGGGGTCGCGGCCGAGATTTCCGACCAGAATGACTTTATTGACGCTGCCCGCCATGGGGGCCTCCTTGGCTTTCCCGGCGCCGCGGGACGCGGCACCTACCTCACGGGCGGCAAACTAGCCCCGGCCGCCTGTGGGCAGCCACCAAATTACGGTTGTGAAGTTAGGTCTGCTCATGGGCGCCCTCCGACAATTCATTGGTTGCCGCCCCAATCTCTCCCGTATCTTCCCCGGCCATGAGCAAATCCTTCCACGTTCCCCAGGTTTCGACCGGTCAGGCCTACGCCATGCTGGGCGGGGCGGCGCTGATGATGACCCTCGCCATGGGCATCCGTCAGAATCTCGGTCTCTTCCAGGCACCGGCCTCCAAGGAACTCGGAATCGCGATCTCGGACTTCGCGCTGGCGATCTCCGTCCAGCAGGTCGCCTGGGGCGTGAGCCAGCCGATCGCCGGCATCTTCGCCGACAAGTATGGGACGCGCTGGGTCGCGATGATCGGCAGCGCCCTGTTCATCCTCGGCATCTGGCTGACCGCCACGGCACAGGGCGTCCTGCCCATCATCCTGGGCGCCGGCGTACTGATCGGCGTGGCGCTGGCCTGCACGACCTCGGGCATCACCGCCAACATCGCGGCCCGCGTTGTCGAACCGGGCCGCCGGACGCTGGCCTTCGGCATCGTCTCGGCCGCCGGCTCCGTCGGCACCATGGTGACGGCCCCCATCGCGGCCTACCTTCTGAACAGCGACGGCTGGCGGGCCGCCGTCTGGGCCTTCGTGATCCTGGCGCTCGCCATGCTGCCGGCCGCCTGGATCGGCAGCCGCGCCGACAAGCTGCCCAACACGCTTTCGACCGACCGCAACCTCACCCTGATCGGCGCGCTCGACGAAGCGCGGCGCCACACCGGCTATGTCGTGATGGCGCTGGCCTTCTTCGTCTGCGGCCTGCAGCTGGTCTTCATCACCACCCACCTGCCGACCTATCTCGCCCAGTGCGGCATGGATCCGTCCTATAGTGCCGTCGCGCTGATGCTGATCGGCGGCTTCAACATCCTGAGCTCGTGGCTGTTCGGTTGGCTGGGTGACAAATACCCCAAGCGCCTGCTGCTGGGCGCCATCTACCTGCTGCGTTCGCTGACGGTGGCGCTTTTCTTTCTGTTCTCGCCGACGCCGCTCTCCGTCGTGCTGTTCGGCGCCGCGATGGGCACGCTCTGGCTGGGGGTCATCCCGCTGGTCAACGGGCTGGTGGTGCAGATCTTCGGCCTGCGCTTCCTGTCGACCCTGACGGGCATCGCCTTCCTCAGCCACCAGGCCGGGTCCTTCCTCGGCGCCTGGGGCGGCGGCTATCTGTTCGACCTGATGGGCTCCTACGACCTCGCCTGGAAGATCGGCGTCCTGATCGGGCTGATCGCGGGCACCGCGCAGCTTCTGATGAACGACCGTCCGACCGCGCGGGTGCTGGCAGCGCAAGCATCGCCAGCGTGACGCAGAGCACTGGTGGAGTCGGGGGATAATCGCCATATGCGCTGATCCCGCGCTTACCCTATTGTTCCGGTCCTGATGGCAAAGTCCCGCTTACCCGCTGCCGAGCCGCATCGCTTCATCTCCGTACGGGGGGCACGCGAGCACAATCTCAAGAACGTCGACGTCGACCTGCCGCGCGACAGGCTGGTGGTGATCACCGGCCTCTCCGGCTCGGGCAAGTCGTCGCTCGCCTTCGACACGATCTACGCCGAAGGACAGCGCCGCTACGTCGAGAGCCTTTCGGCCTATGCCCGCCAGTTCCTCGAGCTGATGCAGAAGCCGGACGTCGATTCGATCGAGGGCCTCTCGCCTGCGATTTCCATCGAACAGAAGACGACCTCGCGCAATCCGCGCTCGACGGTCGGCACCGTCACCGAGATCTACGACTATCTGCGCCTGTTGTTCGCGCGCGTCGGCGTGCCCTACTCGCCGGCGACGGGACTGCCGATCGAGAGCCAGACCGTTTCCCAGATGGTCGACCGCATCAAGACGATGCCGGAGGGCACGCGCCTCTACCTGATGGCCCCGATCGTGCGCGGCCGAAAGGGCGAGTACCGGAAGGAACTGCAGGAACTTCAGCGCAAGGGCTTCCAGAGGGTCAAGATCGACGGCAAGCTCTATGAGATCGCCGAGGCGCCGGCGCTCGACAAGAAGTTCAAGCACGACATCGACGTGGTCGTGGACCGCATCGTCGTGAAGCCCGACCTCGGCAACCGCCTCGCCGACTCTCTCGAGACCGCGCTCACTCTGGCCGAGGGTTTGGCCATCGCCGAGAACGCCGACAATGGCGAGCGCACGGTCTTCTCCGCGCGATTCGCCTGCCCGGTCTCGGGCTTCACCATCGAGGAGATCGAGCCGCGCCTCTTCTCGTTCAATGCGCCGCAAGGCGCCTGCCCGGCCTGCGATGGCTTGGGCGTAAAAATGTTCTTCGATCCCGAGATGGTGGTGCCGGACGACCGGCTCTCGCTCTCCGAGGGTGCGGTCGCGCCGTGGGCCGATTCGTCGGGCCAGTATTACATGCAGACGCTCGAGAGCATCGCGAAGCACTTCAAGTTGAAGACCTCCGTGCCGTGGCGCGACCTCCCGAAGAAGGTGCGCGACACGATCCTCTACGGCAGCGGCAGCGAGTCGGTCGCCATGCGCTACGACGACGGCATCCGCCAGTACCAGACGACCAAGCCGTTCGAGGGCGTGATCCCCAATCTCGATCGCCGCTGGAAGGAGACCGATTCCTCCTGGGTGCGCGAGGAGTTGGAGCGCTTCCAGCACGAGAGCAAGTGCGAGGTCTGCAACGGCGCCCGCCTCAAGCCGGAGGCGCTGGCGGTAAAGATCGCCGGCCTCAACATCAGCCAGACCACCGAGTTCTCGATCGGCGAGGCGGTGAAGTGGTTCCTGGCGCTCGATCCCAAGCTCACGGCCAAGCAGCGCGAGATCGCGGCCCGCATCCTGAAGGAGATCAACGAGCGTCTGGGCTTCCTCGACAATGTCGGCCTGTCCTACCTGACCCTCAATCGCACGTCGGGCACGCTGTCGGGCGGCGAGAGCCAGCGCATTCGCCTCGCCTCCCAGATCGGCTCCGGGCTGACGGGCGTATTGTACGTGCTCGACGAGCCGTCGATCGGCCTGCACCAGCGCGACAATGACCGCCTCCTGAAGACGCTGACGCGCCTGCGCGACCTCGGCAACACGGTGCTGGTGGTCGAGCATGACGAGGATGCCATCCGCTCGGCCGACTATCTGGTCGACATGGGCCCCGGCGCCGGCGCACTGGGCGGTCACGTGGTGGCCCAGGGTACGCCCGAGGAGGTGATGGGCAACAGCGCAAGCCTCACCGGCCAGTATCTCTCCGGCTTCCGCCAGGTCCCGATTCCCAAGATGCGGCGCGAGCCGCCGCCCAAGAACGGACGCTGGCTGACCCTTAAGGGCGCCAGGGAGAACAATCTCCAGAACGTGACGGCCAGCATCCCGCTCGGCACCTTCACCTGCGTCACCGGCGTGTCGGGCAGCGGCAAGAGCACCCTGATCGTCGAGACGCTCTACAAGGCGCTGGCCAAGCGGCTGAACAATGCGCGCGAACATGCCGGCGCGCACGCCGCGCTCGAGGGCGTCAACCATCTCGACAAGATCGTCGACATCGACCAGTCGCCGATCGGCCGCACACCGCGCTCGAACCCGGCGACCTATACCGGCGCCTTCTCGCCGATCCGCGACTGGTTCTCGCAGCTCCCGGAATCGACCGAGCGCGGCTACAAGCCCGGACGCTTCTCCTTCAACGTGAAGGGCGGCCGCTGCGAGGCCTGCCAGGGTGACGGCGTCATCAAGATCGAGATGCACTTCCTGCCCGACGTCTACGTCGAGTGCGACGTCTGCAAGGGCAAGCGCTACAACCGCGAGACGCTTGAGATCGTGTTCCGCGGCAAGTCGATCGCCGACGTGCTCGACATGACGGTCGACGAGGGTTGCGAGTTCTTCAAGGCGGTGCCGGTCATTCGCGACAAGATGCTGACGTTGCAGCAGGTCGGACTGGGCTACATCCATATCGGCCAGCAGGCGACGACGCTATCCGGCGGCGAGGCCCAGAGGGTCAAACTCGCCAAGGAACTGTCGCGGCGCGCCACCGGCCGCACGCTCTACATCCTCGACGAGCCGACGACCGGCCTGCATTTCGAGGACGTGCGCAAACTGCTGGAAGTGCTGCATCGCCTGGTCGAGACCGGCAATACGGTGCTGGTGATCGAGCATAATCTCGAAGTCATCAAGACCGCCGACTGGGTCCTCGACATGGGCCCCGACGGCGGATCGGGCGGCGGCCGCCTGGTCGCCGAGGGCCCGCCCGAGGCGATCGTCAAGGTGCCGGAGAGTTACACCGGCCAATACCTCGCTCGGCTCCTGCCCCGCAGCGCCACGGCGAAGAAGCGGGCTTAGATCCTATAGAGCGCGCCACTCCCGTGGCGCTCATGGCTTGCTGATCGACGAAGCCTGAGCGCCACGGGAGTGGCGCGCTCCGTTGAGGCGTGTCGAACCGATCAGAACGCCGAAACCGCAGTGGCGCGGGCAGCGCTCCCCGTTCCATCGGCTTCCCAGCCCGCGACGACGAGGCGGCCGCTCGCGGGACACATCTCGACCGACAGGCGGGTGCAGGCGTTGAGCACGGGGGCCGTCACCCAGTCGAATTCGTTTGAATCGCGTCCCTCCCAGGCGGCGAGCGCGCCGCGGCGGCGGATGTTGTTCTCGACCGGCGCGCCCTCGCCGCAGGCCCGGGGCCGCCAGTTCGGATGGCGTTCGCGCCAGTCGTTGGCGAGGACCGTGTCGTCGCGATAGGTCCGCGCGCTCGTCTCCTCGCGCTCGATCGCGATCCGCTCGCCCGGCCGCGTGCCGACGAGCAGGAAGAGGACGGGTCGTGCGACCGGCATGGCCTGGAGCAGATGGCGCGCGTCGTTGAAGCTCGTGCAGGTCTCGAAGACGTGGCGCAACAGATGTTCGGGCGGCAGGCGCCCGCTACTGCGAAGGCCATCGAGCGCGTTCAGCGCATAGTCGAGCCACAGCAACATCGGACTGCGCCAACGGCGGCGCATCGGCGCCTGGTTGATCGAGGCGGCGAAACGCCCCGGCGCCACCGCGGTCAGCACGCCGATGAAGCCCGGCCAGGTGACGTTCAGGAACTCGCCGGCCGATCCGCTCTGGCGTCTCACCTCGACGAGGCGGCCGAGACCGGGAAACGGCCAGTCGAGCGTACGGCGGAGACGCGGCCCCTGTGCGGTGTCGTCCGCCAGCGCGGTGCAGCCGAAGAGGTAGGCGCCGTGCAGGAGCCAGATGCCCGGCTTCTTCAGGGTGCGGGCGACGGTGTCGATTTCGGCGGCGTAGCTCGTCCCTGCCCGTTTCATCCAGGCGCGTACGATCGGATCGGCGATGCGAGCCAGCAGTCCGCCCAGCGGGAGCCAGCCGAGACAGGCGTCGCGAACCGCCAGTGCCGCCGCCTCACGCTGCCGCACGTGACCGGCGGCGACGCCATCCCGCGCATCGATAAGCGGCACTTCTCTCATAAATTGAGTGATTACTCACTCATGACGGGCCGGTCAAGAGCGAGTTCAGCGACGCTCCCAGCCGATGCTGCCGAGATCGTAGCCGAACTGGCGCTCGACCACGGACGCCGTGGCGTCGGAAGCGTCGCCCTTCCGGTCCGTCACGCGCTGTTGCGCCACGTCCTTCGGGACGTCGAGCCAGATCCCCTGGAACGGCACGCCCACCGTTCGCGCCAGCGCCTCGGCCGCGGCGCGTTCGTCGGGGCGGGCGAAGACGGCATCGAGCACGACGCTGTGCCCCGCCCGCAGGACCCGCTCGGCGCGCGCCATGGAGGCTGCGTAGGTCCTGGCCGAAGCCTCCGGCGAATAGCTGCCCACCGGCATGCGCTCGTCCAGCGCGACGCCCGCCCGTCGCTTGCGCTCGACATCGGTCCGCACGACGACGGCGCCGGGGGCTCGGCCGATCTCGGGTGCCATCTTGAGCGCCAGCGTGGTCTTGCCGCTGCCCGACAGGCCGCCGATCGCGACCAAGCGCGGCGGCGCGGGCTGCAGGAAGGCCAGCGCCGCCTTCTGGTAGGCACGCGCCGGCGCGTTGTCGGCGCCACTCACCGCCGTGACCGCCGAATCGACATAGGCGCGGATCGCGGCGCGGCGGGCGAGAAACATCGGCAGAAGCGCCAGCGCCTCCTCGTGCGAGGCGCCCTCGACCTCGCCGACCCGCCACAGCCACTCGTTCAGAAGGCGGTTGGCCAGGGCGCCCAGCCCCTGCCGTGCGAGGTCCATCAGCGCAAAGGCGAGATCGTAGAGCATGTCGATGTTGGCGATCTTGTCTGAGAATTCGATGGCGTCGAACGGCACCGGCTGGCCGTTCAAGGTCACGATGTTGCGCAGGTGCAGATCGCCATGACAGCGCCGGATCGCGCCGGCCGCGACGCGGCGCGCCACCAGATCGGCGAACGGCTCAAGCGAGCGCGGCATCGCCTCGGCCAGCGCCTCGCTGGTCGGCGGATCGAGGCGGTCCCCCGCCTCGCGCATCTGGCGGACATCGGCCGCTACCGAATGGCGGTAATCGTCAGGCGAACAGAAGCCCGAGGCGATGGCGGGCAGCCCGTCATGGAACTGCGCCACGCGCGCGCCGAGGGCGGCCATGAGACTCGGCGTCAGCGCGCCGCGCGCTGCCATGCGGTCCAGCAGCCCCTCTTCGTCGAAGCGCCGCATCACGACCAGCCAATCCACCGCGTGTTCGGACGTCTCGCCAACCTCGCCCAGCGCCAGCCTTCCGTCGCGCCTGAGGACGGGCGCGACACCCAGATAGATCTCGGGCGCCGATCGCCGGTTCACATCGATCTCGGCGGCGCACATCGCCGCGCGCCGGCCCTCGGTTGAAAAGTCCATATACGGGAACTTCACGGCCCGCTTCAGCTTGTAGGCGCGCTCGCGGCACAGGAAGACGACGGCGCCGTGCGTGTCGATCCGGCGCTCCGGCGTCAGCTCGGCCTCGAGGAAGGCGATCGTCTCGGACTGATCTTCGACGATGAAGGAAGGCCGCGCGCTCATGGGGCGGGCGCCGGGTCGACGTGCAGGATGATCTCCGCGCCGGGAAAGGCTTTGGCGATCTCGGCCTGGACTTCGAGGCCGATCGCGTGGCCCAGAACGACCGAGAGGTCGCGTTCGACCTCGATATGGAGCTGGATGAACCTGGTGAGCCCGCTCGACCGAGTCTTCAGATCGTGAACGTCCTTCACACCGGGATGCGCCCGTGCGATCGCCTCGATCTTCCTGCCGTCCTCGGCCGGCAACTCGTGGTCCATCAGAACGTCCAGCGACTCCCGACCCACCTTCCAGCCACCATGCATCAGGTAGAGCGCCACCAGGCCTGCAACGCCGCTGTCGATCAGCGGCTGGTCCAGCAGGCCCGACAGGAAGACACCGGCGCCGGTGACCAGCGTCGCCACCAGATCGGTGCTGTAGTGCGCCATGTCGGCATTGATGGCGAGCGACCCGCTGCGCCGCACGACGTACTTCTGGAACGCGATCAGGCACAGCGTCAATCCGACCGCCAGCACGCTGACGATCAGGCCGATCTCCTCTTCGCGGACCTGCTTGGGATTGCCCAGCCGCTCGACGATCGCGACCATGAGCGCGCACCCCGAGGCGGCGATGAAACCGGCCTGGATGAGGCCCGCCAGCCCCTCGGCCTTGCCATGACCGAAGCGATGGTTGTCATCGGCCGGCACGAGGGCCTGGCGTACCGCGAAGAAGGTCACCATCGAGCTGACGAGATCGAGCGACGTGTCGACCAGCGAGGACAGCATGCTCACCGAATCGGTGAGCCGCCACGCCGCGAACTTGGCGACGATCAGGATGAGCGCCGTCGACATCGAAGCGACGGTCGCCAGCCGCATCAGCCGTTGGGGCTCCATCGCCATCACGCCCTCAGGGATAAAGCGTTCTCGTGGTCCAGGGTTCGCTGGGCGCGCTGCGTCGATACTCCAGCCGATCGTGCAGGCGGAAGGCGCCGTCCTGCCAGAATTCGATCAGATTCGGCTGCAGACGGAAGCCCGACCAGTGCGGCGGCCGCGGCACCGTCCCGATCACGTGCTTGGCGGCATATTCCGCCACCCGCTTCTCCAGCGCGAACCGGCTCTCGAGCGGCCGAGACTGCTCCGAGGCCCAGGCGCCGACCTGGCTCCCCCGCGCCCGGCTCGCGAAATAGGCGTCGGCCTCGGCAGCGGTCGTCTGGGTGACAGGCCCCTCGAGGCGAACCTGGCGGCGCAGCGACTTCCAGTGGAAAAGCAGGGCCGCCTTCGGGTGGGCCAGAAGCTGGTTGCCCTTCCGGCTTTCATAGTTTGTGTAAAACACGAACCCCTCGGCGTCATAGTCCTTCAACAGAACCATGCGTACGGCGGGCGTGCCGTCCGGACCGACCGTGGCGAGGGCCATGGCCGAGGGGTCGTTGGGCTCGGAAGTGGCGGCTTCGCCGTACCAGGCGGCAAAAAGCTCCAGCGGGTCGGTAGTTTCCCTGATCATCACCACAATATGAGGGGGGCCGGCGCGTTCCACCACCGGCATCTTGTCCCAATACCGTTCCCCAGCTAGAACGAGGCATGATCGCAGCTGCACAACTGATGGCCGGTAAAAAAGGCCTCGTAATGGGCGTCGCCAACGAACGCTCGATCGCTTGGGGGATCGCCAAGGCCTGCCACGACCAGGGGGCCGAGGTGGCCTTCACTTTCCAGGGCGAAGCCCTGGAAAAGCGTGTGCGGCCGCTGGCCAACTCGATCGGCGCCAAGATCATAGAGCCGTGCGACGTCACCAACCCCGCCAGCATCGACGCGGTCTTCGCCAAGCTGGAGAAGGAATGGGGCAAGCTGGACTTCGTGGTCCACGCCATCGCCTTCTCCAACAAGGACGAACTGCGTGGCCGCTACCTCGACACCTCGGCCGACAATTTCACCCTCACGATGAACGTGAGCGTCTACTCCTTCACCGCCGTGGCGCAGCGCGCCGTGCCGCTGATGAAGGATGGCGGCAGCCTGCTCACCCTCACCTACTACGGCGCCGAGCGGGTGATCCCGCACTACAACGTCATGGGCGTCGCCAAGGCCGCGCTCGAGGCCAGCGTTCGCTACCTGGCGGCGGACCTGGGCGAGCAGAAGATTCGCGTCAACGCCATTTCGGCCGGCCCGATCAAGACGCTGGCCTTCGCCGGCATCAACGACGGCCGCTATATACTGAAGTGGAACGAGCTCAATTCGCCGCTGAAGCGCAACGTCACGACGGAAGAGGTCGGCAATGCCGGCCTCTATCTCCTGTCCGATCTCGGCACCGGCGTGACCGGTGAAGTGATGCACGTCGATGCCGGCTACCACGTCGTCGGCATGATCAATACCTCGTCCGCGAAGCAGATCGCCGAATTGCTCGGCAACTTCGAAGGCGAGTAGAGCGGAGGCCGGCAGGCCATGGCCGGCAGCAGTTTCGGTACCCTCTTCCGGTTCACCAGCTGGGGCGAAAGCCACGGGCCTGCGATCGGCTGCGTGGTCGACGGGGCTCCGCCGCGCATCCCCCTCACCGAAGCCGATATCCAGGTGTGGATGGACAAGCGCCGTCCCGGCCAGTCGCGCTTCGTCACCCAGCGGCAGGAGCCGGACACGGTGAAAATCCTGTCCGGCGTGTTCGAGGGTGTCACGACCGGCACGCCGATCGGGCTGCACATCGACAATGTCGACCAGCGCAGCCGCGACTACGGTGAGATCAAAGACCAGTTCCGGCCGAGCCACGCCGACTACACCTATCAAATGAAATACGGCGTGCGCGACTATCGCGGCGGCGGCCGCCAGTCGGCGCGCGAGACCGCGGTGCGTGTCGCCGCCGGGGCGATCGCGCGCAAGATCCTGGGTGATGGCGTCACCATCCGCGGCGCCGTGGTCCAGATCGGCACGCAGAAGATCGACCGCGCCAACTGGGACTGGGACGCCACCGGCGACAATCCCTTCTGGTGCCCCGACCGTCAGGCGGCGCAGAACTGGGAAGGCTATCTCGACGACGTGCGCAAGCGCGGCAGTTCGTGCGGCGCAGTGATCGAGGTCGTGGCTTCGGGCGTGCCCGTAGGCCTGGGCGACCCGGTCTACGACAAGCTCGATGCCGACCTCGCCAAGGCTCTCATGAGCATCAACGCCGTGAAGGGCGTGGAGATCGGCGACGGTTTCGCCTCGGCCGCGATGAGCGGAGAGGAGAATGCCGACGAGATGCGCATGCTCGACGGCCGGCCCGGCTTCCTCAGCAACCATGCCGGCGGCATCCTGGGCGGCATCTCGACCGGCCAGGACATCGTCTGCCGCCTCGCGGTCAAGCCGACCAGCTCGATCCTGACGCCGGTCCGCAGTGTCGACCGCAACGGCCGCGAGATCGAACTGCGCACCAAGGGCCGCCACGATCCCTGCGTCGGCATCCGCGGGACCCCGGTCGCCGAGGCCATGATGGCCTGCGTCCTGGCGGACCATCTGCTGCGCCACCGCGCGCAGTGTGGCTAGCGCGGCGTCGGTGGCCGCCCGGCAAGCCCTGCAGGTGCGCTACGGCACCCTCCACAATCTCGCGATGGCGGCCGTCGCGCTGCTGATGATCGGCTCGGCCATCGCGCATTTCGCATCGGGCAATTCGGACAACGCGCCCACCCTGTCGCTGCAAGACCCGCGCTTCGTGATGTTCTCGCTTCTGGCGATGATCATGGCCTACTACATCTTTGTCGGCGTCAGTCGCTATCTGGATCGCACGCCGCAGGTCGTGATCGACCACGAGGGCATAGCGCTGGGTTTCGGTCGCAACGCCCGTATCTCATGGGACGACATCGAGTGGGTGCGGCTGCGCCGCCTCGGGATGCGCGCCCAACTGCAGATCGGCGTCGAACCGCATGCCTTCCTCGCAGCGGACCTGCGCCTTTCCCAGTTCAATGTCGATGACAGCCTGCGCCCGATCCGCGGCGTACCCGGGGCCGTCGTGGTTCGCGACAACGGGCTCGACTCAAATGCCATGGCAATGCTTGACGCCGTGAAGGCGTTCCGGCCGAATCTCGTCCGCTCCTAGTCAGCATTCAGTCATCAGAGGGAAACTCTCGCATGCGGCGTTTCATCGTCGGCTTTCTTGCGACCATCGGCACCCTCGTCCTGCTCGCGGTCGTCGCCGGCGTGGCCTACTTCGCCTCGGGGCCTTTCTCGCCCAAGCCGCTGCCGCAGCAGATGGTATTGTCGCTGGACCTGCGTTCACTGCCACCGGAAACGACGTCGACCGGTCTGCTGAGCGGCGGTCTGTTCGGCAGTTCGCGCGACATCGTCGAGACCGTGCAGCTCCTGTGGCAGGCGGCCGACGACCCGCGCGTCGTCGGCCTGTATGTCGAGATCGGCGACGAGAATGGCGGCATGGCCCGCGTCCAGGAGCTGCGCCAGGCGATCGCCCACTTCCGCGGCAAGGGCAAGTTCGCGGTGGGATTCGCGGAGTCCCTCGGCAGCGGCGGCGACCATGTGGCCGATTACTATCTGGCCGCCGCGCTGGAGCAGATCTGGCTGCAGCCGAGCGGCGGCTTCGGCGTCACCGGCATCGCCGTCGAGACACCGTTCATCAAGGGAGGCCTCGACAAGCTCGGCGTCAAGGTCGAAGGCGGCCGGCGCTACGAGTACAAGAGTGCTCCCGACACATTCCTCGAAACCAGCTACACGCGTCCCGCCCGCGAGAACCTGCAGCAGTTGATCGACAGCCTGTTCGGTCAGTTCGTGAGCGACGTGGCGCGCGACCGCAAGATCGAACCCTCGCAGCTTCGCCGCCTGATCGACACGGCGCCGCACGAGTCCGAGCAGGCCCGGCGGGATGGCCTCGTCGACAAGATCGGCTATCGCGCGGACGCGCTCGAGGACGTCTACCAGCGCGCCAACGGCAAGCGCGATCTGGTGACCCTGGCGGAATATGCCGGGGACGAGACGCGTCCCGAGCAGCACGGCGAGGTCATCGCCCTCGTGCGGGTGAGCGGCGCCATCACGTCGGGCAGTGGCAAAGGCGGTCCTCTGGAGGCCGACGCGATGGCCAACGCCGAGGACGTGGTCGAGGCGCTGGAGAACGCCGCGCAGGCCAAGGACGTGCGCGCCATCGTCCTGCGCATCGACTCGCCCGGGGGCACCTACCCCGCCGCCGACGCCATTGCCGACGCGGTCGGCCGGGCGCGCGCCGCCGGCAAGCCCGTCATCGTCTCGATGGGTGACGTGGCGGCCTCCGGTGGCTATCTGGCCGCCGTGCGCGGTGACGTGATCGTCGCCCAGCCGACGACCATCACCGCCTCGATCGGCGTCTTCAGCATCTGGCCCATGGCCCAGGAGCTGCTGACCTCGCTCGGCGTCAACGTCGAGCGCGTCTCGGTCGGCCGAAACGCCGGCATGCACTCGACCTTCCAGCCGCCGACGCCGGCCCAGCGCGCCGCGGTCAACCGGGAACTCGACGTCATCTACGCGGCCTTCACGACCGAGGTCGCCGAATCCCGCAACCTCGACGCCAACCGCATCGACGCCGCCGCCCGCGGCCGTGTCTTCAGCGGCACCGACGCGAAGCAGGCCGGCCTGGTGGACGAACTGGGCGGCCTGCAGCTCGCCCTCAACATCGCCAAGGCGAAGGCGGGCATCGGCGAGGGCCGCAAGGTCGAGATCCGCCGCTATCCCGACGAGGGCGACCGCTGGCAGAGGATGATCGACCAGCTGTTCAAGCTGTCGGGCGTTGCTTCGGCGCCCGGGGTGGGCATGCCCCGAGAGGTCCGCGAAGCACTGGCGAAGTTCGGCATTGCGGCGCGCCCCGGCAACGTCCGCCTGCCGCCCCTGCCGCCGCTCTGGCGCTGATCGAATCGGAACCTCACGTTCAATTCAAATCCGTCGTCTCGACCGAAGCCTCGCGCAGCGAGGCGAAGCGGAGAGACCTTCTCTCTGCGAATAGCCGGCTTTTGGTGGAAAAAGGTCTCTCCGCTTCGCGCCTGCGGCGCTCCAGTCGAGACGACGGGTTCTTTGTCGTCGACCATTGTTTTCCATGCCCTATCGCCGTTCCTCCAGGAGCGCGACGATCGCCTGCCACATCTTCCAGGCATTGGCTGCGTTCACCGCCGTGAATTCGACATGGCCGATATCGTCGATCAGGAACAGCGACACACGTGCCTTCGACGCCGCCACGGCGAGGTCCTGGCTCTCGCTGTAGGGCACCATGGGATCGGTGCGGCCATGCACCAGGATGAGACGGCCGCGCAACTTCGACAGATCATGGAAGGCGAGATTGAGACCGTCGATCTCGCGACGCACGCTTTCGGGGAGTGCCTCGATCAGGCGATTGACGGCATCGGGATCGCGATTGTCGACCAGGGCCAGCACCGCGCGCCCCTGCGGTCCCAGCATCGCGGCCTCTCGCGCTATGTCGGCGTCGCGGTCGCGGAAGCGGTGTAGCGCGATCTGTTCCAGCAGGCGGGCGTCCGCCGGATCGTCGAGCCGGCCGGCATTGGCGCGCAGGATGGCCCAGCGGCCGTAGGCGTTCGGCTCGACCCGGAACTCCCGGCTGTCGCCTCTCGGCCGGAAGGCGCCCGTGGTGACGAAGCGGATGGTCGTGTAGGCGTCGCGGTAGCCGCCGATGGCGACGACAAAGGCGATACGCGGAGCAAGATCATCCTCGATCGCGGCAATGATGGCGGGCGCGGCGGCGTACGAAATGGCAGCGACGCCCAGCGGCAGATCGGGCAGGCGCCTGTTCAGCTGGCGCAGGGCATCGGCCACCCGGTCGCCGTCGGCGCGGGACAGGACGAGCTGGCGCACTTCCGGCAGCTCCGGCACCAGCACGGCAAAGCCCACCCGTGCGAGGCTGCGGGCAAAGGCCTGCAGCCGCGGCTCGTCACGTCCCAGCGCAGCGGCACCCGGCACGAGGACCATCGCGGCGCGTGCCTGACTGGCCGGCAGATAGAGATCGCCCTCCCCGCCGTCCCAGCGCATCGGCTGTTCGCCGGGCGGCGCGGTCACGTCCTGCAACCAGGTCGGCGCACCCCCCGCCGCGATGTCCCACATCACCAGCGTGGCTTCCGCCCAGACCATCGGGCGTCCGAAGAAGAGCAGCAGCACCAGGCCGGCCAGGAGCGCGAGCAGGATCCGGCGAAGGATCTTCATGCGCCGAGGCGCACGCTCGCCAACGTCTCGAGCGTGTCGCCCGTTCGCCGCAGGAGCGACAGCTCCTCGATCCGTCCGGTCATGGGCAGGTTCTGCCGCCCGACGATGCGCGCCACCTGCTCCGCCTCGGCAGCGCTCCCGAACCGCCCGAGCGTGATATGCGGCTCGAACGGCGGGTTGCCGGGATCTGGATTCAGGACGTCGTAAAGCGCCGACAGCTCGGCCGCACCGTCCGACGGTTCGGCATAGAGGTACAGGTCGGATCGAACGATGCGGTCGATCTGGAACCAGAAGGGTCGCCGTGTGACGCTCTCGAACGCCGCCCGCAATTCGGCTTCGCGATCGTCCGCGGCGCCGAACACGAGGGTGAAGTGCGGGCCGATCAGCGCGGCCTCGCCCGAGTGATACTGCGCCCGCAACCGGCGCAGCGCCGTGTCGTCGGCCTCGCCGAGCACCGGCCAGGCCACGACGTAGAGCATCTCAGCTGTAGCTCTTGGCCATGCCCAGGGCCGGATCCATCACCGCGCCATAGGGCGGGAACGGATAGCGCAAGCCGTTCTTGCCGAGATGCCCCATGCCCTCGACCGCGCGCAGCAGCTCGTCCGGCGGGCAGGCCATCAGCAGCTCGTCGTCGGCCACGCCGCCATAGCGCCGCTCGGCGAAGCAGGGCAGCGACAGCGAGGTCTGGCGCGTGGCCAGCGCCCGGCCCCACGAATCGGCGCAAGCGCTCTCGCCCGTCACCGTGAAGTCGTAGCGGCGGTAGCGGTGATACTGCAGCCCGTTGATGAAATAGATCATCTGGCCGGGCGTGCCGTAGAACAGGCAGATATCCGGCGGATCGAGACGCGCCGAGCGCAGCGGCGACACGACGAGGCCGTTGTACTTGCCATCCGGCACCCGGGGCATCTGCGCCTGGTGGGCGGCCGAAGCTTCCTTGTTGCCGAACCACACGCCGTTCATGTGGTCGCCCGAGAGGAAGCCCTCGCCGGGATGGTTGAGGCCGACGACGCCGCCGCAATTGCCGCCGCGCGTATTGTCGACGGTGATGCCCAGGGTGAAGCCGTACCAGCGCGACTGCGTCACCATCTGGCACATGGTGAACTTGAAGCCCTCGGTCGGCTTGCGCACGCCCTTGATCTTGTCCATCTCGGCCGGGTCCTCGAACAGACGCATGCCGATCGGCTGGGTGCGGATGCGCAGCAGCTCGATCAGCTTGTTGCTGGCTTCGGCCAGCATGGCGGCGGTGATGGTTTCCGGCGGCGTCCATGGGGCGGTCTTGTAGCCCGGCGGCAGCGTCTGGACGTTCATTGTTGTTTCCTCCGTGTCTGGCTAGGTGAGGTTCAACCCACCGTCGGCGATGACGATCTCTCCGGTAACGTAGTCGTTGGCGCAGAGGGCGGCCACCAGATCGGCGATGTCCTCCGGTTTCGCAGGTCGCTTCATCGGCGACCTGGTCTTCCAGGTTTCCAGCATGTCGGGCCAGTTCGCCGTCATCGGCGTCTCGACCAGGCCCGGCGCCACGGCGTTGACGCGGATGTCCGGCCCCAGCGACAGCGCCAGCAGCTTGGTCACATGATGCAGCGCCGCCTTCGACGCGGCATAGGGGATCGACGAGCCCTTGGGCCGCGAACCGGCATGCGTGCCGATGTTGACGATGCTGGCCGCTCGACCGGTCGACGCGGACTGCCGCAATGCAGGCTCGGCTTCAGCGGTGATCACGAAGGGCGCAATCAGGTTGACGTCGAGCATCTGTCGCCACAGAGCCGGCGTCGCGGCCTTGAGGTCCGTGTGCGGGATCCGGATCGAGAGGCCGGCATTGTTGACCAGTACGTCGAGCCGGCCATGCGCCTCCAGTACCGACGCGACGAGGCCGCGCGCGGCCGTCTCATCGCCGAGATCGGCCTGGTGGTAGCTCGCACGCGGCAACTCGCCGGCCATCGCCCTTCCGACCTCGGCGGAGCTGCGCGAATGAAGCGCCACGGTGTAGCCATCGTGCGCCAGACGGCGCGCAATGGCAGCGCCGATGCCGGAGGTCGAACCGGTGACGAGGGCGACGCGCTCAGACACGGGCCTTCAACGCTTCCAGCGTCTCGTCGGGCCGCTCCACCATCATGAAGTGCCCGCAATTGGGAATGGTCACGGCCGTCGACCCGGCGATGGCGGCGACCAGCGACCTGGCCTTGGCAGCGGGCGTCATGAGATCGCCGTCGCCCAGCACGAACACGGTCGGGCACTTCACGGCGGCCGCCCGGGCCGGCGCGTCCTTGTAGGCGTTGCAGGCCGCGAGATCGGTGTGGATCACGTCCGGTCTGTTGCCCGCCAGCACGGCAAGCGACTCACGCCGCAGCCACAGGCCGGGCGAGACCATGCCGCCCTTGTGCAGCGCAGTGCCCATGCCCCAGAAGGTCATGAGGTCCTGCACCTTCGTCGTGTTGGCCTTAGCCGAGTCCAGCATCTCGGGATGCACCGGCATCTCCGAGGCGATGCCGCACAGGCCGAGCGCCCGCACCTTGTCGGCATGGCGTGCCGCGCAGTCGAGGGCGACCAGCGCGCCCATCGAGTGGCCGACGAGAGCCGCCTCTTTCAGCCCCGCCGCCTCGATCACGCGCGCCGTCCAGTCGGCCATCGCCGGAATGCTGTCGAGTGCCGGGCCATCGGACCAGCCATGCGCCGGGAAGTCGACCGCCAGGACGGCGCGGCCATGATGGGCAAACCAGCGCGTCTGCAGGCGCCAGGCGGTGCGGTCGAAACCGGCGCCGTGGAGGAAGACGATCGCGGGCCTGGTGGTATCGAATTCGGTGCCGCCGGTCGTCGCGAAGACAGTCCGGCCATCGACGGTGAGCTTCATGGTCAGCCCTTCTGCGAGGCGCGCAGCGCCGGTCCGAGATCGTCGATCAGGTCCTCGGCATCCTCGAGGCCAACCGAGAGACGGATCATGCCCTCGCCGATGCCTGCCTGCGCGAGCGCCGCCGCGTCGAGCTGGGCGTGCGTCGTCGAGGCGGGGTGAATCACCAGCGACTTGGCATCGCCCACGTTGGCCAGATGCGAGAAGAGCTTCAGCCGTTCGATGAATCGCCGGCCGGCCTCACGTCCGCCCTTGATGTCGAAGCTGAAGATCGAGCCCGTGCCCTTTGGCAGCAGCTTTTGCGACAGCGCGTGGTCGGGATGGTCGGGCATGTCGGGCGAGGCGATGCGCTCGACCGCAGGATTGGCCTTCAGGAACGCCATCACCGTGCGGGCATTCTCCCCGTGACGCGCAACCCTCAGCGGCAGCGTCTCGAGGCCCTGGATCAGATAGAAGGCGTTCTGCGGCGACAGGCAGCAGCCGAAGTCGCGCACGCCCTCGCTGCGGGCGCGCATGACGAAGGCATGCGGGCCGAATTCCTCGGCGAAGTCGATGCCGTGATAACCCGCATAGGGTTCGGTGAGCGTGGGGAATTTGCCCGAGCCTTCCCAGTCGAAGCGGCCGGAATCGACGATGACCCCGCCGATCGCCACGCCGTGGCCGCCGATGAACTTGGTCGCCGAATGGAAGACGATGTCCGCGCCCAGGGTCAGCGGCTTGCACAGGATAGGCGAGGCGAAGGTATTGTCGATCATCAGCGGGATCTTCGCCTCGTGGGCGATCGCAGCGATGGCCGGGATGTCGAGCACCTCGCCGCCCGGATTGCCGATCGTCTCGCCCAGAACCAGCCGCGTCTCGGGCCGGATGGCCTTGCGGAAACCCTCATGGTCGCGCGGATGGACGAAGGTAGTCTCGATGCCGAAGCGCGGCATCGTCAACGCCAGCATGTTGCGCGTGCCGCCATAGAGCGAAGTCGAGGCGACGATGTGACTGCCCGCGCCCATGAGCGTCGCGATGGCGATGTGCAGCGCGGCCTGGCCGCTCGACACGGCGAGCGCGCCCGAGCCCTCTTCCAGTGCCGCGACCCGCTCCTCGAACACCGAAACGGTCGGGTTGGAGATGCGGCTGTAGATGTGGCCCCCGACTTCCAGGTTGAACAGGCTGGCCGCGTGGTCAACGTCGCGAAACACGAACGACGTCGTCTGGTAGATCGGCACGGCGCGCGCGCCGGTCGCGGGATCCGGATGCTGGCCGGCATGCAGCGCCAGCGTATCGGGCCTCAGGAACTTGGCTTCGACCACGTCGTCTCCCTCTCAGCGGGCGATATTGCCGCCACTATTTCTTGAACAGCGAGGCCGCTGTCGCGGCATGGTTCTGCTTCGCCTTGATCTTCGCTTCGACACGCTCGAGCTCGGCCTTGAGCGCGACGACGTATTCCTTCAGGTCCTCGACGTTCATGACGTCGAGATTCTTCGGTTGTGTCTTCTTCTGTCGGGGGTCGAGATCGTCGAGATCGAAGGCCATGGCGCGTCTCCACGGAAGCGGCTAAGGCAGGACTAGCACCGCTCCACCCGCTTCGAAAGGCCGACCATGAGTGCCCTGCCCGCCATGATGACCTGCATCGAAATCACCAAGTATGGCGGCCCGGAAGTCCTGGTACCTGCGACGCGGCCGGTGCCCCGGCCAAAGGCCGGCGAAATCCTGATCAAGGTCGCGGCCACGGCGGTAAATCGGCCCGACATCGCCCAGCGCATGGGCAACTACGCGCCTCCGCCGGGCGCCTCCGACCTGCCGGGCCTCGAAGCCGCCGGCACCGTCGCCGAGTTGGGCGACGGGGTCAGCGGCTGGACCGTCGGCGACGAGATCTGCGCGCTGACACCGGGCGGCTCCTATGCCGAATACTGTACCGTGCCCGCACCGCAGTGCCTGCCGCCGCCGAAGGGCTTCGACCTGCTGCACGCCGCGGCGCTGCCCGAGAACTACTTCACCGTCTGGCACAACCTCTTCGAGCGCGGCCAGCTCAAGGCCGGCGAGACCGTGCTGATCCATGGCGGCGCGAGCGGAATCGGCACGACCGCGATCCAGCTCGCCAAGTCGTTTGGTGCAACGGTGCTCACCACCGTGCGAACTCAGGAGAAGGCCGATGCGGTGAAGGCGCTCGGGGCCGACCACGCCATCCTCTACAAGGACAACGACTGGGCGGCCGAGGTCAAGAAGCTGTCGGGCGGCGTCGATGTCGTGCTCGACATGGTGGCCGGAGAGTACCTGCCGAAGAACCTTTCGCTCCTGAAGCTCGACGGACGCTGCGTCGTGATCGCCGTGCAGGGCGGCGCGACGGCGACGATCAGCGCCGGCTTCCTGATGGTCAATCGCCTCACCCTCACCGGCTCGACGCTGCGTCCGCAAAGCATCGAGAGCAAGGGCCGCATGGCCTGCGGCCTGAAGGAGAAGGTCTGGCCCCTGCTCGATGCCGGCAGGATCAAGCCGATCATCTTCAAGACCTTCCCGCTCAAGAATGCCGCCGGCGCGCATGCCGAACTGGAGCGCGCCGACCATGTCGGCAAGGTGATGATGACCGTCTAGGTCGATCTACTGCTCGCCGACGTCGGGCTGGTCGGCTTCGGCCGGATCGACGTCGGCGGCTTCCTCCACCATCCCTGCCTTCGCCACTTCCTTCTTGCGCGAGGCATCCTCGCGGGCGGCCTTGCGGCGCGCACGGTCGACGGCGTCGTTCAGGTCCTTCAGCGAGCAGAGGCCGAGCGTCACCGGATCGCGCGGACGCACGTTCTGCATGTTCCAATGCGAACGATCCTTGACCGACTGCACCGTGCTCTTGGTCGAGCCCACCAGCTTGGCGACCTGGCTGTCCTGCAGCTCGGGGTGCGTCTTCAGCAACCAGGCGATGGCGTCGGGACGATCCTGGCGCTTGGCGACCGGCGTGTAGCGCGGGCCCTTGGAACGGGCCTGCGGCATCGGCACGTCACGCGGGCTCAGCTTCAACCGCGCGTTGGCGTCGGCCTCGACGCGCTTGATCTCTTCCTTGGTCAGCTGGCCGTTGGTGGTCGGGTCGTATCCCGTCATGCCACCTGCGACTTCGCCGTCGGCGATCGCCTGGATCTCGAGCGGATGCAGGCCGGTGAAAGCCGAGATCTGATCGAACGTCAGGGTCGTGTTCTCGACCAGCCAGACGGCGGTCGCCTTGGGCATCAACACTTGCGACATGAATTCACTCTCCTGCGCCCGGATATAGAGGCCGGCCCCGGCGTCGCCAACCTGAAAAGCACGTAACTGAAAATGGAAACGGCCGGGGTTGCCCCCGGCCGTTCCTGAAGTCAGTGCTTCGGATCGTCTTACTGGATGACGATTTCGACGCGGCGGTTCTGCGGCTCGCGGACGTTCGGGCCGGTCTGCACCAGCAGACCCTGCTCGCCACGGCCCACCACCGCGATCGCGGTCGCCGGCACGCCTTCGCGCACCAGAGCGTCCTTGA
>NZ_JAUSBN010000074.1 GCF_030651995.1 Reyranella sp.
GGTGAGCTCGGTCTCGACCGCGATCTCTGCGACGGTCGGCGCCCGACCGAGCTGGACCTCGAGCCGTGCCCGGGCCTTCTGCAGCCGGGCGAGTGTGTCGCCCGCATGGACCGGCAGCCGGATGGTGCGCGCCTGGTCGGCGATCGAGCGCGTGATGGCCTGGCGGATCCACCACGTGGCGTAGGTCGAGAACTTGTAGCCGCGGCGGTACTCGAACTTGTCGACCGCCTTCATCAGACCGATGTTGCCCTCCTGGATGAGGTCCAGGAACTGCAGGCCGCGGTTCGTGTACTTCTTGGCGATCGAGATCACGAGGCGCAGGTTGGCTTCGATCATCTCCTTCTTCGCCCGCATCATCTCGCGCTCGCCGTCCTGGACGGTCTTGCACATGCGGCGGAACTCGAAGATCGGTGCACCGCAGTGGTCGGAGATATCCTTGATCTCCGCCCGGATCTTCTCGATCTCGGGGCCGCGCTTCTTGGCGAAATCCTTCCAGCCCCGGCCCGACAGCTTGCCGACCTTCTCGAGCCAGTTGGGATCGATCTCGTGCGTGAAGTAGTTGTCGAGGAAGTCCTGCCGCGAGATGCGGAAGCTCTCCGCCGTGCGCAGGAGCTTGCCCTCGAGCATCATCAGCTTGCGGTTGAGGTCGTAGAGCGAGAGCTTGAGCTGCTCGATGCGGGCGGCGTTGATGTGCACCGTGCGCACCAGCTCGACGATCTTCTTGCGGTGCTTCTCGTAGCTCTTCTCGAAGTCGGCGCTGGGCTTCTGGCCGCGCGCGAGCGTCGACAGGCGCCGGTTCTGCACCTTCGACATCTCGATATAGACTTTGTAGATCTTGGTGAGGGTGCGCAGCACCTCGGGCTTGAGCTTCTCCTCGAGCGCCGACAGCGAGAGCGCGTTCTCGTCGTCCTCTTCTCCGCCTTCCGCCGCGGGGGCCTCGCCCCCTTCACCGTTCACCGCGGGCGCGGCCGGACGCACCAGCTTCGGCATCATGGCCGGACGCGGCACCGGCGGCGCGGCGGGAGTCGCGGCGGCCGCGTTCACGCCCTTGCCCTCGCCGGGGGCGCCGCCGCCCTGGGTGGCTTCGAGGTCGATCACGTCGCGCAGCAGGATGCGGCCCTCGTTGATCGCGTCGCGCCAGTGCAGCAGCGCCGTGATCGTCATCGGGCTCTCGCAGATGCCGCCGATCATCTTGTCCTGGCCGGCCTCGATGCGCTTGGCGATCTCGATCTCGCCCTCGCGGCTGAGCAGCTCGACGCTGCCCATCTCGCGCAGGTACATGCGGACCGGATCGTCGGTGCGGCCGAGCTCCTCGTCTTCGCCGGTCGCCTCGGCCGCGACCACCGCCGTCTTGGCCGGTTCGGTCTGCGTTGCAGAGGCAGTGTCCTCCGGCTCCTCGGCCTCGACGACGTTGACGCCGGCCTCAGACAGCATGGCCATCGTGTCCTCGATCTGCTCGGAGGACACTTCGTCGGGCGGCAGCGCGGCGTTCAGCTCGTCATAGGTGACGTAGCCGCGCTCCTTGCCCTTCTGGACGAGCTTCTTCAGCTCGGCCCCGAGCGAGTCGAGCAGGGGAGCATCGGGTCCCTCCTCGCGGGCGTCGGTGACTTCGGGTTGCACTACGGTCGCGGTTTTGGTCGCCATTTACTCAAATCCTTGGGTGCGACAAACAGATAGAACGGCCAAAGGGCCGTTATTTGGCTGCAAGAAGGGGAGGCGGGAGGGCGGCCCCGCAAAAACTACCCTTCTACTATATGGGGCTTCAGTGCAAGCAGCGATAGGGGCGAGCCCCTGAATCTGCGCGGTCCCGCTACATGGCATTGGACTCGATGTTCTCGCGCCGCATGCGATCCAAGATGGCCTGGAGGCGCTGCAAATTCTCATCGGACATGTCCTCGGCGAGAGCTTCCTCGGCCCGTTTCAGCTCCTCCGGGCCGCCCTGGAGATGGCTCAGGTGACGGGCCGCGCGGCGCCACTGCCCGACCCACCCCTCGGAATCGGCCGGGTCGTCCTTGAAGGCATGCCGCGCCTTCAGCCGGGTCTCGGCGGCCAGACGCCCCAATCCGATTCGTTCCAGGTGCTGCTGGATCAACTGTGCCTCGAGCGAGGGGGCGCCGGCTGCCTCGTCGGCAGCCGGGTCCACCCCCGAAGGGACCAGCGACAGGGCGTCCAGCAAGCCGCTTCGCAGCCGGACCAGCTCGGGATGACCGATCGGTAGGGACGCCAGCTCCTCGGCCAGGATGTGGAGCAATGCCGGCCGCTCGATCAGCGCGCCCAGCAGGACCCGCTCCTGGCGGGAGCCATCGAGACCCTCCCCCGACCGGCGGGCGGCTGACCCGGCGGCGAAGGGGGCGGGCTCCGGATCGCCGGGCCGACGGAACGGCTTGCGTCCCCCGCCGCCGGGCTGCCACGCCGGCGCCTCCGGCCGGCGCATCCGGTTCAGCCGGTTGCGCATTTCGGTGCGGTAGTACTCGCGTACCATCGGGTCGGCGATCTCGGCCACCCGCTGCTCGACGCTGCGCTGCAGGCTGGCTCGTCGCTCGGGCGTGTCCGCCGGCTTGCCCTCGATTTCGAGCTCCCAGATCATGTCGGATAGCGGCCGGGCGAGGTCGAGCACGCGGCGCACCGCGTCGGTACCGCGGGTCCTGATCAGGCTGTCGGGATCCTCGCCGGCCGGCAGGGTGAGAAAACGCAGACTCTTCCCGGGGCGGAGCAGGGGGAGCGCCCGTTCGGCGGCGCGGGACGCGGCGCGGCGGCCGGCATTGTCGCCGTCGAAACACAGATAGGGCTCGTCGGCCAGCTTCCAGAGCTCACCGAGCTGTCCCTCGGTGAGGGCGGTGCCGAGCGGCGCCACGGCGCCGGTGAAACCCGCACCGTGCAGGGCGATCACATCCATGTAGCCCTCGGCCACGATCACCGGCTGATCCTTGGTGGCGGCCTGCCGGGCGCGGTCGAGGCAGTAGAGGTTGGCGCCCTTGTGGAAGAGCGGCGTCTCCGGCGAATTCAGGTACTTGGGCTCGCCTGCGCCCATGACGCGGCCGCCGAAGGCGATGGCCCGGCCGCGGCGGTCGTTGATGACGAACATCACGCGGCCGCGAAAACGGTCATAGGGCTCGCGCCCGTCCTCGGGCTGGATCGCGAGCCCGGCCTCGACGATCTTCTCGATCGGCACGTTCTCGCGCTTGAGGGCAGCAATGACGCCGTCGCGTGAATCGGGCGCGAAGCCCAGACGGAAGTCGTCGATCACGGCGTCGGAGAGACCGCGCCCGCGCAGATAGTCGAGACCCTGGCGGCCCGCAGGGAGGCGAAGCTGCTTCTGGAACCAGAGGGCGGCCAGCTCGACGACCTGTTGGAGCGTGGCCGCCCGGTCGGCGCGCTCGCGCTCCGCGGGAGTGGCGCGCGGTACCGGCAGGTTGACCTCGCGGGCGAGCTTTTCGACCGATTCGGGGAAGGAAAGCCCCTCGGTCTTCATGACGAAGCCCACGGCGTCGCCATGCTCGCCGCAGCCGAAGCAGTGGTAGAAACCCTTCTTGTCATTGACCGTGAAGGACGGCGACTTCTCGTTGTGGAAGGGGCAAAGGCCCGCATACTCGGCGCCCGACCGGCGCTTCAGCGACACTTTCCGCCCGACGACGTCGGACAGGCTGAGGCGCGCACGCAGTTCATCAAGGAAGCCTGGGGGGAACGCCATACCCTTAAGATGGCCCCCGCGTGGAGGCTGCGCCATAGGGGATAGCGGGGAAGATCAGGCGCTCAGGGCCTTTTTGACGGCGGCAGAGGCCTTGGCGAAGTCCATCTGGCCGGCATACTTGCTCTTCAGAGCGGCCATGACGCCACCCATGTCCTTGATCGAGGTGGCGCCGGCGGCGGCAATCGCCTCGCGCACGGCGGCCTCGACGGCGGCCTCGTCCATCTGCTGCGGGAGGAAGCGCTCGATCACGGCGATCTCGGCCTTTTCCTTCTCGGCCAGGTCGGCGCGGCCGCCCTTTTCGTAGAGCGCGATCGATTCGTTCCGCTGCTTGATCATGCCCTGCATCATCGACAGGATCTTGTCGTCGGCCACGCCCTCGCGGCTGGCCTCGGTGCGGGCGGCGATATCGACGTCCTTGAGCTTGGCGAGGATGAGACGAATCGTGCCAAGCGCAGCCTGATCCTTGGCGCGCATGGCGTCTTTCATCGCTTCGGTCAGTTTTTCACGCAGCATCGCTTGGGTCCCGCTGGTTCGCCCGAGGGCTAAGGGGCGGAAACTAATCGTCTCGGCCGCTGTTGGCAAAGCAAATAAGTTATTGAAATAGCTTAGAAAATGGCTGCCTTGCGCGCCTTGACCCTCCGCGGCGGCTTGGTTACAAACCGCCCGGCTCGCCGATCGCCTCGCCCATGCCGGGTCCGGGGCGAGGCCGTGCGGGCCGCACGAACGGGCAAAATCATCATGACTTCACCTAAGACCGCCGGCGCGAACGACGCCGCGCCGCGTTGGGCCACGGCCGCGCTGGTGCTGGCCGACGGCACGGTCTTCTGGGGCAAGGGAGTGGGCGCCGCCGGCCATGCCGTGGGCGAGGTCTGCTTCAATACCTCGATGACCGGGTACCAGGAAATCATCACCGATCCCTCCTATGCCGGTCAGATCATCACCTTCACCTTTCCGCACATCGGAAACGTCGGCACCAATCTCGAGGACATCGAGACGATCACTCCGGCTGCCCGAGGCGTGGTCCTGCGCGGCGACATCACCGAGCCCGCCAACTGGCGGTCCGTCAAGCCGCTGAACGACTGGCTGAAGAGCCACAATCTGCCGGGTATCTGCGACGTCGACACGCGCGCCATCACGCGGCGCATCCGCGACGGCGGTCCGCCCAACGGTGTCGTCGTCCATGCGCCCGACGGCAAGTTCGACATCCCGAAGATGCGTCAGATCGCGCTGGACTGGCCCGGTCTCGACGGCATGGACCTGGCGATCGAGGTCACGACCAAGCAGACCTATAATTGGGACGAGACCAGGTGGGCTCTGGGCAAGGGTTACGGCAAGCTCACCAACCCCAAGTATCACGTCGTCGCGGTCGACTACGGTGCCAAACGCAACATCCTGCGCTGCCTCGCCAGCACCGGCTGCAGGGTCACGGTCGTGCCGGCAAGTGCCACGGCCGAGGACATCCTGCGCCACGAGCCCGATGGCGTGTTCCTGTCCAACGGTCCGGGCGATCCGGCGGCGACCGCGGTCTATGCGTCGCCCGCGATCCAGGCCGTGCTCGACAGGAAGGTGCCGCTGTTCGGCATCTGCCTCGGCCATCAGATCCTGGCGCTGACGCTGGGCGGCAAGACCCGCAAGATGGCGCGCGGCCATCGCGGCGCCAACCAGCCGGTCAAGGATCTGACCACCGGCAAGGTCGAGATCACGTCACAGAATCACGGCTTCTGCGTCATTCCCGAATCGCTGCCCGAGAACACCGAGGTGACGCACGTCTCCCTGTTCGACGGCATCAACGAAGGGCTGCGCTGCACCGACAGGCCGGCCTTCTCCGTCCAGTATCACCCCGAAGCCTCGCCCGGCCCGACCGACAGCCATTATCTCTTCGACCGGTTCGTCGAGATGATCGACAAGAGCAAGGGCAAGTAGGGAAATCATGCCCAAGCGCACTGACCTCAAGAGCATCCTCGTCATCGGCGCCGGCCCGATCGTCATCGGCCAGGCCTGCGAGTTCGACTATTCCGGCGTCCAGGCCTGCAAGGCGCTGAAGGACGAGGGCTATCGCGTCATCCTGATCAATTCCAACCCGGCCACGATCATGACCGATCCGGGCCTGGTCGATGCGACCTACATCGAGCCGATCACGCCCGACTTCGTGGCGCGAATCATCGAGAAGGAAAAGCCCGACGCCATCCTGCCGACCATGGGCGGCCAGACGGCGCTCAACACGGCGATGTCGCTGCATCGCGACGGGCGCCTCGAGAAGTATGGCGTCGAACTGATCGGCGCCAATGCCGAGGCGATCGACAAGGCCGAGGACCGGCTGCTGTTCCGCGACGCCATGACCAAGATCGGGCTCGAATGCCCGAAGAGCGAGGTCGTGCACAATCGCGAGGAAGCGGCGACTGCGCTCGAGCGGGTCGGCCTGCCCGCGATCATCCGCCCGTCCTTCACGCTCGGCGGCACCGGCGGCGGCATCGCCTACAACCGCGACGAATACTTCGAGATCGTGGCCGGCGGCGTCGACGCCTCGCCGGTCGGCGAGGTGCTGGTCGAGGAATCCGTGCTCGGCTGGAAAGAGTACGAGATGGAGGTCGTGCGCGACCGCAACGACAATTGCATCATCATCTGCTCGATCGAGAACATCGATCCGATGGGCGTGCATACCGGCGATTCCGTGACCGTGGCCCCGGCGCTGACGCTCACCGACAAGGAATACCAGATCATGCGCGATGCCTCGATCGCGTGCCTGCGCGAGATCGGCGTCGATACCGGCGGCTCGAACGTGCAGTTCGCCGTCGACCCGGCGACCGGCCGCATGGTCGTGATCGAGATGAATCCGCGCGTGTCGCGCTCCTCGGCGCTGGCCTCGAAGGCGACGGGTTTCCCGATCGCCAAGGTCGCGGCGCGTCTGGCCGTCGGCTACACGCTCGACGAACTCCTGAACGACATTACCGGCGAAACGCCGGCCTCCTTCGAGCCGACGATCGACTATGTCGTCACCAAGATGCCGCGCTTCGCCTTCGAGAAGTTCCCGGGCGCCGAGGCCCTGCTCAACACGTCGATGAAGAGCGTCGGCGAGGCGATGTCGATCGGCCGGACCTTCCAGGAATCGCTGCAGAAGGCCCTGCGCTCGATGGAGACGGGCCTCACCGGCCTGAACGAGATCGAGATCAAGGGCGCGCCGGACAAGTCCGCGATCGCCGGTGCGCTGGCGCTGCCGACACCCGACCGCATCCTGACGATCGCCCAGGCCTTCCGGCATGGCCTGACGGTCGAGGAGATTGCCCAGGCGTCGAAGTACGAGCCGTGGTTCCTGCGCCAGATCGAACAGCTCGTGGCCATCGAGGCGAGCGTGCGCAAGGACGGCCTGCCGAAGGACGCCAAGGCGTTCTTCGACCTCAAGAAGAAGGGCTTCTCGGACGAGCGGCTGGGCGAGCTGACGAAGCAGCCGGCGGGCGATGTGGCGAAGAAGCGTCGCGCGCTCGGCGTCCGCCCGGTTTTCAAGCGCATCGACACCTGCGCCGCCGAGTTCGAATCGCGCACGCCCTATCTCTATTCCTGCTACGAGGGCGACGGGGTACGGCCGGCCGAATGTGAGGCGCAGCCGACCGACCGGCGCAAGGTCATCATCCTGGGCGGCGGTCCGAACCGCATCGGCCAGGGCATCGAGTTCGACTATTGCTGCGTCCATGCCGTCTACGCCCTGCGCGAGGCCGGCTACGAGACCATCATGGTCAACTGCAATCCCGAGACCGTGTCGACCGACTACGATACGGCCGACCGGCTCTACTTCGAGCCGCTGACCGCAGAGGACGTGATCGAGCTGGTCGAGGTCGAGCGCCGCAACGGCGAGCTGCTGGGCCTGATCGTGCAGTTCGGCGGCCAGACGCCGCTGAAGCTCGCCAAGCCGCTCGAGGCCGCCGGAATCCCGATCCTGGGCACGTCGCCGGACGCCATCGACCTCGCCGAAGACCGCGAGCGCTTCCAGAAGCTGATCCAGGAGCTCAAGCTCCGCCAGCCCGACAACGGCACGGCGACGTCGCAGGAGAAGGCGATCGAGGTCGCCGAGAGGATCGGCTATCCGGTCGTGATCCGTCCGTCCTACGTGCTGGGCGGGCGTGCCATGCAGATCGTCTACGATCGCGCTGCGATCGAGCGTTACATGCGCGATGCCGTGAAGGTCTCGGGCAGCAATCCGGTGCTGATCGACTCCTATCTGCGCGACGCCATCGAGGTCGACGTCGATGCCCTGGCCGACAAGGACCAGAACGTCTTCGTCGCGGGCATCATGGAGCATATCGAGGAAGCGGGAATCCACTCCGGCGACTCGGCCTGCTCGCTGCCCCCGTACTCCCTTTCGGCCAAGATCCTGGCCGAAATCGAGCGACAGACCGAGGCGATGGCCAGGGCGTTGCACGTCGTCGGCCTGATGAACGTGCAGTTCGCCGTCAAGGACGGCGATGTGTACGTTCTCGAGGTCAACCCGCGCGCCAGCCGCACGGTGCCGTTCGTCGCCAAGGCGACCGGCCAGCCGATCGCCAAGTTCGCGGCCCGCCTGATGGCCGGGGAGGCATTGAAGTCGCTCGGCATCAAGAAGTCGAAGGGCAAGCACATCGCGGTCAAGGAAGCGGTGTTCCCCTTCGCCCGCTTCCCCGGCGTGGACATCATCCTCGGCCCCGAAATGCGGTCGACGGGCGAAGTCATGGGCCTCGACATGGATTTCGGCCGCGCCTTCGCCAAGTCGCAGCTCGGCGCCGGCAGCAAGGTGCCGGTCGAGGGCGTGGTGTTCGTCTCGGTCAAGGACCAGGACAAGCAGGCCATGGTGAAGCCGGTGAAGCGCCTGATCGAGCTGGGCTTCAAGGTGGTGGCGACCCGCGGCACGGCGGAATTCCTGCGCAAGCATTCGATCGAGGCGCAGCAGGTCAACAAGGTGCTGCAGGGCCGGCCGCACATCGTGGACCTCATGAAGGACGGCAAGGTGCAGCTCGTCTTCAACACGGTCGACGGCGCGGGCGCATTGACGGACAGCTTCACGCTTCGGCGCACCGCCCTGATGCACAAGATCGCCTACTACACGACGGTCGCCGGCGCCAAGGCGTCGGTCGAGGGCATTGCGGCGGCGAAGGAAGGAACGCTCGACGTGGCGCCCCTGCAATCCTACTTCAAGACCGCCTTCTAGGCCTTTTCACATCCGCTCCCGCCTGGCGCGCGCCGGATCGCACCCCTTTTCCGGCTGCGTTGGGCGTTGACGCCGTACGAGTGATCAAGGACGATTTGGAAATGGAACGTATTCCGATGACCGCCGAGGGGCTTCAGCGCCTCGAGGCAGAACTGAAAGTGCTGAAGAGCGTGGAACGCCCGGCGATCATCAAGGCGATCGCGACGGCGCGCGAGCATGGCGATCTCTCGGAGAACGCCGAGTACACGTCCGCTCGCGAAAAGCAGAGCTTCATCGAGGGCCGTATCGCCGAACTCGAGGACATAATCTCGCGGACCGAAGTGATCGACTTCTCGAAGCTGACCGGCAAGGTCATCAAGTTTGGCGCCATTGTGCGCCTGGCCGACGAGGACACCGACGAGAAGGTGAAGTACCAGATCGTCGGTCCCTACGAAGCCGACCTCGCCAAGGGCCGGATCTCCGTTACCTCGCCGATCGGCCGGGCGCTGATCGGCAAGACGGTCGGCGACAGGGTCGAGGTCCAGACGCCGCGGGGCGGCAAGTCCTACGAAGTGGTGGGCGTGCAGTTCAACTAGCCGCCATCATGGCGCGCGCCCGGCGCATGCCGGTCGACTTCATGATGGCGTACTGGATACCGAACAGGCCGACCTTGCTGCCGATCGCCCAGACCGACTTCACGGCCGCCCAGGCCGTGACGTCGAGGGTCAGGGCGAGCACGATGTTGAGCACCGCCGAGAAGAACATCATTGCTGCCCAGACATAGCCGAAGGTGATGGCGAGGTCGGGTACGGTCGCCCGCGCGATCGGCGGCAGGTAGCGGGTCATCCAGCCGCGCCTCAGCATCACCAGGCCGACGATCACGTAGATGATGCTGGGCTTCACCATCACGAAGAACGGATCGTCGGTCAGGAAGGTCGCGGTTCCCGACGCGAAGATGATGACGAGGCTGAGCCATTGCAGCGCCTCGACGGGCTGCTTGCGGGCGAGCTGCCAGCCGATCTGGGCGATGCCCAGCGCCATGCCGAGCCCGACGGCGAGGAAGAGATTGCCCGTGAGGGCATAGACGGCGAGGAAGAGCAGCGTCGATGCGAGGTCGAGCAGCAGGATCTTGGACGCCTGGAACAGATTCCTCATGGCTAGCGACCTTCAGCCTTTATGGAAACGATGTGTATCTAAAACACGGTATCAATACACGGCGTTTCCCACAAGAGCCTCAGACGACGACTTTGATGTAGGTGTCCTTCATGACGATCAGGCCGCGACGGAAGGTGTAGAGGTCGCAGCCCAGCCATTCCTGGCGTTCGCCGGTCGCCAGCGTCGCGGTCCGGTGCCATTCGGTCACCGCCCGGTCGCCGCAGATGAATTCGTTGGTGTGAACCCACTTCACGTCGCCGGTGCTGGCGAACAGTGGCTCGAAGTAGCTGCGGATGGCTGCTTTGCCCTTGAAGCTCTGGCCCCAGTAGTCAGGGCCCTTGGCGTTGCGGAATTCGCCGTCTTCGGCAAAGGAATTGACGATGCCGTCAACGTCGCGCCGGGCGAAGGCGTCGGCGACCCGGTGGAGAATCTCGAAGGTGACGTCGGTCATATTCTTGCTCCATAACAAAGCTGCGGGGGCTGCCCTCCACCCGCCCGTCCGAAGCTACGCGTCCGGCGAGATGGGGACGCCCGGGACTTCCTTCGCGGTCCGGAAGACCATCATGGACTTCACGTGGCTGACGTTGGGGGCCGAGGTGAGGCGGGTCGTCAGGAATTTCTGATAATCGTCCCAGGTCTCGGCCACGATCTTGAGCAGGAAGTCGGCCTCGCCGGCCAGCATGTGGCACTCGCGGACCTCTTCCCACTTGGCGATCAATTCCTCGAACGCCTTGAGGTCGGCCTCGGCCTGGCTGTTTAGGCCCACTAGGGCGAACACGGACACGCTGTAGCCCAATGCTTCGGGGCTCAGTTCCGCATGGTAGCCCTTGATGATCCCGGCGCGCTCCAGCGCACGCACGCGGCGCAGGCAGGGCGGCGCCGAGATGCCGGCGCGCTCGGCCAGCTCCACGTTGGTCATGCGGCCATTTGATTGCAGGTCGCTGAGAATTCGCCGGTCAATTCGATCGAGCTTGGCCCGAGCCATCAGTATTCCTCCGTTGGGCGCGGTCTATGCCAGAACCATGCCGGACGCGCAATAAAGTTGCGAGGATTCGGCGATTGCCTGTGAACAATTGCGTGTGAAATCGACTTCTAGCAGTGCAACTCGGCCGAGGTTTGCATATATGTGCAAGATATGCGGTTGGCGGGATGCGGGGCGGACATGGCAGAAACACATCGTAGCAAGGTAATGATCCTGGGCTCCGGACCGGCTGGTTACACGGCGGCCATTTATGCCGCTCGCGCCAGCCTGAAGCCGATGCTGGTGCAGGGCATCCAGCCCGGAGGGCAGCTCACGATCACGACCGACGTGGAGAACTATCCGGGCTTCGCGGACGTGATCCAGGGACCCTGGCTGATGGAGCAGATGCAGAAGCAGGCCGAGCATGTCGGCACGAAGCTGTTCTTCGACACGATCGTGGATGTCGACCTGACCCGCCGTCCGTTCGTCTGCCTGGGGGATTCCGGGGACCGGTATGAGGCCGATTCCCTCATCATCGCCACCGGCGCCACGGCGAAGTGGCTGGGCCTGCCCAGCGAGGAGACGTTCCGCGGCGGCGGCGTGTCGGCCTGTGCGACCTGCGACGGCTTCTTCTTCCGCAACAAGGAAGTGGTGGTGGTGGGCGGCGGTAACACCGCCGTCGAGGAGGCGCTCTACCTCACGCACCACGCCTCGAAGGTAACGTTGGTCCATCGCCGCGACAGCTTCCGCGCGGAAAAAATCCTGCAGGATCGTCTGTTCAAGAATCCCAAGGTGACGGTCATCTGGGACAACGTCGTCGACGAAATCCTCGGCGAGAAGACGCCGGCGCCGATCGTCACCGGTGCGCGCCTGCGCAACGTGAAGACGGGTGCCGTACAGGACATCAAGACGGACGGCTTCTTCGTGGCGATCGGCCACTCGCCCAATACCGAGCTGTTCAAGGGCAAGCTCGAGATGGACGGCGAGGGCTACCTGATCACCAGGCCTGATTCGACCGCGACCAACATCGAGGGCGTCTACGCGGCCGGCGACGTGCAGGACAAGGTCTTCCGCCAGGCCGTGACGGCCGCGGGCACTGGCTGCATGGCCGCGCTCGAGGCCGAAAAGTGGCTGGCGGCACAGGAGGCGCGCCACGCTCAGGCCGCCGAGTAAAGCAGCAGGCGTGGACAGGGAGGCAATGAAATGGACTGGGACAAGCTGCGGATATTCCAGGCCGTGGCGGATGCCGGCAGCTTCACCCATGCGGGCGAGTCGCTGAAGCTCAGCCAGTCGGCAATCTCGCGTCAGATCGGCGCTCTCGAAGAACAGCTCGGCGTCATGCTGTTCCATCGCCATGCGCGCGGGCTCATCCTGACCGAGCAGGGCGAGCTGCTGTACCGCACGGCGCGGGACATGGCCGCCAAGGTCAATACCGCCGAGGCGCTGTTGCGTGCCAACCAGGACAAGCCGGCCGGGCGGCTCAAGATCCATGCGACGGTCGGCTTCGGCTCGACCTGGCTGACGGCACAGATGCACGAGTTCATCGCGCTCTATCCCGAGATCGACGTGAGCCTGGTCCTGTCCGACAACGAGCTGGATCTTGGCATGCGCGAAGCCGACGTGGCGATCCGCATGGTCATGCCGCGGCAGCCGGGACTGGTGCAGCGCCATCTGTTGACCGTGCGCAGTCACGTCTACGCTTCGCACGGCTATATTCAGAAATATGGCAAGCCCAATTCGATCGACGAACTCGACCAGCATCGTCTGATCATCTTCGGCGAGGATGCGCGCGCGCCCGTCCAGGACGTGAACTGGCTGCTCCGCGAAGGCAATCCCGATCACAACCCGCGGCTCGTGGTGCTGCGGGTGAACAACACCTACGGCATTTTCCGGGCCGTGGAATCCGGCCTCGGCATCGCCTCCCTGCCGGACTACCTCGCTCGTGAATCGACCAAGCTGGAAATGCTGCTTCCCGACCTGAATGTCCGGACGACTGACGTGTACTTCACCTATCCCGAGGAACTGCGGCACTCCAAGCGCATCGCGGTTTTCCGGGACTTCTTGCTGCGGAAGGTCGCTGAAACGCGTTTCTGACGGTTGAGACTTGCAGGATTGCATAGTCGGTGAAAGGCATGCGCGTGCCGCATGCCAGTGTCCAAATCTTCACCACTACCAATCTTCTCCACGAGGCATAGGTTCAACACAGGTTTTCGACACGACCACTTTTCGCTGATCGGTTCGAAACTCGGGATCCTCATGGTCCCACGTCTCCCAGACGTGAAGCCTCCCTGTTTGACTCGCCGGGCCCTTGGGCCCGGCGTTTTTTTGTTTGGCGGCGAGAAACTCTCGAGATATTTTCACACAGCCTGCGTATCTGGCCTTTCTGTTGTTCATTGACAGGGGCGCGTCCGATGACTGATCGGCTTTCTTGGCGAGATTGGCTGCGCGCTGTCGGATTGCCGATCGGCTCTCCCGCAAGGGTGGAGCGCCGGGAGGTCGAAGCCTCCGGACTGTTCGATGCGCGATGGTATCTCGCGCAAGCGCCTGATGCTGCCGTCTCCGGCCGCGATCCGCTCGATCACTATCTGGCGATCGGCGGGCGTGCCGGACTGTCGCCCGGTCCCCATTTCGACGCGGCTTGGTACGTGAGTCGCTACAATGACGTCGCCGCGCATCAGATCGATCCGCTGCTCCATTTCATCCGGTTTGGCCGGAAGGCGGGGCGGGCCGCCAAGGCGCCGGCCGCGACCCTGTTCGATGACTTTCAGAGTCTCGGCTACAATTGCGAGTTCGGCCTGGTGCAGCGGCATTTTGGATGCGAGACGCTTGATCTGCTGCGGTTCGCCACGACGCCCATGACGGGACTCATTCCGTTCCTGAGGGCTGATTCGGATCCTTTCCTCTCGCCGGATGCCCTGGAGGTGAGGACCGCGGCGTGGGGCGAGTACAACACCTTCCTGCAGCCGTTCGGTTTTCTGTTCCATTCTGATGTGGGGACCGCATCGCTGCCCCCTGATCGGGTCCGCGATCACGAGTTGAGGCGGTTGCGCTTCCTCTGGCGAAAGTTTGCCGAGGACCTCGAAGAGGGGAACCGGATATTCGTCTTCAAGTCGGGCCTGCTCATGTCGAAGACCAGCATCGACAGGCTCGTCTCCCTGTTGCGCGAGCGTGGACCCAACCATCTGCTCTGGGTTACGCCTGAGGAGCCGGGGCGACCGGCGGGCAAAGTAGATCTCGTGGCACCGGGCTTGATGCGAGGTTGGATCGACAGGGTGAATGTTGGTCCGGAGGGGTGTTCCTTCGATATTTGGCATGAGATCTGTCGCCGCGCGCATACGCTGTGGCGTACTCGGGCGACATGACCGAACTCGACATCCGGGCCGCTCTTGCAGAACTGTTCCACGAGGAACTGGGCAATCCTCGCTTGGAGCTGCGGCCTGACGATGCCGAACAGGATCTACCGGGGTTCGATTCCGGCAAGAAGGTCCTCCTCATCCTGGCCACGGAGGAGCGGTTCGGCATCCGATTGCGCAGCCGGGAAATCGATGCCCTGAGACGGTTCGGCGATTGGGTGAACCTCGTGAGTCGTCATCTCGCCCTGACGCCCGGTGGCAGGATGGTGCCGGAAACACTCATCGGAGCGCTCGACGCATCCACGGGGCGTGGTCCGGCCCTAGTGGCCAAGGAAAGGATGCTCGACTATGCGGGGCTTCTGGCGACAGCCCGGGGAATCTCGACCTGGCTGGTGCGCAACGCGGTTCCGCCCGGCGCCCGTGTAGCGATCGTCCAGCGCGACGGTCCGTGGGCGGCGGCCATGCTTCTCGGCGTATCCCACGCGCACGCCGCCGTGCCGCTCAATCCGACCCTCTCCACAGCGGACTACGCCTTCGCCACGGCCGACTTCGGCGTTGCCGTGGTCCTGGTCGAGAAAGGCGTGTTGGACCAAGCGCACCTTGCCGACGTCACGGCGCCGGTGCTGCCCTTCGTTCCCTGGACGACTTACCCGGTCGGCAGCGACACACCGCCGCCGTCATCGCCGACCTCTCCCGCCTTTCTTCTTCACACATCGGGGACGACGGCGCGCCCGAAGAAAGTCGTGCTCACGCATGAGCGCATCTTCCGGGGTGCCTGCGTCATCGCCGAAGCCCTGAAGCTCGGCCCATCGGATCGCTGCCTCACCGGCATGCCGATGTTCCACGTGCACGGCATCCTCAATGCGCTCGCCGCCACCTTGGTCAGTGGCGGTTCCTTCGCACACTCGGGGCCATTCGACACGATGGCGTTCTATGCCCATCTCCGCGAGTTCCGGCCGACATGGATCACTGCGGTGCCGACCATGTATCACGCGATCGCGGCTCGGCCGGAGCTGCTTCCGGCGGATCACCACATCCGTTTTCTGCGCACGTCGTCGGCGCCAATGTCCGACGTCCTCGCGGAGCGGCTTGAGCGTATCTTCGGCGTACCGTTGCTGGCTTCCTACGGCATGACGGAGATCGATCCCATCGCCTGTGTCCGGTTCGGTGATGCGCCGCCGCGCGGCACGGTCGGCAGGCCGACGGGTGTCGATTTTCGGTTGGTCGGACCGGAAGGAGCCGGTGTCGCGGAGGGCCAGGGCGGGGAAGTGTGGGTCCGCGGCCCTCGGGTGATCGCGTCCTATGAGGCGGACGAAGCGGTCAATGCGGCGGCGTTCCGGGAAGGCTGGTTCCGGACGGGGGATCTTGCGCGACGCGATGCCGATGGCTGGCTTCATATCTCAGGCCGCCTCAAGGAGATCATCAATCGCGGCGGAGAAAAGGTCGCGCCGCTGGAGATCGATGCCGTCCTGCTGCAGCATCCGGATGTGATCGAAGCGGCTGCCTTCAGCGTGCCCGACCCGGCGCTCGGCGAGGAGATCGCCGCCGCCGTGGTGCTCACGCCGGACTCCATGCTCACCGAAGACGGTCTCAAGGGCTGGCTGGCCCAACGGCTTACACTTCACAAGTGCCCTCGGCACGTGCGCTTCGTTTCGGCCTTGCCAAAGGGTCCCACGGGCAAGCTTCTCCGAAGCGCCCTGCGCCTCGCGCCCGCAGCGGGCGAGGTTGTCGACGGGGATGTCGCCACGGTTTGTGCGGTGTGGCTGGAGGTGCTTGGTGTCTCCAAGGTCATGCCTTCCGACCGCTTCTTCGATGTCGGAGGATCGTCCGCGGCAGCGTTGGATATCCTGCTCCTCCTGTCGGAGCGACTCGGTCGTTCCCTGCCGATCGAGGTGCTTCTAGACGGCGACACGCCGGCGGCGCTGGCAGCCGCCATTCGGCGCCACGGCGGCGTGCTGCCGTGATCGTTGTCTCCGGCGTGGCGGGGGCGCTGGTCGGCCCGCTGCCATGGCCGATTGCGACCTTGCCCGGATTCATCGAACTCGAAGCGGTCGGGCGTGACTGGATGCCAAGCCTCGTGGAGGCAGCGCTCACGGACGCCGGGCATCGTGCGGATGAACTCGCCTGGCATCCAATCGGCGTCTATCGGGCGGGTGACGGCGCTGAGGCCTGCCGTCTTGCTCAACGATGGGATTGGTGTGGTCCGGCGCTGGGCGTCGATGCCGAATGTGCCAGCGGACTGTTGGCCCTCCTCCTTGCGGCACAGGACCTCGAAGCTGGCCATTGCGACATCGCCGTTGTTGCCGCGGAAAATCTTGCGACAGGAGAGGAGCAGTGGGACGAAGGTTGCGCTCCCCTTGCAGCGGAGGCGCGGGAAGGTGCTCCGCGCGCGGGAGCCGCTGTCCTGATCTTGGAGCGTTCGGATGGTGCCCGGCGCATGCGGGCACAAGTTGCAGGGGGCGCGCACCGTCGCCTCGGCGCTCCTGCCGGCATGGTTGGACTGAGCCTTCGGGGCATCACGGAGCTGCTGCGCAATGGCCTCGTCCGGGCTAGTCTCTCACCTGCCGATGTCGGGTACGTGGAACTTCATGCGTTGGGCAGTGTCGTCGGGGACGCGGTAGAGTTGGCCGCTTTTCGCAAGGTGTGGGAAGAATGTCACAGTGGCCGGCCCACGGTCCTCGGGAGCCACAAGGCACGCTTCGGTCACCTCGAAGCGACAGGCGGGCTCGTCAGCCTCGCGCGCATAGTGTCTTGGTTCGACGGACCGATTTTACCTCCGACCGCTTGGGTTCTCCCGTTTTCCCGTCTGTCAACTTTGTCCCCGGCGTTCACGCTGGAACCGGGCAGCAACCAAGCCGATCTCCGGGCGGGCGGCAGCCTCGCGCTTTCCCGATCAGGCGTCGGAGCGATCGTCCTGATGAAGCGTTGCTAGACAGATCCTCGCCCCCAGGAGCAAATCCGCCTTTCGCATGTGGGTCGATCTGCCGCTCAGTGGCACGGCCAATGATTTAACCTATCGATTGATATGGAGTCGACGATCCCCATATAAAGATGGAGAGTGTTGCCCTGAATGTTTTCTGAGATCAGACAAGGAATCCTCCCGCTCGCCCTGCGCAAAATCAAGCGCGTGGGCGATCTGGAGCGTGCCGGCCTCCTGATCGAGTCGCTGGCCAAGCACTGGCGCGACAGCAAGCCCTTCGAACTCCTGATCATCGCGCCCAATCGCGATGCAGACCTGCTGCGGTCCAATCTACCGCGTTTTCCGAACATCGAAGTAACCGTGCGCCGCGAACGCGATTTCTTCCCGGCCTACAGTTCGTTCTATTGGATGACCGGCTGGTACCGGCAGCAGATCGTGAAGCTGCACGTTCCGGCGGTGCTGGGCTTTAAGGGCTACTTCACCCTCGATTCCGACGTTTGCTGCGTCGGCGATTTCGATTCGCGGACCTTCATTCAATATGACCGGGCCCTGTCCCGCTGGGAGCCCAAGCAGCATCACCCTTGGTGGCAGAGCGCGTCGGAGGTGATCGGCATCCCCTACGATGCGAGGTCCCACGGACTCTCGGTCACCCCGAACATCCTGCATGGCGACCTAGCCCGGATGACCCTCGACCAGCTTAGCCGTCCCCGCTTCAACGCGATGACCTCGCTGGTGCTCTGGAAGGCCCGCAAGCCGTTCCAGGTGCCATGGACGGAATATTCGCTCTATACCAGCGTGGCGGAGATCAGCGGTACGCTGTTCGACTATCACGCCGAGTGGGACACCTGTTACACTTCGGATGTGCAGCTGTTCTCGGAACAATCCTGCGTCTGGGGCGCCGACGATTTCGAGCGCCTGGTCAGGCTGCCGAACGGCACGGACCCCGGCGGCAAGTTCATCATCGTGCAGAGCCACGCGCGCATCCCGCTCCAGCAGGTGCGCGACTACTGCCTGAGCTTTGCCGGTTAGACCTTCCCGTTGTGCTCGCCGATCTTCGGCGCCTTCTCGTCGCCGCCGGCGCGCTGGCCGTCGAGGCTGAGGGGCAGGCCGTGGAACAGGGCGTTCGAGCCGGCATAGGGCTGCATGAACATGGCGAGCGCCGCCACCTGCGCAAGCTCCATCACCTGGGGCACGGTGTTGAGGGGCCCGTTGGGCACACCCAGCGCATCGAGCTTCGCCGCCCAATGGGCGCGCGGATGCTCCTTCATGATGTCGGCGATCATGCCCAGCAGCAGGTCACGCCGCTCCGCGCGCTGGACGTTCGTCTTGAAACGCTCTTCGTCCGGCCATTCGGGATGGCCGAGCGCCTCGGCGAACTTGCGCCAGAGCCGGTCGTTGCCCGGGCAGATCATCAACGGCCCGTCGCTGCACTCGAACGCCTGATAGGGCGTCAGCGACGGGTGCCCCGTGCCCTGGCGCGGCGGCATCCTGCCGGTCACCGACCAGCCGGCGACGTGGTTGGAGGCCCACATCAATCCGCTCTCGAAAAGCGACGTGTTCACCAGGCTGCCCTGGCCAGTGGCCGTGCGCCTGGCCAGCGCCGCCAGCACGCCGATGGCGGTCCACATGCCGGTCGACAGGTCGATGATCGACACGCCGATGCGCGCCTCCGGACCCGTGGGGTCGCCGTTCAGTGAGATGAGACCGGCGACAGCCTGGATGATCGGCTCGTAGCCGGGCCGGTCCTTCCACGGACCGGCATGGCCGAACGCGCCGAGGTCGGCGTAGATCAGGCGCGGGAAGCGCTTGGTGAGCGTGGCGCCGTCGAAGCCGAACTTGGCCGGTACGTCGGCCCGGAGATTGTGTACGAAGATGTCGGCCGCCCCGATGCGCTCGATCAGCGCCGCGCGCTGGGCCGGATCGGCGAGATCGCAGGTGATCGACTTCTTGCCGCGGTTCAGCGCGATGAAGCCCGTCGCATCGCCCTCGACGAAGGGAGGTCCCCATTTGCGCGCGTCGTCGCCTTCGGGCCGCTCGACCTTGACCACTTCGGCGCCGAGAAAGGCCAGGATCTGGCCGCAATAGGGACCGGCCAGGTTCTGACCGAATTCGACGACCTTGATGCCCGCGAGAGGGCCCGACGCAGTACTCATCGCAGGTTGCTCCCCAGGATCTCGCGCGCGATCACCATACGCTGCACCTCGCTCGGGCCTTCGCCGACCCGGCGGATGCGCATCTCGCGATACCAGCGCTCCAGCGGCAGGTCCTTGGTCATGCCCATGCCGCCGTGGATCTGCATCGAGCGGTCGACCACACGACCGCCGCCTTCGGAGGCGGTCAACTTGGCAATCGAGGCCTCGATCTTGAACGGCAGGCCACGCCGTGCCTTCTCCGCCGCCTCCAGCGTGAAGTGCCGGGCGGTGCGGATGTCGATCTCGTTGTCGACCAGCATCCATTGCACCGCCTGGCGGTTGGCGAGTTTCTCGCCGAAGGTCGTGCGCATCTTGGCCCATTCGATCGCCATCTCGTGCGCGGCGATGGCGACACCGATGCAGCCCGCGGCATAGGGGATGCGCTGGCGCGTCAAGCGGTCGTTGGCCACCGCGAAGCCCTTGTTCACCTCGCCCAGCACCTGGTGGTCGCTGACCCAGCAATCCTTGAACTCGAGCTCGGTCGCATAGTGCGAGGACCGCAAGGTGTGCACGACGCGGCGTACGTGAAAGCCCGGCGTGTCGCTGTCGATGATGAAGCAGGTGATGCCGGCGCGCCCTTTGGAGGCATCGGTCCGGGCGAAGACGATGCCGTACTGCGCGCGGTCGGCATTGGAGATGAAGATTTTGGCGCCGTTCAGGACCCAGCCATTGTCCTTGCGCTCGGCTTTGGTCTGGATAGCGCGCGCCGGATCGCTGCCGCCCGACGGCTCGGTGAGGCCGAAGAAGGCCTTCTTCTCGCCGCGCAGCGTCGGATAGAGATAGCGCTCCTTCTGGTCGTCGTTGGCCTCGAAGATCTGCGCCAGGCCTGCGCCGCCGAAGGTGCCGTAGCAGGGCACGTAGAGGCCGGCGCGGTGCTGCGCCATCTCGATGGCCAGCAGCACCCGGGTCACGATGTCGATGTCGGGGCCGCCATATTCCTTCGGGATGTCTATGCCGAACAGGCCCATCGCCTTGGTCTTCTCGACCAGCCGTGCATGATCGGCGGGGTCCAGTTCGGAGGCGTCAGGATCGAGCTTCGCCTCGAGCGGGATGATCTCTTCCCGCACGAAGCGGCGGACCTGGTCGATCAGCATCTGCTGTTCTTCGTTGGGCTCGAAATCCATGTGGCTCTGTCCTCTTGTTCCTCTCCCCCGTTAGGGGGAGAGGCTAGGTGAGGGGGTTACAGGAGGTGCGTCGCCCCCTCACCCAACCTCTCCCCCTAACGGGGGAGAGGAGGAAGAAGGGCAATGCCTCACGACGGACTCAACCGTCCCAGCGGGAGCGGGTTCTTGG
>NZ_JAUSBN010000038.1 GCF_030651995.1 Reyranella sp.
GTAGGCGACGCACTGCCGTCGGCCGACCGCGCGGCGCTGTTCAGGCTCTTCACCAAGGTGCTTGCGCAGAAGCGCGACTGGCTCGCCACCTTCATGGCCAAGTGGTCGAAGGATTGGCCGGGCTGCGGCGGCCACATGCATATGTCGCTGTGGAAGGGCGGCAAGTCGGCCTTCTATGACGAGAAGGCACCGCATCGCATGAGCACGACGATGCGCCACTTCGTCGGTGGCCAGCGGGCATTGATGCCGGAGACGCTGGCGATGGTCGCCTCGACGGTGAATTCGTACCGTAGGCTCATTCCGGGCTTCTGGGCGCCGACGGATGCGACCTGGGGCGTCGAGAACCGCACCACAGCCTTGCGGGTCATTCCGGGTTCGGCCAAGTCGACCCGGGTCGAGTACCGGGTCGCCGCCGCCGATGCCAACCCCTACCTGGCGCTGGCCGCCGCGGTCGGCGCGGGCCTGTGGGGGATCGAGAACAAGATCGAACCGGGCGAGCCGATCAAGGGCAACTCCTATGCCCTAAAGCATCCGGTGAAATCGCAGCTGCCGCGGACGCTGATGGAGGCGGCCGGACGGCTGAAGGGTTCGAAGCCGGCGCGCAATCTGTTCGGCGACGCCTTCGTCGATCACTATTCTGCAACACGTGAATGGGAAGAGCGGGAGTTCCGCAAGGCCATCACGGACTGGGAACTCGACCGGTATATGGAAATTATCTGACAAGAGGTCTCTACAGATGATGCTTTAGTGATCGACCAGATCCGCCAGCAGTTGTGCTGCTACTGCCTCTTCTGCGATGGCGACGCCATGCTCGCCCATAGCGTCCGCCAGCTCGTCGTCCCAGGACGCCACGACTGATGTTCCTTGCAGGCGCTGCGTGAAGACGGAGGCAGTGCGGACTGCAGCCACGTAGTCCACAGCAGCGAAGCGCCATGGACCCGCACCGTGCTCGCGCATTACGTGATTGGCGATACGCAAGCCCGGCCAATCGTAGTCGCCATGGTAGCAAAGCCGCGCTCGGGCCAGTGTGAGTTGGGAGAGCAGGGTCCGCTGGGCAGCGGCTGGCATTCCGTCCGTGCAGACCAAAGAAGCGCAGTCGCGCCCCCAGCGGTCCGCGGCGATGGCGACCAGATTGGGATTCTCGCATACGAAAATCCGCTTTCCCGCCACGTCCCAGGCGGGCGGTGAGCGGAGCAACGATCGCAGCGACAGATACGTTGGCTCTCCCGTTCGCCCACACTCGCCGGCCGACTTGACCGGCAGGTTCAGGAACAAGGCCGGCCGCGCCAGTTGGTTGACGAGGACGCCGGCCGCAGCCCACGTGTCGCGGGCGCGGTCGGCATTGCCAACCAACGGCTCGTCTTCACTTCTTCGCGCAAGTAAGTCATGCCGACGCCACGCCGCCAGCACCAGCGTCGCCACGGGCTGCCCATTGTCGAGAGCATGGGCGTCGCCCAGGACGTCGGCCGCGAGTTGCGACCGCGCGATCGCGCCTGCGGGAAGGCGGCGCAAGACCGCCTCGGCGGATCGGCATAGTCCACTGGCCACGGCGGCATCCCGTCGCGCCAGACGCTTGAGGAGGCCGATGGCTTCAGGCAAGGCCAGCAGGGTGACCAGGTCAGGATGTGAGCAGCCATCGACGACGGACGACCATAATGCCTCGCGTTGAAGACGCGCCGTCGCGAGATGCGTCATTGGCCCGTCGAGCCGCTCGAGTGCGTCGCGAAGCGAGGAAGCGACACCGGAACGCCGCAAGTTGTCGTCGGCGATCGCGAGGTCGAACTGTATCGAGCGAGTGAAGCCTGGTGGGCGTCCCACCAACCTCGCCAGTGCCGCGCGCTCCTCTTCGCTGAGGTTGTCCATCCGGAGCTGAGGAAAAGAGCCGTCGACCGGCGCATGCTCGAAGCGTCGCCGCAAGCGCCGGCGCAACGGTGCGAGGTGTTCGCCGCCGAGCAGGCGCTGCAGGCGTTCGTCCGGTGGCGCACTCATGCCGGCGAGAATCGCCGGTCTGGATCGGCTTGCCGCAACCGTGCCCTGCCGTCCCAGGTCCAGCGTGAAACGAATACCGCGTCCACCCCTTCGCGTCGTTGAAGCTGGCAGATCGCAACGCCGGGCAGCTCGGCGTAGCAGGCCCATTCCCGTTCGCTGGTGATTACGAAGTCGAGATCGAACTCGCGGATCAGCCCCATACAATGGGCGCGGGCCGCGTCGTCGATGCCGGCGAAGGCTTCGTCGAGCAGAATCAGCCGCGGGGCCAGGGGATAGGCGCCCTGGCTGTAAAAGCTCGCGACGGCAGCGAACAATGGCACCGTGAGGCCGAGCGCGCGCTCGCCGCTCGAAGCCGGGCCCGACAGCTTGCGCCACTGCCCATCCTGCCACCGCTCGACGCGGAAGCGGTGCCAGCGGCGATAATCGAGCGCGCGAGCCAGTTGATCGACCAGGCTGCCGTCGCGGCCGGCGCCTGCGTCGGCGCGCTCGCGTTCGGTGGCGATACGGCGCTGCAGCATGGTGCCCACGACGTTGCGATCTTCAGCCGACCAGAGATCGGCGCTGGTATTGAGCAGCCGCTTGCGCGCAGCCTCGAGACCGAGGGGAGCGCCTTCCTCCTCCGCTAGCGGCTGCCAGAGCAGCCGATAGCGGACGCCGGTGGACGTCGGGCGCTTATGCAGCTCCCTGTTGATCGCGTCGCGCTGCTTCTCGGCGTTTGTCAGAAGGCGCTGGATCTCGGCCGCGATCTCGGCCTGCAGATGGTTCTCCAGCACGGCCCGTTCCTTGGCCGTCAGCAGCTCCGAGCGCTGGGCGATCTCCTCGCCGAGCCGGAGGGCAAGGCGATCCGGACGTTCGGCCTGGTTCTGGTAGACTATGGAGACGACGAGACCCCAATCGCTGGTATCGCCCGACGCCCGATGCCCAAGTGCGCTCAGCGCGCGCTGCAGCTCCGTCAGCTCCTCGTTGATCTGTCGCTGGACGCGGTTCCACGCCTCGTCGTCATCCCGGAGTCCTGAGAGCGCTTGCTCGATGCGGCGCGCCAACGTGAGGGCCGGATCGATCGTCCAGGCCATCGACATGTCGGGCAGTTCGATCTCGGGCAATGCCGACGACAGGAGCCCGGTTCTCGCGAAGGATTGCAGGCGCGCGACCGTTTCGGAGCGGTTGGTCGTGCGTTCCTGAAGTGTAGCTTCCGCCGTGGCGAACTTTTCGGCGGCAATCGCCCGCGCCTCACCGGACAGGCGCAGAGCTTCGTGGGCCTGCTTGACCGCGACTTCCCCTGCGTCGACAGCGAGACGCGCATCGCCCAGCTTTCGCTGAAGTTCCTCGACCCTGGCCCCGACGGTGTCGCGCAGGACCTCGAAGCGAGTGGCAGCCTGCACGGCCTCGTTCCGTGCCTTCGTGAGCCGCTCCTCGCTCTGCGTCTTGTCGGTGAGCGCTTCCAGTTCGCGCTGACGCTGACGGTTCAGATCGGGAACTGCCAAGCGCAACTCGTGGGCCGCGTGCAAAAGTGAAGGGAGAATGTCGCGATACCGATCGAGCGCGGCCTCTATCGCGACGAGCGCCTCGGACGAGACGGGCAATCGAAGGTCTGCTGCATCCGCAGCAAGGCGGTCACGCGCCGCCTTCAGAGCCGCGATGGCCTCGATGCAGCGGCGATCTGCTTCGGCCAGTTTCTCCCGGGTGCGCTGCACCTCGCGAGCGCAGGCAGCTGCCGTTGCATGAGCCCCCCGCAACGTGTCGTCTGCAGGAGCCCGGCGCCACTCTTCGTCGGCGGATCGGCGGTCGGCGGCAAGCCTTTCGGCGGCAGCCTGCAGCCCGTCCATCTGGTCCGACAATTGCCGGAGCCGCTCGGCAATCTCCGCCAGTCGCTGTCGCCGGGCAAATTCGCGAGCGGCATGGCCCACGTAAACCGCTGCCGGTTTTGCCCAGGCGCCAGCCAGGCCGCCAAGGCGAAAGCGCCCCTCAGGCGAGACCCAGGCTTCATGTTCGCCGGTGTCCTGCCCGGTGCAGGCAATCGCCGCCAGGATCCGCTCGATCGTCTCGACGGAGACGGGGCTGCCCTCGGGCGTCGCCGGCCGCAGCCAAGCGGCCAGCGAAGCTGCCAGAGCGGGACGCTCCAGGAGTTGCATGTCGTGAGACAGCCTGCCGTCGACGCCGATCTGAAGGCGGCCGTCGGGCGAGACCCAGGCATCCAACAGGCCTGCCGCCTCGAGTCCCGCTTCGATCGAGGCACGCTGCTCCGGAGACACCGTGTCGTGAAAGTCGACGAGCTGCCACAACGGCGCTCCGAGCCGGTCGAGCCGGACATCGGCGCCCCGAGTATGGGGTGCAGGCGGGGCTGGGGAGATGCCCGCCTCCAGTCGGTCCTGCTCGTCCAGAAGATCACGATGCTCCCCCAGCAGCGTCTGGCGCTGTGCCTCCAGCGCGGTGGTGCGTTCTGCAAATCGTTTGCTGGCGCCTTGTTGCGCGGCCTGCAGCAGGAGGCGCGCCGGACTCTCACCCTGCAGTGCAATGACCCATTCAGCCAGGGCGGCCAGCGTGGCGCCAATCTCGTCGGGCTCGACGGCCAGTTGATCGAACGTCGCGAGATAGCGTTCCCAGTCGGTGACGAGGGTGCTGCCCTGATGCTCGACATCGGTATCCGCCTGCTCGCGCCGTTGGGCCGCGGCGTCAGCCTCGTCATGCTGCTCGTCCTGAAGCTGTCGGCGATGCGCATGACGGAGTTCGGCACGTTCGACCTCGGCATGACGCCCACGCAGCAACGCTACCTGCTCGCTCCGGCCGCGAACGAGCACCGAGAGCGCGGCCCGCGCCTTCTCGAAGTCCGTCGGCGCCAGCGCGACGAGCACGGCGGCCTCGACATAGGAGAGACCGTTCTCCGCATACGCGGCCGAGATGCCGGCGGAATCGGCATGGACTCCAATTTCCCGGCGCGCTGTTGCCAGCCGCTCTTCGGCCTCTCGGGCGAGTCGTTCGCTGCGTGCCGTCTCGTCGATCCTGTGCTGCAGTCGCCGGTTCGCTTGCTCGACACCTTGCGAAGCATCATCGAGCGCATTCTTGCGATCGGTGGAGTCCCGGAGGGCTGTTTCCAGCCGATTGGCATCCTGCATCGCCGGATCGGCAAGCAGCGTGTCTCGCCGCTCGCGCGCCCCCTTCAGACCTGTATCGGCATCGGCGTGCCGTGCCTGCGCTTGCGCTTCCTCGCTCTGAGCAACCTGAAGCCGGCCCTGCGCTTCGCCGCGAGCCCGGCTGGCATTGTCGAACTCGGTTTGGGCCTGACGGACGGACCGCGCCTGTCGCCGGCTCTGGGTGCCGGAATAAGCCCGGTAGCGCTGTTCGAATTGGCCAATGGCGCGTGCGAGGTGCTGGTATTCCTCGAGTTGGCGGCGATCCTCCTCGAGCTGGTTGAGCGCGTCGGCGACGTCGCCCAGCAGCTCCGATGGCATCGGCGGCAGGGCCTCGGTCAGCGCATTCGACAGGCCGTTTTCGTCGGGCTTTTTCGAAAGCTGCGGCTGGCGTAGCTGGATCAACGTGTCCATCAAGGCGTCGTAACGCTTGGCGCCGAGGCGAAAGAGCCGCTCGTCCACGGCCCGGCGATATTGTCCCGCGTTGTCGAACACCTGGCCGCGGCCCTCGAGCGCTTCGCGCAGGCGCTCTCGCGTGAGCACGATCCGTTGCGGGCTGGTCAGCCAAAGATCGTGGTTGAGCCGCACGCCGGCTGCGTCGTCCAGGACGAAGTACCAGCTCTCCACTTGTGGCCGGCCTTCCTTCGCCGACAGCCCGGCGCCGAGCGTCAGATAACGCGGGGTACCATCTTCGGTCCGGCGACCGAACTCTATCCAGGCATAGCCCATGCGCCGGGAGTAGCCGTTCATCAGAAGATTCCAGGCCATCTTCTTCGCGCCGTCACCATCGGGCTCCACACGCGACGGCTTGAGTTGCGCATCCAGCAGGAATGGGAGCGTGAGCGACAGGACCTTGGACTTTCCGGTGCCGTTGTTGCCGCGCAGCAGCAGATGGCCATCACGAAACCAGAACTCCTCGCTGTCGTAGTGGAAGAGCTCCACCACACCCAGCCTGAGCGGCTGCCACCGCAGTTGCGTCGGGACGGGCAGCGTCGGCCTGTCGGCCCGCTGTTCGATCCCGAAAAAGCTGTCATTCATCGTGGCATCGCCTGCACGTCGACATCTCCCAGCGCGAACCGTGCAAGCGCCGGCAGAGGATGAACGAAATCGGCCAGGCGCTCGACGAGCTGCAGCTTTTCCAAGCGTTCGACGGCAATGGCCGCCAGCTCGCGCTCGGCGCCCGGGGTGCGCGCCGATTTGCGCCAGTAGCGCCCGTAACGCTCCCGCACGTCGCGCAGGAACTCGGCGATGTCCTGCTCGCGTACCGCGGCGGACGGCGCGGCATCGCCGCCCGCCGCGCGAGCCTGTCGCTGGCGCGTCGCCAGATAGTCCGCGGTGAGCAGGGTGACATGGGCATCGGTGCCTTCGGCCGGCATGGCAAGGTCGGTCAGCAGGCCGCTTTCGTCGACCAGCGCCAAACCTTCAGCCCTCTGTTCCGCGACCAGGCCCGAAGCCTCGGACAGGCGGCTGGCCATGGCACCGCGCTGGTTGAGGAAATAGGCGCGGACCTCCGTGGCCAGCCGTTCGGAATAGACCACCGGATCGTCGAGCAGGCGACGGGCGACATGGTGGCGCATCGTCACGCGCCGGCCTTCGTCGCTGTCGGCCGCAGGCTCGTCGGCCAGCGCGCGGAGCCGTTCCATGATCGACGTTGGCGCTTCGGCCTTGCTCCAGCTCGAAGGACCGCGCACTGCGGCCAGCATCCCCGCGAGAGTCCGACGATGCACGTCGTACAGTGCGTCGGCATGTCCTTCCGTGCCGGCGGCCAGCACGAAGGCTTCTTCGTCGCCGGCGACATGCTGCAGCACGCCGAGCGCCAACAGCGTGCGGCATACCACCACCAGCTCACGTCGCTCCTGGCGGGCGCCCAGTGTGAAGGTGAAACCCAAGGCGGCAAGTGCCGGATCGGCGGCGAGATCGAGCAATCGCTCTCCGAGCAGACGCAGCGTAATTTGCGGATCGGCGCGTTCCAGAACGGCACAGGCCAAGCACAGCAGCGCGTAGCGGCGGCGATCATAGCCGGGCATACCTCGCGTGGCGTCGGTGAGGTCGGCAGGTCTCTTGTACAGGCGGGCGCCGTCGCGCTCGACATGGAGCACCCAACCGGTCTCTCGTGCAAACCACTCGCGCAGCCCATCGGCATGGCGGCGCACGGCGGCAAAGTCTTCATGCGCCGCATCCATCAGCGGCGTCATCAGCAGGGCGCGCAAGGCGGTACGCATCTCCTCACGTTGGAAGCGCTGCTGGCGCTCGCCCAGGTCTTCGTCACGATCCATGCTCACCGACCGTCCCGCACGGGCGTGACGGTAATCAGATGATCCCGGCCGCTGAAGACGCCGTGCGGTGTGGCGATTTCGGCATGGCTCTCCGCGCCCAGCGGTTCGAGTCTCACATGAAGCAACCCGTCGCCTGTCTGCCGTGCGACGGTATCGTCCGGGTTGCGCTGCTCGCCCAGTGTCTCGCCCAGCAGCCCCAGCAGAACTTCGAAGGCATGCACATCGAGTTCACGCAGCTCTGACAGCCGCATCGGCTTGCCAGTGGCGAGGCGTTGCCGCGCCGCCTCGATATAGTGCGCCTGTTCGGCGAGCTGTTGCTCGAGCTCGGCGCGCTCGCGGCTTCGGTCCCTGACGCGCGGGAGCGGTCCTCGCGGCGCTGCCTCGCCGTACTCGCGCAGACGAGGATGGATTTTCAGCGGCGGAGCGTCGGCCCACGACATGGTCGCCGGCAGGTCGGTGTCGGCCTCGGCATCGAGTGAAAAATGCCGCGCCGGATGGAGGGCGAAGGCGGCGCGCGCGAGCCGGTGGGCGTCACCGTCGCTCTCGCAGGCGGCGAACCACTGGGCCAGCATTCGGAAATCCGACGACCGATCGCTGCGTCCGCTGCGTCGCTCGTTGAGGGCAGCGATCGCGGAAAGAAGCTGGGGTATGGCAGATCGCGCCCGAGCCCGTAGCAACTCCGCTTGGGGCGGCTCGTGCCCGATGCTGAGAAACCAGCTCCGCAGGCCTCTCCAGCGTTCCTGCCAGCCCTGCAGGTGTCGCTGTCGGGCATCGGCCTCGCCCTGCGCGTCTCCGGGGGCCGCGTCGCGTGCTTCGCGCTCGGCGACCAGCGCCAGCATGGCGTCGATCGCCGGCTCCAGCGCGACGATGTGTCGGGCGATGATGTCGGAGCGTCGCACGAGATCGCCGATGAAGCGCTCAAGGTAGTCGATCAGCCGCCGTTTGTAGCTCGCCACTGCGGTGGCGTCGGCCTGCTGGAGCTCGATGCTGCGGGCGACGCCCGCCATGAATGCCTGCGCATTTTCGGCAAGGCCTTCGAAGACCCGTATGAGATCGCGCAGCGTCTCGTGGATCTTCGCGGCATCGGACTGCGAAGTTTCGCGGGCCAGCGCATTGAGCGCCTGAAGCCGGCTGGCAATGTCCTCGAGGGCTACGGTCTGCAGCTCGGCCCGGCGCAGCAGGGTCCGCATGAACGTGACCAGCGCCGCTTCGACGGCCTCACCGCCCTGGGACAGCCTGTAGAGGAAACGCGCACGATAGTAGTCGTCCAGGCTGGAGACCCGAGCCATGTCGGGATGCGATTCGAGGTTGCCCCATGCCGCCAGTTGGGCGAGGGCCGCATTCACCTCTTCGATCGAAGGAGGAGCGCCTGGCCAATCGGCCTCGCCGAAGACCTCATCGGGCCGAAGTTGCAAGCGGTACTGCCGCTTCGCGGCAGCGAAGACGTCCATGATGCAGCGATAAAAGCCTGCCTTGTCGGCACTGACATGCCGGAACAAATCGGCGGCGTGGCTCGCAACTCTCACCGGGCCCACTCCAGCGTTTGATGGGCAGGACCTGCGTTTTCTCTTTGTTCGCGCCGGTCGTCAAGTGGCGGGGATCAAGATACTGAAGCATCGCTTCGTTATCCCGACTGCCGTGTTAGCGTGTCACTCCTGCGCAACGCCCGGGCGCAAGATGTACGAAGCCGCGTTGGGAGGAAAACGATGTCCCGCTCTGCCTTGCCTCTCCATTCAAATGGGAAGGTGTCGGCGTGTCACGCCTACGGAGGGGTCAAGAACCGTGGACCGGGGCTTCTGACCCCTCCGTCGCGGTATGACCGCGCCACCTCCCCAATTGAATGGAGAGAAAAATGAGTTCTTTCCCGTCCCACGCCCGCGTCGTCATCATCGGCGGCGGCATCATGGGCTGCTCGACCGCCTATCATCTCGCCAAGCTCGGCTGGAAGGACATCGTGCTGCTGGAGCAGGGGCGGTTGAGCGGCGGCACGACCTGGCATGCGGCCGGACTCGTGGGCCAGTTGCGCAGCGTCCAGAACCTGACGCGGCTGATCCGCTACAGCACCGAGCTCTATTCGAAGCTAGAGGCCGAGACCGGTCTCGCCACCGGCTGGAAGCAATCCGGCTCGCTCATCGTGGCGCGCACCGAGGAGCGCATGACCCTGCTGCGCCGCTCGGCCGCGATGGCCAACGGCCAGGGCGTGGTGTGCGAGCCGCTGACGCCGCAACAGGCCGGCGACAAGTATCCGATCATGCGCACCGACGATCTCGTCGGCGCCGTGTGGCTGCCGGGTGACGGCAAGGCCAACCCGGCCGACATCACCCAGTCGCTGGCCAAGGGCGCCCGGAACGGCGGCGTCCGCATCTTCGAGAAGGTACGGGTCACGGCGATCGACACCGAGGAGGGGCCGGGCGGCCCGCGGGTTACCGGTGTGCAGACGACCGCTGGGCCGATCAAGGCGGAGATCGTCGTCAACTGCGCGGGCCAGTGGGCGCGCCAGCTCGGCCGCATGGTCGGCGTCACGGTGCCGCTCTATTCCTGCGAGCACATGTACATCGTCACCGAGAAGATGGAGAACGTGCCGCGCGACCTGCCGGTGATGCGCGATCCCGATGGCTACATCTATTTCAAGGAGGAGGTCGGCGGCCTGCTGATGGGCGGCTTCGAACCCGAAGCCAAGCCCTGGAACAAGGACGTCATCCCCGACGATTTCGAGTTCGGCATGCTGCCGGACGACTGGGACCAGTTCCAGATCCTGATGGATAACGCGCTGATCCGCGTGCCGTCGCTGGAGAAGACCGGCATCAAGACCTTCATGAACGGCCCGGAAAGCTTCACGCCCGACATGAACTATATCCTGGGCGAGGCGCCGCAGGTCCGTGGCTTCTATGTTGGCGCCGGGTTCAACTCGATGGGCATTGCGAGTTCGGGTGGCGCCGGCATGGCGCTGGCCGAATGGATCGTCTCGGGCGAGCCGACGATGGATCTCTGGCCGGTCGATATCCGGCGCTTCGCGGGCTTTCACGGCAACGATGCCTGGCTGCGCAGCCGCGTCGCCGAGACGCTGGGCCTGCACTACAAGATGCCGTGGCCGCAGCGCGAGCAGGAGAGCGGCCGGCCGTTCCGCCGCTCGCCGCTCTACGACCGGCTGAAGGCGCGCGGCGCCTGGTTCGGCAACAAGATGGGTTGGGAACGGCCCAACTGGTTCGCGGGTGCCGGCAAAGTGCCCGAGATGCAGTATGGCTGGGGCCGCGGTGCCCCCGGCGGTTGGTTCGATGCCGTCGCCGCCGAGCACCGTGCGACCCGCGAAGGCGTGACGATCGCCGACGAGACATCGTTCGGCAAGCTGCTGGTGCAGGGTCGCGATGCCGAGGCGGTGCTGCAGCGTCTTTGCGCCAACGACGTCGCCGTGCCGGCCGGCCGCACCGTCTATACCGGCGTGCTGAACGAGCGCGGCACCTTCGAGAGCGACCTCACCATCGCGCGGCTGGCACGCGACAAGTTCATGGTCATCACCGGCTCGGCCCAACCCATCCGCGACATGGACTGGCTGGGCCGGCACATGCCGGCCGATGCCCACGCCGTCCTGACCGACGTGACGTCGGGCTGGACGGTGCTGTCGGTCATGGGCCCGAAGAGCCGCGAGCTGCTCCAGAAGGTGAGCAAGGCGGATCTCTCGAACGAGGGCTTTCCCTTCGCCACGATCCGCGAGATCGGCGTCGGCTACGCCACCGTGCTGGCCTCGCGCCGCACCTACATGGGCGAGTTGGGATGGGAGCTCTACGTCCCGGTCGAGTTCGACGTCACCGTGTTCGAGACGCTGCACGAGGCGGGCGCCGAATTCGGCCTGCGCGATGCCGGCTACTACGCCATCGAGACGCTGCGGCTCGAGAAGGGCTACCGCGCCTGGGGCCGCGAGCTGACGCCCGACGACACGCCGTTCCAGGCCGGCCTCGCCTGGGCGGTGAAGCTCGACAAGCCGGGCGGTTTCATCGGCCAGAAGGCGCTGGTCGAGGCCAAGGGCAAGCCGTTGGCCCGGCGACTGGTGTCGGTCGTCCTGGAGGATGGCGAACCGCTGCTGTGGGGCGGCGAGGCGCTGCTGCGCGATGGCCACCCGGTCGGCGATCTCACCTCGGCAGGCTACGGCCATACGCTCGGCGCGTCGGTCGGGCTGGGCTACGTGAAACGCGGCGACGGCCAGGCGATCGACGCGGCGTGGCTGGAAGGCGGTCGCTTCGAGGTCGACCTTGCCGGCACGCGGTTCGCCGCGAAGGTCTCGCTGCGCGCGCCTTACGATCCCAGCGGGCTGCGGATCAAGGGCTGATCCGTCGTCGTCCTGAGGCGCGTCTCGGCAAGCTCGCCGGCGGCTTCGAGGATCGGATAGGCCACCGTCGTCAGGTGGCCGTTGATGCGCTTCAGGTCGCGGATCACGTCCATGTGGATCGAGCTGGTCTCGATCGACTCGGGGCGTCCCTCGCGCAGGCGCGCATAGTGGCTGTCGGCGGCGCGGGCCTCGGCCTCGCGCATGGCGGTCTTCTCCGCGACCAGGCGGCGGGCCAGGGTGATGTCGCGCGTCGTGAAGACGTTCAGCGCCAGCCGCAGATTGTCCAGCACGCGGGCGTGGAAGGCGCGCAGCTCCGCCGTGCCCTCGGCCGAGAAGGCGTAGCGGTTCTTGATCTTCTTGGCCGCCAGTTCCATCAGGTTCTTGTCGATGATGTCGCCGGCATGTTCGAGGTTGGTGACGAAGGTCAGGATCTCGACGTAACGCCTGCCGTCGTCTTCGCCCAGCTCCGTGCGTGACGTCTGGATCAGGTAGAGCTTGATCGCCTCGTAGAGGCTGTCGACCGCATCGTCCGCCGCCTCGATCGCCTTCATGGCGCGCGCGTCGTTCTTCTCGAACACGTCCATCGTCTGGCGCAGCATGTCGGCGACCCTGTCTCCCAGATTGAGCGTCTCGCGCAGGGCGCAGCCCAGCGCCTCGGCCGGCGTGTCGAGCACATTGGGGTCGAGATTGCGCGGCTTGCCGGGGTCGTCGGTCTGCGGACGGTCGGGCACCAGGCGGCGACAGAGGGCGGCCACCGGATCGATCAGCGGCAGGAAGACGATGGCGGCCACCACGCTGAAGGCGGTGTGGAAGTTGACGAGCAGGCGCCCGGGCGCCGGGTCGACCATCATCAGCCATTGATGAAACTGTCCCAGGAACGGCAGCAGCGCGATGCCGACCGCAACGCGCGTGATGAGGTTGCCCAGCGGCAGGCGCCGCGCCTCGGTGTCGGTGGCGGCCTGGTCAAAATAGGGGGCGATCGCGCCGCCGATATTGGCACCGATCACCATCGCCATGCCGAGCTTGGGATCGATGATGCCGGTCGAGGCGAACGACATGACCAGCAGCACGGTCGAGAGGCTGGAATGGATGAACCAGGTGGCGGCGGCCGCCACGAGGACACCCATCACGTATTCGTTCTGCAGGCCTTCCAGCACGGCGACGAAGGCCGGGGCGGAGCGCAACGGCAGGGCGGCGGCTTCGAGCAGGTGGAGCGACAGCAGCATCAGGCCGAGGCCGATGGCGACGCGGCCGAGATGGCGCGCCCTGTCGGAGCTGTTCGACAGGAAGGCGATGACGCCGCCGGCGATCATCAACGGCGAGACCCAGCCGAGCGGGAAGGAGAGGATCTGCGCCGTCAGCGTCGTGCCGACATTGGCGCCCAGCATCACGGCGAGGCCGATCGACAGCGAGATCAGCCCGCGGCCGGCGAAGGAGGCAAGCAGCAGGGCGGTCGCGGTGCTGGACTGAAGCACCCCCGTCAGCACGACGCCGCCCGTGAAGGCCGAGAACCGGTTGCGCGAGCAGGCGCCGATGGCGCGGCGCAAGGTGGCGCCGAAGGCACGGGTCAGGCCGGTACGCACCATGCGGACGCCCCACAGCAGCAGGCAGACGCTGCCGAGAACGTTCAGGATGGTGTCGATGCCTTGCATGATCGTGGAATCCTACGCCTCGCCGTTTGAGGATGAAAGTTTTTTGACAGTTTTGTTACGACGTGTGCTTCAGGAAGCCAGCCGCGTCGCTTCGTCCATGAAGGCTCGAACGAGCGCCACGCGCCGGCGCTCCTGCAGGCACACGGCATATTCCGCGACCGCCAGATCCTGGTCGGTGATGGTGATGCGGCGGAAACGCCGGTCTTCGCCGAGTTCGCTTGCGAACACGGCGCCGATGCCGAATCCGGCCGCAACCGCCTCGCGCACGCCTTCTCGGGTCTGCACCTCGACGATCGACGCCGGCCTGATATCGGCCGCCGCCATCGCCTGTTCAAGCACTTCGCGGGTGATCGAGCCGCGTTCGCGCAGAACCAGTTCCTGACCGCCCAAGGCCGAAAGGGGCGTACGGCCACGTCTGGCGAGCGCATGGCCGGCGGGTGCGAACAGGACCAGCCGATCGGTCCGCAACCGCACGGCGTGCAGCCGTGGATCGGACAGGCTCTTGGCCATCACGGCGACGTCGGCCTCGTGCCGTAGCAGGCGCTCCAGCACGACTGCGGAATTGTCGATCGACAGGGCAAAGGTGAGGCCGCCGGCCCGTTTGCGCAGCGCGGCCATGATCGGCACCACATGGTGCGCGGAGTCGGCGGCAATGCGCAGATGGCCGCGGGTCAGGGCCTGCTCGCCCAACAGCAGGGCTTGTGCCTCGTCCTGGAGCGCGAACAGACGCGTCGTCACGCCGTGGAGCTGTCGACCCGTTTCGGTGGGCGTGACGGTGCGCCCACGGCGGTCGAACAGGTGGACGCCATAGGCTTTCTCCAGGGCCGTGACCTGGCCCGACAGGTTGGGCTGGCTGAGACCGGAGGCGCGGGCGGCGGCCGAGAAGGAGCCGGCCTCGGCCACGAGATGAAAGGCGCGGAGCTGGGTGGGCGTCATATATAATAAACCGATAGTTAACATATGAAATATATACTGGACGGATAGAAACGACCAGACGATCATCCGCCCCATGACCACCAAGCCAGCTGCCTCCGAAACCGGCGATCCGCTCCTGCTGACGCCCGGCCCGCTCACCACCTCGGCCAGCGTGAAGCAGGCCATGGTCCACGACTGGGGCTCGCGCGATCAGGGCTTCATCGCCATCAACAAGATGGTGCTGGAGAAGATCGTCGAGCTGGCCGGCGCGCAGGGGACGCACGTCACCGTGCCGGTGCAGGGCTCCGGGACCTTCGCCGTGGAAGCGATGATCACCAGCTTCGTGCCGAAGTCCGGCAAGCTGCTGGTCGTCATCAACGGTGCCTATGGCCAGCGCGCGAAAAAGATCGCCGAAATCGCCGGCCGGGCGGTGGCGACCTACGAGACGCCGGAGGATACGCCCCCCGATCTCGCCAAACTGGAAGCGATGCTGGTAGCCGATCCTGCCATTACTCACGTCTTCGCGGTCCATTGCGAGACGACGTCAGGTATCCTCAACCCGATCGCGGCGATCGCTGCCCTGGTGAAGAAGCAGGGCCGCCGCCTGCTGGTCGATTCGATGTCGGCCTTCGGCGCGATCGAGATCGATGCGCGCAATATCCATTACGACGCACTGGCGGCCTCCTCGAACAAGTGCCTCGAAGGCGTGCCGGGCCTCGGCTTCGTGGTCTGCCGCCACTCGGCACTGGCCGAATGCAAAGGCAACGCGACCACGCTGGTACTCGACCTGTTCGACCAGGCGGAGGGCTTCGCCAAGACCGGCCAGTACCGTTTCACGCCGCCGATCCACGTCATCGTGGCGCTGGGCAAGGCGATCGAGGAGCACGCGGAAGAGGGCGGCGTGGCGGGCCGCGGCAGGCGCTATCGCGAGAATGCCAAGGTGCTGATCGACGGCATGCGCGCCATGGGCTTCCGGACGCTGCTGCCGAACGACCTGCAGGCGCCGATCATCGTCACCTTCCACATGCCGACCGATCCGAAGTTCGTCTTCCAGAACTTCTATGACGGACTCAAGGACCGCGGCTACGTGATCTATCCGGGCAAGCTCACCGTGGCGGATTCGTTCCGCATGGGCTGTATCGGCCGACTCAATGCCGACCACATGCGCGGCGCCCTGGCGGCGGTCCGCGAGGTGCTGGACGAGATGCGGGTCACCAACGGCGGCCCGGCTCTGGCGGCAGAATAGGGGAACGACACATGGCACCCGACAGCATCAACGTCAGCGGCGGCGACATCGCCGTCAACGGCCGCACCTATCGCCTGCCGCGCCAGCCCGTCGTCGTGGTCTGCGTCGACGGTTCGGAGCCGGGCTACATCGAGCGCGCCGTCGAGGCGGGCCGGGCGCCGTGGTTTGCGAAGGTCCTGAAGGAAGGCACCAACCTCGTCGGCGACTGCGTGGTGCCGAGCTTCACCAACCCGAACAACCTCTCGATCGTCACCGGCCGTCCTCCGGCCGTCCATGGCATCTGCGGCAATTACTTCCTCGATCCCGACACGGGCAAGGAAGTGATGATGAACGACCCGAAGTTCCTGCGGGTCGAGACGCTGTTCCCGGTCTTCCAGCGCGCCGGCTGCCGCATCGCCGTCATCACCGCCAAGGACAAGCTGCGCGGCCTGCTGGGCAAGGGGCTCGAACTGGGCGCCGGCAAGGCCTGCTCCTTCTCGTCGGAGAAGTCGGACATGGCGACCCTGGCCGATAACGGCATCGACCAGGTGAACGAGCTGGTCGGCATGGGCGTGCCCGACGTCTACAGCGCCGGCCTCTCGGAGTTCGTGTTCGCCGCCGGCGTCAAGCTGATGGAGCGCGACCGGCCGGAGATCATGTATCTCTCGACCACCGACTATATCCAGCACAAGCACGCGCCGGGCACCCCGGTCGCCAATGACTTCTACGCCATGATGGACGGCTACCTGGCGAAGCTCGACGCCCTTGGCTGCACCATCGTCGTCACCGCCGACCACGGCATGAACGCCAAGTTCGGCAGCGACGGCCAGCTGGACGTCATCTACCTGCAGGACGTGTTCGACGGCTGGGTGGGCAAGGACAAGGCCCGCGTCATCCTGCCGATCACCGATCCCTATGTCGTGCATCACGGCGCGCTGGGCTCCTTCGCCGTCGTCTATTGCGATAATCCCAAGGAGTGGGCCGCCAAGCTGAAGGCGATGCCGGGCATCGAAGCGGCGCTCACCAAGGAAGAGGCGGCGGCCCGGTTCGAACTGCCGGCCGATCGCCTGGGTGACCTCATCGTCGTCTCGACCCAGCACAAGGTGCTGGGCACCTCGGCCTCGCGGCATGACCTCTCGGGCCTCACCGAGCCGCTGCGCAGCCACGGTGGCATCTCCGAGCAGCGCGTCCCGCTGCTGTGCAACCGCAAGCTCGCGAACGGCGATACGGGGGCGCATCGCTGGCGCAACTTCGACGCCTTCGATCTCGCCCTCAACCTCGTCGCCTGAGAGAGTTCCATGGACACCATCACCCGCACGGGCTCCGACGTCCGGCACGAGTATCTCCGCATCGCCGGCAGGAAGGTCGAGACGCAGGCGCGCCTGGAAGTGCGCTTCCCCTGGGACAACCGCCTGGTCGGCACCGTGCCGTGCGCCACGCCCGAGTTGGTCGCCGAGGCCTTCCAGATCGCCCACGACTACAAGCCGAAGCTCACGCGCTATCAGCGCCAGCAGATCCTGCTCAAGACGGCGGACCTGCTCGTTTCGCGCAAGGAAGAGCTGTCGCGCCTGATCACCCTGGAGTCGGGCCTCTGCCTGAAGGACTCCCTCTACGAGGTCGGCCGCGCCTACGACGTCTTCACCTTCGCAGGTCAGCTCTGCATGCTGGATGACGGGCAGACCTTCTCCTGCGATCTCACCCCGCACGGCAAGTCGCGCAAGATCTTCACCCTGCGCCAGCCGTTGAACGCGATTTCCGCGATCACCCCGTTCAACCATCCGCTGAACATGGTGGCGCACAAGCTGGCGCCGGCTTTCGCGACCAACAACTGCGTCGTGCTTAAGCCCACCGAGCTGACACCGCTCACCGCGCTGTTTCTTGCGGACACGCTTTACGAGGCCGGTCTGCCGCCGGAAATGCTGTCGGTCATCACCGGCAATCCGTCCGACATCGGCGACGCAATGATCGTCGATCCGCGCGCCGACCTCGTGACCTTCACAGGCTCAGTGCGGGTCGGCAAGTACATCGCCGAGAAGGCCGGCTACAAGCGCATCGTGCTTGAGTTGGGCGGCAACGACCCGCTGATCGTCATGGAGGATGCCGACCTCGACAAGGCGGCCGAGCTGGCCGTCGCCGGCGCCACCAAGAATTCCGGCCAGCGCTGCACTGCCGTGAAGCGCATCCTGGTGGTCGACAAGGTGGCCGATGCCTTCGTCGAGAGGGTGCTGGCCAAGGCGAAGAAGCTGAAGGCCGGCGATCCGCTCGATCCAGAGACCGATGTCGGCACCGTGATCCACGAACGCGCGGCGACGCTGTTCCAGAACCGGGTGAGCGAAGCGGTGGCGAAGCACGGCGCGAAGTTGCTGCACGGCAACGACCGCCAGGGTGCGCTCTTCCCGCCGACCGTCGTCGATCATGTCGACCCTCAGGCCGAACTGGTGCGCGAGGAGACCTTCGGCCCGGCGATCCCGATCATCCGCGTGAGGGACATCGCGCACGCCATCCAGGTCTCCAACGGCACCGCCTATGGCCTGTCGTCGGGTGTCTGCACCGACCGACTCGACTACATCACGAAGTTCGTCGACGAACTGCAGGTCGGCACGGTGAACGTCTGGGAAGTGCCGGGCTATCGCATCGAGATGTCGCCCTTCGGCGGCATCAAGGATTCGGGCCTCGGCTACAAGGAAGGCGTGCTCGAGGCGATGAAGAGCTTCACCAACGTGAAGACCTGGTCGCTGCCCTGGCCGGGCTGACACCGGCCAGCATTCCGAGGCCTATCGCAAAAAAAGTTTCCGTCGTCTCGACCGGAGCGCGCAGCGCGGAGTGGAGAGACCTTTTTTCCACTTGGAACCGTCAAATCGCGGAAAAAGGTCCCTCCACTCCGCTTCGCTCCGGTCGGGACGACGGGCAAGTGAGGCCCGCAGCCGGTAGCGCCCGCCGTCACGGTGGAGTCGTGTCGGCCTTCTCCCAGTTCTTGTCGGGATTGTAGACGTTGATGGCTGCGGCCTTGGTCGAGGTATCCGGGCCGAGGTCCTGCTCGTAGACCACGCCGTCCTGGTTGACCATGAAGGTCATGACGCCGGTGTCGTCGTAGCGGATCGGCCAGGCGAGGATCGCGAAGCCGCCGATCATCCGGCCTTTCACGAGATAATCGTACGCGCCGCCCGGCGCATCGGGGCCCTGAGCATAGAGCAGGCGGAAGCGGTAGCCGTAATAGCCGTCTTCGGTGCCGCCCTGGCCCTGGGCCTGCGCCGTCGCGAGCGCCGGGCCGATCGGGCTCTCCGGCTCTCCGGGTGCGGCATCCCAGTAAAGACCGTCCTTCTTGCCCGGCGAGCTGAGCAGTCGCCGGGCATAGACCGGCGAGCCCACCTTCATCGGGTCGAGCGCGGCATATTCATGCTCGGCATCGACCAGCGCCAGAAGGCTCTGGATAACCGACAACTCGTTGCGGCCGATCTGCCGGGCGGTGATCTCCTGGCGGCCCGCTTCGACGTCGAAGCGCCACTGGTCGCCATCCTTTACGAGCGGGATGGGACTGGTCCAGCCCGTCGTACCGACCTCGATCGTCGCCTTGTTGCCGTCGACCACGACCTTGTGGCCGGCATCCCATGCCTGGAGAAACTTCTCGCGCGTGCGCTCCTCGTCCTGGGGCCGGCCGAGGACGAAGTCGCGCCAGCCTGCGCCCAGCGCGGTGCTGACCGCCTTGTCGTCGTCGCGCCGGATCGCATCGGTCAGCGCATTGGCGGCAGCTTCGGGCGTCGGGAAGCCTTGCGGCTTCGCCGGCTGCGCGGAAACACCTGTTGCAAAGCCGACAGCCAGGACGAGGGCCAGAAACACCTTCGTGAACATTGAAGCGTTCATCGCCGTCCTCCTCCGTGGGCACCGCCGCCGGCGTGGCCACCTCCGCTGCGCGCAGCGCCTCCGCCAGCACGCGCGCCACCACCGCCGGAAGGATGGGACGTCGCCCGCGATTGCTGCGCCCGGCCGCGGGCGGCCTCGCGATTGACCTGCTGCCCGTTGTTGGTGCCGCGGATGGCCCCGCCACCACGCGACGCGCCGGCATGGTTCTGGAAATTGGGATGTTGCCCGCTGGCGGCGCGGTTCGTGATGTTGGGATGCTGCGCTGCGGCGCCGCCCGGGCGATTGGGAAGGTTGGGGCGGGCATTGGCCTGTCCGCCGGCGGGGCGGTTCTCGAGGCGGCCGCGGAATTCCTGGCGCTGGTCGGCGCCCGGGCGCACCTGGTTGAAGCGCTCACGGGTCGCGGGATCGCGATAGGCCACGCCCTTGCGATGGATCGGCTCGTGCTGCCAGCGGCCGTTATGGATGTTGTTGACGTTGAAGTTGCGGTCGATGTTGACCGCGCGATTGACGTTCACGTTGACGTAACTGTTGCCGCGTCCCCAGTTCCAGCCGCCGAAGATGGCGCCGGCGGCCGCGATCCCGACGCCGAACAGCAGGCCGGTAAGCAGCGCAGAACCGTAACCGTATCCTGGCGGTGGCGGATAGTAGGTCGGCGGGTAGGCCGGGTAGGGCCACGTCCCATAAACCGTGTTGGGATTGTAGGCGGGTACGTAGATCACTTCCGGATTCGTCGGGGCGATGACAATGGTCCGGTCGGCACCCGATCCCTGCGAGGTGACCGTCTGCTCCTTGCCGCTCTTCAGGTTTCCGGCGTCGGCCGCCTTGGCGCGCAGGCGCTGGATCGAATCGGCGACGTCCTGCTGCTGGGCGATCATCGCGTCGCCAACCTTCTGCATCCAGTCGAGATTGTCGCTGAGCTGGCTGAGGACCTGCGGGAAGGCGACCAGCGATTTCACGCTGACGTCCCAGCTCTTGTCCTTGACCGCGGCCACGGCGGCATCGCCCTTCAGGGCCGGATTGGCCTTGGACCAGCGGGCCGCCTCGACGACCTCCAGCGGATAGCTCGCCGCCATCAGGGACTGCGCGAGCAGGGCGTCGGGATAGAGCGCGATCGGCGCCAGAATCTGGTCGAGCTGCTCGGGCGTGAACGGCTTCTTGGCTGTGTCCTGTGCCAGCGCGGCTCGCGAAACGCCGGCCGCGAGCATGGCGGCAAGGGCGGTCATCAGGCTACGACGCTGCATGAAATTGTCTCCCCCGACCGCGGTCCGTCGACGATCCAGTCTGCTCTCATGGCAAACGCGGCGCGATCACGATCTATTTGTGCGCTTCCGCCGTGCCGCTGCAACAGAAATTGGCGCTTTCTGTGCGGCCAGCCCGCTCGGAAGCCAGGTCGCTGACCGGTCCGGGGTTACATCGAGCGCCGGGGAAGGGCCTGTGGAGCATTCATGGGCTGATGATTCGCTGACCATGCGATAGCCTCCGTCATGACCGTCGCACTTCTCGTTCTCCTCAAGATCACCGTCACGATCATCATCTTCGGCATCGGCCTCGATTCGACGCTGCACGACGCGGTCCGCCTGTTCAGGCATCCCGCGCTGCTGTTGCGCTCCCTGCTGGCCATGTACGTGCTGGTACCGCTGGCGGCCGTCGGGCTGGTCATTCTGCTGCCGCTACCGCCGGGGGCAGAAGCCGGTCTGCTGGTGCTCGCGGTCTCCGCCGGGGCGCCGCTGCTGCCGCGCAAGCTCCTGGGCATCGGTGACGGTGCGTACACCTTCAGCCTGGTTACAGTCTCGTCGGTACTGGCCGTGATCCTCGTGCCGTTTTGGCTGGAGATGCTCGGCCCGCTGTTCCCTCGACTGCCGCGCCTCGCGCCGGAGAGGACGGCGCTGATCCTGGGCGAGTCGTTTTTCCTGCCGCTGCTGGCGGGCATGGCGGTTCGCCGATTCTTTCCGAAGTTTGCAGCCTGGACCGGCGGACGGGTGGTCGGCCTGGCGGGATTGGCCATGACGCTGGCGGCGGTCGTGCTGTTGGCCGTGAACTGGCATGTGGTTCTCGAGGTCAGATGGCAGGGTATCGCGGCGCTCGCGCTCCTGATCCTGATGGCCCTGGTCATCGGCCACCTGGTCGGCGGCCCGCAGGAGGAAAACCGTTCGGCGCTCGCCGTCGCCTGCGCGACCCGCCACATCGGTGTCGCGGTGGCGGTCGCGACGTCGCTGCCCGGGGGACGTACGGCCGTCGTGATCTCGATCTACATCGCCGTCTCGGTGGCAATCACGCTGCCCTATACGCGGTGGCGCCGGGTCGTCGCGGCCAGACATGCGGCGACGTTGAGATAATCTCGATTGTCCGGCAGAGGGCGGACGAGACAAACTCGCCGGGTCATTCGAATGAGGGGAAGTGTTTCATGAGTGTCAGCCAGGCCGAGAAGGCCCGCAAGTTCCGCGTGCTCCATGAGAGGCCAGGCGCTTTCGTCATCGCCAATCCGTGGGATGCGGGTTCGGCACGCATCCTGGCGGGGCTGGGCTTCGAGGCGCTGGCGAGTTCGAGCGGCGCCAAGGCAGGCGTGCTGGGCAAGCGTGATGGAAGGGTATCGCGCGACGAGGCGCTGGCGAATGCGCGGCTGATCGTGAACGCGACTGACCTGCCGGTGGCCGCCGACCTCGAGAAAGGCTTCGGCGATTCGCCTGACGATGCAGCCGAGACGATCCGTCAGGCGGTGGGCGTCGGGCTGGTCGGCGGTTCGATTGAGGACGCGACCGGCAACCCAGACCAGCCGTTGTTCGACATCGAAACGGCGACGGCTCGCATCAAGGCGGCGGTCGATGCGGCGCGTTCGCTGCCGGTACCCTTCATCCTCTCGGCGCGCGCCGAGGGCTTCCTGCGCGGCAAGCCGGACCTGGGCGACGTGATCAAGCGCCTGCAGGCCTATGAGGCGGCGGGCGCCGATGTCCTGTTCGCGCCGGGCCTGCCCGATCTGGCGTCGGTCAAGAAAGTCTGCGGCGCGCTCCGCAAGCCCTTCAATTTCATGGTCGGCATCAAGGGGAAGTCGTTCAGCAAGGCCGAGCTCGAGGCGGCCGGCGTGAAGCGGATCAGCCTCGCCACCTCGCTCTATCGCGCCGCAATGACAGGCCTGATCGATGCGGCCACCGAGGTGAAGGAGCAGGGCACCTTCAGCTATCTCGACCGTGCGATCCCGACGGGCGAGCTCAATGCGTTCATGAAGGAATAGGCGGCAAGGCCCGTGTCCTGGCCGCCGACACTTCCCGGCGTCAGACCTTGTCGACCGCGCCGCCGCTGTCGACCCAGTCCTTGAAGGCGCCGAGGTTGAAGACGTTGGCGTAGCCGAAATCCTTCAGCACCTTGCCGCTCAGGGCCGAGCGGCCGCCGGAGGCGCAGTAGACGATCACGGTCTTGGCCTTGTCGAAAGCCTTGTCGTGCGCGGGCGATTCGGGGTCGGCGCGGAATTCCAGCATGCCGCGCGAGACGTGGACCGCGCCCGCGACCTTGCCGCTGTTCGCGACCTCGGCCGCGTCGCGCACGTCTACGACCAGCGTGTTGCCCTTGGCGATCATCTCCCTGGCCTGGTCCGGCGTGACCCTGGGCACGGCGGCATTCGCCGCTTCCATCATCTGCTTGACGTTCGTGGGCATCTATTCCTCCTTGCGGTGTCGGGCGTGCGCGATTGGGAATCCCAGTGAGGATTCTGGCCCTTCCTATAAGGTATCGCAAACCAGAAAGATGCGAGGAAACGGTCATGTCGTCTTTGCCCCGTCCCAACGAGCCGGGCTGAATTGGCCGGCCTGTTCTACGGCTGGCGGGTCGTCGCGGCCTGCTTCCTCATTGCGGCCGTCGCCTGGTCGCTGGGCCTCTTCGGATCGAGCGTCTACCTGCAGGCGGTGACCTCCACGCATGGCTGGCCGATTGCCGAGGTGGCATCGGCCATCACGCTGTTCTTCCTCGTGAGCGCGAGCCTCCAGCGCTTTGTCGGCCGCAGCATCGACCGCCGCGGACCGCGGCCCGTGCTGCTGCTGGGTCTCGCCAGCATGGCGGCGGGCGTGTCGCTGATCGGCCAGGTGTCGGCGCCGTGGCAACTCTATCCCTGCTTCGCACTGCTGGGCTTCGGCTGGTCCACACTGTCGATGACGGGCATCACCACCACGGTGGCGCCATGGTTCGAACGTCACCAGGGCCGCTCGATGACCCTGGCCATCATGGGCGCGAGCATCGGTGCCATTGCGGGCGTGCCGTTGCTGCTGCTGTCGATCGGTGAACTGGGCCTCGGGCGCGGTCTGATCGCGGCCGGCATCACGGCCGTACTGCTTCTGGGCCCCCTGATCGCGGTCGTGTTGCGCTATCGCGGTCCCGCCGATCTCGGCCTGCTGCGCGATGGCGAGGTGCTGCAGGCCGATGCCCCGCCCAAGGTCCATCTCGCCCCGATCGCCACGCCGGCCAATCGCCGCCTGCTCCTGTGGAGCGCAACCATCGCCTTTGCCCTCGGCCTCACCATCCAGATCGGCTTCATCACCCACCACGTCGCCCTGGCAGAACCGTTGATGGGGCGGGCCGGGGCCGGGCTGCTGGTCAGTGCCGCGGGCGTCACGGCCTTCATCGGCCGCCTCATCCTGGCGCGCATCGTCGACCACGTGGATGCGCGGAGGCTGGGCTGCTTCGTGATGATCGCGCAGGCGCTATCGCTGCTCGCCATCGCCTTCTGGCCGACCGTGCCGGTCCTCGTCGCGGCGAGCCTCGTCTATGGCTACGGCATCGGCCACGTGACGACGCTCGGTCCGATCGTGGTCCGGCGCGAGTTCGGTGCGGCGGCTTTCGGCACGACCTACGGCGCGGCCGCCACCGTGATCCAGCTCACCTCGGCGTTCGGGCCCGCGCTCTTCGGCTTCCTGCGCGACGGGTTCGGCGGCTACGGGCCGGGCTTCATCATCGCCGCCATCGTGACGCTCGTCGGCTGCGCATCCCTGTTCATTGGCGGCCGCGGTGGGCGCATAGTGCCGCCCGATGGGTCAGGGGGGTAAAACATGAGTGCCAGCGACATCACGCGCGTTCCCAATCCGAGGGTGCCGGCCAAATCCTCGGTCGCCGTCTGTCGGCTGCCGGGCGGCGGTGGCTTCCTGTGGGGCGTGGCGACCTCGCCGGACCGGACGCAGGACATCCGGGTCCAGACACTGGGCGCGCTGGGCGTCATCGACGGCTACCTGAAGGACGCGGGCCTCGACCGGACGCGCATCGTGAAGGCCGAGATCGTCGTCACCGACCACGACAACAAGCCCGCCTTCGACGAGGCGTGGGCCACCTGGATGCCCGCCAACCACGGTCCGGTCCGCTCCTTCGTCCAATCCGTCATGCCCGAGGGGGACCTGATCGAGATCATCGTCACGGCGGCGCTGTAGCGGCCGCCGGAGGGGGCGGAAAGGCGAGTTGCCAGTCGGAACGCTTTCCGCAATGAAGTTGGCATGGACACCATCATCTCCCCGGTAACAGCGCACGGAACGGCAACTGAACATCTCGACGTGCTGATCGTCGGGGCCGGACTTTCGGGCATCGGCGCCGCCTGGCATCTGCAGAAGAACTGTCCGGGCAAGCGCTATGCGATCCTCGAAGGGCGTGCCGCGAGCGGCGGCACCTGGGACCTGTTCCGTTATCCCGGCGTGCGATCGGATTCGGACATGTACACGCTGGGCTACCGGTTCCGGCCGTGGAAGGACGCCAAGGCGATCGCCGACGGCCCCTCGATCCTGAGTTACATCCGCGAGGTCGCGAGCGATCACGGCATCGACCGCCACATCCGCTACGATCATCGCGTCGTCGGCGCTTCGTGGTCGACGCCGGACGCCAGGTGGACGGTCGAGATCGAGCGCGGCGGGGAGCGCGTGTTCATTTCCTGCGGCTTCCTGTGGATGTGCAGCGGCTACTATCGCTACGAGGCGGGCTATCTGCCGGAGTTTCCCGGCATCGACGGCTTCAAGGGCAGGGTGGTGCATCCGCAGCACTGGCCGCAGGATCTCGACTATGCCGGCAAGAAGGTCGTGGTGATCGGCAGCGGTGCCACCGCGGTGACGGTGGTACCGTCAATGGCCGAGACCGCCAGCCACGTCACCATGCTGCAGCGCTCGCCGACTTACGTCGTGGCACGCCCGGCCGAAGACCCGGTCGCCAACAAGCTGAGGCGACGCCTGCCGCTCAAGCTCGCCTACATGCTGACGCGCTGGAAGAACGTGCTGATGGGCATGTATTTCTACCAGATGTGCAAGCGCAAGCCGGAGAAGGTGAAGAGCCTGATCCTGGGTGGCGTGCGCCAGATGCTGGGGCCTGACTACGACGTCGCCACCCACTTCACGCCGAAATACAATCCGTGGGACCAGCGGCTCTGCCTGGTGCCCGACGCCGACCTGTTCCGCGCCATCCGCAAGAACAAGGCATCGGTGGTCACCGACCAGATCGAGACGTTCACGGAGAAGGGCATCAAACTGAAGTCGGGTGCCGAACTCGAAGCCGATGTGGTGGTGACCGCGACCGGCCTGGTCGTGCAGCCGCTGGGCGGCGCGAAGCTGGTGGTCGACGGCAAACCGGTGAAGCCGTCGGATACGATGATCTACAAGGGCATGATGTATTCCGACGTGCCGAACCTCGCCTCGATCTTCGGCTACACCAACGCTTCGTGGACGCTCAAGGCCGACCTGGTGTGCGAGTATGTCTGCCGGCTCCTGAACTACATGGACCGCAAGGGCTTCACGAAAGCGGTCCCGCACAACAGCGACCCGACCCTCACCGAGGAACCGTGGGTCAATTTCTCGTCCGGCTATATCCAGCGCGCGCTGCCGCACCAGCCCAAGCAGGGCAGCAAGCGGCCATGGAAGCTCTACCAGAACTACGTGCTCGACCTGCTCACCCTGCGGCACGGCTCGCTGCGAGACAAGGCGATGGTGTTTTCGAAGTAGACCTTTCGCTCAAGACCCATTCGCCCTCATCCTGAGGAGACGTGCGAAGCACGTCGTCTCGAAGGATGGGCAACGGACGTGGTGCTCGTGCCCACCCTTCGAGATGCGCTTCTGCGAAGCGCTCCTCAGGGTGAGGTCGTCTGATGAAGCTAGAATGATGCCTGCCTAGCCTGAAAGGCTTGGGGCAAGCCGCGTCGCAGCTTCAGGTGAGGGAGACGGTGACCGATCCGAACGGGCCGAACTCTGCCACGTAGGTCTCGCCCGCTCGGGGCGCCAGCATGCCGGTGAGGGTGCCGGTACTCACCATCTGGCCTTCCTTCATCCCGACGCCGGTGCGCGACAGTTCGTTGGCGAGCCAGGTGAGGGGCACGATGGGATGGTCGAGCGCTGCCGCCGCGGTCCCCCTGCGGCGCACGCGGCCATCGGAGGAGAGGGTGGCTTCCTGACCCGCGATGTCGCGGTTCCGCCAGTCCTCGATGGCGGGGCCATGGATGATCGTGCCGGAGCCGGCACCGTCGGCCAGGATGGCGGGCAGCGGCGGAAACGACGCGTCGTGGACGAAGCGGCACTCGGCCAACTCCAGCCCGGGATGAAGCGAGGCGACCGCGTCGGTCACCTCCTCCTCCGAGTACGGCCTCTCTCGCGGCGGCAGGTCCCGGCCGAGCTTCGCCTGGTACTCGACCTCGGGGATCGGGCTCGCGAGCCTCGCGTGCACGGCGGTGTACGGCGTCTCCGTCACGAAATGGACGCGGCCGTAGATCGGCGAGTCGGTCCGCAGCGCCTGCTGCATCTCCTCCTTCATCGCCGCGATCTTCCAGCCCAGCACCGGCCAGCCCAACTCCTCGGCAACCATGCCCGCGATCTTGTATGCCGTCGCCTTGTCCGCCGGCACGAGATGCGGGGCGAGGCCGCTCTGGCTGCGCTGCTCGCGGCGCAGGGAGGCGAGGAGGCGGGCGAGTTCCCGTTGCGCGGTCGTGTCCATCGGTGTTCCTTAGCAGAAAGCGGAGGAAGCGGGATGCGCAGCCAGGCTGAAAAGGGACGGGTGTTTCGCCAATTGCATGAGCGGCCCGGCCTGCTGCTTCTCCCCAATCCATGGGATGCGGGGACGGCCAGGCTGCTGGAGTCGCTCGGCTTCGAGGCGCTGGCCACGACCAGCCTCGGCATGTCGAACGCGTTGGGCCGCGTCGACGGCGACAATGCGGTGAGCCGCGCCGAGCTCCTGGAGAACTGCCGCGTGATCGCGGGCGCCACCGACCTGCCGGTGAATGCCGATCTCGAGAACGGCTATGCCGACGATCCCAAGGAGGCCGCCACCATCCTGCGCGACGCGGCGGCGGCCGGAATCGTCGGCGGCTCGATCGAGGATTGGAGCGGCGAGAATATTTACGATTTCAACCACGCCGTGGAGCGTGTGGCGGCCGGCGCCGAGATGGCGCGGTCGCTGGACGTGCCCTTCACCTTCACCGCCCGGGCCGAGAACCTGATCCGTGGCGTGAAGGACCTCGACGACACGATCCGGCGCCTGCAGGCCTTCGAGAAGGCCGGCGCCGATGTTCTTTATGCGCCGGGCCTCCATGACCTTTCGACGATGCGCACCGTGGCGTCGGAGGTAACCAAGCCGCTGAACGTCGTGATGAGCGCCGGCGATCCGGACCTGACGGCGGAGCAGATCGCGGCGACCGGCGTGAAGCGGATCAGCGTCGGCGGTGCGCTCTCCCGTCTTGCCCTGGCGGCCTTCATGAAGGGGGCGAAGGACATGAAGGCCGGCAGCTTCCGGTGGATGCGCGAGACGATGCCGACCAGTGAGCTGAAGAAGGTGTTCTCACTGAAATGAAGCGCAAGGCGAAGACTGGCCCCGCTCTGGCGCGGAGCTTGCTAGGCTGACGGCCCTGAGACCACAGACGATCAACGTGATCGTGAACACCCTGGTCAGGGCGGCACTGGTGGGCAAGTCTGCCGACGCCGCGCAAGGTGGCATCCTGTGGCTCCTGCGACGGACCAGGCGTGACTCTCCTGAAGCGGTGCGGGTCGAGGAACAGGTCGTCCGACGAGGGCTGGTTGCCGTCGACATTAAATTGTCTGGGGACGGTTGAGAAGGCCGCGTGCACGCGGTGGCGGGAAGTGTAACATAAAGGTCATGAATGGCCTGTAGCAGCAGACGTTCGACAGGGGTTGAAGACCAGGGGGCTAAGGAAAATGATCGATCGCACCATCTTGAGGCGCGCCACATTGGCGGGCGCCGCCGCACTCGCCATGTTCGGCCTGGCATCGCCGGCCTTCGCGCAGAAGACCAGGCTCACCGTCTACACCGCGCTGGAGAACGACCAGCTCGATCCGTTCAAGAAGGCCTTCGAGGCCGACAATCCAACGATCGAGATCGCCTGGGTGCGCGATTCGACCGGCGTCGTCGCTGCCAAGCTGATGGCCGAGAAGGACAATCCGCGCGCCGACATCATCTGGGGCCTCGCCGCCTCCAACGTCGGCCTGATGGCCTCGATGGGCATGCTCGAGCCGTACACGCCGGCCGGGGCCTCCGCGCTCAATCCGATGTTCCTGAGCGGCAAGTCGCCCCAGACCTGGGTCGGCATGGACGCCTATCTCTCGCTGGTCTGCTTCAACACGGCGGAAGGCAAGAAGGGCAACAAGCCGGTCCCGACGAGCTGGGCCGACCTGATCAAGCCGGAATACAAGGGCTCGATCGTGATGCCGAACCCGGCTTCGTCGGGCACCGGCTACCTCACCATTGCGGCATGGCTGCAGATCATGGGTGAGGAAGCGGGCTGGAAGTACATGGACGCGCTCCACCAGAACATCGCGCAATACATCCACTCGGGCTCGGCGCCCTGCGTCCAGGCGGCCAAGGGCGAGCGCCTGATCGGCATCGGCCTCGACACCCGTGGCGCCTCCGAGAAGACCAAGGGCGCGCCGCTCGAGCTGGTGGTCCCCAAGGAAGGCCTGGGCTGGGAGCTGGAAGTCACCGCGATCGTCAAGGGCACGAAGAATCTCGACGCCGCCAAGAAGCTCGCTGACTGGGCGGCTTCCAAGAAGGCCAACGAGCTCTACGCCAAGACGTATCCCATCGTCGCCTATCCGGGCGTCGCCAACACGCCGCCGAACTATCCGCCGAACCTCGAAAAGGTGATGGTGAAGAACGACGTCGAGTGGATGGCCAAGAACCGAGACCGAATCCTGGCGGAGTGGACGAAGCGCTACGACGGCAAGTCCGCGCCCAAGGCCAAGTGACGGGACCAGTTCCGTTCAGGGCGCGTCATCCCGAGCGTCGCGAGGGATCTTTCGTGAGTCGCAAGGATCCTTCGCTTCGCTCAGGATGACAGTAGCTGCCATGACGAACTATCTAGAGGTCCGCAACCTCTCCAAGCGGTTCGGCGATTTCTCGGCCCTCGGCGACGTCTCGCTCGACGTCGTCGAGGGCGAGTTCGTCTGCTTCCTCGGCCCCTCGGGCTGCGGGAAGACGACGCTGCTGAGGGCCATTGCCGGCCTCGATCCACAGACCTCCGGCACGATCCGCCAGAAGGGGCGGGACGTCTCGGCCCTGCCGCCCGCGCAGCGTGACTTCGGCATCGTGTTCCAGTCCTACGCGCTGTTCCCCAACCTGAGCGTCACCGACAATGTCGGCTACGGGCTGGTGAGCCGCCGCCAGAACAGGGCTGCGATCCTGAAGCGAGTCACCGAACTGCTGGCGCTGGTCGGCCTGCCCGATGCCGGCCCGAAATATCCCGCCCAGCTCTCCGGCGGCCAGCAGCAGCGTGTGGCGCTGGCGCGCGCGCTCGCGACCTCGCCGGGCCTGCTGCTGCTCGACGAGCCGTTGTCGGCACTGGATGCCCGCGTACGTCTCAGGCTGCGTCACGAGATCAAGGCGCTGCAGCGCACGCTGGGCGTCACCACCATCATGGTGACGCACGACCAGGAGGAGGCTCTGACCATGGCCGACCGCATCGTGGTCATGAACCACGGCGCCATCGAGCAGGTCGGCACGCCGCAGGAGATCTACCGCCGGCCGGCGACCGCCTTCGTGGCCGACTTCGTGGGCTCCATGAACTTCCTCGCCGGAACCTTGATGGCGCCCGACAAGGTGCGGGTGGCCGGTGTCGATTTCGACTGCCCGGTCCAGGCCGGGCTGGCGCCCGGCCAGAAGGTGAGCCTCTGCATCCGGCCCGAGGATGTGCGGGTGCGCGACCTGCCGGCCGACATCGTCAACCGCGTGCCGGTCGAGGTGGCGGAGCTGGATTTCGTCGGCGCGTTCTGCCGCGCCACCCTGCGTGCGCAAGCCGCCGCGGACGTCGCATTGACCGCCGACTTCTCCAGCAACCTGATTCGCGATCTCGGTGTCGACATCGGCACGAAGCTCGACATCGCCCTGCCGCCCGATCGGCTCAGGGTCTTCGCCTGATGAGGACCGGGCGTTGAGCCTCGCCGTGCCGGGGTTGAGGATCGGCCTGTCGCGCGACGACCTCATGATGCGTGCCGGTGTGGTGCTGCTGGCGGGCCTGTTGCTGGTCATGCTTGGCCTGCCGTTGTGGGCGCTGCTCGCCAAGGGCTTCGAGGACCGCGACGGCAAGTTCGTCGGGCTGGCCAATTACATTTCGTACTTCTCCACGCCGGCGCTGTTCCAGTCGGCCCTGAACAGCCTTCAGGTCGCGTCGATCACAACCGCGATCGTCGTGCCGCTGGCCTTCCTCTACGCCTATGCGCTCACGCGCACGGTGCTGCCGATGCGCTGGCTGTTCCAGGGCATCTCGCTGATTCCGATCTTCGCGCCCTCGCTGCTGCCGGGCATTGCGCTGATCTACCTGTTCGGGACGCAGGGCTTCTTCAAGGCGCTGCTGGGCGATGGCTCGATCTACGGCATCGACGGCATCGTGATCGCGCAGGTCTTCTACTGCTTCCCGCATGCCACGCTGATCCTGACGACCGCGCTCGCCACCGCCGACGCCCGCCTCTACGAGGCCGCCGACGTGCTGGGCGCCTCCAAGCGCCGCGTGTTCTTCACGGTCACTTTGCCGGGTGCCAAGTACGGGCTGATCAGCGCTGCGCTGGTCGTGTTCACGCTGGTGATGACCGACTTCGGCATCGCCAAGGTGATCGGCGGCAACTTCAATGTCCTTGCCACCGACGTCTACAAGAAGGTGATCGGCCAGCAGGATTTCTCCATGGGCGCCGTCGTCGGCATGGTGCTGCTGGCGCCGGCCGCACTGGCCTTCCTGGTCGACCGGCTGGTGCAGCGCAAGCAGGTGGCGCTGCTGACCGCGCGCGCCGTGCCGCTGGTGCCGCGGCCCAAGTTCGCGCGCGATCTCTTCTTCACGCTGTTCTGTCTGTTGGTCTCGGCCGCCATCCTCGCCATCCTCGGCATGGCGATCTGGGGCTCGCTGATCAAGTACTGGCCGTACAATCTCAGCCTCACCCTCGACAACTACGACTTCGCCAAGTTCGATTCCAACGGCTGGGATTCCTACTGGAACTCGGTGCGCATGGCGCTGGGGGCGGCGGTCTTCGGCACGGTGCTGATGTTCACCGGGGCCTGGCTGAACGAAAAGACGCGCGGCTTCGGCATGATGCGCGGGGTCGTGCAGTTCCTCGCCTTCCTGCCGATGGCGGTACCGGGCCTCGTGCTGGGCCTGGGCTACATTTTCTTCTTCAACGCGCCCAACAATCCGCTCAACTTCCTCTATGCCACCATGGGCATTCTGGTGGTGAACACGGTGGCGCATTTCTACACGGTGGGCCATCTCACGGCGACGACGGCGCTGAAGCAGATCGACCCGGAGTTCGAGGCTGTATCGGCGTCGCTCAAGGTGCCGGTCTGGCGGACCTTCACGCGCGTGACGGCGCCGATCTGCCTGCCGGCCATCCTCGACATCGCGATCTACCTGTTCGTGAACGCCATGACGACCGTGTCGTCGGTGATCTTCCTCTACGCCCCCGACACCAAGCTCGCCTCGGTGGCGGCGGTGAACATCGAGGAGGCGGGGACGACCGCTGCCGCGGCGGCGCTCTGCGTCGTGATCGTGCTCACTTCCGCCGCGGTCAAGGCCGCCCACCTGATCGCCGACCGCTTCCTGTTCGCCCGCCTGCAGGTCTGGCGACGGCGATGAAGTCAGATGTCGTGGTGATCGGGGGCGGGGCGATGGGATCGTCCGTCGCTTACCATCTGAAATCCGATCCTTCCTTTGCGGGAACGGTGACCGTGGTCGAGCGCGATCCGGCCTATACGCGGGCCTCGTCTGCCCTGTCGGCCAGTTCGATTCGTCAGCAGTTCTCGACGCCGCTCAACATCCATCTGTCGCGCTTCGGGATCGGCTTCCTGCGGCGATCCCGCGAGTTGCTGGGCGTCGATCTCGGTCTCCGGGAGCCCGGTTATCTCTTCCTCGCGAGCCCGGCCGGGGAGGCCGTGTTGCGCGCGAACCATCATGTGCAGAAGGGCGAGGGATGCTCGGTCGAACTCCTCGATCTGGCGGCGTTGAAGACCCGCTTTCCCTGGATCTCGGAGGAGGGGCTGGCGCTCGGCTCTCACGGCACGGCCAATGAGGGCTGGTTCGACGGGCCGTCCCTTATGCAGGGCTTCCGGCAGACGGCGCGCGCCCTCGGCGCGATCTACGTTGCCGACGAGGTCGTGTCGTTCGATGCCGGCGGCGTCGATCTGAAGGAGGGCGGGCGGCTGGAAGCGCGTACCGTCGTGTTGGCGGCGGGACCGTGGTCCGGCGAGGTGGCGGCACGATCTTGTATCGCACTACCGGTCGAGCCACGCCGGCGTTCGGTCTTCGTCTTCGACGTCCGCGAGGCGCCGGGCCTGACGCCGCTCACCATCGACCCGTCGGGCACCTGGTTCCGGCCGGAGGGTCGCTTCTACATCGCCGGCACCACGCCGGCCGAGGGCAATGATCTGCCCGGCGCGCCGCTCGAGGTGCAGCACTCCGAATGGGACGAGATCGTCTGGCCGACCCTGGCCGCCCGCGTGCCGGCCTTCGAGGCGGCCAAGGTCGTGAACTCCTGGGCGGGCTACTACGAGTACAACACGTTCGACCAGAACGGCATCGTGGGCCGGCATCCGGAAATCGAGAATCTGATCTTCGCCACGGGCTTCTCCGGCCACGGCATCCAGCAGTCGCCGGCCGTGGGCCGCGCCGTCGCCGAGCTGATCGTGCATGGGAGCTATCGCACCCTCGACCTCAGTCCTTTTGGTTATGACCGCCTCTCCGCCGGCCGGCCTATCCGGGAACTCAACGTCGTGTGATACTCGGGGCCTCACGCGAGGAGAGTGACGTGCCCGATCAAGCGCTGGTGAATTCGGATCTGCAATCGGCCCTGACGGAGGCCAGGCAGGCCTATGTCGACCGCAATCCCAAGAGCTTTGCCCGCCATCAGGATGCCTGCGTTGCCATGCCCGGCGGCAACACCCGCACCACCTTGCACAATTCGCCGTTTCCGCTGACCGTCGTCCGCGGCGAGGGCTGCCGGCTGTGGGACGCTGACGGCCACGAATATATCGACGTGCTGGGCGAATATACCGCCGGCATCTACGGCCACTCCCATCCGGTGATCCGCGCCGCCATCGACCGCGCGCTGAACCACGGCTGGAACTATGGCGGCCGCAACGAGAACGAGAGCAAGCTCGCCCAGCTGATCGCCGACCGCATGCCGTCGATCGACCTGGTGCGCTTCACCAACTCCGGCACCGAGGGCAACGTGATGGCGCTGGCCGGCGCCCGCGTCTTCGCCCAGCGCAAGGGCCGGACCAAGGCCACCAAGGTCATGGTCTTCCATGGCGGCTATCACGGCGGCGTGCTCTACTTCGTAAGCGGCGGCAGCCCCGTGAACATGCCCTACGAGTATGTCGTGGCGCCCTACAACGACATCGAGGGCACCCGGACGCTGCTGGCCAAGCACGGCGAGGAGCTGTTTGCCGTCCTGCTGGAGCCGATGCAGGGCAGCCATGGCTGCCTGCCGGGCGACGTCGAGTTCCTGAAGGCGGTGCGCGAGGAGACCAAGGCGCGCGGCATCACCATGATCTTCGACGAGGTCATGACCTCGCGCCTCTCGCCGGGCGGCCTGCAGGCCAAGCACGGCGTGATCCCCGACATGACGACGCTCGGCAAGTATATCGGCGGCGGCATGTCGTTCGGTGCCTTCGGCGGCAAGCGCGAGATCATGGAGCTGTTCGACCCGACCAAGCCGGACTCGCTGCCGCATGCCGGCACGTTCAACAACAATGCGCTGACCATGGCGGCGGGCGTCGCGGGCTATGGCGAGGTCTACACGGCGGAGGCCGCCAAGGAATTGAACGACCGCGGCGACAAAATCCGCGAGCGTTTGAACGAAATCTGCCGGAAGGCGGGCGTGGCTTTCCAGTTCTCCGGCATCGGCTCGATGATGACGGCCCACGCCACGGCGCGACCGATCAAGATGGCGGCGGACATCGCCTCGTCGAACCAGGACGCGAAGGAACTGTTCTTCTTCGACATGAGCGCCGCCGGCATCTGGATCGCCCGCCGCGGCTTCGTGGCGCTGAACATCATGATCGGTGAGGCCGAGGGCGCCCGCTTCGTGGCGGCCGTCGAGGAATTCGTTTCGGCGCGAAAGGCCCTTTTGCAGCCGTCGTAACGGCTTACAGTGGGGGGGATGACCAGAAGCCAGGACTTCCCCCAGCCGGTCGCCGGCACCGTGGTGCCGCGCTTCGGCGACGTCGCCACCTTCATGCGCCTGCCGCTGTTCCGCGACCCGGCGGAGGTCGAGATCGGCATGGTGGGCGTGCCGTGGGATGGTGGCACGACCAACCGTCCCGGCGCGCGGCATGGGCCGCGCCAGATGCGCGACCTCTCGACGATGATGCGGCGCATCCACCACGTGACGGGCGTTGCCCCCTACGAACTGGCCCGGTGCGGCGACCTGGGTGACGCGCCGGTCAATCCCGCCAGCCTCGACGATTCGCTCGACCGCATCGAGAAGCACTATGCCAGGCTGCATGCCGCCGGCGTGGTGCCGCTGTCGGCCGGCGGCGACCACCTGATCACGCTGCCGATCATGCGCGGCATCCGCAAAGGCCTGCCGCCACTCGGCATGGTCCATTTCGACGCCCACAGCGACACCTGGGACACCTACTTCGGCGGCTTCAAGTACACGCACGGCACGCCGTTCCGCCGCGCCGTGGAGGAGGGGCTGCTCGACCCGAAGCGGGTGGTGCAGATCGGCATCCGCGGCTCGCTCTACAAGGCCGACGACAACCAGTGGGCGCTCGATCAAGGCATGCGCGTCATCACCATCGAGGAGTATTTCGACCTCGGCGTCGAGAAGGTGATCGCGGAGGCGCGCCGCGTCGTCGGCACCGGCCCGACCTATGTGAGCTTCGATGTCGACGGCCTCGACCCCGCCTATGCGCCGGGCACCGGCACGCCCGAGATCGGCGGGTACACCCCGCACGAGGCGCAACGCATGCTGCGCGGCCTGCGTGGCCTCGACCTGGTCGGCGGCGACGTCGTCGAAGTGTCGCCGCCCTTCGACATGAGCGGCAACACCGCGCTCGTGGGCGTCACGATGATGTGGGAGATCCTCTGCCTGCTCTCCGAATCGGTGGCGAAGCGGAAGGGGCGCATCTGACGGTCCGCGCCCGGGCGGGGATGGCGTCCGTCCGGGTGACGGCGCTATCCTCGGAGTATGCGCGCCTTGATCCTGAGCCTCCTGTTGGCCTTCGTCGCCTCGTCCGTCTCGGCCCAGCCGGTGCCCCGCTGGATGGCCTTGCCGCCCACACCCTCGTTGCCGCCGGCCGTCAGCAGCGGCCATGCGCCGGTGAACGGCATCTCGATCTGGTACGCCACCTTCGGCAGTGGGCCGCCGGTGATCCTCCTGCATGGCGGCCTGGCCAACTCGAACTACTGGGGCCACCAGGTTCCCGAACTGGCGAAGACCCACCGGGTGATCGTCATCGACAGCCGCGGCCACGGGCGTAGCACGCGCGACGCCCGTCCCTACGGCTACGCGCTGATGGCCTCGGACGTGGTCGGCCTGATGGACTATCTCGGCGTGCCGCAGGCGGCGGTGGTCGGCTGGAGCGATGGCGCCATCATCGGGCTCAGCATGGCCATGACCCATCCGCAGCGTGTGTCGCGGCTCTTCGCCTTCGCCGCCAATTCCGACCCGAGCGGCGTCAAGGACGTGGACAAGAGCCCCGTGTTCATGGCGTTCATCGCGCGCGGCGAGAAGGAGTACGAGGCGCTCTCGGCCACGCCCCGCGAGTACAAGACGTTCGTCGAGGAGATCAGCCGGATGTGGGCGACGCAGCCCAACTGGACGGCGGCCGATCTCGCCGGCATCAAGGTCCACACTTGGATCGTCGACGCCGATCACGACGAGGCGATCAAGCGGGAGAACACCGAGTTCATGGCGGGGGCGATCCCCAGGGCGGGGCTGCTGCTGCAGCCCGAAGTCAGCCACTTCTCGATGCTGCAGGCGCCGCAGCAGTTCACCGACGACGTGAAGCGCTTCCTAGACCGGAAATGGGACTGACCTCGAGCATCATGATTTGACACGCGGTCGTGTGCTCGTTCCGACCCTGCGCCCCGCGACTTTGTCAGGGAGCGCAACCGAAACAAACGAAATAGACGAAACAAATGAACGGGAAACCCCCGGGGAGCGATTCCCGGGGTTTTGGGGGCGCCAAGCCGCAACGTGCAGCCTGGACGCCATCGCCCAGCTGCTCCAATCGTCCGCTAGGCGGCCAACTCCAGGATCTCCTTGACCTCGGCGGGCGTCGGGATCGGGCGCGGGTTGCGCGGCACCCAGGGGGTGCCCATCGCCTGCTGGGCGATGCGGTCGAAATGCTCGCGGCCGATCTTCACGTCGGACAGGGTGCGCGGCATGTCGAGGCCGCGGATGAAGCGGTCGAGCACGTCGCCCGCATCCTCGCCGGGATGCCCCATCGCGGCGGCGATCAAGGCCTGGCGGTCGGCATTGGCGGGTTTGTTCCAGCGCATCACCCACGGCAGCATGATGCAGGACGTGTGGCCGTGGGGGACGTCGAACACGGCGCCCAGCACGTAGCCGATTCCGTGGCTGGCGCCCATCGGGACGCCGGCGGCAATGCCGGTCATGGAGAGCCAGGCGCCGGTCTGGCAGTCGAGGCGGGCGGCCATATCTGAAGGATCGGCCATCACCCGGGGCAGCCCGCGGGCGAGCAGCGACAGGCCGTGCAGCGAGGAGGCGTTGCTGTACTCCGTCGATTCTCTGGAGCAGACGCCTTCGACGCAGTGATCCACGGCACGGATGCCGGTCGAGAGCAGCAGCCACATCGGCGTATGGCGCGTGACCTCGGGGTCGAGGATGACGGCCTGCGGGATGGTGAGGGGATGGCGGAACATCTCCTTCACCTTGGTGGCCTCGTTGGTGACGCCGGCGATGGCGGAGAACTCGCCGGCCGAGAGGGTGGTCGGGATCGAGATCTGGCGCACGGTCGGCGGCGTCACGTCCGCCTGGCCGCGAATCCTGTCCATTTCTTCGGGCGTGCGAACGTCGTTCGACAGGCAGAGCTGGACGGCCTTGGCGGCGTCGGTGATCGAGCCGCCGCCGAGGGTGACGATCAGGTCGGCGCCAGCGGCGCGGGCCTGTTCGGCGGCCGCGATCACGGCACTGCGGGGTGAATGCGCCGGCATCCGGTCGAAGGTCCCGACGCACTTGTTGCCCAGCGCCCGGCGCAGCTTCTCGATCTCGTCGGTCTCGCGGTTCAGCGTGCCGCTCACCATCAGGAAGACGCGGCTCGCGCCCTGGCGCTCGACCAGTTCGGCGACCGCCTCGGCGGCCGGCCGCCCGTAGACCACTTCTTCCATTTTGCTGAAAACGACGCGGCCCGAAGCGGTCATGCTCATCTCCCTGTATTTTGCTATCGTGCCGAGGAAAACAGGCAAGGGAAAGCATGACCGGGACACGGGATGGCGCGATCGCCCGCGCAGAGAAATATTTCGACGAGGGCGGCTTCCTCGAGGAGCTGCAGCGGCGGGTGGCCATTCCGACGACCAGCCAGGAGGAGGGCTCGATGCCCGCCCTGCAGCAATACGTCTCCGGCGAGATGACCGACTCCCTGCAGAAGCTGGGCTACGAGTGCACCGTGCTGGCCAACCCGCGCACGGAGTACGGCCCCTTCCTGATCGCCCGCCGGGTCGAGGATCCCGCCAAGCCGACAGTGCTGACCTACGGCCATGGCGACGTGATCCGCGGCCAGGAGGAGCAGTGGCGTTCCGGCCTGTCGCCCTGGAAGATCGTGATCGAGGGCGACAGGATGTATGGCCGCGGCACGGCCGACAACAAGGGCCAGCACACGATCAACATCGCGGCGCTGGCCTCCGTCATGCAGGAGCGCGGCTCGCTGGGCTTCAATTCGACGATCCTGATCGAAACCGGCGAGGAGACGGGCTCGCCCGGCCTGGCGGACTTCTGCAAGGCCAACAAGGACGCCCTCAAGGCCGACGCCCTGATCGCGTCAGACGGGCCGCGGCTCGATCATCGCCGGCCGACCATCTTCGGCGGCACGCGCGGCACGCTGAATTTCAACCTCTCGCTCACCCTGCGCGAGGGCGGCCACCACTCGGGCAACTGGGGCGGCCTGCTGGCCAATCCCGGCATCATCATGGCCCATGCCCTGGCCACGATCACTGACGAGCGGGGGCAGATCAAGGTGCCGGAGTGGCGGCCCAAGACGCTGACCAATTCGATCCGGGCGGCACTTGCCGACGCCCATGTCGATGCGGGCGAGGGCGCGCCGGAGATCAACGAGGACTGGGGCGAGAAGTCGCTGACCCCGGTCGAACGCGTGTTCGGCTGGAACAGCTTCGAGGTCCTGGCCTTCAAGACCGGCAACCCCGACCGGCCGGTCAACGCGATCCCGCCCAGCGCCGTCGCCTACTGCCAGCTGCGCTTCGTCGTCGGCACCGATCCGCACGACATCATCCCGGCGCTGCGCCGCCATCTCGACAGCCACGGGTTCGGCATGATCGGGATCGAACAGGCGCGCGACGTGATCATGAACGCGACGCGTCTCGATCCCGAGAATCCCTGGGCGCGGTTTGCCTCCGGCTCGATCGAGAAGACGGCGGGCCGGAAGCCGAACATGCTGCCCAACCTGGGTGGTTCGCTGCCCAACGAGGTGTTCACCGACATCCTTGGCCTTCCCACCGTCTGGGTGCCGCATTCCTACGCCGCCTGCTCGCAGCATGCGCCGGACGAGCACCTGCTGGCGCCGGTGGCCCGCGACGGACTCAGGCTGATGACCGGCCTGTTCTGGGATTTGGGTGCGCAGGGCCGGCCGGGGTAAGGTCCCCGCCAGATGCTTTCCGCCGACGAGGCCGCAGACCTGATCGAAGCCATCGCGACCCGCCAGGATCGCGCGGCCTTTTCACGCCTGTTCCAACATTTCGCACCCCGCGTGAAGGCGTTCATCATGCGCAGCGGTGCCGATCCGGAGGCGGCGCAGGAAGTCGCGCAGGAAGCCCTGATCATGGTCTGGCGCAAGGCCGCCAGCTTCGACCGGACGAAGGCCTCGGCGTCCACGTGGCTCTACACCATCGCACGCAACAAGCGGATCGATCACCTGCGGCGCAACAACCGGCCCGCCATCGATACCGACGACTGGCTCACGGTTTTTGCACCGGAAGACGACGATGCCGACAAATCCGTCCTCGCAGGGCAGACGTATACGCGTCTGAAGGAGTTACTCGGGGGGCTGTCTGCCGATCAGATGTTGGTGATCGAGAAGGCGTTCTTCGAGGACAAGACCCACACGGCCATCGCCGAGGAGCTGAAGCTGCCTCTCGGGACGGTGAAGTCGCGTATCCGCCTGGCGTTGGCCCGCCTGCGGGAAGCACTGGAGAAAGACGAGTCATGAGCCGCCATCCGGCGCCCGATGAACTTCTGCTGGACTATGCCGCGGGCGCGCTGCCGGACGGTCCGGCCCTCGCCGTGGCCCTGCATGTTGCCCTGGACCCTCGGTCGCAGCGGACCGTCGACCGGCTGAACGCCGTGGGCGGTGCCCTGATCGAGCGTGTACCCGTCCCTGACGTTTGCGCGATCGAGGATACGGTTCTCGAACGGGCGTTGGCGCGCCTCGACGAGGTACCGGTGGAGCCGCGACCCGCCGCTCCCGGCCGTCGTCATCAAGCGTTCGACTGGGCGCCGGCGCCCCTCGTGCCGCACCTGCGGCCCGGCATGGACTGGCGCCGGGTAATGGGCAAATTCGACGAGATCCGGCTCGACCTGCCGGGCGACTTCCATCGCGTTTCGCTGCTGCGCCTGGAATCGGGGCGCGGCCTGCCCGAGCACAAGCATGCCGGCTACGAATACACGGTCGTCCTACAGGGCGGCTATACGGACGAGACCGGCAATTACGGCGTGGGCGATTTCGCGGTCGGGCCGGGCGACCACCGGCACGAGCCGATCGCTGATCCCGGCGATCCCTGTATCGCCTTGATCGTGGTCGAGAATCCCATCGTGCTGACGGGGCCGTGGGGTCGCTGGCTCAATCCGCTGGTCAGTCGCGGCTTGATCTGAAGCAGCGTTGACCGCGCAAGGGGTTCCCTTCAGGTTTGTGGCCTGAAGAGAGGGACCCTATGCCGCGCATTCCGTACTACGAAGTCGAAAACGCCACGGGCAAGCATGCCGAGCTGCTCGGCAAGCTCAACCCCATGCTCAACATCTACCGGATGCTGGCGAACTCCGAGCAGGGCGCGAAGGGCTTCCTGCGCATGGGCAACGGGCTGCTCTATCGATGTGAACTCGACCCCGTGCTGCGTGAACTCGCCATCATCCGCGTCGGCCGTCTGAGCCGCACCGCCTATGAGGTGTTCCAGCACGAGCGCATCGGTCGGGACGTCGGCGTGAGCGAGGAAAAGATCGCCGCCCTGCGCGACGCCACCATCGAGGCGCCGGCCTTCACCGACAACGAAAAGGCCGTGCTGCGCTACACCGACGACGTGGTGCGCAATGTCCGGGCGTCGGACAAGACCTTGAAAGCCGTGCAGGCCTTCCTGACGTCGGGCGCGCTGGTCGAGCTCACGCTGACCATCGGCTACTACATGATGGTGTGCCGCTTCCTCGAGTCGACGGGCGTCGACGGGGAAGAGGGGCAGGCCGAGTGGCTCAAGACGGCCAAGCTGTAGCGAAGAAATTCCTCCCCCGTCATCGGGGGAGGTGTCGGCGTTCCACGCCGACGGAGGGGTCACGAAGTGCACAAAAGAGCATGACCCCTCCGCCCCGATGACGGGGCACCTCCCCATTTGAATGGGGAGGAGGGATGGAAGACGAGGAGCAGAGAGATGGCGTACCGCGTTCTGATCGCGCAGTTCATGCATGAGACCAATACCTTCAGCAAACTCAAGACGACGCTGGAGGACTACCGCAAGCGCTGGCTGATCGAGGGCGAGGAGATGGTGCCGCGCTTCACCGGCACCAGGAACGAAGTCGGCGGCTATATCGACTCGGTGAAGAAGTACGGCTGGGAGCCGGTCTGGGCGGCGGCGGCCAATGCCACTCCGTCGGGCAAGCTCACCAAGGAAACCTGGGAGCATATCCGCGACCTGATCCTCGACGCGGCGAAGAAGGCCGGCAAGCTCGACGCGATCTGCCTGTCGCTGCATGGCGCGGCCGTCACGGAGACCGAGGACGATGCCGAGGGCGCGCTGCTCGAGGCGTTGCGCGCCATCGTCGGGCCGGAAATCCCGGTCGTCGCCACGCTCGACCTGCACGCCAATGCCACGGTCAAGATGGCCAAGCACGCCAATGCGCTGGTGAGCTATCGCACCTATCCGCATATCGACGGTTACGACCGCGCGGTGCAGGCGGCGGCGCTCGTCCAGGAGACATTGGAGGGCCGGAAGAAGCCGAAGTGTCTGCTGGTCCAGCCCGCGATGCTGCAGGGCGCCGATTCGGGCAAGACCACGCAGCCCGGCCTGATGCGCGACCTGCTGGCCAGGGCGGATGCCTTCGAGAAGGAGCCGGGCATCAACGTCGTCAGCATCCAGGCGGGCTTCACCTGGGCCGACATTCCCTACACCGGTCCGTCGATCGCGGTGAGCCACGAGCCCGCAGCCGAGGGCCGCGCGAAAGAGGTGGCGGCCGCGCTGCTCGACGAGATCTGGAAGCGCCGCACCGAGAACACGTCGAATTTCCGCCCCGTGGCCGAGGCCATCGCCGCGGCCAAGGCGAGCACCGGCAAGGAGGGACCGCTGGTCGTGGCCGACGGCACCGACAATCCGGGCGGCGGCGGCTACAACGACACGACGCCGGTGCTGCAGGCGCTGATCGACGCCAAGGTCGAGAACGTGGCCTTCGGCACGATCTACGATCCCGGCACGGTGCAGCAGGCCATCAAGGCCGGTGTCGGCGCAGAGATCGACGTCGAGCTGGGCGGCCACACCGACGCCTCGATGGGCGTGCCGGTGAAAGCCAGGGCGATCGTCAAGATGCTGTCCGACGGTTCGTTCAAGAACGACGGGCCGATGAATGCCGGCGTCGAGACCTCGATGGGACCGACCGCGGTGCTGCGCATCGGGGGCATCGACGTGGTGACCATCTCCAACCGCATCCAGACTATCGACTTGCAGGTCTTCCTGAGCCAGGGGATCGATCCGCGCGCCAAGAGTGTCGTCGTGGTGAAGAGCGTGCAGCACTTCCGGGCGGCCTATGCGCCGATCGCCCGCGAGATCGTCCTCGTGGATTCCGGCGGCATCTGCTCGCCCGACATCTCGCGGCTGAAGTTCACCAAGCTGCGGCGGCCGATCTGGCCGCTCGACGGCGTCAACGACCCCTATGCGGGGCAACGCGCCTGAAGGTTGGCATGACACTGGCATGAGGATGGGCATGAACTTCACAGGCGAGGCGCCTTTTCCCGGCGCATCCTTTGGCGCAACGCTGCGACTCGACGGCGATGCGGCAACGATCGTGGCGGCGGCCGAGAGCGATCCGAAGGCCCTCCCGGCGGCATTGGCCGAGGCCAAGGGGCTGCTGCTGATCCAGGGCATGAACGGCATCTCGGACGATCCTGACCTGCTCATCCGCCTCAGCCGTGTCTTCGGTCCGGAGGTCGAGGATTATCGCCACACGCTCACGAACCTGAATTCAGTGCATGTCTCCGTGCCGGAAATTCTGCTCGTGTCCAACATGCCGCCGGTCTCCAAGGCGCCACCCAAGCGGCCCGAGCCGCCGTTGGCGGCCGACGGCCTGATCCCGACCCAGTATCCCCACCGCATGGGTTGGCACACCGACCAGAGCTATCGCCGGCCGCCGCCCGACATCTCGCTGTTCTATGCGGTGACGCCGGCCGAGCGCGACACCGGCCAGACCCTGTTCGCCAACGGCATCCTGGCCTACCAGGCCCTGCCGCCGGCGCTGAAGGAGAAGGTCGATACCCTGGTCGGCCTGCATGCCCAGCCGGGCAGCGGCCGGTCGCGCGAGGCGGCCCTGGCCGGGCGCACGCCGCGCGCCTTCGCACCGCACGAGCGTTCGCAGCCGCAGCCGGTCGTGCGCACCCACCCGGTGACGGGGGAGAAGTCTCTGTTCCTCTGCGAATGGGGCCAGATGGACTGGTTCGAGGGTCCGTTCGTCGGCCTGGAGCCGGGCCCGCACGGCGCCGGCGCGGCCCTGCTCGACGAGATCATGGCGCACTACACGGAGCGCCGCTTCTGCTACGCCCATGAATGGACGGAGGGCGATCTCCTGATCTGGGACAATCGCTGCCTCGTCCATGCCGCCACCTGGTTCGACGGCGATCGCGAGGGCCGGCTGATGTGGCGCACCACGGTGCACGGCAATCCCGGGGCCTACTATGCCGGCGAGAAGAAGAGCTGGATTCCCGCCGCCTGAGGCTTCAGCGCTTCTGGCGAAAGAAGGTCGTGAGTGCGTAGCGGCGGCCCCGGATCACGGGGCCGACCGCATGCAGCAGCGAGCAGGAGAAGACGGCGGCTGCGCCCGCGGGCGGGCTGACCCTCACGGCGGCATACTCCGGGAAGACCAGCTCACCACCCTCGAAATCGTCGTTGAGGTTCAGCGATACGGCGAAGGCGCGATCGGCCGTCGTTGGCGCCCCGTTGTCGCGATGCGCGGCGAAGAAGTGCCGGCCCTCGGCGCTATAGGACAGCACGACATGGGAGTCGAAGGTGAATTCGCGATCGAAGGCGAAGACCTTCGTGAGCTCGGGACCGATGCGATAGGCGAGGCGATCGGACACCGCCTTCAGCATCATCGGCTCGACGATCGTATAGTCCTCGGTGCGCTTCAGGGCGGCCATGTCGACGTTGCCGTAGCGGCTCGAGACGCCCGAATCCTTGTGGTCGCCCTTGCCCCACAGGCGGATGAGCTGGGTGCAGAACTCCGGCTCGAAGACGCGGGGCAGGACCAATACCGGCGCCATCGCGGTGTTCAAGCACAGGTCGGCGCCGCCGTCGGCGCGCACCGACCGGGCCACGTCGCCGATCGCCTCGGCAGCGGCCAGGAGCGCGCGCGTGTCGAAGGTGCCGGCCACCCGCTGGTTGGGATCGAGCACGATCACGCGCTGGCGCATGCCGATGCCCTGGCCGAAGGACACCGCGCCGGCCTGGGAGAGAAACGCCGGCAGGAACTGGCCCTTGCCGTCGCAGAGCAGCAACGGTTCTTCAGACCCTGCGCCGAGCTTCTTCCAGAGCGGGCCGGCCGCCGCGACCGGATTGCCGGCGACCACGACGAGCTTGGTCGAGGCGGCGGTACAGGCGTCGCGGAGGGTCGCGAACTGCGCGGCATCCAGGGCGGAGAGATCCGCCACCGCTAGTAGCGCTACAGGGTCGCCGTTGAACGACCAGACGAACTTTCGCAGCTTGCCGTCGAGCCCCGGCAGCACGAAGTCGGGGATACGGTCACCGGGCCGGAGGGAGAGCGTGTTCGTCATCATTCGTTCGGCGGGCTACCGGAGCTGTCGGGACTGTGCGAGCCGACTTTTGAGAGAAGGTGATCAGGATACCGGAAGCCCCGGTTCCGGTGGGTCGCAAGTCGCCGCAGTCTGTGGATAACGGAACGCGACGGGAAGGGGGTTTAACCCCTCGCCAGACCTTCGAACAACATCGCGACGGCCTCCGCTCCCGGATCGGGAATACCCTCGAGGTGCGACGACGAAACATAGGTCGAGCGGCCGGCGCGGGCCGACGGCATCCGGGCGGTGGCGTCGGCACCGGCGCGCGCGGCTTTCGCGGCTTCGTCGAGGCCGCCCGACAGCGCCGCGAGGGCCGGCGCGATGGCGTCGATCATGGTGCGGTCGCCGGGTTTGGCACCGCCATAGGCCATCATCTTCGCGAGGCCGGCCGACAATGAATTCCGCCAGCTCGCACCACCCGACACGGACTGGCTGGCGGCCGAGAAGAAGATGGCCAGCAGAACGCCCGACGATCCGCCCATCGAGCGGGACAGCGCCTCGCTCGTGGCCGCGAAGAAACGGTCGAGCCTGGCGAGCGGCATCAGGGGCAGCGCCGCCTGCAGGTGACGGGCGGCGGTGGCGACGGTCGAGCCGGTATCTCCATCGCCCACCTTGGCGTCGAGCGCGTTGAGCTTTCCCTCGGCGGCAATCAGGATGTCGCAGGCCCGGCTCACCAGGGCGCTCAGCGACGGGTTCCGGCTCGCCCTGACGGGCTTTCTCTTCAGCTCCCGTGGCAGCTTCACGAGCGTCGGCTTCACGTGGGTGCGGATCTTCGGCCAGACCAGCGGGCTGGCCGGCGACAGCAGCGCCTTCTCGAAGTCGGGCGTCAGGGGCAGCAGGCTGAGTGAGAAGCCATGCATGTCGAGAGAGGACACCAGCGTGGCCGGGCCCAGCACCAGTTTGACCTTGGCGCCGCGGCGGCTCGCCAGCACTTCGTTGGTGAGAAGGTTCATCTCCAGCGCCGTGGTGGACCCGAGATTGTTGACCAGAAGGGCATAGGAGCGCGCCGGCCTTGCCGCGGCGAAGAGGCGGTCGACGAGCACGCGTGCGGCCTGGCGCGCGCCCTCGAAATTCACCAGGTCGACGCCCGGTTCCCCATGAAGGCCGAGGCCGAGTTCGGCCTTGCCGTCCGGAACACGGTCTTCGCGGCCGACGCCGGGAAGCGTGCAGGAGGACAATGAAATTCCGAGCGAGACCACCTGGTCGGCGGCCGTCCGGGCCATGGCGGCGACGGTCTTCAGGTTCGCCCCCTGCTCCGCATAGTGGCCGGCGACCTTCTCGACGAACATGACGCCGGCGATGCCGCGGGGCTGGGGAAGGTGCGGCAGCGCGATGTCGTCCTTCACGATCACGACCTCGACCTGCTTGCCGAGGGCGCGGGCGCGTTCCACGGCGAGGCCGAAGTTCAGGCGGTCGCCGGTGTAGTTCTTGAAGATGACGAGGCAGCCGCCCTTGCCCGTCACCGCCATGATCGCGGCGAACACCGCATCGACCGACGGCGAGGCAAAGACCTCGCCGTAGACGGCGGCAGTCAGCATGCCCTTGCCGACAAACGAGGCATGCGCCGGTTCGTGACCGGATCCGCCGCCCGCGACGATCGCCACGCGACCGGGCTTGTGGTCGGTGCGCAGGACGACCTTGATGCCCGGATAGCCGTCGAGACGCGCCAGGTTGGCGCCGCCGCTGCTGCGCAACAGTCCGTCGATCGCGTCGACGACGAGGCTCTCCGTGCCGTTTATGAATTGCATGGCGGTTCTCACGTCGTGCGGTTGCTGCGAGTAGAGGCGCCGCCGTCCCCGGGGGCGGGAGGCCGGCGGACCAGCGTCCACCAGCCGATCAGCCCGACGATGCCGGTGACGGCGACACCGATGCCGATGTTCATCTGGGTGTCGTGCGGCACGTAGCCGATCAGCAGGGTGAGCACCGCGGCGGTGACCATCTGCACGAAGCCCATCAGGGCGGAGGCCGCGCCGACCCGGCTGGCGGGGACGGCGGACAGCGCGTTCGCCATCGCATTGGGCATGTTGAGGCCGTTGCCCCAGCCCATCAGGACCAGCGGCACGATCAGGGCCAGCGGCGTGACGTATCCCAGCGCCGCCGTCGCCATCATCGCCAGGGCGCCGATCGTGAGAACGACCTGGCCCACCGGGATCAGGAGCAGGCTCTTCACCCGGCCCTGCAGGCGGCTGGAGACCAGGCTGCCCAGGACGAAGTTGCCGGCCCAGGCGAGGGTGAACCAGCCGAAGGTCTCGACGGCCACGCCCATGACCTGGATCAGCAGGATGGGGCCGCCCGAAAAGAAGACATTGAAGCCGGCCGAGGCGCAGGTGGTCGCGATCATGAGACCGATGAAGCGGCGCTCGCGGAGCACCGCGCGGAAGCCATCGAGATAATCGCGCACCACGCCCGTCGTCCGTGGTGCGGCCTTCGGCGCGGTCTCGCCGAGAATACGCCAGACGAGGATCAGCACCGCGAGCCCGCAGGCGGCCGTGAACCAGAAATTGCTGCGCCAGCCGAAGAAGCCGAGCAGCTGCCCGCCCAGCAGCGGCGACAGCGCCGGCGCCAGCGCCATGGAAGAGGCCATGTAGCCCATCGCCCGGGGAGCCTCGGCGCCGGTCCGGCTGTCACGCACGATGGCGCGGCCCAGCACCACGCCGCCGCAGGCACCGCAGGCCTGGACGAGGCGCGAGGCGATGAGGGTCTCGATCGTCGGACTGATCGCACAGCAGACGCTGCCGATCGTGAACACGACGAGGCTGCCCAGCAGCAACGGCCGGCGGCCCAGACCGTCCGAGAGCGGGCCGACGGCCAACTGGGCGAAGGCGAAGGCAAACAGGTAGATCGAGAGCGTCAACTGGGCGGTACCGTAGGAGACGCTCAGGTCAGTCGCGATGGTCGGCAGGGATGGCAGGAAGATGGTCAACGCCATCTGCGAGGACACAGTGGCGCTCATCAGCAGCCAGATTGGCGGTTTCGTCGTACGCATGCGCGGCAATTTCACCTGTCCGCGACAGGCGGATGGCCGGCTCTTAGCAGCCTTCGGCCGCGCCGGGCAGTGCCGCCGTCCATCAGGCGGTTGGCAGCCGTCCCTGAACCGTGAAGCGCCCATCGGCGCCGCGTTGCATCGCCACGATCTCGCCGCTGCCGGGAAAGATCTGGCTGAGGGCCGTCACCACCACCTGATGCGTGACGAACACGGTCGGCCTCGCGAGGTCGAGTCGTCCGATCCACTGCCGCAGCGCCTCGATCTGGGCGGTCTCGCGCGACCGGTCCTGAAAGAAGGAGTTGAGCAGGGGTTGCGGGCGGATCTCACCCAGCTTCATCAGGCTCGCGGTGTCGAGGCAGCGGCACCACTGGCTGGAATAGACCTCGGCGGCGGCGATGCCGTTGGCCCGGAACAGGTCGCCGATCCGGACGGACTGCGCCCGACCTTCCGCTGAGAGATTTCGCTGGGTCGCGCAGTCCTCGAGGCGGAAGCCCGCCGGGTCGCTGGTGCCGGGCGCCGTGGCATGGCGAATCAGCGCGAACGACCCCGGGCGGCGCAGGACCGCCCAGGGATCGCTCTGGGCCGAGACGGTGCGACTGCTGCCGTACGCCGCAAAAGCCACAAGGCCTGCGATCAGCGCACGGCGCGATGGGGCGGCAGGTGGTAATCCAGAGAAAGACGGTGTCACGAACCGACGTTTACGTGCGGCCCTCTCGCAGGTCCACGACGGGACACCAATGCTCACTGTGCTTTGATCGACCGTGAGCCAGCGGACTTGCTCCGATCTGCGACACCACGGCCTAGGGCACGACCCAGGGCATGCCAGAACCAAGTACCCCAGGGCAATTTACGGCAGCAAGCGTGGCGCCCTACACTCGGCCATGGGCGATCTGCGGAAACGGGCGTGGCAGTGGTCGAAACGCGCGACGGCATCATTCGGCGAACTGACTTGCGCGCTCTTCTACGAGCGCTCGCTGGCCGAGCCGGTGCGGCCACCGTTGAACCCGCTCGGCGCCTCGATCCGACTGGCGGAGGAGTCCGACCTAGACACGATCTGCCAACTCTATGCGGACGACCCTTGGCTGTGGCTCGGTGACGGACCGCGCGACCAGGCAGCTCGCGGGCTCTACCTTGATCGGCTACGCCGCGGCGAACGCTGCTTCCTGGCCTTCGTCGATGGCGTGTTGGCGCACGCCAACTGGACCTGCTTCACCTGGGGCGACGCCCTGCCGGGACATCCAATCAGATTGCGTCCGGGCGAGGTCTACACCACCGATGCCTTTACGCCGCCGGCCTTCCGCGGCAAGGGCGTCCATGGACTGGTGCTGGGCACAATGCTGGACCAAGCGCGGCGGCAGGGTGCCCGCCATGCCTATACGCTGGGCCAGCTCGACCGGCCCGACGCGCACAAGGGGCTGCGTGCGCTGGGTTGGCAGGAGTGCGGACGCGTCTACTTTTTCCTGCCTCGCGGCGCGGTGCGGACACCGTTCCTGCTCAGGCGCGGCATGACCCAGCCGCTGTTTCGCGACTGAGTCGCCGGCTCACGCAGTCGTACCGAAATAGATGCCGAGCGCCCGGCGGTCGGTAAGGACCTCGTCTGCCGGGCCATCGGCGATCTTTTCGCCGCGGTCGAGAACCACGATGCGGTCGGCGAGAGTCGCCATGACACGCACCATGTGCTCGATGATCAGGATGGCGATGCCACGCTCGCGGATGGCGCGTACCAGGGTGATGCCCTGGTCGACTTCGCTGCTGTTCAGGCCCGACAGGCACTCGTCGAGGAGGATCAGTTTCGGCCGCGCCGCCAGCGCGCGGGCGATTTCGAGGCGACGACGCTGACTGGCATTCAGCGTATCGCAGGCAAGGCCTGCCACGGCCGAGAGGCCTGCGAAGGCGAGCACTTGCTCGGCAAGGCGGCGTGCGGCGGGAACTCCGCTTGGCCGGTCGGTGCCACTGCCGTAAAGCGCACCCAGCGTGACGCATTCGATGGCGGTCAGCCCGCGGAACGGTTGCACGAGTTGGAAGGTGCGCACCAGTCCCATCTCAGCGATGCGGGACGGCGTAAGACCGGAAATGTCACGGCTGGCGAAGGTGATCCTCCCCCGATGACGGCCCAGCGCGCCCGACACGGCATTCACCATCGTCGACTTACCGGCGCCGTTGGGGCCGACGAGGCCGACGATCTCGCCTTCCTGCACCCCGAAAGAAACTCCGTTCAGCGCGCGAAGACCGCCGAATTGGACCGAAACATCCTGGACATCAAGCAGCATGGCCGCCCGTCGCCGCACCGTGGTGGGCGAGCGCCCCCAGCGCCAAGGCAAGTTCGCGCGTGGCTCGATAAGTGGGAATGCGGGCAGCGTTGAGGGCCGCCATGTTGACCACATCGGCGTCGCGCGACGCCCAGTAGACTGCCACCGGCAGGCCGAGCGTCGGCACCGAGCGTGCCAGGCTCTGGGCGAGGTCGGGCCAGGTGGTCGGGACATCCGTGATCGAAACTGCGATCAGATCGGCTTCGCCGGATGCCGCGATCTCGGCCATCACGATCGGATAGAGTCGCGCATAGTCACGCCAAACCGGCGTGAGATCGACGGGATTGGCGCTGGCAGCGTAAACCGGCAGGTGCCGTGCGATGGCTGACGTCAGCTTTGGGGAGAAGCGCGGAATGGTCAGGCCATGCTCTCCTGCCAGGTCGGCAATCTCGGTCCCGATCCCGCCGGTGCCGGTTACGATGGCGAGGCGCTTGCCGCCCAGCGGTCGGCCCTGCCAGAGCAGGGCGCGCGACACATGGAGCAGATCCAGACCGGAGTGCACGACGATCGCATCGTCGGGAAGGCTGCTCGCCAATCGCGCTCCGTCGGCTGGTATGCCGACATGGGCGAGCGATGCTGCTTGACCAGACAGCGTGCGGGCGAGCGGACACACCACGACCGGCTTGGCCTTGGCGGCCTCCGTCAAGGTCTCCATGAATGACGGCAGGTCGCGCACCGACTCGACGTATAGGCCGATGACGCCGGTGGCCGGATCCCCGGCGAGATACGCCACGCAATCGGCCAGCGAGACGTCGACCGTGTTGCCGACGTCGCAAAAGCAGGAGACCGCCATGCCGCTGTCGGCGGCGTACATGGCCAACGCCATACCGAAGCCGCCGCTCTGTGTCGCCACACCCAAGCCGGCCGCACCGCCCGGGGGCATCAGCGGGATGATCGAGGCGTTCAGTCCGATCGAGCCGTTGAGTAGCCCGACGCAATTGGGCCCGACGACGCGCATGCCGGCACGGCGTGCGGCTGCGCCCAGCCGCTGCTGCAGCTCGAGCCCCTCGTGCGCCACCTCGCCGAAGCCGCTCGGGATGGCGAGCAGGAAGCCGACGCAGCCCTCGGGAGAGCGCTCGATCGCCTCGACCAGGCGCTCGCCCGGCGCCAGGACGATCAGCAGATCGACCGGCTGCGGCAGTGCCTCCAGCGAGGGAACGGACATCCGGCCGGCAATATCGGTTTCACCGGGATTGATGGCAAAAAGTTCGCCGCGGAAGGACTCAGCCAGGCGCGCAAAGACCTGTCCGCCCAGCTTGTCGGTGCTCGCCGATGCGCCGAGCACGGCGATGGATCGCGGCGAGAACAGGCGGGAGAGGTCGAGTGGGGGCATGGCGTGTCAGCTCAGTATCCAACGAAATGACGAGGGAGATCCGGGTCGTCGCGCAGGACCTTGGCGGGGCCCTCCATGACGATGGCGCCGCCGCTCAGGACGCAGCCGCGATCGGCATGCGCCAGCGCCAGTGGCACGTTCTGCTCGGCGGTAAGCAGCGTTATGCCCTGCTCATGAAGTCCTACCAAGGCTGTAAACAGCGACTTGACGACCAGTGGTGCCAGGCCGAGCGTGACTTCGTCGATGATGAGAAGCCGGGGTGAGGCCATTAGTGCGCGGCCAATGGCGCACATCTGCTGCTCACCCCCGCTCAACGTGCCGGCGATCTGGCGGGTCCGCTCGGCCAGCACGGGAAACAGCTCGCAGACCCTGTCGAGGTTGCGCCGCCGTATCGCCGGATCGGCCAGCGCGTGTGTGCCGGCCATGAGGTTTTCGCGCACCGTCATGCCGGAAAAGAGCCGACGGCCCTCCGGCACCAGGGCAACGCCGAGTCGCAGACGACGATGGGGCGGCAGAAACCGAATGTCTTCGCCATCGAGGCAGATTTCACCCTGCCGGGCCGGCACGAGACCGGCCAGAACGCCGAGCAACGTCGACTTGCCGGCGCCGACCGGTCCGAGCAGCGCCAGCCATTCGCCCGCCTTCACGTCGAGGTCGAGAGAGCGGATGGCCATCATGCCGCCGTAGCCGGCGGAGAGCCCGCGCACGCTGAGCATCAGGACCTGTGCCGCAGCCAGGCGCGAACCGCGGGCCAGTGTCGCGCGACGAAGCCCTGTGCGCCGTCCGGCAGCATCAGCACGACCAGCATGATCGTCACCCCGAGTATCAACAGGTGGAATTTCAGGAGGTGGCTCCACGCCAGTGTTGTCGCGCTCTCGATCAGCAGCGAGCCGATCAGAGGGCCGAATACAGTGCCAGCGCCCCCCAGCAGAAACATGACGAACGCCTTGACCGATATCGACATGTCGAACACCTGCGACGGCTCGATGAAGCCGACCCATCGCGCGTACAGCCCGCCGGCAGCCGCCGTCAGAAGCGCGCTCAGCATCCACGCGATCGACTTCACGCGCAGCGTGGCTACACCTGTCGCCTCTGCTGCCTCTTCGTTGGCCCGGATGGCACGGCAGCCGTAGCCGAAGCGGCTGTCGCGGAGGAAGATGCCAAGGGCAAGGCTGGCGGCGAACAGCGCGACGAAACCGGAATAGGCGCGGTACGCGGCGTCGCTCGCCGTGCCTGCCCCGAGCGGCAGCGACAGGCCTGCGGCGCCGCCCGTGAAGCCCGACAGGTTGGCGGCCAGGGCTGACACGACCTCGTTCAGTCCGAGCGTTGCGATCGCGAAATAGTGGCCACGCAGGCGTAGCAGCAGCGGCCCGACCGCCAATGCCAGCACCGCAGCCGGAACCGCGCCGATGAGCAGGGCGGGCGCCACGCCGAATCCGGCGGTCATAGCCAGTGCTGCGCCGTAGGCACCCATGCCGAAGAACACGACGTTGCCAAAGGCGGGGTAGCCGACGAAGCCCGCCATGGCATTCATGCCCTGGGCAATAACAGCGAGCATGAGAACGCTGGTCAACAGCCGCAGCCAGTAAAGCGACAGAAACGGCGGCAGGACGACAAGGATCGCCAGCAGCGCGCAGGAGAGTGCCGCGGTGCGTAGGCTGCCGGCCCACGGACTGCTACGCCATCTAGCGAGCAAGGCTGCCATGGTGCGGGATCAGCCCTTCACTTCGGCGAAGAAGCGCCTTCCCATGAGGCCGCGCGGGCGCAGGACCAGCACAAGCAACAGCAGGGTGAAGCCGACTGCGTCACGATAGCCCGAATCGAGAAACAACGAGGCCAGGTTCTCGACGATGCCCAGCAGCATGCCGCCGATGATGGCGCCTGGAATACTGCCGAGGCCCCCCAGCACCACCACGACGAAAGCCTTCATGGTGTAGCTCTCGCCGGCAACGGGAGAGAAGGAATAGCTGGTGGCGACCAGCGCGCCTGTGACGCCGGCAATCGCGCCGCCAATCGCGAATGTCAGGGCATAGACGTGCGGCACGTCGATGCCGGAGAGCCGCGCGGCATCGGGATCGAAGCTGGTGGCCTTGATGGCATTGCCAAGCGGCGTCCAGTTGAGGAGAGCGTGAAGACCGAGCGTCATGGCCATCGCGACGGCGAAGATCGTTGCCCGGCCATAGGGCACGCTGAGGCCGGCGATGGTGAAGGACGCGCGGCCGAAGACGTCGGGCAGCGACCGCACGTCGGCCGAGAATAGAATCAGGTTGAGGTTGATCAGAGCCATGTTCAGCCCGAAGGTGAAGATGAGCGTCATGAACACCGAACGCTCTGCCAACCGGTTGAGCAGGGCGCGCTGCAAAACATAGCCCATCGTGAATGTCGCGAGGGCGGCCAGTGGCAGGGCGGCGGCGAACGGCAGGCCGAGCTGAAGAACGGCCATCTGGGTGACATAGGCACCGATCATGATCATGCTGCCGTAGGCCAGATTGACCACGTTCATGACGCCCCAGACGATCGAGAAGCCGAGCGCCATGCAGGCGTAGAAACCGCCCAGCAGCACGCCGTTCAAGACGATCTGTGCTACGAGCTGCATCAGCGGGCGCCACCCGTCATCATGGGTTCAGCTTCAGCTTGGTCTCCGCGACGTCGGCCGGATAGACAACCACCGGCTTGCCATCCTGGATCTGCACCACCGACATCGACTTGGCGATATTCTGGCCCTTTTCGTTGAAGCGAATGGGCCCGTAGGCAGTGACGATGTCGGTCTCGGCGATGGCGTCGCGCACCTTCTGCGGGTCGAAGCCGCCGACCTTCTGGAAGGCGTTGTAGTAGACCTGTAACGCCGCCGTGGACTGGATCGGATGATAGTCGGGGACGTGTCCGTACACTTTCTGGAAGGCATCGGCGTAGCCGCGCGCCGTCCAGTCGAAGAACTGGTCCTTGTACGGCACGTTGATGCTCCACTGCACGGGCTCGAGCGTGAGCTCGGCATCGGCGCCCAGCGATTTCACGAATCCCGGCAGCGTCGGTCCGAGGAGATAGCCCAGCAGCTTGGGTTTCAGGCCGACCTGGCTGATCTGGCGGGCCAGCAGGATCATGTCGTTGGTGTAGCCGCCGGCGATGATCATGTCCGGCTTGGCCGCCTTCATCTTCTCCAGCTCGGGCGAAAGGTCCTTGGTGCCGGACGAATACTTCTCCTTATAGACGACTTCGACCCCGAGCTCCTTGGCCTGCCGTGCGGCCCCGTCGATGCCGAGTTGGGCGAACAGCTGATTCTCGTTGAGCAAGGCCAGGCGTGTCAGCTTCTGTTCCGACGCCATCTTCACCATGTTGTAGGTGTAATGATCGATCGAGTTCAACACGCCAAATATGTACTTGTAGCCACGGTTATAAATCGTCGAGGCCGCACCGTGTGCAATCACGAGCGGCAGCTTGTGCTGCTCCGTGAGGTTGCTCACGGCGATGGTTATGCCGCTGCCGTAGGGGCCGAGCAAGAACTTCACTTTGTCCTGGGAGATCAGCTTCTCGTAGAGCTTGACCGAAGTGTTCACGTTGCTTTCGTCGTCATAGTAGACGATCTCAACCTTGTACTTCTTGCCGGCGACGTCGATCCCGCCGCGCTCGTTCACTGTCTTGACGAAAAAGTCGTAGCCTTCGCGAACGAGCTTGCCCTCGGTTGCCAGATTGCCGGTGAGCGACAGCGCCGTGCCGAAGCGGATCATGTCCTGCGCGGCGGCGGGCATGACCGTCGACAGAGCCAGCAGGATTGACAGGCCACCAGCAACAAGACGGCGGCGCGAGGATGAAGACATTGCCTACTCCAGAAGCTTTCGTTCGTATGACTACGTTGCAACGGTATATTGGTATTGAGGATCTTTGCTATAAGCCTGCATTGGAACTGCTATTAGAATCACGCCAATGTTATTGAATTCATCCGAATAGTGATGACCTCCTTTCGAGCATCAGACGTCTCCTGGTCATGTCCGAGCGGTCCGCCACTCGACCTGAATGGCCCGACGGTTCCCTTCCGCCGGTTTCGTGAGGAATGGATCGATCGACCGGCGCTCGACCTGTTCCGATCAGCCGCGGAGGAATTCGGAGATCGGGTTGCCTGCGAAGATCTTGACGGGCACCTGACCTACGCACAGGTCTGGGCGGCATGCCGGCGTCTCAGTCATACGATCGATGCCGCCGTCCCTACCGGACAACCGGTTGGCATCCTGCTTCCGAACGATGCCGCCTATCCTGTCGCGGTCCTGGCCTGCCTGGCGGCGAACCGGCCTTGCGTGATGATCGATCGGCACCATCCCGAAGATCGGGTTGCAGCTATCGTTCGCGACGCGGGCCTTGCGTCGATCATTCTGAGACAATCGGATAGCGGCGCCGGTCTGCCCCTTCCTGCGGGAATTCGTACGATCGTGATCGATGAGGCGTTGCAGGACGGGCCGGCCCCTGATGAGCCTCCCGCCTCTTCGGTACCTCCCCTGGCGGCGACCTTCATCGTCTACACATCAGGCAGCACCGGGTATCCGAAGGGTATCGTGCTCAGCCAGCGCGCAGTGCTTCACCGCGCATGTCAGCTCGTCAACGCCGTCCATCTCCGCCCCGACGACAAGGTCCTGTCGCTCGCATCACCCAGCACAATCGGCGGCCTGCAGCAGATTTTCGAGGTGATGCTGACGGGGGCGACGCTGGTCAAGCTGGACCTCCAGCGGACAGGCCTCGGCACAATCCTGCAGGCAATAGGCGAGCGGCGTCTCACCATGATGTTCTCCACGCCGGCCGTGTGGCGCAGCGTTGCAGGCATCGACAATGCGGCCGTTGCCCTGGCGACCTTGCGATGCATCCAGTCCTCCGGAGATGCGCTGCTGGCGATCGACCTCGAGCGCCTTCGGCAAGTGCTGCCCGCAGAGTGCCACGTGCTTTCCGTCTATGGTGCCACGGAGGCGCCGGCGCTGCTGCAGTGGTTCGTGTCGCCGAAATTGCCAGACGATGGACCGCGTGTGCCGACCGGCTATCCTTTGCCCGGTTTCGCTTTTGCCCTGCTCGATGAAGCCGGCAACGTCGTGAAGGAGGGCGAGCCGGGCGAATTGGTAGTCAAGAGTCGCTGGATGTCGCTTGGGATCTGGCGAAACGGCGCTGTTCACTCCGGTCCGTTCGAGCAGGACCAGAGAGACTTGTCGGCGCCCGTGTATTGCACGGGCGACATCGCGCGCGAGCGTCCCGACGGGCTTTTCGTGACGCTGGGTCGCAAGGATCGACAGGTCAAGATTCTGGGTAACCGGGTCGAACTCGCCGAAGTCGAAACCGTCCTCCGACAGGTACCCGAAGTCGCAGACGCGGCAGTGGTCGCCCGCCGGGGCGAGGGGGAGCCGAGATTGCTCGCCTTCTTCGTCCCGCGTGAGAGGGGCTCGTCGCACATCACCGACGCGGTCCGAAAGCATCTGAAGGAAAGACTTCCGGCCTACATGCAGCCATCCCAACTCTTCGTGCTCGAAGAGTTGCCGCTACTGCCGGGCAGGAAGATCGACGAGGAGGCTTTGTTCGCACATGCCGCCCAGCACGCGGCTGCCAGGCTATCGCCTTCTTCACTGCCGGCCGCTGCCAGGGCCACGCAGCGATCGATCGATATGGTAAGCAAGGCTTGGCGGCTCGCACTCGTTCGACCGCCGCCTCAGGATAGTCGCAGCTTCGAGGAGGCGGGTGGCGATTCTCTTCGGTTGCTCCTTCTGGTCTTCCATCTCGAACGGTTGTGCGGCCGGTCGCTTTCGCTGGATCAATTCCACGGTGGGCTCAAAGCCGCGGAGTTCGCCGTGGTTCTGGATCGCCTGAACGAAGGGCGGTCGCCACTGCTCCACGGCACTTTGCCAATGGTGTTCCTGGTGCCGGGAAAGTGGGGCGATACGCCTCTTCTGGCCCGGTTCCGAATGGCGTGCGCCAGCGGCATCAGGGTCGTCCCGACGAGCTATCCTGATCTCGGTTGTCTCGCGCGGGGGGATTTTGAAGACATCGTCGCGCATCTGTTGGCCCAGATCGAACTGTTCGCGCCTGAAGGGCCCGTTCTTCTCGCCGGATATTCGCTGGGAGGAGATTTTGCTTATGCCGTCGCCGACCGGCTGTCGAAGCGTGGCCGGAGGGTTTCAGCGCTCCTGGTGCTGGATACAGATGCCGAGAACTACAGCTCGGGTCCGCCTCCGGAACGGCGCAGTCTTGCACAACGACTTTCAACACTGTGTAGGCTGGCAGGCAATCGCGACTGGGGGACGATCGCGGAAGCAATACTGACCCCGTCTTTGGTTACCGGGCCGGCGGGTCGTCATGTGCTTAGGTTCCTTTTGTTGTTCCGTTTTCGGGCCAGCAGTCACTTCATCTTCCGTTTGAGGTGGCACTTGCGATCGATGCTCGTCCAGTTTCATCGTGAATCCTGGATCCGGCAGGTGCCGCCCACCCGGTTGAGCGTCCCGGTGGTGCTGTTCCGTTCGGAGGAGGGCGGTGTTGACCTGGGTTGGCATGCTCGCACCGAGAAGTTGAGCATCGTTCCGGTCCCAGGCAATCATGTCACTATGCTCGATGGCGGGAATTCGGAGGTCCTTGTTGCGGAGTTCAACCGCGCGGTTCATATCGCTTCGGGTCAGGCTGCGGCTCTGTCGGAAGGATGATGCAGAAGTCATTCTTGTTCCGGCAGCCGTCGAGTTCCCGGTGTTTGGGCAGTCTGGATAGTCACATTGAGAGCGCGAATTGGGAAGTTTCAGCTCGAGCAGGAGGTTCGGGAGGCTCGTGAAGGAGCATGTTCATGAAGCGCATCGCAGCCCACCGCTTGGTCGACCGGATGTTTCGGCCTAGTGCCATTTCGACGCTCGCGGCGGTTCGGTCGGCGCAGTCTCGGTTCGGCATTCATCGGCTGTGCGTAGGGGAAGCCGGAAAAGCCTCGCACTCTGTGCCCCATACCGACTGAAAAGTGTTCGCCGCCATCTTCAACGTCGACGGCAGACCCGTCGATCACCGGCGGTTTGGAGTTGCTGGGCACGACTTCGAGAGTCTTGACCCGGCTGGCCATGTTGCCTTCATTTGCTCGAAAGCCGGGCCCCAACTCGCCACCGGCGAGGCGATCGGTATCCGGGGCCTCGGCGGGCAATACCGGATCGTCGGTCGGGTCCGGCTCGATGCGCGCGACGAGCTTCGGTCGCTGCTTTCGTCTCCTCCCCAGGCCTTTATGGGAGAAGTGTCGGACGCCGAACTGTGCCTGCGCGCCTACGCCGCCTGGGGCGACGCGTTCCTGGATCGCCTCACTGGCGACTTCTGCTTTGTGTTGTGGGACGACGCGCGCAAGCGGCTGATCTGTGCACGCGACCAGCTCGGCATACGGTCGCTTTTTCATGCCGAGGTCGGGGGAGCGTGGTTTGTCAGCGACTCGCTGGACTGGATTGCCGCACAGACAGTTGTTGCGCGCGACCTCGACGATACCTGGATCGCCGATTTTCTGACCGTTGGTCACTCTCTCGAGTCGGAGCGAACGGTCTATCGGCATATTCGGCGGGTGGCCCCGGCGCATGTGCTGACGATCTCCGGAACCCGCGCCGTGATGCGACGATACTGGCGACTGGATATTGGGGATCCTCTCTACTTTCGGGACCGTCGCCAATACACCGAGGGCTTCCTCGATCTTCTGTCGAAATCGATTGCCGACCGCTTGCCTGCCGGCAGGGTCGGCATTTCCATGGGCGGGGGCCTCGATTCAACCACGCTTGCAGCCTGTGCGGTGCATGTGACGGGAGACGCCTCGCGCGTCGTGGCCGAATGCCTTGATTTCGAGCAGTTTGCATCTGCGAGAGAAAGGCATTTCAGTTCACTGGCGGCCGACCGGCTCGGCGTCGAACTCCGGCACCGGCGGGGCGACGATCTTGTCTATGACACCGAGTGGTGGGCAAGGTCGATTACAACGCCCGAGCCGTCGGCCGTGATCACCACTGCCCAATTCGACCGCGAGGTCGTGTGCGAACGGGCGGAAAGGGCATCCGTCTGGTTCTACGGGGAGGGGCCGGATAACGCTCTCTCCTTCGAGCGCAACGACTATCTGTCATGGCTGGCCGGCCGGCGGGACTGGCGGCGGCTGGCGGAGGTCGGCGTATTCTACCTGCGGGTCAAAGGTTTGGCAGGTTGGTGGGAAACCCTCAGGCGCTATACCAGACGTCGCCAGCCCGCCGACGATTCCATAGGCGTGCCACCCTGGATAGACCCGGCCCTTGCCCGTCGTCTGGACTTGCAACAGCGGCTTGCCGGCTCGACGCGCCTGGGCGGTGACGGAGCGGGTTTTGTCCCTCGGCATCCCTGGCGCCCGGGAGCCGTCGCCGGGTTCAACGATCCCATATGGCCGGCCGTACTTTCCGACTACGAATTCGAGGAATCCCTGGGACCTCTCGCCCTGCGTCATCCGTTTCTCGACTTGCGTGTCCTCGAATTCATGCTGTCGGTACCGACGCTGCCGTGGGCGAGGGAGAAGCTGCTGTTGCGCGAAGCCATGCGAGGGCACCTTCCGGCAGAGGTGCTCGCGCGCAGAAAAACGCCCCACGAGTCCACGCTGCCGTTTGGCCACGGACTTCCGGCCCTGCCGCGCGACGGGTATCTGGATCGCTACGTCGACGTTTCGATCGTATCGGCCGGGAACTGGTCCGGGCGCCTGCGGAGCAATGCTCTCGCCGTTCACATTCTCGATCACTGGCTGAAGAGAATGCGCCTTGGCGGTGCCCATTCTTCGTGACGGCCTTCACCGAGAGGTCAACCGTCCGCCCTCCGGCCTTTCGCCACCAAGCGTCCGAATTCATAGGTGAAGTGGCGGCGCTGCGCCTCGACAGGGCGCTCTTTCGGCACCCAGGGCGGCATCACGTGGTCTGTTTACCAAGAGCTTGCAGGAAGTCGGCCTTATCGACGTCGTTGGTTGACCATTTTGGAAGGCCATCTTGTGCGAGTGCCACTAACGAATAATACCGCATTAATGCTGCAATGTCTTGTCGCTGCCAGAACGTCATGCTAGTTTTTGCAGTGGGATGGGGATGTGGCGGCCCGTTTTCGTTCTTTCGTTGCGGGCAGAAGGGGCCGATTCATGGATGCGCAGCACAATGGCGATGAGGACGATGGCGTTCTTAAATCGCTCTCGAAAAAGCCTTACGCGCCGCCGGTGCTCTTGGTTTTGGGCTCCTTCAATGAACTGACGTTGACCGTTGGAAATCGGGGGAACAACGATGGTGGCAGACAGCACGGCAGAAGGAGCACGCGCGCCTAGGGCGCCTGTCATTGTCGACCGTCTCGACGATTGTGCGCCTACCTTGCCTCCGTCCCATTGAACGACCAAAGGTGAGAATCGGGAAGCTGCAGGCCGATTTGGATTTCCGGTTGCCGCTGTTTTGCAAGTGCATGCCGGCCTTGGTCAGACCTTCGACCGGCAGGTTGAGTTCGTCAGTGTCAACGTCGGGAAACTCTTCAGGCTTGGCGAGTATCGCGGGGTCCGCCCGCCGCTTGTCGAGAGCGGGGCAAGAGCGGTGAGCGCCATCTCGTTCAGGGTGCCGAAGCGAAGAAAAAGGCTCCGAAGCAAAAGTGCCTCGGAGCCTTATTGATCCGTGGTGGGCGCTGTAGGGATTGAACCTACGACCCCACCCGTGTGAAGGGTGTGCTCTCCCGCTGAGCTAAGCGCCCGGAAGGGGCGCGTATAAGACAGGCGGACTGAGTCGTCAACGGGCCGATGCGAGGCGGGCCAGCGCCTCGGGCAGGGCGTCGAATCGGTCGATCACGGCATCGGCGCCGAGCTCACTCGCGGGCCTGGCGGTGTAGCCCCAGCTCACCAGCACGGCGGGGATACCGGCGCCGCGGGCGGCCTCGGCGTCATGCGTGGAATCGCCGATCATCACGGCGCGCTTGGGGTCGCCGCCCATGCGCTCCAGCAGCATCAGGATGTGGCGCGGATCGGGCTTGCGCACCGGGAAGCTGTCGGCACCGGCCACGTCGCTGATCGGCGGCATCAGCTTCAGGTGCTCGAGGATCATGCGCGAGGGTTTCTCGAACTTGTTGGTGCAGACGCCCTGTTTCAGGCCGAGGCCTGCGAAGGTGTTGACCACGTCGGCGACGCCGGCGAAGGCGGTGGTATGGCTGATCGGGTCGGCCTCGTAGTAGCGCACGAACTCGCGCGTCACCGAGGTCAGGGTCTCGTCGTCGAGCGATCGGCCATGCTTGGCGAAGGCCTTGCCCATGGTGACCTTGCTGCCCTGGCCCATGAAGATCCGGACATCGTCCTCGGTGACGGGCGGCAGGCCATGGTCGGCCAGGACGTTGCTGACGGCCAGCTGCATGTCCTTGGCGCTGTCGATCAGGGTGCCGTCGAGATCGTACAGGACGGTCTCGAAACGGGCGGTGATGAGTTTCTCGGCATCTGTCTGCATGCCGCTTTCTCTAGCATGCGGCGGCGCCTGGCTCATCAGCGCCGTCCGGCAGGGTGAGGGGCCTTGCCAGCCCAGCCGCGGGGCGCCTATCTGGTTTTCACTCAAGAGGTCAGGCGGGCCGGTTCGGCACTGATCTGACGGAATAGGGCGATGATACGACCTTCTGCGAACCTGGACTCGAGCAGTTACGAATTCGCGTACGACAGCCTTCGCGCTCTTGCGGCAGAGCTTCCGTCGAAGGTCGTGTTCGACATCGGTGCCGGCGACGAGCGCATGCGCCGCGTCGAGGAACTGGGCTTCGAGTGGCACGGCTTCGATCTCAAGCCGCGCAAGGAAGCGACGCCCTGGGACCTCAACGATCCCTGTCCCAGCAATCTCACCCCCGGCGCCGTGATGCTGCTCGATGTCATCGAGCATTGCCTCAATCCGGGGGTGGCGCTGCGAAACATCGCAGCAGTGCTGCCCGCCGGCGCCCGGATCGTGGTGACGGTGCCCAATCCCGGCTGGAGCCGCAGCCGTATCGACGTGCTGCTGAAAGGCGTTCCGTCCTGCTTCACGCAATCGGATCTCGACGACAACCACCACGTCTTCACGCCGTGGCCGCACATCCTGGAAAAGATGCTGCGCGACGTCGGGCTCGTCGTGGAGAAGTACGTGACGCTCGACGGCAGGACCCGGGTGTTCAGGCGCCCCTTGTCGATCACCTATCCGATCCGCTGCCTGGCGTCGCTGGCCACCGTCGCGATCGAGGCGGCCGACCCGTCGTCCTGCGGCATGAGCTTCGGCTTCGTTGCACGGAAGATCGCGCCCGCATGAAGTCGCCCATTGCCGTGGTCGTCCTGGCAGCCGGTGCCGGAACGCGCATGAAGTCGGCCCTGCCGAAGGTGCTGCATCGCCTGGCCAATCGCCCCATGCTGGCCCATGTGCTGGCCCATGCCGAGGCGCTGAAGCCGAGCCGCATCGTGGGGGTGATCGCGCCCGGCGCCACCGAGGTGGCTCAGGCTTTCGCGCCGCATCCGACGGTGGTCCAAAAGAACCCGCTGGGAACGGGGCATGCCGCCAGGGCGGCCCTGCCGGCTCTTTCGGGGCACGACGGGCCGGTCCTGGTCGTGTTCGGCGATGCGCCGCTGGTAACGACGGCCAGCCTTCGCAGGCTGGTTGCCGCCTGCCGCAGGGCCGGGGCCGCCGTTGGCGTGCTGGGCTTCGTTGCCCGCGATCCCGCGCCGTACGGGCGGCTCATCGTACAGGACGGCGAACTGGTGAAGATCGTCGAGAGCAGGGACGCCGACGCGGCCGAGCGGACGGTCGCCTTCTCCAACTCCGGCGTGATGTGCATCGACGGGCGGCTGATCGCGTCGCTGCTCGGCGCCATCCGCAACGACAATGCGAAGCGCGAGTTCTACCTCACCGATGCCGTGCGTCTGGCGCGTGAAGCCGGTCACAGGGCGATCGCGGTGGCGGGCGAGGAGGCGGAGTTCCAGGGCATCAATTCGCGGGCCGAGCTGGCGGCGGCCGAACAGGCCCTGCAGCAGCGGTTGCGCACCGCCGCGATGGCGGGTGGCGTTACCATGACCGATCCCGGCACGGTCTGGCTGTCGGCCGACACGAAATTCGGAACCGACGTCACGATCGGCCCCAACGTGCGCTTCGGGCCGGGGGTGACCGTCGGGTCGGACACCGTCATCAACGCCTTCTGCGACATTGAGGGCGTGCGTATCGGCAGGGGCGTGCTGGTCGGGCCGTTCGCCCGGATTCGTCCGGGTTCGGAGGTCGCCGACGGCGTCCATATCGGCAATTTCGTGGAGCTCAAGGCCACGCGGATGGCGAAGGGCGCCAAGGCCAACCACCTGGCCTATCTGGGCGATTCGGATATCGGGGCGGGCAGCAACATCGGCGCCGGCACGATCGCCGTGAATTACGACGGCTACGGCAAGCACCGGACGGTCATCGGTGCCGATGTGTTCATCGGCTCCAACAGCTCGCTGGTGGCGCCGCTCACGGTCGGCAGGGGCGCCAACGTGACCGCGGGGAGCGTGGTGACGGAGGACGTTCCCGCCAACGCGCTGGCCTTCGGCCGCGCCCGTCAGGTCACGAAGAAGGGGCGCGCGGCGGCGCTTCGTGCGAAACTGAAGGACCGCGCCGCAGCCCTCAAGAAGGCTGCCGCGGAACGGTCCGGCAAGAAGTAACCCCCTCCGATCGAGACAGAACACCATGTGCGGCATCATCGGCATCATCGGTAAAGCGCCTGTCACGCCTCTGCTGGTCGACGCGCTGAAGCGACTCGAGTATCGCGGCTACGATTCGGCGGGCATCGCCACCCTGGTGAACGGCCATATCGACCGGCGCCGGGCCGAGGGCAAGCTGGTGAACCTCGAGGCGCGGCTGGCCGCCGAGCCGCTCGTCGGCACGATCGGCATCGGCCACACGCGCTGGGCCACGCACGGCAAGCCCTCGGAGCGCAATGCCCATCCGATCGCGACCGACCGGGTCGCGGTCGTTCACAACGGCATCATCGAGAACTTCCAGGAGCTGAAGGAGGAGATGGAGGCCGAGGGCCGCCGCTTCGACAGCGACACGGACACCGAGGTGGTGGCCCAGCTCATCACCTCCTATCTCGAGCGGCAGATGTCGCCCGAGCAGGCGATGGGAACGGCGATGGAGCGCCTGCGTGGCGCCTTTGCGCTCGCCGTGCTGTTCAGCGGCCGTCACGACCTGCTGATGGGCGCGCGTCGCGGCAGCTCGCTGGCGGTCGGCTACGGCGACGGCGAGATGTATATCGGCACCGACGCGCTGGCGCTGTCCCCGTTCACCAAGCGCGTCAGCTACCTCGAGGATGAGGACTGGGTCGTCGTGCGCGGCGACGGCTGCACCGTCTACCAGGGCACCACCGAGGTGAAGCGCGAGATCCGCCAGACCGGACTGAGCGGCGCCATGATGGGCAAGGGCAATCACCGCCACTTCATGCTCAAGGAAATCCACGAGCAGCCGGCGGTGATCGGCGACACGCTGCAGAGCTACCTCGATCCCGCGACCCGGACGGTCGCCCTGCCGGCACTGCCGTTCGACTGGAACAAGGTGAGCCGGATTACGCTGACCGGCTGTGGCGGCGCCTTCTACGTCTGCATGGTCGCCAAGTACTGGTTCGAGCAGATCGCGCGCCTGCCCGTCGAGGTCGAGCTGGGCTCCGAGTTCCGCTACCGCGCGCCGCCGCTGCCCGAAGGCGGCGTGTGCATCGCGGTGTCCCAGTCGGGTGAGACGGCCGACACGCTGGCGGCGGTGCGCTACGCCAAGGCGGAGAAGCAGATCGTGCTCTCGGTCGTGAACGTGCCGGAGAGCGCGATCGCCCGCGAATCGCATGTCGTGCTGCACACCTTGGCCGGCCCCGAGATCAGCGTCTGCTCGACCAAGGCCACGACCACGCAGCAGACCGTCCTGCTGGCCACGGCGATCGCCGCCGGCCGCGCCCGCGGCACGCTGTCGGCGGCCGACGAGGCGCGCTACGTGGGTGCGCTCATCGAGCTGCCGGCACTGATCAACGAGGCGCTGAACATGGAGGCGCAGTACCGGCTGATTGCCGACACCGTGCTCGCCGAGGCGCGCGACGTGCTGTATCTCGGCCGCGGCACGTCCTTTCCGGTCGCGCTCGAGGGTGCGCTGAAGCTGAAGGAGATCTCCTACATCCACGCCGAGGGCTATGCGGCCGGCGAGATGAAGCACGGCCCGATCGCACTGATCGACGAGCTGGTGCCGGTCGTGGTCGTAGCGCCCAACGATTCGCTGTTCGACAAGACGGCGTCGAACTTCGAGCAGGTCAAGGCGCGCGGCGGCAAGCTGGTGCTGCTGAGCGACGCCATCGGCGTCGCGCGCCTGGGGCCGCACGCGGTAGCGACGCTCACCCTGCCGGCGGTCGATCCCGTCGTGGCGCCGATCCTCTACACGATCCCGGTGCAGCTGCTGGCCTATTACACGGCTGTCGCCAAGGGCACCGACGTCGATCAGCCGCGCAATCTGGCCAAGAGCGTCACCGTCGAATAGTGCTGACGAGCAGGCACGAAAAAGCCGCGGGCCTTGCGGTCCCGCGGCTTTTGATCTCGAGGAAGCCTAGCGCGTGCCCTGCGGCAAACCCGGCGGCGGTCCCGAGGGCTGCGGCGCTGGGGCGGGCTGGCCACCACGCGGCTGGGGCTGGGCCGGCCGCGGCTGCGCCGGCTGCTGGGCCGGCATCATCGTCTGCACGATGGCGCGGATCTTGGCGGCTTCCACCTCCTGCGCCTTCTTGAACTCTTCCTCGCTGATGAAGCGATCCTTGTTGAGATCCATCTCGCCGAACAGCTTCAGCGCATAGGCCGTCAGTTCGACGCGGTCGATCTGGCCGTCCTTGTTGGTGTCGATCTCCGCGAACTTGCGCATGGCAATCTGCTTGCGCATGTCGAACGGCAAAAGGTTCTTGGCCTGCGGCCCATCCGCGGGGCCAGCGAGGACGACGTACTCCGCGCCGCTGATCTTCGTGTCCTTGTTCTTGTCGAGTTCGTCGCCCTGGCGCAGCTGCATGTCCATGAACTCGTTCAGGGCCATCATGCCCTGCCGGCGACGGGCCTCGGCCTGCTGCCGCTCGGCCGCCTCGCGCTGCATCGCGCGCTGGATGATCAGGCGAACCTCGGGCTCCGTGACCTTGTTGTCGCGGTCGGTGTCGTAGTTGTTGAACTCCGCATGGACCAGCGCCTCGGCCTCGGCGCGCTCGACGAAGCCGTCGCGATTGGTGTCGAGGTTCTGGAACTCGGCGCGGGCGCGACTGCGGCGCTCCTCGAGCGGCGGCAGGCCGGGCGCATCGGCCGGCGTCACCGGCGGTTCGACGACCTTGATGAATTCCTCGACCGACAGCTTGTTGTCCTTGTTGGTGTCGAGGGACTCGAAGGACTTCATGCGGTATTTCAGGAAATCCGCGCGGGTGACCTCGCCCTTCTTGTCGACGTCGATGTCGATGAACCACTGCGGCAACGGAATCGCGGCACCGGGAGCGGGGACCGCGGCCGTGGCGGGCGGCGTTGCGGGGGTCGCCGGTGCCGGCGGGGCGGCCTGGGCCGGCGGCTTGTTCTGGGGCCAAGCCTGGGTCGGAGGAGTCTGGGCCGCCGCCGGAAGGGCGAGGCAGGCTGCAGCAGTCAGGAAGAGGGTCGGGCGGAACATGCGATTCATTGCGGTGAGCCCGCTTTTGGAAGGGGAGATTTCGTATCGGTTGCAAAGAGCGGCATGTCAATGTCCGCCAACCAAAGCCAGCCTGCGGCGCAATCGCGCCGAAAGCATGGCATTCTTCCATTTGAGTTGCACGCTCGCGCGGGATGGGCCATCGTAATTGGAACGCAGACTCCGAAGAAGGGTCGCAAGTACTTGGGAGGACAGGGTAATTTCGCTATGTCGGCGTGTGTAATGCGCCGGCGGGCGAAACCGGCATTCACATGGCAGAACCAACTTCATCCCGCGGCTCGCCGCTGCTCAGCGTGCGCGACGTGTCCGTCCGGTTCGGCGGTATCGTCGCCCTCGATGGCGTAACCTTCGACGTCTTTTCCGGCCAGATCGCCGGGTTGATCGGCCCCAACGGCGCCGGCAAGACGACCCTGTTCAATTGCCTCAGCCGTCTCTACACGCCCAACAGCGGCGACGTTCAGTTCGAGGGGCGGACCATCCTCGACCGGCCGCGGCATGCCATTCCCAAGATCGGGATCGGCCGCACGTTCCAGAACGTGGCCCTGTTCGACAACATGTCGGTCCTCGACAACGTCAAGGTCGGCTGCCACAGCGTCAGCTCGACCAGTTTCTTCGAGAACGCCCTGCGGTTGCCCAAGGTGAAGGGCGAGGAGGAGGCGATCACCCGGCGCGCCGAGGAGCTGATCGCCTTCATGGACCTGGCGCCCTTTACCCACGCCCAGGCCGGCCCGCTGCCGTTCCCGATCCGCAAGAGGGTCGAGCTTGCCCGCGCCCTGGCCTCGAGCCCCAAGCTGCTGCTGCTCGACGAGCCGGCGGCCGGGCTGAACCACGATGAGATCGAAGTGCTGAAGGGCCAGATCAAGCGCGTCCGCGACCTGCAGCGCGTCACCGTGCTGCTCGTCGAGCATCATATGAGCCTCGTCATGTCGGTGTCGGACAAGGTGGTCGCGATCGATTTCGGCAGGAAGATCGCCGACGGCACGCCGGCTGAAGTACAGCGCGATCCGGAAGTGATCCGCGCCTACCTGGGGACTGCGTAATGGCCGCACTTCTGGAGGTCAGCGGCTTGAAGGCTTTCTATGGCCAGACCCAGTCGCTTTACGACGTCGGCTTTGAAATCCCCCTGGGCGGAATCACGACACTGCTGGGTGCCAACGGCGCCGGCAAGACGACGACGCTGCGGGCGATCTGCAACATGGTCCGAACCGACGGCACGATCCGCTTCGACGGCAAGAACATCCGCGGCATGGCGACGGAAGAGATCGTCCGCCAGCGCATCGCCCACGTTCCCGAGGGGCGCGGCACCTTCACCACGCTCACCGTCGACGAGAACCTTCGCATCGCGGCCTATACCCGCAAGGACAAGCAGGGGGTGAGGGACGAGCTGGAGCGGGTCTTCGTCTACTTCCCGCGGCTCAAGGAACGCATCCAGCAGCAGGCCGGCACCCTGTCGGGCGGCGAGCAGCAGATGCTGGCGATTGCCCGGGCGCTGATGCTGAAGCCGCGGCTGATGCTGCTCGACGAGCCTTCGTTCGGCCTGGCGCCACTGATCGTGCTGGAGATCTTCCGCATCCTGCGGCGCATCAACGAGGAGGAGAAGGTGAGCATCCTGCTGGTCGAGCAGAACGCCGCCCTGGCGCTCGACCTGGCCACGCACGCCTATGTGCTCGAAACCGGCAAGGTCGTGATGTCGGGTCCCTCGGACGTCGTGAAGAACGACGAGAACGTCCGCAAATCCTACCTCGGCTACTGAGGCGATCCCCATGGAACAGTTACTTCAGCAATTCGCCTCGGGCCTCGCCAACGGCGCCATCTATGCCTGTGTGGCCCTCGCGCTGGTCATGATCTACGTGTCGACCGACCACATCAATTTCGCCCAAGGCGAGATGGCGATGTTCAGCGCCTACATTTCCTGGCAGCTCATGGACTGGGGGATGAGCTTCTGGATCGCCTTCGTCCTCACCGTGCTGATCTCCTTCGCCATGGGCGTGCTGATCGAACGGCTCATCCTGAGACCGCTGCACAACGCGCCGGTCCTGTCGATCATCGTGGTGTTCATCGGTCTTCTGGCGATCTTCAATTCGATGGCCGGCGCCTTCTGGAGCTACCTGATCAAGGAATTTCCTTCGCCGTTCCCCAAGGCCGACTTCGGCATTGCCGGCGTGATCGGCCCCCATCAGCTGGGCGTGGTCCTGGTAACGCTGATCGTTCTGGGGCTCCTGTTCGTGTTCTTCCGCTACACGCCGCTCGGCCTCGCCATGCGGGCGGCAGCGCAGAACCCGCAGATGGCGCGGCTGGTCGGCGTCCGTGTCGACTGGATGCTGGCGCTGGGCTGGGGGCTGGCGGCGTCGGTGGGGGCAGTGGCGGGCATCATGGTGGCCCACATCGTCTATCTCGAGCCCAACATGATGGGCGGCATCCTGCTCTACGCCTTCGCGAGCGCGCTGGTCGGGGGCATCTCCAATCCAGCGGGCGCGGTGGCCGGTGGCTTCATTGTCGGAATCCTCGAGAACATGGTGGCCTATGCCGGCAACCAGATCGAGAAGGCGACCGGCGTCTACATCATCGGCAACGGCGAGAAGCTCACGGTGGCGCTTATCATCGTCATCTTCGTCCTGACGGTCAGACCCGCCGGCCTGTTCGGCCGCGTCGTCGTGAAGAGGGTGTGACCATGGCCGCCTCGTCGAAGAAGTGGGTTCTGGGCGTCATCGCGATCGCGGTGCTGCTGCCGCTGCTGCAGCCGGTCTTTCCGGATGTCGTCTCGAACTACCGGCTGTTCCTGGTCAGTACGATGATCATCGCTGCGATCGCAGTGCTCGGGCTGAACCTGCTCACCGGGTTCAACGGCCAGTTCTCGCTGGGCCACGGCGCCTTCTACGCGGTCGGCGCCTACACCGCCGCCATCCTGATGGACAAGCTGAACGTGCCCTATTGGGCGACGATTCCGGCGGCGGCCATCGTGTGCTTCATCGTCGGCTACCTGTTCGGCCTGCCGGCGCTCAAGCTCGAGGGGCACTATCTCGCACTCGCGACCTTCGCGCTGGCGCTCGCGGTGCCCCAGATCCTGAAATACAAGTGGCTCGAGGGCCTAACCGGCGGCGTTCAGGGCATCGTGCTGATGAAGCCGGAAGTGCCGTTCGGGCTGCCGCTGAACGAGGATCAGTGGCTCTATTATTTCTGTCTCCTGGTCATGATCGTGCTGTTCTGGGGCGCGGCGAACATGCTGAACAGCCGCAGCGGCCGGGCCATGATGGCGATCCGCGACCAGTATATGGCCGCCGACACGATGGGCATCGACACGGCGCTCTACAAGACCGTGACCTTCGGCATCAGCGCGGCCTACACCGGCATCGCCGGCGCGCTGTCGGCCTCGGCCATCGCCTTCGTGGCGCCCGACAGCTTCGGCATCTTCCTGTCGATCAAGTTCCTGATCGGCCTCGTCGTTGGCGGCATCGGCTCGCTTCTCGGCTCGGTACTCGGCGGCATCTTCTACGTGCTGGTCGACAACTCCGCGCAGTCACTGACCCAGTTCATCCGCAACGACCTCGGCCTGCCGTTCGACCTGTCGGCCTACACGGTCTTCGGCGTGCTGCTGATCGCCATCATCTACCTGATGCCGATGGGCATCGCCGGCGGGCTCTACATGGCCTACCGCAAACTGCGGGGTGCACGGGCGTAACCCGGGCCCTTTGTCCGAAAGTCGCCGGAAGGCGGCCTTCTTTCTGGCCGGAATCGCGACGAAGCTCCGGCAGGCGTTAACTACCTGGGAGGAAAAGAAATGCGTACAAGCAGGCGTGGTTTCGTAGCGGGTGCCTCGGCCTTCGCGGTTCTGGGCACGAAGTCGGCCTTCGCGCAGAAGAAGTACGACGACGGCGCGACCGACAAGGAAATCAAGATCGGCCATACCGGCCCCTACAGCGGCCCGGCGTCGTCCTACGGCCAGATCGGCAAGACGATCGAGGCGTTCTTCAAGTCGGTGAACGAGGCAGGCGGCGTCAACGGCCGCAAGATCAACTTCATCACGCGCGACGACGGCTATTCGCCGCCGAAGATGGTTGAGCTGGTGCGCCAGCTCGTCGAGCAGGACAAGGTCCTCTGCCTGTTCAACACGCTCGGCACGCCGACCAACACGGCGATCCATCGCTACATGAACCAGAAGAAGGTGCCGCAGCTCTACGTCGCCACCGGCGCGTCGAAGTGGGGCAAGCCCAAGGAGTTCCCGTGGACGATGGGCTTCCAGCCCGACTACCACACCGAAGGCGTCGTCTACGCCAAGCACATCCTGGCCAACGTCAAGGATGCCAAGATCGGCGTGCTGATGCAGAACGACGACTACGGCAAGGACTACTACGAAGGCTTCCGCGACGGCCTCGGCAAGGAGACCGGCAAGATCGTCAAGCACGTGACCTTCGAGGTCACCGATCCGACGGTCGACAGTCAGGTGATCCAGCTCAAGGATTCCGGCGCCAACGTGTTCTTCAACATCGCGACGCCCAAGGCCGCCGCCCAGGCGATCCGCAAGGCCGCCGATATCGGCTGGAAGCCGGCGCAGTACCTCAACAACGTGTCCGCCTCGGTGGGCTCGGTGATGAGGCCGGCCGGTCTCGAGAACAGCCAGGGCATCATCACGGCGCAGTACCTCAAGGACCCCACGGACAAGCAGTGGGAGAGCACCGACGACTTCAAGGCCTGGGTCGCCTGGATGGACAAGTGGATGCCGGGCGCCAACAAGGCGGACGCCAACCACGTGTTCGGCTACGCGGTCTCCAACCTGATGCTCGAGACGCTCAAGAAGTGCGGCGACACGCTGACCCGCGAAAACGTCATGAAGCAGGCCGCCAACTACCAGAAGTACAAGCTGCCGCTGCTGCTGCCGGGCATCACGATCAGCACCAGCCCAACCGACTATTACCCGATCCAGTCGGTGCAGCTCGCGCGCTTCAAGGGCGAGACCTGGGATCTGTTCGGCGACGTCATGTCGGCCGAAGGTTCCTGAATATCCGATCGACGACTTAACGAAAGGCCGCCGGCATCTCCCGGCGGCCTTTTTTTGTCCGGAAGCCACAAGAAGCTAGCGTTCGGCGGGCCTGCGCTGCAGCGCCTGGCGGCACTCGGCCGTGTCGATGCGGCCGTTCTTGTCGAGGTCGCAGCGCGTGAAGTTGCGGTCGGCGCCGGCCATGAACTCTGTCAGGGTGACGAACCCGTCCTTGTCGGTGTCGAGAAGCAGGAAGTAGCTCGATTGCTGGCTGGCCTGTCGGTCCGTCGGGAGAACGCTGTTGCCGATGGCGGGCGTGCGGGCAAACAGCTCGTCCTTGCTGAGCTTGCCGTCGCCATTGGTATCGAGCCGCTTGAATCGCGTCTGCTGACCGGTCTTCCATTCCTCGATCGTGACCGCGCCATCCTTGTTGGCGTCATAGCGCATGACGCCACCGTCGATCCGCGCCGGTCGGGCCGAGGGAGCCGTAGGGGCCGGCTGGGGGGCGGCTGTGTCGCCGGGCGCGGCGAGGGCTGGGGCGGCCAGCATCAGGACGGCGGTCGCGAGCAGGGAAAGTCTCGACATTGTCTATCCTCAAGGTTGTATCAGGAGACGGCATTACACGCGCCATTTCCCTTACCGGCCCGTCTAGGCCCCGATATAGTCTGCCGGGCGACCGAATTGTGGCCGCGTTGAGGTTTTGTTCTCTCTGGGGATAACCCATGGCCTATGATTACGATCTGTTTGTCATCGGCGCCGGCTCGGGCGGCGTGCGCGCCTCGCGCATCGCGGCCACCCACGGGGCGCGCGTCGGCATCTGCGAGGACTACCGTGTCGGCGGTACCTGCGTGATTCGCGGCTGCGTGCCGAAGAAGCTCCTGATGTACGGCTCGAAGTTCGCGCACGAGTTCGAGGACGCGGCCGCCTACGGCTGGACCGTCGCTCCGCCGACGCATTCCTGGGCGACGCTGCGCGACAACGTGAACGGGGAAGTCGACCGGCTGAACGCGGTGTACCTGCGCCTGCTCGACGGGGCCGGCGTGAAGCTCCACATGGGCCGTGGCCGCCTGATGGACCGCCACACGATCCAGGTGGGCGAGGAGACGATCACCGCCGAGAAGATTCTGATCGCGACCGGCGGCCACCCGGTGGTCCCCGCGATCCCCGGCAGCGAACTGGCGATCACGTCGAGCGATGCCTTTCATCTTCCCGAGCTGCCCAGGCACATCACCATCGTCGGTGCGGGCTACATTGCCGTCGAATTCGCCGGCATCTTCCACGGACTCGGCGCCAAGGTCGACATCGTGCTGCGACGCGACCGTGTCCTGCGCGGCTTCGACGAGGAGTGCCGCACCTTCGTGCACGAGGCGTTGAAGGACAGCGGCATTCGAATGCGCACCGAGATGGAAATCGCCCGCATCGTCGCCAAGGGGGCCGACGGCAAGAGCGGTCCTTTCGAGGTCCATACGCCCATGGGCGGCATGTTCGAGACCGATTGCGTGATGTACGCGACCGGCCGCGCACCCAACACGTCCGGCATCGGACTGGAGAAGGCCGGCGTACAGCTCAACAAGGCGGGCGCCATCGCGGTCGACGAATGGTCCAAGACGACCGCCGACAATATCTGGGCGGTAGGCGATGTCACCGACCGCATCAACCTCACGCCGGTCGCCCTCATGGAAGGCCACTGCTTCGCCGACACCGAGTTCGGCAAGAAGCCGCGCAAGGCAGACCACCACGAGGTGCCGTCGGCGGTCTTCTGCCAGCCCGAGATGGCTAATGTCGGGCTGAGCGAAGAGCAGGCGAAGCTGCAGCTCGGCGAATTGCGCATCTACACGGCCGCATTCCGTCCAATGAAATACACGGTCTCCGGGCGCCATCAGCGCACGTTCATGAAGATGATCGTCGAGGCCTCGACCGACCGGGTGGTCGGCATCCACATGGTGGGGGACGACGCGGCCGAACTGATCCAGGGCCTCGCGGTGGCCATGAAGGCGGGGGCCACCAAGGCCCACTTCGACGCCACGGTGGGCATCCATCCCACCGCCGGCGAGGAGTTCGTCACCATGCGCACGGCACGGGCGGACACGACCCCGACCCGGGCAGCCGCGGAGTAGAACGGGACCGGCCTGCCGGCTGGTTTTTTATCCACAGCACGTATAGGTTCACCCACCCCGCCGGTCCCTTCGACCCGCGGGCCGAGGAGGAGTCGATGACCGCGATCCAGGGCCAATCCAGGGCCGATTCGCGGACCGCCGCTAAAGGGCAGTCCCGTACTTCGAGCGCCGCCGACTGGTCGCCGACCAGCTGGCGCAGCCGGCCGGCGCTGCAGATGCCGGTCTATCCGGATACTGGCGCACTGGCGAATGCCGAGGCGCGCCTGCGCCGCTATCCGCCGTTGGTCTTCGCCGGCGAGGCGCGCAAGCTCAAGAAGGCGCTGGCCAAGATCGCCAACGGCGAGGCCTTCCTGCTGCAGGGCGGCGACTGCGCCGAGAGCTTCGTCGATTTCACCGCCAACAATATCCGCGACACGTTCCGCGTGCTGCTGCAGATGGCCGTCGTGCTGACCTACGGTGCCGGTGTCCCGGTCGTGAAGGTCGGCCGCATGGCCGGCCAGTTCGCCAAGCCGCGCTCGTCCAACGTCGAGAAGGTCGGCGATGTCGAGCTGCCGTCCTACCGCGGCGACAACGTCAACGGCTTCGAGTTCACCGCCGCCGCGCGCCTGCCCGATCCGGAGCGCATGGTACAGGCCTACAACCAGTCGGCAGCGACGCTCAACCTGCTGCGCGCCTTCGCCCAGGGCGGTTATGCCGACCTGCACGAGGTCAACCGCTGGAACCTCGACTTCGTGCGCAGTTCGCCCGCCTCGGCGCGCTATGAAGACCTGGCGGCACGGCTCGACGAAACGCTGAATTTCATGGCGGCCTGCGGGCTGAGTTCGGCGACGACGCCGCAGATCGCCGAGACCGACTTCTTCACCAGTCACGAGGCGTTGCTGCTGCCCTACGAGGAGGCGCTGACCCGCGTCGATTCGACCTCGGGCGAGTGGTACGACTGCTCGGCGCACATGCTGTGGATCGGCGACCGCACGCGCCAGCCCGATGGCGCCCATGTCGAGTTCCTGCGGGGCGTCCGCAACCCGATCGGCTTCAAGGCTGGCCCGACCCTGCCGACCGACGACCTGCTGCGCCTGATCGACACGCTGAACCCGTCGAACGAGGCGGGCCGTATCGTGATCATCGCCCGCATGGGCGCAGACAAGGTGGGCGACAAGTTGCCGGCGCTGGTCCGCACCCTCAAGCGTGAAGGCCGCACGGTCGTGTGGTCGTGCGACCCGATGCACGGCAACACCGTCACCGCCTCGAATGGCCGCAAGACCCGCCACTTCGACGCGATCCTGCACGAGGTGAAGGAGTTCTTTGCCGTGCACCGCGCCGAGGGCACTCATCCCGGTGGCGTGCATTTCGAGATGACCGGCCAGGAAGTCACGGAGTGCATCGGCGGCTCGACCGAGATCACCGTCGACAATCTCAACGATCGCTACGAGACGCAGTGCGACCCGCGGCTCAATGCCAGCCAGGTGCTGGAACTCGCCTTCCTGCTCGCCGAGCAACTCAAGGCGGAGCGGCTGTCCGTCGCAAGGGCGCGCCCGGCCATCTGACCGAGGTCCGAGGCCTGACGAGCGAGAGCCCGGGGAGGGCCGATGACGCATCCTGAGAATGGCGAGATCGCGCGCTACACCGATCACTACTTCAATCGCTCGAAGCAGGTGATCGGCAAGTTCGGAGACTGCAAGGTCACCTATGCGATCTTCATGCGGCGCCCGGTGGTCTTCGCGCCGCGGCTTGCGCTCGAATGGCTGGAGGAGACCGGCCGCGCGCGCAACACCGCGGTCGAGCTCGACATGCGATATCGCGAAGGCAAGTGGGTCGGGGCGGGCGAGCCGATGATGTACATCACCGGCTCCTTCTTCCATCTGGTCGACCTTGAGACGATCTTCCTGCAGAAGCTGGGGCCCGCCTGCGTGGCCGCCTACAACGCCTGGACAATGTGCGCGGACATGCCCAAGTCGGCCTTCCTCGCCATGGATGCCCGCCATTGCGCGGGCCGGGAGATGGCGGAGATGATGGCCTATGCCGCTTCGGTCGGCTCGGCGCGGGCCAAGCGCAAGGTCGGCGCGGTCGGATTCATCGGCAACGCCACCCACGCCACGGCCCACTACTTCGGTCGCGAATACGGTCTGGGCACCATGCCGCATGCCCTGATCGGCTATGCCGGTTCGACCTTGCGCGCCGCCGAGATGTTCCACGAGACCTTTCCCGACGAAGGGATGACGGTGCTGGTCGACTATTTCGCGCGCGAAATTTCGGACTCTCTCGAAGTCTGTCGGCGCTTCCCCGAACTGGCGGCCCAGGGAAAACTGTCGCTGCGCCTCGACACGACCGGCGGCCGTTACCTCGAGGGCCTCGATCCCGCGTCCTCGTACGCCGTGCTGGAGCGCTTCTCCCCGGAATCGATCCGCGGCTACCGGAGCGAGGAGGAACTGCGCTACCTCGTCGGCACCGGCGTTTCGGCTGCGGCGATCTTCCACCTGCGGGCCGAACTCGATCGCAACGGCTTCGACAAGGTGAAGATCGTGGCGTCTTCCGGCTTCGGCCCTGCCAAGTGCCGCATCATGGCCGAGGCCAAGGCGCCGATCGACGTCGTGGGCTCGGGCTCGTTCCTGCCGTCCAACTGGTCGGAGACCTACGCCACCGCGGACATCGTCGAGTATGACGGCGAGAAGCGCGTGAAGATTGGGCGCGAGTTCCTGCACCGTAACCGGCCGGCCGACGCGCCCCGGCCGCTCTAGTTTTCCCGTTCCGGCAATCCGAGGATCAACATGCTCAAGCTCTATTTCGCGCCCGGCGCCTGCTCGACGGCTTCGCATATCGGGCTCGAGGAGAGCGGGGCGGCGTACGACTCGCAGGCGCTTTCCTTTGCCAAGAGCGAGCAGCGAACCCCGGAATACCTCAAGGTCAACCCGCGCGGCCGCGTGCCGGCGCTGGTCGTGGATGAGGGGACGATCGTCGAGAACACGGCGATCCTCGACTACATCGCCACGAAGTACGCGCCGCATCTGATGCCCAAGGACCCGGTCCAGCGCGCCCGTGCCCTTGCGCTGATGGCTTGGTTCTCGAACGCGGTGCATCCCAACTTCACCCACATCGGCCGGCCCGAGCGCTTCGCGACGGACGCCGCGGTGTTCGATCATCTCAAGGCAGTGGGTCGGGAGAATTTCCACGCCAATCTCAAGGAGATCGACGGTCTCCTGGCCGGCAAGACGTGGATGCTGGGCGATGATTTTTCGGTGGTCGACGGCTACGCTCTGGTCTTCTACGGCTGGGGCAAGCGCATCGGCCTGCCGGTGGCCGAGCTTGCGAACTACACGGCCTGGAAAGACCGCATGCTTGCGCGGCCGGCCGTGAAGCGCGTCCTCGAGCGGGAACAGAGCATTTTGCTCGCTGCCTGAGGCGGGCATCAGATTGAGCATCGCGGGTCGTGATGCTTGCCGCCATCCCAAGCGCTCCCTATAAGTGAATTGATAATAATTCGCATATAGAGGTGATGGAAGGCGTGAGTTCGGCAGACCCGACCCTAGCTCTGTATCTGAAACATCGGGGCTCGCTGGTGAACTATGCCAACGGCATCGTCAGGGACAGGGCCGGCGCGGAGGACGTCGTGCAGGAGGCCTATCTGCGGTTCAGTTCCGCCAGCAGCGACGAGCGGCTGATCTCCAATCCTGTCAGCTACCTCTACCGCATCGTTCGCAATCTCGCGCTCGACTGGGTGAACCGGACGTCCGAAACGGCTTCGACAGGGCAGGTATCGGCGCTCGAGCAGGTCGCCCAGGAGGGACCCACGGCCGAGGACGTGCTGCACTATCGCGACGAGCTTCGGGTACTGGCCGATGCGCTGGCCGAACTGCCGGAGCGGACGCGTATCGCCTTCACGATGTATCGCCTCGAGGGCTGCACGCTCCAGCAAGTGGGTGACCGGCTCGGCGTCTCCATCGTGCGTGCTCACCAACTCGTGAAAGACGCGATCCTCCATGCGGCGCGCCGTCTGGACAGCTTCAACGGCTGATCCCGTGGAAGTTTCCCGGTGGTGCCCTTAAAAGTCGATGTCGCTCGCCGTCTGTTGGTTGTGGTCGTCCAGAGGGGGCGAGGTAGAGTGCAGACGGGTGACTTCCGACGTGGACGATAGCGATTCCCTGCGCAGCGAAGCGGTGGATTGGCTGGTGCGGATCCAGGCCGCCCCGGCGGATGCCGCTGCCCGCGGGGGGCTGGACTCGTGGCTGGCGACCAGCGAAGCGCATCGTCGCGCCTATCGCAGCGTCGAGAGGGTCTGGAAGCTGACGGGCGAGTTGCCGTTGGTTACGTCTTCCTCTTCCGGAGAGCTCGTCGACCTGTCACGCGTTCGGCGAACACGGCACGCTTGGGGCCTCGCGGCTGCGGTCCTCGCGGCCTGTGTCGCGCTCTGGTTCTTCCCGAGCCTGAAGCTGCACTTCCAGGCCGATCATCTGACGGGCGTCGCCGAGCTGCGCGAATTGACGCTCGAGGATGGCAGCATCGTTCACTTGGACGCGGCCAGCGCCATAGCGGTGCGCTACGATAAGGGGCGTCGCGAAGTCGAGCTGTTGGCGGGCCAGGCGTTCTTCAAGGTCATATCTGCCCGCGACCGGCCGTTCGTCGTCACCGCCGGCAAGGTGGCGGTCACCGTCAAGGGCACTGCCTTCGATGTCGGGTCGTCCCGGGAGGGGGTGTCCGTTGCCGTCCAGTCGGGCACCGTCGAGGTCCTGATCTCCGGCAGCGAGCGAAACGTACTGTCCACCCTGACGCGAGGCGAGCGCATGGTGGTGGGCAGGCAAGGCGCCTTCGCCCGCTCCCAGGTCGCCCCCGGGGACGTCGCCTCGTGGCGCGAACACCGGCTCGTCGTCGACGGCGCCACCCTGGGCGAGGTCGTGGACGAGCTGGGCCGCCATCATCGCGGTGTCATCATGGTGAGCGACCGCAGTCTGGCGGACCGCCGCATCACCGGCGTGTTCGATCTCCGCCGGCCGCTCGAGGCGCTGCACACGGTGGCCCGGACCCAGCACGGTTCGGTCCTGGAGATTTCGCCGTACCTCACGATCGTCTCGTCCTCGAAGCCCTGAATATTTCTTCCGTCGACCCTTAAATCCGCACGCCTCCGCCCGTCCTCTGATTGCGAACGCAAATCGTTCGCGTCATATCAGCGTCTCTATGGTTCGTCTGCCTGGAGCAGCGGGGGAGTTCGTCGTGTTGCCAGACCGGTCCGGTAGTGTCGCGCATGCAGTAGTCATCGCCACAGTCGCCTTGGCGATCGGCGCTCCCACCGCCATCGCGCAGACGGGGGGTGGCGACGGCCAGTCACCGCTGGAGGCGCAGGCCGGCAGGACGACGACGTTCGACATTTCGGCGCAGCCGCTCTCGCAGGCCTTGATGGCCTTCGGCCGCCAGTCGGGCATGCAGATTGCCGTCGATTCCGCGGCCGTGTCGGGCAAGACCAGCGCCCCGGTCACGGGCTCGATGACGGCTGATCAAGCCCTGCGCCGGCTGCTGTCGGGATCGGGGCTCACCTACCAGTTCACCTCGGCCAACGCCGTGACCGTATCGAGTGCAGCAGTGCCGGCTCCGGCGGGCTTGCCGGGCTCAAGCGCGCTGGTGCTCGATCCGGTTCGCGTGCAGGCCGTTCCCACGACTCCGCCGCAGGGCGAGATCGGCAACCAGTCGCCGGCCTATGCCGGCGGACAGGTGGCGCGTGGCGGCAAGGTCGGCCTGCTCGGCAACCGCGACTACATGGACACGCCATTCAGCGAGACGACCTACACCAACCAGTACATCCAGAACCAGCAGGCGCGCACGCTGACCGACGTCCTCGCGGGCGATCCGACGCTGCGCTCGGGCATCCCCAATGGCAACGTGTTCGACGACCGCGTCATGATTCGCGGCATCACTGTGCTCAATCCCAATTTCGGCCTGGGTGGCCTCTACGGCATCGTGCCCAATCAGGCGGATATGACGGGCATCGAAAGGGTCGAGGTCTTCCGCGGTCCGACCGCCTTCCTGAACGGCGCGCTGCCCAGCGCCGTCGGCGGCACGATCAACCTCGTGCCCAAACGCGCGACCGACGCGCCGATCACGCAAGGCACCCTTCTTTACAATTCCGACTCTCAACTGGGTGGCTCGCTGGACGTCGGACGCCGCTTCGGCCCCGACAACGAGCTCGGTCTGCGGGCCGGGGGCACCTATTATTCGGGCGACACCGCCGTTAACAACCAGAACGCCGAACGGCTGGCACTCACTCTCGGCTTCGACTACCGCAGCGATCGCACGCGCATCGACGCGGATCTCGGTTACCTCAAGCGCGATGTGGGTGCCTTCCAGGGCGGCATCTTCCTGGCGGCCGGCGTCCAGCTTCCGCCAGCCCCCTATGCCCGCCAGAGTTCCTATCAGCCGTGGGAGCGGTTGCAGGGCAACGACGTCTATGGCGCGCTGCGCTTCGAACACGACATCGTCGAAGGCCTGACCGGCTTCATCAAGGCCGGTGCGCGGCGCAGCAATTATACGTCGGTCTACTTCAATCAGAACATCGTGAACTACAACGGCAACACGACAACCTCGTCGGGCGGCCAGTACATGTCCACGGTCGAGGCGCTGTCGCTCGAGGCGGGGCTGCGCGCCACTTTCCATACGGGTCCGGTCAAGCACGAGGCAGCGCTGGTCGGCGACTACCTGAAGACCCAGAACTTCACGTTCAACAATCCGATCGCTACCAAGGTCAATTCCAACATCTACAGTCCGACGTTCATTGCGCAACCGAACTTTTTTGGGTTCCGCACCCAGGGGCCGCCGCTCACCTCGGACTCCGTCTACGGCAGCATCGGCATCGTCGACGCGCTGTCGTTCAACGGCGACATGTTCCAGATCATCGGTGGTGCGCGCCTGCAGCGCCTGCAGACGGCAAACTACAGCACGGTGACCGGCCTGCCGACCAACGGCAACAATCAGAGCGTCGTGTCACCCTCGGGCTCCTTCGTCTTCAAGCCGGCGAAGGAAGTCATGGTGTACGGCAACTACATCCAGGCGCTGCAGCAGGGGCCGGTGGCGGGCGCAGGTCTCACCAATGCCGGCATGCAGTTCCCGCCCTTCGTCACCAATCAGTTCGAAGTCGGCGTGAAGGTCGACTTCGGTAACGTCGGCGCCACGGTAAGCGCCTTCCAGATCACCATGCCGAGTTCCTACACCGATCTCGCGACCAACACGCTCGTCACCAACGGACAACAACGCAACCAGGGCATCGAGTTCATTGCGTTCGGCGAGCCGGCGCCGGGTCTCCGGCTGCTCGGAGGTCTCACGCTTCTCAACGCGATCCAGGCCAATACCCAGGGCGGCCTGACCAACGGCAAGCAGGCGGTCGGAACGACACCTTTCCAGGCGTCGCTGGGGCTCGACTGGGACACGCCTTACGTCAAAGGCCTCGGCGTGATGGGACGCGCCGTCTACAACGGACAGGTCTATCTCAATGCCGCCAACACCCAGGCCGCGCCGCCGTGGACCCGGTTCGATGCCGGCCTGCGCTACACGTTCGATCGGACCGACGGCAAGCCGGTCACCCTGCGCGCGAACGTCATCAACGTGTTCGATGCCAATTACTGGATCGCGACGACCTCGTTCTTCTTCCAGAACCAGCCGCGCACCTTCCTGTTGTCGCTGACCGCTGATTTCTAGCGCCTCCATGGCGAAGCCTGCCTCTGCTTCCTCTTCCGCACCCGTCGGCGCCGGCAAGGTGGTGGTGCGCGTCCTCGCCATCGTCTTGGGCGCCTATGCGGCCAGTGCTGGGGCGGTGGCGGCGGGCGTCGCCGGGCTGATCCTGGCCGGCGTGAACAAGAGCGACGCCTTCACCGTCTGCAGCATCCTGGGCTTCCTCCTTTATGTGGGGCTGGCGCTCTGGGCGGCCGCCGCGCGCCGCCTGGTGCCGATGGTGGGCACCCTCCTGCTGGTCACGGCGGCGGGAACCGGGATCGGCTTGCTTCCCACCCTGATCGGCGGGGCCTGAGATGGGCGCCAGCTTCCGGGAATCGATGGGGTGGCTGCATACCTGGGCCGGTCTGGTGATCGGCCTGCTGCTGTTCGCAGTCTTCTGGACCGGCACGCTCTGCGTCTTCGACCGCGAGATCGACCGCTGGATGAATCCCTCGACCCGGCTGGTCTATTCAGGAGAGCCGATCGCGATCGACGGTTTGCGGGAAGAGGCGGGCCGGCTTTCGCCGCGCACCGCGCCGTGGGCGATCGTCTTGCCGACACCGCGCGAGCCGGTGCTCTCGATCGGCTATCGCGGAAGAGGGGGCTTCGAACGCACGCTCTTCGATCCGCTGACGTTCAAGACCGTCGCGCCGGCCGAGAGCTGGGCGGGGACGCGGTTCTTCTTCCCGTTCCATCACACGCTGCATCTCAGGATCTGGCATCTCGGCACCTGGCTCACCGGCCTGGCTGGCGTGGCGATGATGGCCCTCTGTATCTCGGGTGTGATCATCCATCGCAAGATCTTCGTCGACTTCTTCACATTGCGGCGCTCGCGCCAGCCTCAACGCCTGCTGCTCGACCTGCACAACACAACCGGAACACTGGGCTTAATTTTCTACTTCGTCATGTCGTTCTCGGGCGTGACCATCCTGGCGTCGGTCTACTATCCGTCGGGCGTATGGGTGGCGTTCGAGGGCGGCCGCTCGGGCTATGTGCGCGACACCTACGACGTCTTCAGCCGCCCGCACCTCAATCAGCCGGGGCCGCCTCTCGGCTCGCTCGATGCGATGGCCGCGACGGCCCGCGAAGCCTGGGGAGGTCTCAATCCCGGCCTGGTGCGTGTGTTCCATCACGGTGACCGGAATTCCTATGTCGAGGTGAGACCGTCGATCGAGGCCGAGGTGGCGATGCGCACCGACCCCTTCTTCTTCGACGCCGCGACGGGCGCCGTGCTTTACCGCACCTCCATCCGGGAGACGACGCAAGTGCAGCAGTTCCTGACCGGCCTGCATTTCGCGCAGTTCCGGCACTGGACTTTACGCTGGCTCTATTTCGCGCTGGGCCTGCTGGGCTGCGTCCTCATCGTGACCGGCTTGCTGTTCTGGATCGAATCGCGGCGCAAGGCGCATGCGGCGGCCGATTGGAAGGGCGTCGGCTTCGTCGAAGGTCTGACGATCGGCGGCACCGGCGGCATGGTCCTGGCGACGCTCGCCTTCTTCGTCGCCAATCGTGTGTTGCCCTCGGGTGCGACTTTCAGGGGCGTGGCCCGCTACGAACTCGAGATCTGGGTCTTTCTTGCCGTCTGGGTGCTGAGCTTCGCGCACGGTTGGATGCGATGCGGGGCTGCCTGGATCGACCAGTGCCGGCTGGTGGCCGGGCTCTGCATCCTTGCCGTGGCTTTGAACGGTGCCACGACCGGCGATCACGTCCTGCGGGCCTGGACCGACGGCAAACTGGCAGTCGCCGGCATGGACCTCGTGCTGCTGGCCGGCGGGTTTGCTGCGGCCGTCACGGCGTGGCGCCTGCAGCGCCGCCGGCAGGGAACGGCACCCAAGCAATTCCGACATCATCATCTGGAGGGCCAATCGTCATGAAACCCATCTTCGGCATCGCCGCCCTGGCGGCACTCTCTCTGTCGTTCGCCGTGCCGGCTTCGGCGCACCACATCTGGCTCGAAGTCGACGGTCAGGGCGGGAAGATCTACTTCGGCGAGTTCGGCGAAAACCTGCGCGAAGCCTCGCCGGGGGCGCTCGACAAGCTGCAGCCGCAGGCCAAGGTGGTCTCATGGGGCGGCGAGCGACCGTTGACCGTCCAGAAGTCGGCCAACGCCTACGTTGCCACCGGCAAGATCGACGACGGCGACAGCATCGTGGCCGAGGACATCCGCTGGCCCTCGTTCGAGCGCAAACGCGACAACAAGACCGGCATCTACATGCCCGCGGCACGCTTCGTGCCGGACCGCGCGCCGCGGGCTGCGGTGCTGACGCTCGATATCGTTCCCAGGGGTGACGACAAGTTCCAGGTCGTCTTCAAAGGCAAGCCGCTGGCCAAGGCCAAGGTCGCAATCGTCACGCCGTCGGGCTGGGGACGTGAGGAGCGCACCGGGACCGATGGGGAGTTCGAGGTCAAGCTGCCGTGGCGCGGCCCGTATGTCTTCGAGGTGCACCACGATGACAATACCGCCGGCAAGCGTAGCGAACAGGCCTACGATTTCGCGAACTACGTGACCACCCTGACGGTCGTGCAGCCTCAGGGGATCGAGTCGTTGCCGGCGCCTGCGCCGGCGAAGCCGCACTGATGCAGGCGGTCCTGATCGCTGCCGTGCTGGCCGTCTCGTACTTGGGCTTTGCGTTTCTCGCGCTCAGCCAGGATCGGCACTGGCTTCATTTCAGCGGCGAGCGCCATTGCCCGCCGCGGATCGCCCGCAGCCTGCGCATTGCGGGCTATGCGTTGTTGATCGTGGGGCTAGGGCTGGCGCTCTTCCGAGATGGGGCGGGCTTTGGTTCGCTGGTGTGGGGTACGACGCTGACGGTCGGTTCGTTTGCCGTCGTCTGCACGCTGACATGGCGGCCGTACTGGCTCCGGCCGCTCGCCCTGGTCTGTCAACGTCTTGCCCGAAGAGCCGTGGAATCATGAAGTTCGTTGGTCGTCTGCTGGTCGTTCTTCTGCTGCTGCCGTCGCTGGGGTTCGCGCAAGTCCCGGCCACGACGGACTCGGCACCGCCGGCTGTTCCAGCGCCCGCGGCCGCGCCCACCGATGCCGCGGCGCCCGCGGCGGCATCTGTCGCTTCACCCACCGAGCCGCCGGTTGCGGCGCCGGCGCAGGCGGTTCTGCCGAAGGACCTGTCGGTCTGGGGCATGTTCATGGCGGCGGACTGGGTGGTTCAGGCGGTGATGGTGGGCCTGGTGCTGGCCTCGGTGCTGACCTGGACGGTGTTCGTGGCCAAGAGCCTGGAACTGGCGATGGCAGTGCGGCGGCAGCGGCGCCTGCTGGCGGGGCTTGATTCGGCGGCCTCGCTCGACAAGGCGCCGGCCAGCGACCTGGTGGCGGCGGCGCAGGCCGAGCAGAGGCTGAGCGCCGACACGGTCGACGATCGCGACGGGCTGAAGGAACGCGTGGCGTCGCGGCTGGAGCGGCTGGAGGCGGCGACGGGCCGGCGGATGCTGAAGGGGACGGGCGTGCTGGCGACGATCGGCTCGACGGCGCCGTTCGTGGGCCTGTTCGGCACGGTGTGGGGGATCATGAACTCCTTCATCGGCATCTCGCGCTCGCAGACCACCAACCTCGCGGTGGTGGCGCCCGGCATCGCCGAGGCGCTGCTGGCGACGGCGCTGGGGCTGGCGGCGGCCATTCCGGCGGTGGTGATCTACAACCACTTCTCGCGCCGCGTGACGGCCTACCGGGCGCTGGTCGGCGACACCTCGGCGGCGGTGCTGCGGCTGGTCTCGCGCGACCTGGGACGGAGGTAGCCGATGTCGGTGAAGCTGGACCATGGCGACGACGAGCTGGCGGAGAACCACGAGATCAACGTCACGCCGTTCATCGACGTGATGTTGGTGCTGCTGATCATCTTCATGGTGGCCGCACCTCTGGCGACGGTCGACGTGCCGGTCGACCTGCCGGTGTCGACGGCGGAGCGGCAGCCGAAGCCGGACACGCCGCTGTACCTGACCCTGAAGGAGGACCTGTCGTTCACGCTGAAGGACACGCCGGTGAGCCGTGAGGCTCTGGCGAAGGCGCTGGACGAGGCGACGGGGGCCAGGAAGGACGAGCGGATCTTCCTGCGGGCCGACAAGGCGGTGCCCTATGGCGAGCTGATGCAGGCGATGAACGTGCTGCGGACGGCGGGCTACCTGAAGGTGGCGCTGGTCGGGCTGGAGCAATGAGGGAGGGGCTGCGCTGGATCGGGGCGTTCATCTTCGTGCTGGCCCTGCACGCGGGCGCGATCCGGCTGGCGCTGGGCTGGGTGCACGGCGAGGTGCCGTATTCGCCACCGCCGGCGGCGATCATGCTGGAGCTGGCGCCGTTGCCGGCGGCGCCGGAAGCCCTGCCCAACGAGGCGCCGCCGGGGCCGGAACTGAGCGAGGTGATCCCCGAGCCCGAGGAGCCGCCGCCGGTGGAGATGCCGCCGCCGGTGCTGGCGGAGGTGACCTTGCCTGATCCCGAGCCGCCGCCGCCGCTCGACCTCAAGCCGCCGCCGCCCAAGCCGAAGCCGATCGAGAAGAAGGTGGAGAAGAAGCCGCCACAGCCCAGGGTCTCGGCACCGCAGGCGGCACCGGAGCCGGCGCGGACGGCCGCTGCGCCGATGCCGGGCGCCTCGGTCGAGCCGCCGTCCAACACGCTGCCGACCTGGAAGGGTCTGCTGCTGCGGCACCTGGAGCGCCACAAGCGCTACCCATCGGACGCGCAACGGTCGCGGCACGAGGGCGTGACCTATGTGCGGTTCACGATGAGCCGCGACGGCCGCATCCTCGCCGCGCGCATCGAGCGGCCGTCGGGGCATGCCGCGCTCGACCAGGAGGGACTCGACCTGCTGCAGCGGGCGCAGCCGCTGCCGCCGCTGCCCCAGGACCAGCCGGGCGAAAGCCTCGAGATCGTCGTGCCCATCCAGTTCCTCCTCAAGAGGTGAGGATCAGCCGACGACGAAACTCTGGTACATGAACTGGAGGTCGGCGCTTTCCTGCGGCGTGATCTCGCCGTCGAGGACGCGGCCTTCCCAGGCGCGCAGCTTGCGCTTGATGTCGACCGGCGTACGCGGGCTCAGCAAAACCATGAAGAACTGCTCGTGCGGCGAGAGTTCGCGTTCGCGGCGGTAGCCGAAAGGTCCAGCGCCGGGTGTGCGGCCGTGGGCCGGCTCCTGTGCGGGGGAGGAGGGAACGGCGGCGCGCGGCAGGATGGCGTCGTCGATCACCTGGTCCCAGGTGAGGCCTGCTTCCCGCACCATGGCCGAGGCGAGCTTGGCAGCTGCCAGCGCCTCCTGGGCGTGGCTGCTGTCGAGGATCTCGAGGACCTTGACCAGAGTGTTGCGATTGAAGGTGGACACTTGCGTTCGGCGCCTTTGACTATCGCGTGAGCAACGGGCACTAAGTGCCTACAACATATAGATGGAAGTGCCTTGGATCAAGGCAAGCCCCCCGCCAACGCTTTCCCGGTTTACCTTGCGGGTCTCGCCACCTGGTTCGTGCCGCTCGGCATCCAGATGGTGCTGTTCCCGTGGCTGGTCGCCGTGGTCCTGCACATGGATGCCTTCGCCGTGGGCGTCGCGCAGGCGGCCGTCATGGCGCCGTCGCTGCTCTTCCTGCCGCTCGGCGGCCTGGTCGCCGACCGGGGCAATGCCCGCCGGCTGCTGCTGCGCTACCATCTGATGTACGCCCTGCCGCCGCTCGCCCTGGCGTTGGTCCTGTGGTCCGACGGGCTGAGCTACCCGCTGCTGATCGCCTACGGCATCGCCGCCGGCGCCATCGGCGCCTTCGCCATCCCGACGCGCGATGCCCTCCTGCCCGTCGTGGCGCCCAAGGGCGGCCTGCCCAAGGCAGTGGCGCTGGCGACGGCGCTGCAGTTCGGCGGCCAGCTGCTGGGCATCGCCTGCGCCTCGACCGCCGATCGGTTCGGCGCCCTGCCGCTCCTGCTGCTGCATTCCGGCATGGTGCTGGCGGGCTGCATCTTCGTGCGCCGGCTGCCCGACCCGCCGCCGCATCCGAAGACCGAACACCCCGGCTTCTGGCGCAGCATCGGCGAGGGCGTGTCAGCCGCCGCGAAGTCGGACCAGATCTGGCCCGTGCTGCTGCTCAACTTCGGAGTCGGCATCTTCTATGTCGGCCCGTTCATGGCGGTGCTGCCGCTGGCGATCCGCGACCACTATGCCGGCGGTGCGGCCGAGCTCTCCTACATGAACCTGGCCTTCTGGGCCGCGACCATCGTGGCCAGCATGGCGCTGGTCGGCCTCGCGCGACGGCTGACGCTACGCGGCCGTCTGATCGGGGGCGCGGTGCTGACGGGCGCGGTGGTCCTGCTGTTGCTCGCGACGCTGCCGCCGTTCCCGGTGTTCCTCGCCCTGATCTTCGTCTGGGGACTGGGCGCCGGCATCACCATGACGCAGAGCCGGACAGTGGTGCAGATCGTGGCACCCGCCACCCACCGCGCGCGGCTGATGTCGCTGTTTCAGCTGGGCTTGAGCGGCGGCGGCCCGATCGGCGCCTTCCTCACCGGCACGATCTGCTCGATCTGGGGCCTCAAGGCCGCACTGCTGATCCCGGCACTGGCGATGCTGCTGATGATCGCGATCGTCCTGCTGCGCTCGCGCCTGTGGTCGATGCGGACGGTGGAGTAGCGACCTATTCGGCCGCCGCCCGGGAGCCAAGACCCAGCGTGTGCCACACATCCTGCAGGGCCGCGACGAGGCGGGTCATGTCGTCGTCGCCGTGCAGGGGCGTCGGCGTGAGGCGCAGGCGCTCGGTGCCGCGCGGCACGGTAGGGTAGTTGATCGGCTGGACGTAGATCGCGTGACGGTCGAGCAGCAGGTCGCTCGCCTGCTTGCACAGGGCGGCATCGCCCACGAAGACCGGCACGATGTGCGTGGTCGAGGGCATCACCGGCAGGCCGGCGGCGGCGAGGCGGCGCTTCAGGGTGGCGGCGCGTTCCTGGTGGCGGACGCGCAGCTCGGGCTGGCCGCTGACCAGGCGGACGCTGGCCAGCGCAGCGGCGGCAATCGCGGGCGGCAGCGAGGTGGTGAAGATGAAGCCCGAGCCGCAGGAGCGCACGAAATCGACGGTGGCCACGGTCGAGGCGATGTAGCCGCCGACCACGCCGAACGCCTTGGCGAGCGTCGCCTGGACGATGTCGACCTTGTCGAGCACGCCGTCGCGCTCGGCCACGCCGGCTCCGCGCGGGCCATACATGCCGACGGCATGGACCTCGTCGAGATAGGTGAGGGCGCCGTGGCGATGCGCGACGTCGCAGATCTCGCCGATCGGCGAGACGTCGCCGTCCATCGAATAGACCGACTCGAAGGCCACGATCTTCGGCGTCGCGGGATCGGCGGCGCTGAGAAGCTCCTCGAGATGGCGCGGATCGTTGTGCCGGAAGATGCGGCGCGTCGCCCCCGAGTGACGGATTCCGGCGATCATCGAGGCGTGATTGAAGGCGTCGGAATAGAGTTCGCAGCCCGGCAGCAGCGCGCCCAGCGTCTGCAAGGTCGTCTCGTTGGCGACATAGCCCGAGGTGAAGACGAGGGCGGCTTCCTTGCCGTGAAGGGCGGCCAGCTCGCGCTCCAGCGCGGCATGCAGCGTGTTGGTGCCCGAGATGTTGCGCGTGCCGCCGGCGCCCGAGCCCTGCGCGCTAATTGCGGCCTGCATGGCCTCGACAACCGCGGGATGCTGACCCATGGCGAGATAGTCGTTGCTGCACCACACCGTGACATCGCGCGGCGCCTCGCCCTCGCGATGGAGGCGGGCGCGCGGGAAAGCACCGACGATGCGCTCCAGTTCGGCGAAGACGCGGTAGCGGCCCTCGTCGCGAAGGCGGCAAAGATGGCCGTTGAAGAAGGCTTCGTAGTCCATGGGCTGGTGTCTCCCGCGCGGTCAGTCCAGGCGCAAGGCGCTTTTGCCCGCAGCCACAATTGGTCGCGGTGATGCGGCGTCAACTAAGAACGACTCGCAGAAAGGCGTCAGCGGAGCAGCGGAACGAGGAGCGCGATGCTGAGGAAAAGCGAGACCGAAAGGAGGGGGAGGGAGCCCAGCCAGCGCGTCTGTGCCGGCAGACCGTCCCAGTACCGCAGCGTCGGTACGGCAGCCCACAGAGCAAACAAAAACCCCAGGACCCAGAACAGCAGGGCGAGGGGCATCGCGACGTTCACCTGGTCATCGGTGGCGGTCGCGATGCCGAGGCCCACGACGGCCGGCGGGATCGCGGCGGTGAACAGCGACACCGCCCAGATCGCGCGGGTGCGGATGCGCCGGCCCGTCCCGAAGGGCGGCGTGCGAACGGTCGTCGCGCCGCCGCCGCCTTCGGAACCAGCGTCCACGGTCAGCCCTTGAACAGGCCTTCCGACACGAGGTCGGCCAGCGTGGCGTCGAAAGCCTGCCGCAGACGGCCGAACAGGTCGCCGAGCTCGGTTTCGTTGATGACCAGCGGCGGGCAGATGGCGACGCGGTCGCCCATGTTGCGGATGAACAGGCCGCGCGCCACGGCGTGGTTGTAGACGCGCAGGCCGGCGCCGACCGCGACGAGGTCGAACGGCGTCTTGGTCTTCTTGTCGGCCACGATTTCGAGCGCGCCCATCATGCCGATGCTCATCGCCTCGCCGACCAGCGGGTGATCGGCGAACGACTGCACGTGCTTGGAGAAGACCGGGCTCATGCGCTTGGCGTGACCGAACAGGTCGGTCTCGTCGTAGATCTTCTGCGCCTCGAGCGCGACCGCGGCGGCAACCGGATGGCCGGAGTAGGTGAAGCCGTGGCCCCAGGTGCCGATCTTGTCGCTCTCGCTCATCAGCGCCTGGTAGACCTTCTCGCTCACCATCACCGCCGAAATCGGCAGGAACGACGCCGACAGCGCCTTGGCGCAGGTCAGGATGTCGGGCTTGATGTTCATCGTCTGGCTGCCCCAGACGTTGCCGGTACGACCGAAGCCGCAGATCACCTCGTCGGCGACGAACAGCATGTCGTACTTGGTGCAGACGGCCTGGATCTTCTCGTAGTAGCCCTTGGGCGGCACGATGACGCCGCCGGCGCCCATCACGGGCTCGCAGATCATCGCGGCCACCTGCTCGGCGCCGCCTTCCTTGATGATGAGTGCCTCGAGTTCCTCGGCGCAGCGCGTGGCGAACTGCTCCTCGGTCTCTCCTTCGACGCCGAAGCGGTAGAAGTGCGGACAGGTCGTGTGCAGCACGCCCTGGATCGGCAGGTCGAACGAACGGTGGTTGGTCGGCAGGCCGGTCAGGCTGGCGGAGGCGACGGTGACGCCGTGATAGCCCTTGATGCGCGAGACGATCTTCTTCTTCTGCGGACGGCCCAGCGCATTGTTCATGTACCACACCATCTTCACGACGGTGTCGTTGGCCTCGGAGCCGGAGTTGGCGAAGAACACCTTCGACATATCTACGGGCGCCATCGACTTCAGCTTCTCCGCGAGGTTGATCGCGGGCTCGTGGCTGCGCTGGTTGAAGGCGTGATAGAAGGGCAGCTGCTTCATCTGCTCGTAGGCGACCGTCGCCAGCCGCTCGTTGCTGAAGCCCAGGGCCGCCGACCAGAGACCGGCCATGCCTTCGATGTATTCCTTACCGTCGTCGTCCATCACGTAGACGCCGCGGCCGCGCACGATCGTCAGGGGGCCGGTCGCCTCGTGCTTCTTGAAGTTGGTGTAGGGGTGGAGATGGTGGGCAATGTCCCGCGAGGCGTTGGAATTGCCGCGGAAGCTGCGAGAGACGTCGTTCATGCCGGTACCCCTGGACAGTGGAAGCGCGCACGATAGCCCGCCCGAGCCCGAAGTACACTGTGCCTGTCCATGCAAATTTTTTGTGCAATTGACGGCCTTCGGGCCGGGGTGCAATTTGTGTGAAATATCGCTGACACGGGGACGGCGGCCGGGGAGGCCCCCACGTGCAGACGAACGGGGATCATCGAAGGGGTACTTTCATGCACTTCTCACTGCGGCATTCAGTGGCGCTGGCGGCGCTCGCCTGCGCCGGTTTCGGTTTCATTTCGTCGGCCGACGCCAAGACGTTCAAGTGGGCCAACTCGGGCGACGTCAGCTCAATGGATCCCTACGCCCGGCAGGAAACGTTCCTCCTGACCTTCAATTCGAACATCTACGATCCGCTGATCCGTCGCGACAAGGACCTCAAGCTTGAGCCGGCGCTGGCGACCAAGTGGGGCCAGACCGACCCCACGACATGGTTCTTCGACATCCGTCCGGGCGTGAAGTTCCACGACGGCACGCCGCTCACGGCCGACGACGTCGTCTTCTCGCTCAATCGTGCCAACGGTCCCGGCTCGAACATGGGCAGCAACTTCGTCTCCGTGAAGGAGATCAAGAAGGTCGGCGACCTGCGCGTCGAGGTGACGACCAAGTATCCCGATCCGCTGCTCGCCGACAAGTGGGCGGCGCTCGGCATGATGTCGAAGGCGTGGGCCGAGAAGAACAACGCGCTCAATTCGGCCGACATGACCAAGAACGAGGAGAATTTCGCCACCCGCAATGCCATGGGAACCGGCCCGTTCATGCTCAAGGAGCGGCGCGCCGGCGAGAAGACCATTCTCGTTGCCAATCCGAATTGGTGGGACAAGCCGGTCCACAACCTCACCGAGGTGATCTTCACGCCGGTGGCCAACCCCGCTACCCGCGTCGCCGCGCTCAAGGCGGGCGACATCGACATGACCTACGAGGTACCGCCGGCCGACACCGAGAGCCTCAAGCGGGACGCCAACATCAAGGTGCTGGAAGGCCCCGAGACCCGCGTCGTCTTCCTCGGTTTCGACCAGGAGCGCCCGGAGCTGCTCGAGTCGAACGTCAAGGGCAAGAACCCGTTCAAGGACAAGAAGGTGCGCGAGGCCATCCATCGCTCGATCGACGTCGACGCGATCAAGCGCACCGTGATGCGCGGCCAGTCGTTCCCGACCAACCTGATGGTGGCACCGGGCATCAACGGCTACATGAAGGACCTCGACAAGCGGCCGGCGCTGCTCAAGCCCGAAGAGGCCAAGAAGATGCTGGCCGACGCGGGCTATCCCAACGGCTTCGAGACCGGGATGGACTGCCCCAACGACCGCTACGTCAACGACGAGAAGATCTGCCAGGCCGTGGTGGCGATGCTGGCCAAGATCGGCATCAAGGTGAACCTGCGGGCCCAGACCCGTAACCTCTACTTTGCCAAGATCCTGCGCAAAGCCGACCTGTCTCCCGGCGACACCAGCTTCTACATGCTGGGCTGGTCGCCGGCGCAGACCTATGACGTCCACAATGTCTTCGAGGCGCTGATCCAGACGCCGAACAAGACGACCAAGAAGGGCCAGTTCAATGCCGGCGGCTATTCGAACCCGGCGCTCGACAAGCTGGCCGACGCCATGGAGCAGGAAACCGACAAGGCGAAGCGCGACGCCATGATCAAGGAAGCGACCAAGCTCTACGTCGACGATTTCGCCTACGTTCCGCTGCATCAGCAGGCGGTGGTGTGGGCGGCGCGCAAGAACGTCGACCTGGTGCAGCCCGCCGACAACAGCTTCCCGCTGCGCTTCGTCACCGTGAAGTAGCGGCGCCACAACAAACGCAAATCGGCCCCGGTTGCAGGACCTGCACCCGGGGCCGGTTCCGTTCTGGTGCCTTTCCTGCTAGGCCCGCCACTGGATCACGCCAACACAGATGCTCGCCTTCATCCTCCGACGTATCCTGCAATCGAGCGCCGTACTTCTTGCGGTCGGTCTGGTTGCGTTTTCGCTGTTCCGCTACGTCGGCGATCCGGTCAACGCGATGGTCGGCCAGGACACCACGATGGAGGAGCGCGACGCGCTGCGCGAGAAGCTCGGCCTCAACGACCCGGCGCCGGTGCAGTTCTTCCATTTCATCGCCAATGCGGCGCGCGGCAATTTCGGACTGTCCTACCGCACGTCTGAGCCGGTTGGCCGCCTGATCCTGGAGCGGGTGCCGGCGACCCTCGAGCTTTCCTTCTGCGCCGCCGTGTTCGTGCTGTTCGTCGGCGTGCCGATGGGCGTTTATACCGGTCTCTACCCCAGGCACTGGTCGAGCCGGCTGCTGCAGGCTGTGTCCCTGATCGGCATCTCGCTGCCCACCTTCCTGATCGGCATTCTCCTGATCCTGGTGTTCGCCGTCACGCTGCACTGGCTACCGTCGTTCGGTCGCGGCGACACCGTCAAGGTCGGCTGGTGGGTCACCAATTTCCTGACCGTGTCGGGACTCAAGGCACTGATCCTGCCGGCCATCACGCTCGGCCTGTTCCAGCTCACTCTCATCATGCGCCTGGTGCGTTCGGAGATGCTGGAAGTGATGCGCACCGAATACATCAAGTTCGCGCGGGCCCGCGGCCTGACCAACCGGGCGATCAACTTCGGCCACGCGCTCAAGAACACGCTGGTCCCGGTGATCACCGTAGCCGGCCTGCAACTCGGCAGTCTGATCGCCTTCGCCGTCGTAACCGAGACGGTGTTCGCGTGGCCGGGAGTCGGCCAGCTCTTCATCCAGTCGGTGCAGTTCTCCGACATCCCGGTGATGGCGGCCTATCTGCTGCTGATCGGCCTGTTCTTCGTCCTGGTCAATCTCATCGTCGATCTCCTCTATTTCGCCGTCGATCCTCGCTTGCGCAGCCAGGGTGGCGGCGCGCGCGTGGGGGGGCACTGACATGGCGGCGGCATCGAGATCGGGCCTTTCGGGCTGGCTGTACCGTGTGTCCGACAGCGACATCTGGTGGAGCTTCAAGTCCTCGCCGATGACGGTGGCGGCGGCGGTTGCCACCTTCCTGATCATCGCCGTGGCCTTCCTGTCGCCGGTCCTGGCGCCGCACACACCGTTCGATCCGGCTACGCTCAGCCTCAGCGACGGACTGAAGCCGCCCGTCCTGGTGTCTCCCGATGGAGACTGGGCCTTCCCGCTCGGTACCGACGACCAGGGCCGCGACGTGCTGTCTTCGATCATGTACGGCACGCGACTGTCCCTGATCGTGAGCCTCGCCGCCGTGGCGGTGGCGATGGTGCTGGGCATATCGCTCGGTCTGATCAGCGGCTACTTCGGCGGCGCAATCGACGCCGTGATCATGCGCGTGGCCGACGTCCAACTCACCTTTCCGGCGATCCTCGTGGCGCTTCTGATCGACGGCGTGGTGCGTGGCCTCATCTCGGTGAAGCGTCATGACGAGATCGCCATCTTCGTCGTCGTCGGCGCGATCGGCCTTTCCTTCTGGGTGAGCTACGCCCGCACCGTGCGCGGCTCGGTGATGGTCGAGAAGAACAAGGAATATGTCCAGGCGGCGCGGGTGATCGGCCTGCCGCCGCTGCTGATCATGGTGCGCCACGTTCTGCCCAACGTCACCGGGCCGGTGCTGGTGATCGCCACCCTCAACCTGGGTCTCGCCATCATCACAGAGGCAACCTTGTCGTTTCTCGGCGTCGGCTTGCCGTCGACCGAACCTTCGCTCGGCACGCTCATCCGCCTCGGCAACGAGGTGCTGCAGTCAGGCGACTGGTGGATCACGGTCTTTCCGGGGGTCACGCTCGCGGCGCTGGTCCTGGCCGTCAACCTGCTCGGTGACTGGCTGCGCGACGCCCTCAATCCGAAACTGCGATAGTCACGACAGATGGCCGCCGCATCGAACAACCAGCCGCTCCTCGAAGTCCGCAATCTGCGGATCGAGTTTCCGACGCGCCGGGGCACGCTGCTCGCCGTCGACGACGTCTCCTTCGACATCGCCCCTGGCGAAGTCCTGGGCGTGGTGGGAGAGTCCGGCGCCGGCAAGTCGCTGACCGGAAACGCCATCATCGGGCTGCTGGAGCCGCCGGGCCGCATCGCTGCCGGCGAGATTCGACTCGAGGGAAGGCGCATCGACAACCTGCCCTACGAGGAGATGCGCAAGATCCGCGGCGCGCAGATCGGCGCGATTTTTCAGGATCCGCTGACCAGCCTCAATCCGCTCTATTCGGTGGGCCGCCAGCTGGTCGAGACGATCCAGACCCATCTGCCGCTGTCGGCCAGCCAGGCCAAGGCGCGGGCGATCGAACTCCTGCAGGAGGTGGGTATCCCCGGCGCCGAAATGCGCATCGATCACTATCCGCACCAGTTCTCCGGCGGCATGCGTCAGAGGGTCGTGATCGCGCTCGCTCTCTGCGCAGGGCCGCGGCTGATCGTGGCCGACGAGCCGACGACCGCGCTCGACGTCTCGATCCAGGCCCAGATCATCGCGCTCCTGAAGCGGCTGTGCCGCGAACACGGCACGGCGGTGATGCTGGTGACGCACGACATGGGCGTGATCGCCGAAACCGCGGACCGCGTCGCCGTGATGTATGCCGGCCGCGTCGCTGAGATCGGCCCGGTGCGCGAGGTCGTGAAGCACGCCAAGCATCCCTATACCAAAGGCCTCATGGGTTCGATCCCGAGCCTCGGCGTGCGCACCGAGCGGCTGACGCAGATCGACGGCGCCATGCCGCGTCTCACGGAAATTCCGCCGGGCTGCGCCTTCAACCCACGCTGCACCTCCAAGGGGCAGCGCTGTCTGGTCGAGCGCCCGAACCTTATGCCGGCCGGCGCCACACGCGCTGCCTGCTGGCTGCACGACAGCGGCGGCGTCGGTGCGCCCATCCTCAAGGAGACGATCGATGCCTGATGGCGGCGCCGATTTTGTCCGCATCGAAGGGCTGAAGCGTTACTTCGATGTCTCCGCGCCCTGGTTGGTGCGCAAGCTCGAAGGGCGGCCGCGCCAGGTCGTGCAGGCAGTCGACGGGATCGATATCGAGATCGCCAAGGGCGAGACCTTCTCCCTGGTGGGCGAGTCGGGTTGCGGCAAGTCGACGGTCGCCCGTCTCGTGGTCGGGCTCTATCCGCCGACGGCCGGCCGCATCGAGTTCGACGGCAACGACATGGCGGGCCGCCACAGCCGGTCCGACATGGCGGCGCTGCGGCGGCGCATGCAGATGATTTTCCAGGACCCGTTCGCCAGCCTCAATCCGCGCTGGCGCGTGTTCGACATCATCGCCGAGCCGATCCGTGCGTTCGGCCTCTCGACCGGCAAGGCTGACCTCGAGGCCCGCGTCGCCGCCCTGCTGCGGCAGGTGAAGCTGAACCCGGCGGACGGCCGCAAGTATCCTCATGAGTTCTCGGGCGGCCAGCGCCAGCGCATCTCGATCGCCCGCGCGCTCGCCAGCGAGCCGGAGTTCCTGGTGTGCGACGAGCCGACCTCGGCGCTCGACGTCTCGGTGCAGGCGCAGATCCTGAACCTGATGGTCGACCTGCAGCGGCGCTTGCAGCTCACCTACCTTTTCATCAGCCACAATCTCGCGGTCGTCTATCACATCTCCACGCGGGTGGGCGTGATGTACCTCGGGCGCCTGGTCGAGGTGGCACCGACTGACACGCTGTTCCGGCGGCCCAAGCACCCCTATACGCGGATGCTGCTCGACACGATCCCCGACCTCGAGATGACGGGCCGCCAGCGGAGCCCGGTCGGCGGCGAGGTACCAAGCCCGATCAATCCACCCTCGGGCTGCTCGTTCCATCCGCGCTGCCCCTTCGCCAACGACCGCTGCAAGGCCGAGCGGCCCAAGGCGCTGCCGATCGAGGGCGGCACCGTGGCGTGCCACGCGATCGAGGAGGGGCGGTTGCCGGTCGAGGACCGGACCTACGCGCTCAATACCTGAAGGCGCCTGCGGGTCGCTGTTCCGCCATCAGACCTGATGTGCGTCGGCAGACGCCGAGCGTGCTTGATCTATGGCGGGGCTCGCTTACGATCCGGCGCAACAATTTCAATGGAGATTTCAGGATGCCGGTCATCAACCGCATTGCCTCGTTCCACAAGGACATGACCGCGTGGCGCCATGACATTCACAGCCATCCGGAGACGGCGTTCGAGGAGGTGCGGACGGCCGATGTGGTCGCCGAGAAGCTGGAAAGCTTCGGGATCGAGGTCCATCGCGGCCTGGCCAAGACCGGCGTCGTGGGCGTGCTGCGCGCGGGCACGTCCAATCGGGCGATCGGCCTGCGCGCCGACATGGATGCGCTCGACGTCCACGAGACCAACCAGTTCGATCACAAGTCGACGATTCCCGGCAAGATGCACGCCTGCGGCCATGACGGTCATACGGTGATGCTGCTGGGCGCCGCCAAGTATCTCGCCGAGACCAAGAACTTCGACGGCACCGTCTACTTCATCTTCCAGCCGGCCGAGGAGAACGAGGGCGGCGGGCGCGTGATGGTGGAGGAGGGGCTGTTCGAGAAGTTCCCGGTCGAGGGCGTCTACGGCATGCACAACATTCCGGGCATCCCGGTCGGCAAGTTCGCCGTCCGGCCCGGCCCGATGATGGCCGCCTACGACATCTTCGAGGTCGTGCTGAAGGGCGTCGGCGGACACGGCGCCATGCCGCAATACACGATCGACCCGGTGGTGGTCGGGGCCCACATCGTGACGGCGCTGCAGTCGATCGTCGCGCGCAACGTCGATCCGATGGACACTGCCGTTGTCTCGACGACGCAGATCCATGCCGGCGACGCCTGGAACGTGATCCCGCAGGAATGCGTGCTGCGCGGCACCGTCCGCACCTTCAAGAAGCCGGTGCAGGACCTGATCGAGAAGAACATCGAGAAGATCTCGCGTAATGTCGCGGCCGGATTCGGTGCCGAAGTCGTGAAGTGGCGCTACGAGAAGCGCTATCCCGCGACCGTGAACAGCGAGCAGGAGACCGAATATGCGGCCCAGGCCGCGGCCTCGCTGGTCGGACTGGAGAACGTGAACCGCAATCCGACGCCGGCCATGGGCTCCGAGGACTTCGCCTGGATGCTGCTGAAGAAGCCGGGCTGCTACATCTGGGTCGGCAATGGCGACGGCGTCGGCAGCTGCATGGTCCACAACCCCGGCTACGACTTCAACGACGAGATCTTGCCGCTCGGCGCCTCCTACTGGGCGACCCTGGTCGAGCAGCAGCTCGCCCGCGAGGCCCTGTCCCAGGCAGCGGAGTAACGCGAGGCTCCAATCCGCGGCACGGTCGTGTCAGGCACGCACCCCTACGCCAGCGCACGCATCGGGCTGGCGACGATGCACGAGAAGGAGCGGGCGTTGGGGCCCGCCTTCCGGCGCGTGCTCGGGGCGGAAATAGTTGCCGTGCCGGAACTCGACACCGACACGCTCGGCACCTTCTCCGGCGAGGTGCCGCGGCCCGATGCGCTGGTCGAGACCTCGCTGCTCAAGGCCGAGCTTGCCTTCCGGACTTTGGACGTCGACTGTGCGGTGGCGAGCGAGGGCAGCTACGGGCCGATCGACCGGGTGCCGCTGATCTCGAGCGGCGTCGAGATCCTGGCCTTCATCGACCGGAAACGCGGTATCCGGCTGATCGACACCTTTCCGACGCACCATACGAGCTGGAGGCTGTCGCGGTTCCGCGCCGGCGATCCCGCGCGCCTCGCCGTGCTGCGGGCCATGGGCTTCCCGCGCTATGGCATTTTCGTCGCCTGCAGCAGCGACATGGACCACCCGGTGAAGGGCCTCGCCACCGAGGAAGAGGTGATCGCGACCATGGACCGCGAGGCCGAGCGTTCCACGGAGGGGCTGGCGGTCCTCTATTCGGACATGCGGGCGCATCGCAATCCGACCCGCATGAAGGTGTTGCGCGCGGCAGGCTGGCAGCTCGCCAAACGGCTCCAATGTCTCTGCCCGAAATGCCACGCGCCGGGATTCGGTCGCATCCAGTCGCGCCGCGGCCTGCCCTGCGAGACCTGCGGCGATCCCACCCACTGGATCGACTTCGAGATCGACGGCTGCAACGTCTGCGGCCACGCCGAGGCCCGCCCGCGCAAGGACGGACGGCGGACAGCGCCGAAGCTGTCGTGCAATAGCTGTCGTGGGACGTAGAGCGGGACTACCAATATCCCGTCGTCCCGACCAGAGCACCGAAGGTGCGGAGTGGAGAAACCTCCTCTCCACTATTTGACGGCTTTTGGTGGAACGAAGGTCTCTCCGCTTCGCCTCGCTGCGCTCGGCTTTGGTCGAGACGACCGTATTTCTTAATCGCCCGGCACTACACCGACAGATCCGTCGCCAGATGGAACAGGCAGTCGCCGCGTTCGCAGCGGGCCGGGACGCGCTTGCAGAGGACGAGGCCGGCGCGCTTGAACTTCACCACCTCGGGCTCTAGCCACGGCGTATGGTGGAAGTGGATGCGGCCGGCCGGCTGGTCGGCCGTCACCTCGTCGCCGAGCTCGACCAGCGGCTCGAACAGGCCGCCGTCGGAAGCGTAGACGTAATAGTCGTCGCCGCCGATCTCGGTGAAGCGGGTCTTTGTCGGCGCCGGCACCGGACCTTGCAGCAGGCCGACATGGGCCAGCACGCGGCGCATGCCGTCCTCGGCCACCTTGAGCGAGCCGGGGGTGACGAGACCGCCGCCGCCCAGCTCGGTGCCCATGCCGACCACGCCCTGGCGGTACGACGCCGAAGTAAAGGTGCGACCACCGCCCTGCGGCGCGGCCGAGATGTAGCTGACCGGGGCGCCAAAGGCCTTGAGCAGGCCCATGACCTTCTCCATCCGGGCGGCATCTTGATGGCGTGGCGCGAGGGCGCTCGGGATGTAGGTCAGCGAGCTGCCGCCGGAATGGAAGTCGAAGGCGTAGTCGAAGCCCGGCAGCAGCGCATGCTCGATCCAGTAGGCGATCTGCTGCGTGATCGTGCCCTCGGCGTCGCCGGGGAAGGAGCGGTTCAGGTTACCCTCGTCGATCGGTGAGGTGCGGCGGCCTTCCATCGCGGCCGGAAAGTTGGCCGAGGGGAGGATGACCAGCCGGCCCTTGATGTCCTTCGGCTCGATCGCGCGGATCAGGTTGCCCAGCCCGATCTGGCCCTCCCATTCGTCGCCATGGTTGCCGGCTTGCATCAGCACGTTCGGTCCGTCGCCGTTCTTGATGCGCACGATGGGGATGGGGATCCAGCCATAGGCCGAGCGGTGCACCGAGTGGGGCACGCGCACGAAGCCCGTGGCCTTGCCGTCGGCGTTGAGGTCGATGTCCGGCGTGAGACGGCTCATCGCGGTGAACTCGGTGGACTTCAACGTTGCGTCGGTCATCATCGTCTCTCGCTTCTGGGATCGAGGGCATCCTGCAGTCCATCGCCCAGGAAGTTGAAGGCGATCACGGTCAGGAAGATCAGCAGGCCCGGCCACAGGGCCAGCACGGGGGCCTCCTGCAGCAGTTCCTGGGCGCCGGTCAGCATGTTGCCCCAACTCGCGGCCGGCGGCTGGATGCCGAGGCCGAGGAAGGACAAGGTCGATTCGAACAGGATCAGCGTGCCGACCGACATGGTGGTGGCGACGACCAGCGTGCCGGCCGTGTTGGGCAGGATGTGGCGGAACATGATTCGCTGCGGGCGGGCGCCCAACGCCACGGCCGCGCGGGTGAAATCCCGCGCCTTGAGCGACAGGGTCTCGGCGCGCACCAGACGGGCCACGGTCGTCCAGCCGGTCAGCGCCACGATCACCACGATTCGATAGAGCGAGAACATCTCTGATTGCGCGATCTCCGCCGGAACGCCCAGCTTCCGGGGATCGACGGCGGCCAGCACGATCAGGAGCGGTAGCAGCGGCAGCGAGATCACGCCGTCGGTGAGGCGCATCAGGAAGGCGTCGAGGCGCCCGCCGAGATAGCCGGCGAGGACGCCGATGAAGGCGCCGAGGATCGCCGACAGGACCGCACCCGAGATTCCCACCAGCAGCGAGACGCGGCCGCCATCGAGCAGGCGCTGGAAGAGATCGCGCCCGAGGTCGTCGGTGCCCAGCCAGTGCCTGGCGGAGGGGCCTTCGAAGCGGCGGAAGAGATCGGTCTCCGTGGGATCGATGCCGCGCAGTTCGGCGATCAGGGGCGCGGCTACGGCCAGCACCAGCAGGATCGAGAGGAAGGCCAGGGAGAGCCAGGCGAGCCTGTGGCGCAACATGCGACGCCAGGCGGTCGGCTGGAGGGTCGCCGCCGTCATGACCTGGCCTCCGCCAGGGAGACGCGCGGGTCGACCCAGGCATAGGCGAGGTCGGCCAGCAGGTTGCCGCCGATGGTGGCGGCGGTGGCCACCAGCAGGCCGACGAGCGCCAAATTGTAGTCGTTCTCGAGAATCGCCTGGTAGATCGCCTTGCCCATGCCGGGCCAGGCGAACATCGTCTCGGTGATCAGCGCCCCCGAGACGAGGCCGCCGAACGACAAGGCAAGGATCGTGAGGACCGGGGACAGCGCATTGGCGAACGCGTGCCGCCACAGGACGGTGCGCTCGGGGGCCCCCTTGGCGCGGGCCGTCCGCACATAGTCCTGGCGCAGCGCCTCGATCATCGCACCGCGCATGAACCGGGTGTACCCCCCGAGCTGGACGAGGGTCAGCGTCAGGACCGGCAGGGCGAGATGGCGCACCTGCTCGACCAGGGCGGTCGTCCACGGCGTGCCGGCCCGTATGTCGGCCATGCCGCCGGCCGGCAGCCAGCCCAGCTTCACCGCGAACAGGGTGATCAGCAGCAGCGCCAGCCAGAAGGGCGGTGCGGAGATCCCGCCGAAGCACAGGAGGTTGATCAGGTAGTCGGCCCGGCTGCGCGGATGGGCGGCCGCCCACATGCCGAGCGGCAGGGCGATCGCTACCGAGATGACGAAGGCGAGACCGGCCAGCAGCAGGGTATTGAGAAGGCGCGGCCACAGCACCGTCAGCACCGGCTGGCCGAAGGAGCGCGAGTAGCCGAAATTGCCCTGCAGGGCCTGAAGCAGCCAGGCGAGGTATCGCTCGAGCAGGGGCTTGTCGAGACCGTAGGCGGCACGCAGGCGGGCGGCGTCCTGGCTGGTCATGGTCGGATCGCCCGAGATCATCATGTCGATCGGATCGCCCGGCATCAGGCCGATCAGCAGATAGACGACGAGGCTCATCAGCAGGAGGGTGACCGCGGTCTGGACGCCGCGCGCCACGAAATAGCGGCTCATGCCCTCATCCCGGAGATCTTGCCGTCATCTAGTTTTCCCAGCGCCACTGTTCGACCCACAAGGTCGAGCTGTTGAGCGTGCCGGTCGGCGTCACGCCCTTGAGCGGCTTGGGGATCACGAAGGGATCGACGCGGAAGAACAGCGGCAGGGAGGGCAGGTCGTCGGCGGCCAGCTTCTGGATCTCGGCGAACAGGGCACGTCGCTTGACGACGTCAAGTTCGCGCTCGGCGGCATCCAGCGCCTTGTCCATCTCGGGATTGGCGTAGCCCGGATAGTTCTGCCCGCTCCAGCCGTTGGCGGCCGAAGGGATCTCCTTGGAATGAAGCGACGAGCGCGGCACGCCTTCCGGCCGCTGCACCCAGGCATACATGCCGAGGCCGCTATAGGTGCGCTTGCCCATCGCATCAAAGAAGATGCGCGGCGGTTCGGCCTTTAGACGCACCTCGATGCCGACTTGCCGGAGCTGGCTCTGGATCACCTGGGCCACCAGCTCGCGCACGCGATTGCCGGCGGTGGTGCCCAGCTCGATCGACAGCTTCTCGCCGGCTGCATTGTGGCGGACGTTGTTACGCAGGGTCGCAAAGCCCGCCTCGTCGAGCAGCTTGCGGGCGGCCGCGGGATCGTAGCCGTACTGGCGGGCGGAGGGGCTGAACATCGGATCGAGGTCGCTGATGCCGCCATGGGCGATCGGCTGCTTGCCGTCGAAGAGTTTCTCCGAGATCGCCTTGCGGTCGATGGCCAGCAACATGGCCTGCCGGACGCGCCGGTCTGCCAGCAGCTTGTTGTCGAGATTGACGTCGATATGTTCCCAGATCAGCGCCGGCTTGTAGACGACGTTGTACTTGTCCTTGTGGCGCTTCTCGAAGGCGATGGCCTGGTCGAGCGACAGGCCGAGTTCGCCCAGCACATAGTCGACACTGCCCGACAGAAGGTTGGCTTCCAGCGCCGCGGTGTTCTCGATGATGCGCACGGTGATGCGCTTGAAGTGCGGCTTCTGGCCCGTCCAGGTAGGGTTCTGCTCCAGCACGACCCGGCTGCCGGGCACGATCTCGGTGAGGCGGAAGGGGCCGAAGGCGAGGCCGGGATTGGTCGACTGGGTGTCGTAGGCGGTCTTGTTGCGATACTCGGCCGGATTGGCGTCGAAGATCGGCTTTTCGATATGGGCCGGCAGCAACTGCAGGCCGATGCTGTTGTAGTCGAAGGTGACGCGGTCGATCGTCATGGTGAAACGACGGTCGTCCTTCACGTCGAGCTTGATGATTCGCTTATAACTCTCTGACGAAGCAACTCCCGAGAGCGGGTGCTGCCCGACTTCCAGGGTGAAGGCCACGTCTTTCGCTGAGACCGGCGTGCCGTCCCCCCAGCGCATGTCGCGCAGTTCGACGTCGATCTCCATGCCTTTCTTGCCATCGGCAAGATCGATCACCCGGGCCTTTCCGTTCTCGATCGTCGGCAGCTCGGTGCAGACCAGGCAGACCAGCTTCCAGTCGGCGTCGTAGGCCGTCACCGGCCGCGCCGTCATGTTGGCAATCAGCGACTTGGCCAGCATGGAACTGATGATGGGGTTCCAGGTACCCGGCATCTGCGTCATGGCGACGACGAGTTCGTCCTTGGCCTGCGCCATGACGGCGGCAGGAGAGGCGAGGGCGCCAAGCGCCAGGACGGTCGAGAGGAAGCGGCGGATCATGTCCGCCGCACCGTAGCAAAGAGCCGGCTAGCGGCCCAGCGCGCGCGAGGGCGCCCGACCGCCGTGGCTGGCCGACCACTTCTCCGGCGCCTCGAGGAAGGCGCGCGTCTCGGTCAGGCCCATCTCGTCGAAGTACTTGTGCTTTTCGGCCGCTTCCAGCGCGTCCCACCAGGTCGCCAGCGCATGCAACTTCACCCCGGCCGCGGCCAGCATCTCGATGCTCTGCGGGAAGATGCCGTAGTGGAAGACCACGAAACAGTCCGTGACCTTCGCCTCGGCCTTCTTCAGGGCCTCGATGAACACCAGCTTGCTGCCGCCGTCGGTCGCGAGGTCCTCGACCAGCAGGACACGCTTGCCGGGCTTCAGCTCGCCCTCGATCTGCGCCATGCGCCCGAAGCCCTTGGGCTGCTTGCGCACGTAGATCATCGGCTTCTTGGAAAGGGCCGCCAGGAAGGCGGCAAACGGGATGCCCGCGGTCTCGCCGCCGGCCACCACATCGATCTTGTTCCAGCCGATGGTCTTCTCGATCATCTTGTGGGCGTGGGCCATGATCTTGGCCCGGGCTTCGGGGAACGAGATGATCTTGCGGCAGTCGATGTAGACCGGGCTCGCCCGGCCCGACGTGAAGATGTACGGGTTCTCCGGGCGGCAATGGATGGCCTCGATCTCCAGAAGGAGACGGGCGGTGTCGCGCGCTTCCGGGGTGCCGCTGGCGCGGTCCGAATTCGCCTTTTCGGTCAACTTCTTGGCGGCCTTGGCTGCGGGCGCAGTTTCAGTCGACTTGGCCTTCTTCTTCGTCGCCATGCTGCTTTTTCCCCCACGCCGCTTGCGACAAAATGACGGCCGTGTGTTTAGCGTCCATGCACCGGACCGGCAAGGGCGTGGCGGGCATTCTGGCGAGAAGAAGGCGGAATTTTAGTCAGTTTCCGGATGAAACTTATTTCGTGTGACCGCGACGGGCAAGCGCCACCCCCGGTAGATAGACATCAACCGAAGGAACAGGCAGATGCCGGCGCCGGCCAGAGCCGTCGGGAGCATGGGCCAGCCCGCCCAGAAACCCAGGGAGATCGTGCCCGCACCCGCGAGGGCTGCCACGGCGTAGAGTTCGGAGCGCAGGACGGTCGGGACCTGCAGGGTGAGCAGGTCGCGCGCGACCCCGCCGCCGATGCAGGTCACCGTGCCCAGCATAGCCGCCATCAGGGGGCTGAGCCCGTAGAGCAGGGCCTTCTCGGTGCCGGTGACGGCGAAGAGGCAGAGGCCGGCAGCATCGAAGAGGAGAACCGGCGTGCGCAACCTGTCGATCATGTCCGACGCGAAGAATCCCAGCAACCCTGCTGCTGCTGTCGCCGCGAGATAGCGCCAGTCCACGATGGCCGCCGGCGGTACGGCCCCGATCAGCAGGTCGCGCGCCAGACCGCCGGCGACCCCTGCCAGCCAGGCGACAACCAGCACCCCGAACAGATCGAGCTGCTTGCGCACGCCCCGCGTGGCGCCACTGATGGCGAATACGAAGGTGGCGGCCAGATCCATCGCATCGAAGAACATGTCGGCACTTTACAGCGATTGCCGTCCGCCGCCGAGATGCCAGAGTGCGGTATGGAAGCAGCATGACCGAGTCGACCGTCCCACCCCGCGGCTTTCGTCGCTTCGTCCACGCCCGCACGCGGCTGCTGATCGCGCTGGCGGCCGGTCTCGTCCTCTTCCTCGTGCTGCCGCAGGACATGCGGATGGCCACGAAAATCCTGCTTGCCTGGGACCTGACGGCCCTGGCCTACATCGTCATGACGCTGAGCATGATCGCCAGGTCGACAGTGGAAACCTGCTACGCAAGGGCGGCGTACTACGACGAAGGCGACTGGGTAATTCTCCTGGTGGTGATCGTGAGCGCCAGCGCAAGCTTTGCCACGATCTTCTCGGAACTTGCCGTCCTCAAGTCGCCGCACGGTCCACTGTGGCATGCCCTCGTGCTCACCGGCGCAACCGTAGCCCTCTCCTGGACGTTCACGCACCTCGTGTTCACCCTGCACTACGCAAACATCTACTATCGGCCGGACGATGACGGGCCGGGCGGCCTGGAATTTCCGGGCGACCGCCCGCCGGACTATGGCGACTTCCTCTACTACGCGTTCGTGATCGGCTGCGCGGCACAGACCGGGGACGTCGGCACGGTTTCGCCCGCGATGCGGCGCGTGACACTCGTCCACGGTATCGTTTCCTTCGTATTCAATACGGCGATCCTCGCCCTCACAATCAACGTCGGAGCGAGCCTCCTGTCATGAGCAGCAAGCGTAGTGATCTCCGCACCGGCAAGGACATCCTTGCGCTCGTGCTCTTCGTCGGCATCTGCCTCGGCATCGGTGGACTGGGCGGCGCGGTGACCAACACCAGCGTGACGACCTGGTATTCGACGCTCGCCAAGCCATCGTTCAATCCACCCAACTGGATATTCGGCCCGGTCTGGACCGCTCTCTACGTCATGATGGGCGTCGCGGCCTGGCGGGTCTGGCGCGCGGCCGACCGGGACACCGCCCGTGGCCCCCTGGCGTTCTTTGCCTTGCAGCTTGCGCTCAACCTGGGCTGGAGCGTCGCCTTCTTCGGGCTCCGCGACCCCGGTCTCGCCGTGGCGGTGATCCTCGTGCTCGACCTGCTGGTACTCGCGACGGCGCTCATGTTTCGGCGAATCGACGGTCTCGCGGCGATGCTGCTGGTGCCGTATCTGGCCTGGATCGCCTTCGCGACGATCCTGAACATCTCAATCTGGCGCCTCAACTAATGCTCGTGCGGATGGTCGGCCGGCGTTTCGTGCTTGCTGATGTCGCCGCCGTCATCGGCCCTCAGCTCCATGAAGACGATGGATGATGCGACCGTCATGACGCCCAGGATCAGAAAGGCCTGCTGAACGCCGTAGATCATCGCGCCGGCATGCGAGTGCATCTCGGCCGGGACGAACATCGCGGCGATCAGGGAAGCGCCGGCCACGCCGAAACTGATCGAAAGCTGCTGACCGGTGGAAGCGATCGTACTGGCGCCGCTCGTCTGCGGTCCGGAAACGTCGGCGTAAACCAGCGTGTTCATGCTGGTGTACTGCATCGACGTGAACAGGCCGAGCACGAAGGCCTGCACCACGATGCGCCAGATCGGGGTCTCCGCGCCCACCGTGGCAAAGGACATGATGAGCAGGCCGACGACGATCGTGTTGAAGACCAGCACGTTGCGATAGCCGAAGCGGGCCAGGATCGCCGGCATGAAGCTCTTGAGCCCGATCGAGGCAACGGCCTGCGGCAGGACCAGTAGGCCCGACTGGATCGGCGAGAAGCCGAGCCCGATCTGGTAGAGCAGGGGAAACAGGAACGGGATGCCGCCCAGGCCCAGCCGGGTGAAGAAGCCGCCGTTCACGGCCGCCCGGAAGGTGCGAATCCGGAACAGGCCGAGATTGAGCAGGGGGAAGGCCGTCAGCATGGCGCGAACGCCATAGCCCGCGAGCATCACGGCCGAGACAGCCAGAAGGACGACGATCTCCTCGCCTGAAAGGGTGTTGTCGCCGAACACCTCGAGGACATAGGACAGCAGGGCAATGCCGCCGCCGAACAGAACCAGCCCCAGCACGTCGAGCGGATGGGTCTTCTCCTCGCGATAGTCGGGCAGGTAGCGGCCGACGAAGTAGAGGCCGACGAGTCCCACCGGAATGTTGACGAAGAAGACGACGCTCCAGTGCAGCCAGTGGACGATCGCGCCGCCCGCCACGGGACCGATCATCGGGCCGATCAGGCTGGGAATGGCGACGAAACTCATGGCCCGGACCAGATCGGCCTTGCCGTAGGTGCGGGCGAGCGTCATGCGGCCCACCGGCATCATCATGGCGCCGCCCACGCCCTGGAGGACGCGGCAGGCCACCAGCATCTCGATGCTGGTCGAGACGCCGCACAGCAGCGATCCAAGGCAGAAGACGGCAATTGCCGCCACGAAGACCCGCCGCGTACCGAAGCGGTCGGCCAGCCATCCGCTCACCGGAATGAAGACCGCGAGGCTCAGCGTATAGCTCGCCAGCACCGACTTCACGTTGAGGGGCGTCACGTCCATCGCCAGGGCGATGGCCGGCACCGCGGTGTTCAGGATGGTCGTGTCGAGCGACTGCATGAAGAACGCCACGGCCACCAGCCAGGGCAGCAGGCGCTTGATTCTGTCGTCGGGGAGAGGGGGCGAAGGCGCGCTCATGTCGAATTCATCCGCAGTCTGGCCCCGGACCGGTGGCGGACGCAATGCACCGCTTCGTATAGGTTCCGGCAGGAGGTCAGCATGTACCGGAACTTCGTTTCAGTAATCGTTCTCCTGTGGGCGGCGGGCGCGGAGGCGCAGCCGCAACTCGCGAACCCGGCCTCGGTCAATTGCACGCAGCAGGGCGGGACCCTGACGCTCGAGCGGCGGCCCGATGGCGGCCAGTTCGGGGTCTGCACCTTCACGGACAATTACCAGTGCGAGGAGTGGGCGCTGTTTCGAGGAGAGTGTCCCAAGACCGGCCTGCGCGTGACCGGCTTCGCTACCCCGGCGGGGCGTTACTGCGCCATCACCGGCGGTCGCTATTCGGTCGTGTCGGCACCCGGCGCAATCCCGGAGCTGGGCACCTGCACGCTTCCGAATGGCAACTCTTGCGCCGCCGATGCCTACTATGCCGGGACCTGTCCGGGGCGGTAGGCCGGGAGAACGTCATCATGCGTATCCAGGTCATTCACTGCCATCCGCTTGAAGACAGCTTCAACCACGCGCTTTTCCGCATAATCGTGGAGACGTTGCGGAACAACGGCCACGACGTGGTGGCAACCGATCTCTATCGCGAGGGCTTCCAGCCCGCGATGACCGAAGCCGAGCGCCGGACCTACACGGGAAACGGCTACGACGACTCGGCCGTCGCCCGGTACGTCGAGACACTGACCAGCGTCGACGGCGTCGTCTTCTGCTTTCCCCACTGGTGGTTTTCGATGCCGGCCATGCTGAAAGGCTATGTCGATCGTGTCTGGGGGCCGGGCACGGCCTTCGTCTACGACTCCACGGGCAGCCACCTCGAGCCGAACCTCCACAACATCAGGCTGCTGGGGGTCGTAACCACCTTCGGTACGCCATGGTGGGTCGTCCGGCTCTACGCCGGCGATCCGGGGCGAAAGGTCTTCAGGCGTGGGCTTCAGCCGATGTGTGCCAGGCGCGTGTCGACCTTCTGGCTGGCCCACTACGACATGGACCATTCGAGCCAGAGGTCGCGCGAACGCTACCTGGAAAGAGTGAAGGCGCGGCTCGCGGCGATCCGTTAAGCCGCGCCGTCGCCAGCCAAAGCTAGCGAGTGGGCGTCGTATAGGTCGTGGTTGTCGTCGTCGGGGTATAGGGATCGGACGAGACGGTCGTTGTGCGCTGGGTCGTCGTCGAGGCGGGAACCTCCACGACACGTTCGGTGCGGACCGAGCAGCCCGCGACGACGGTGCCGACAAGCGTTGCGAGAACGATAGACTTGATCATGGCGGCTCCTTTGCCTGCAGTAGATGCCCCGCAACGGGAGCGGTGAGAAACGGTTGCGTCCGAGGCACCTGGGCCGCTGTGCGGGGGCGATGCGTTGCAGTCGGGCCACACTCGCCGCTAGGGTGGGGCATGTCTTCCGATCAGCTCCCCGATTTCGACGCCATCATCATCGGCGCCGGCATGTCCGGCCTCTTCCAGCTCTACCGGCTTCGCGAGCTCGGCCTGAAAGTCCGAGTGTTCGAGTCTGGAACGGGTGTCGGCGGCACCTGGTACTGGAACCGGTATCCGGGGGCGCGCTTCGACTCGGAGAGCTATTCCTACGGTTACTCCTTTTCCCAGGAACTTCTGGACGAGTGGGACTGGACCGAGCATTTCTCGCCCCAGCCCGAGACGCTGCGCTATCTCAACCATGTCGCCGACAGGTTCGATCTGCGCCGCGACATCCAGTTCCGCAGCAAGGTTGTGTCTGCCCACTGGCACGAGGAAAGCCGGAATTGGCACGTCACGCTGGAGGATGGCGGCCAGCACACCGCGCGCTTCCTGATCACCGCGATCGGGCCGCTGTCGGCCTTCACGATGCCGCGGATCGAGGGCGTTGACTCGTTCAAGGGCCAGAGCTGCCATACCGCCCGTTGGCCGCACGAGCCGGTGAGTTTCGAGGGCAAGCGCGTGGCGGTGATCGGCACGGGCGCGACCGGGGTGCAGACCATCCAGGAAGTCGCGAAGACCGCGAAGCACCTGACTGTATTCCAGCGCACGCCCAACTGGTGCGCACCGCTGCACAACGGCAGGATCGATGCCGCCGAGATGGCGCGCATCCGCGCCGACTATCCCGAGATCTTCCGGCGATGTCAGGAGACCTTCGCCTGCTTCCTGCACACCGCCGATCCGCGCGGCACCTTCGACGTGACGCCGGAGGAGCGCGAGGCTTTCTTCGAGAAGCTCTATGGCGAGCCGGGGTTCGGAATCTGGGTCGGTAATTTCAACGACATCCTGACCAACAAGGATGCCAACGCGCTGATCTCCGATTTCGTCGCCCGCAAGATCAGGAGCCGGGTGAGGGACCCCAGGGTCGCTGAAAAGCTCATTCCGAAGAATCACGGCTTCGGCACCCGCCGGGTGCCGCTCGAGACCCGGTACTACGAAGTCTACAACCAGCCCAACGTCGAGCTGGTCGATCTCACCGAGACGCCGATCGAGAGGGTGACGCCGACCGGCATCCGCACCAGTGCGGGCGACCATGACTTCGACATGATCATCTATGCCACGGGGTTCGATGCTCTGACCGGCGCCTTCGACCGCATCGACATCCGCGGCGTGCACGGTGAGACGCTGAAGGACAAGTGGGCGGAGGGCGCGGAGACCTTCGTCGGCATGTCGGTCGAGGGCTTTCCCAACATGCTGATGCTGCTCGGGCCGCACACGGCGCTGGGCAATATCCCGCGCAGCATCGAATACAATGTCGAATGGGTGACCGATCTGCTGCGCTTCATGCGAGATCGCGGCCTGACCCGCATCGACGCTCGGCCCGACGGGGTGAAGGACTGGATGAAGACAGTCCGCGAGGCGTCCGTCGGCCTCCTGTCCAACGACGTCAACTCGTGGTTCACCGGCGTGAATACGAATGTCGAGGGCAAGCAGACCCGGCGCATCTCGCGCTACAGCGGCAGCGCGCCCGCCTATCGCGCCCGCTGCGACGAGGTCGCCACGGACGGCTACGGGGAGATGGACCTGAGGTAGCTACCGGCGGAACCAGCCGGCAACAGTGGCCCTGACCCGGGGCGAGGTGAACGGCAGCGCCAACCAGGCCAGGAGCAGGAACTCCATGTGCATGTCCGGGCGAAGGAACGGGATCATGCCGAGCCCGATGAGGGCCATCACGAGATGACGGTGCATCCGGCGCGCAGGCATCCATGGGGCAAGCGCCCGGTTCACCCGTTCCAGCTGTTCCTTGTCCATGGCTGCCCACGAAGCCCGTTCCTCGAAGCGAGGGGAAATGTGACGAGCCACTCGCTTGATGGCAAGGCCGCACCACGGTGCAGAAGGGTCGCCTTGCCGTGCTCCGATCCGCTTCCTAGCCTCGCCGGACAAAGAAGAGGGAAGGGAACGTCGGATGATGATGTCGAGACGCGCCGCAGGCGCGGCGATCCTGTCTGTTTTCGCTTCCGGTTTCGTTTCGTCGGCGGCACGGGCACAGGTCTATCCGTCCAAACCGATCCGCATCGTCGTTCCGACAGGAGCGGGCGGCATCACCGACATCGTCGCCCGCATCGTGGGCGCCCGCCTCTCCGAGCGGTTGGGGCAGCCGGTAATGATCGACAATCGGCCCGGGGCGAGCGGCATTATCGGTACCGAGGTGGCGGCCCGCGCGGCGCCGGACGGATACACGCTGCTCATGGTCTATCCCAGCCATCCGGTGAACCCGACGCTGAAGAAGCAGCTTCCGTACGACACGTTGCGCGACTTCACGGGCATCACGACGCTCACAACCGTGTCGCTGGTGCTGCTGGTGCCCCCATCGTTGCCCGTGAAGAACGTGCAGGAGCTGATCGCGCTGGCGAAGAAGGACCGCGTCACCTTCGCCTCGGTCGGCGCCGGCAGCCTGGCGCATCTCGGTGCTGAGCTGTTCCGTTCAAGGACCGGCATCGAGCTGACGCAGGTCCCCTATCGCAGTGCGCCGGCCGCCCAGCAGGCGCTGATGAGTGGGGAAGTGATGGTGTTCTTCGATACGCCCATCACCGCCGTGCCGCTGGTCAGGGACGGCCGCCTTCGCGCCCTGGGCGTCAGCACGCTCACCAGGTCGCCGCTTTTGCCCGACGTCCCGACCATCGCGGAAGCCGGCGTGCCGGGCTACGAGGTGCTGGGTTGGAATGGCATCCTGGTGCCGTCCGCGACGCCGATGCCGGTCGTGCAGAAGCTGAACACCGAACTTCGCGCCGTTCTTGCCGAGCCGGACATACGCGCCAAGCTCGAGCAGCAGGGCGCTCAGCCCGCGCCGATGGAGCAGGCGGACTTCGCCCGGTTGATCCGCGACGACGTCAACAAATGGGGCGAGCTGATCCGCGCCGCCGGCATCCAGCCCGAATAGGAGCGATCCATGCCGCAAGCGAGGATCACGCCTGATCTCGACATGCACTATCGCGACGAGTGCTTCGCTGATTCCTGGTCGGAGCCCCAGGCCATGCTGCTGCTGCACGGCAACGCCGAGAGCAGCGAGGCGTGGAACGCCTTGATGCCGGCGCTGGGCCGCCACTTCCGCGTGATTCGGCCCGACATGCGCGGATTCGGACGGTCGACGTCCATGGCGCTCGAGTATGAATGGTCGGTGGACAGGCTGATCAACGACTTCATCGCCCTGGCGGATTCGCTGGGGCTTGCCTCTTTCCATGTCGGCGCGGCCAAGGTGGCCTGTCCGCTGGCGATGCGTCTGGCCGCCCGCCATCCCGGCAGGGTGCGCTCGCTGGCGGTTCTGGGCGGTATCGTCTCAGGCGAGGTCTCCGTCGGCGCACGTGCGGCCGCGTGGCTCGATCATATCGAGAAGAACGGCGTGGAGAGCTGGGCGCGCTGGACCATGCCGGGGCGACTCGGCAGCAGATGCGACCCGGCGATGATGGAGGGCTGGGCCAAGCTGATGGGCAGGACGCCGCTTTCGACTCAGCTTGGCTTCATCCGCTCCGTGCCCGGCATCGACGTGTGCGCCGACCTGCCGTCCATCACCTGTCCGACGCTCGTGGTGACAACTGACGGCAGCGGGCTCGGGTCGGTCGAAGCGGTTCGCGAATGGCAGCAGATGATCCCGAAATCGGAGTTCATGGTGGTGCCGGGTGATTCCTATCACGTCGCGGCGACGCATCCCGACCTCTGTGCCCGAGCGATGCTCGATTTCATCGAACGGCGGTTGTCCGCTTGATCTCCAGAACAGGCGTCGCGGTTCGAAATCTTACGGAAAGTGGTGTAGGAAGGGGCTATGCCGCCTGTGCGGGCATTGGCTTACGGAAGGATATGGATCGTGAACGCTCTTCGCACGCTTGCTTTGGCGTTGACGCTTGCCCTGGGGATGGGCGTTCCGGCACAGGCGCAGACGCCGGCCTCTCCGCCCGCCGGGCTTTCGCAGCAGCAATTCGACTCGTTGGTCGATGCGATCAGCAATTCGGTTTCCGAGAAGCTGAAGGCTGAAGGCGCGCCTGCGCCGGCCGCCGCGCCTGCTCCGGCCCCCGCCGCATCCGAATCCAAGTCGAAGTCCAAGGCGCCGCCGCCGCCCAAGATCGTGCGGGTCGAAACGAAAACGGGCCCCGATCCGTTTGCCGCTTTCATCGATGGCACAGTGAAGGTCGTCAACGCCCTTCCCACGCTCGGTACCGAACTCGCGCGCATTGCAAGCCTTCTCGACCAGCAGGCGGCGGGCGGACGGGGCGCGTCGACCTTCCTGCTGCTTCTCTGCGTCGTGGGCGTGGTCGCCGTCGCAGCCGAAGCCATGCTGCGCCTCCTGCTCCACCGGTTCAGGCTGAGGCTGGCGGCGAATGCCGGGCCCGAACTCGGCGTGCGGTCGATCGCCTACCTCGCGGGTCTTGCGATTCTGGATGGGCTGGGTGTGCTTGCCGTCTGGCTGATCTGCAATGCGGCGACGGGCCTCTGGTTCACCGGCACCACGGGGCAGGACAGGCTGGCCGCAGCCGTGCTGGCCGGCATCTTCTCCTGGCGGCTCTATATGCTGCTGGTCCGCGTCGTCCTGCAGCCCGAACTGGCGAGCGCGCGTCTCTGTGCGGTCGACGATCGGGAGGCGAAGGTCATGTACCTGCGGATCGCCGTGGTGATGCTGGTCATCGTCCTCATGCGCATCCTGGGTCAGATCCTGGTCGCCATTCGCACGCCGGCGGATGCCATCGCGGCCTTCCAGGTCGTGGGCGGCTTCCTCTATCTTGCGACGTTCCTGTGGCTGGCCTACCGGTCGCGTGTCGCCGCGCAGCAATGGTTCGGCGGGTTGGGAGAGCTTGCGCCGGTGATCGGCGGCCTGGGCCGCCGGTGGATTCCCATTGCACCCCTGTTCTTCATCGCCCTGGGCGTGACGCTCATCTACGGGGCCGTCTCCGGGTCCGTGCATGTCGGTTCGGCGATGGTTCTGACGCTGAACCTGGTCGTTGGCGTACTGATCTTCGAGACGCTGATGCAGGCCTTCGTCCGCCGCCTCGATTCCCAGCTTGCCGGCCGGACGCCGGCCAGTTCGACGCCGAAGCTGCCCGACGTCGTGGCGCGCTGCATCCGTGTTGCCGTTCTCATCGCCGTCGCGGTGATGGTCGCCGAAAGCTGGGTCGTGAACGTGCTCGGCCTGGTGAACGTCAGCGAATGGGAGCAGCTCACGAGTTCCTCGCGCACGGCCGGTGCCACGCTGTTCGTGGCCTTCGTCGCGTGGGAGCTCTTCAAGTACATGACCGACCCCTATATGGGGCCGAAGACCAAGGATGCCGCGCAGGCGATCGCCGATGGGGATGCGGCTGCCGGGCCGGCCTCACGAATCAGTACCATGATGCCGCTGATGCGGCGCACCGCAGCCGTGCTGATCATTCTCGTCGCCGTGATGGTCGCGCTGCAGGATTTCGGCATCAATATCACCCCATTGATCGCCGGCGCCTCGGTGTTCGGCATTGCGATCTCGTTCGGCAGCCAGACTCTGGTGAAGGATATCGTGTCGGGCCTGTTTTACCTGTCCGACGATGCATTCCGGGTCGGCGAGTACATCGACTGCGGCAAGGCCAAGGGCACGGTCGAGGGCTTTACCCTGCGCTCGATCAAGCTGCGGCACCAGAACGGCCAGGTGCACACGATCCCGTTCGGCCAGCTCGGCCAGATCACCAACTTCAGCCGCGACTGGATCACGACGAAGTTCAACCTGCGCTTTGCCCGCGACACGGACATCGAGAAGTTGCGCAAGGCGTCGAAGAAGATCGGCGCCGACATGATGGAGATGCCGGCCCTGGCCAGCCAGATCCTGGCGCCCTTCAAGATGCAGGGTGTCGCGGACATTACGGGCAATGCCATCCTGGTGCGGTTCAAGTTCACGGCCCGGCCGGGCAATCCGGCGGCGATCCAGCGTGAGGCCATGAAGCGCATGTTCAGCACCTTTCCGGCGCTCGGTTTCGAGTTCGCGAAGGATGGCGCCAATGTCGTGGTGCACACCGGCTCGGCGTCCAACGACCCGGGAGGGGAGGGGCTGCCTCCGGTACCGGCGCCTGCGAATGTGCCGGCTGCGGCGGCTGGCTGACACGGTCGATTAATCCGCCGTCGCTCCTGACAATCCCGAGCCGTCGCCCCATATGAGAATGGGCGGCTGCGCAGCGTCCCGCGAGGTCTTGCGCCAAGGGGGATGATGTCCACGCGCACGACGCTCACGTCCGTAACGTTCACCTGTCCGTTCACCCTCTCCGCGGTGGATGGGGTGCAGCCCGCCGGCACCTATCGTGTCGTTACCGAGGAGCAGCCCCTGGAGGGTCTGAGCTTCGGGGCCTATCTGCGAACGGCGACGATGCTCCACCTTCCGGCGACCCCGGCGCCCGGCCAGACCCGCCAGGTCGTGCCTGTCGACCCTGACGAACTCTCCGCCTTGCTGGCTGCCGACAAGGATCAGGCCGACTTGGGAGTGTAACCGCAGGCCGGTTGCAAGGGGCGGCGGGATAGGGCAAATGCCCGCTCCCAACACTCCGAAGAGGGCTTATATGGCGACCGAAGAAGCGCGTTCCGAACCCGTACGTGACCCCCGCAGCCTTCGGCCGATCCCCCGGTTCATCTTCGCGTCACGATGGCTTCAGCTTCCGCTCTATCTGGGCTTGATCGTGGCGCAGGTCGTCTACGTCTTCCTGTTCCTGAAGGAACTCCTGCACCTCGTCGTCGAGAGCCCCAGCGTGACCGAACTGCAGGCCATGCTGATCGTCCTGGGCCTGATCGACGTGGTCATGATCTCCAACCTGCTGATCATGGTGATCGTGGGCGGTTACGAGACCTTCGTGTCGCGCATGGAGCTGAACCGCCATCCCGACCAGCCGGAATGGCTGAGCCACGTAAATGCGAGCGTCCTCAAGATCAAGCTGGCGATGGCGATCATCGGGATTTCGTCGATCCACCTGCTTCGGACCTTCATCGAGGCCGGCAGTCTCGGTAAGCCGGACGCCGCCTATACCGAAGCCGCCATCATGTGGCAGTCGATCATCCACGCTCTGTTCATCCTGTCGGCCGTGGGCATTGCCATCGTCGACCGGATCTCCCAGCCGCCCGGGCATCGCTGAACAACCGGGGCAGGTCCGGGAACTCCTTCTCCCGCCGGCCGGGCGCCGGCGGGAGGGCGTCAGGGCCTACTGTGCCGCGCCGCCCGCCCAGGGCGACATGATCTCGTTCATGCCGGTGAGCTCGCCAGTCCTGGGATCGCGCACGATGCAGGACGGGTTGGCGAAGCCCAGCGGCGAAACCGGATTGTCGACCTCGACCATCGGCAGCCTGGCCGCGATCGCCTGCTTGACCTCGTCGGGCAGGTCGCGGTTCACCCGGATCGGCCCAACGCCGGAAATGTCGACTCGCGGTTGATGGAAGGCCGCTTCCACGTCCATACCCCGGTCTATCAGCATCAGCGAGAGCTGGGAGACGGCCGGCACGATGCGCCGTCCGCCCGACGCGCCGATGCAGAACCAGGGCTGGCCGTCCTTCACCACGACGACCGGGCAGATGTTGCAAAGCGGCTTCTTGCCCGGGGCGATCGAGTTCGGCCGGTTGGGCTCGGGATCGAACCACAACATGCCGTTGTTCATGGTGATGCCGGTCTTCGGCAGCATCACGCAGGAGCCGAACAGGCTCATCAGCGTCTGGGTCAGCGCCACCATGTTGCCCTCAGAGTCGGCGGCGCAGAAATGCGTGGTGCAGGTGTCGGTCGGCTTGTCGCCCAGTGTCTTCAGCCGCTCGTCGTAGGCCTTGTGCATGCCCTCGGCGATGGCGGCGAAAAACTCGGCGCCGGGCGCGCCCTTGCCCCTGGTCGCGGCGCCGGCGAGCTCGATGGCGCGGCGCAGAGTCGGACCGGCCGTGAGGCCGCCCGCGACGTTTACCGTGACGCCATTGTGCTCGAAGGCGAGGGGATCGACGATCCTGGCCTCGTAGCTCGCGAGATCCTCGTAGGAGATGGCCGAGCCACCGGCCTGCAGGTCGGCGGCGATGTCGCGCGCGAGGCTGCCTTCATAGTACTCGCGCGGGCCGCCTTCGGCGAGGCGCCGCATGGTTTCGCCGAGATTGCCGAGCTTGATGTAGCGCCGGGTGCCGGCCCAGTCGCTCGCCGGCACGCGGCCGTCGTCGCACAGGTAGCTGGCCTTGGAGGCGGGGTATTTCTCGAGATGCCTCGCGCCGTTGGCGATCATCACCTGCATGTACCAGTCGAGTTCCATACCGCGCTGGGCAAGCTCGACCCCGGGCTGGAGCACGTCCTTCCAGGCGACCGTGCCGAAGCGTTCCAGCGCCTTGGCGAGGCCCGCGACCATGCCGGGCACGGCGATCGAGTGGTAGCCGACCTCGTTGCGCTGCTCCTTGATGTCGGGCCAGGCGAAGGGATTGGCCGGGCCGGGGCCTACGATCTCGTAGACCGACGGATCGAGCTTCTTTGCGGAGACCGGACCGTAGTCGACCGTCCAGGCGCGACCCTCCTTGGCGCTCCAGATCGTCATGAAGCCGACGCCACCGATACCGCTCATCCAGGGTTCGAGCGCGCCGATGGCCATGCCGGTGGCGACCGCTGCGTCGATGGCGTTGCCGCCCTTGCGCAGGATCGAGGCGCCGACTTCGGCTGCCTTTGCGTTCTGGGCGACGACCACACCCTTGCCGCGAACCGCATGCTTGGTGAATTTCAGTTGCCGTGTCAGCGATTCGCTCATCGATGCTCCTCAAATGGTAGGAGAACTGTAGCGGGGCCTCATTTGGCCACAAAGCCTGTTAAACTGCAGGGCGGACCGGCGGAAAGATCGTGGGTGTGGCTGAACTGAACCTGATCGATCTGCAGGCGCTTACCAGAGGCGACAAACGCACATGGGATGCGTTCGTGGTGGCCGCCGCGCCCTTGATCAACGCCGTCGTCCGCCGGACCCTCAGCGCTTACCGGCTGAGCGAAGAGGATGTCATGGACGCCGCCCAGGACGTCTTCGTCCGGCTATGCGCCCAGGACTTCAGGCTGTTGAAAACCTACGATCCGGCCCGCGCCGGCCTGCCGACCTGGCTGTCCGTGGTATCGCGATCCTGCGCCATCGACCATCTGCGGCGCCGGCGTCAGGCCACCGAGCCGATCGATGACGTCCCGGAGGCTTTTCTGGGGGTGGAGGATCGCCATGTGGAGAAACTCAGGATCCCCGATGGCCTGCTGACGGCCCGGCAGGTTCTCGTCCTGAAATACCTCTACGACGAGGAGCGCGACGTCACGGAAGTTGCACGGCTGCTGTCCGTCGATGCGCAGACCATCCGGAGTACCCATCACAAGGCTTTGCTGAGGCTGCGTGCGCATTTCCGGGAGGAAGGTCCCGGCGATGGGGGATGAATCGCCATGTTTTGGCGTAGTATGAGCAGGAGCGACCTATGAACACCCAGCGGACCCCGAGGAGCGACAAGGAGCTGTGGCGGAACCTCGCCATCCAGTCCCCCGTTGCGCCTGTCTCCGCCCCTGCAGCGGTGAGCGAAATGGACCTCGCCGCCTGGCTCGAAGGCCGTCTGACCGAGGAAGCCGCCGGGCCGATCGAGGCGGCTGTGGCGGCGGACCCGGCGCTGCGGCGCGCCGCTCTCGACCTCGCCGATATTCTCGGCAAGCCCCTGCCGGCCGCGCCCGAGCGAATGGTCGTGCGCGCCCGCGCGCTGGTTGGCTTCGAGGCCGAGCGCACGATCGCGTCGGGCGGCCTTTTCAGCAGATGGCTGTTCGGACGTTCGCGTCATGCCCTCCAGCAGGGCGTCATGGCGGTGGCGGCCGTGGTGATTGCGGCCGGTGGCTTCATGGTGGGTGGTGGGTTGAGTGAATCGCTCGCCCGGCAAGGCGAGGGCCATTCGGCGACCGAGACCGTAAGTACGACGAGCACTGCCTCGAACGAGGTCAGCGAGTTCTTCGCCGGCGACGGCATCTGACATGACCTCGCGCCTGATCCAGATTCTGCTCGGCCTCTCGCTGCTATTGAACACTTTCGTCCTTGCGGGCTTCATCTACCGCAGCTGGATCGCGCCGCCGTTCGACATGCACGGGATGCCGCCCCCACCGCGCGGAGCGCCCGGCCTGCCGGGGCAGCCGGGCGGTCCGCGCCTCAATCCGGTTGAGATGGTGGTGCGCGATCTCGATCTCGATGCCGACCAGCGCAAGGTCATGCAGGACCTGTTCGATCAGTATGCGAAGGAGCGACGCGAGCGCCTGCAGGCGATTGCACGCCTCCGCGAGCAGACAAGCCTGGAAATTTCCCGCATGCCCCGCGACATGGCGAAGATCGATGCCCTCGTCGATCAGGTCAGTCAGTTGCGCGCCGAGCAGCAGAAGGAGACGCTGCGGACGTTGACCCAGCTCGAGCCGAGTCTCCGGCCCGGTCAGCGCGAACGCCTGCAAAGGCTGCTCATCGACCGTGTCGCTTCGCCGCCACCGCCACCACCGCCTCATCGCCCGCCGGGCGGAGGCCCGCCGCGTCCGCCACAATAGGAGGCCTGTCGTGAGCACACGCCTGAGGCGTCGCAGTTTCGTGGGAGGGGCCGCAGCCTTCTCCGCCGGTCTCTCGACGGGCCTTTGGTCCGTGGCGCCAGCGCGCGCGACACTGGCGATGGGCTTCGACGACGCGCGGCATCTTCTGTCGCGTACCTCGTTCGGCATGACGCCGGCGGAGATCCGTTCGCTCGAGACGGTCGCCTATGCCAGCGCCGTCGACCGCCTGCTGACCAATCCCCGGCGCGAGGCGATGACGCCCGCGCCCGACTGGATCGGCATGGGCCCGGCCGAATTGCAGCGGCGTCAGAAGTCGGCCGAAGCCCAGCGCAAGCAGGGGGTCGACGGCAAGGTGCTGGAGGTTATGCTGCCGGTCCGGGAGCAGGGCCGCGAGTTGAGGAACTGGTGGGTCGAGGAGATGATCACGACCGACCAGCCACTGGTCGAGCGCATGACCCTGTTCTGGCACGGGCACTTCACTTCCTCGCTGATGAAAGTGCGCCATCCGTCGTCCTTGTTCCGCCAGAACGCCCTGTTCCGGCGCGAGGCGCTGGGCAATTACGCGAGCCTGCTGAGGTCCGTCGCGCGCGACCCGGCGATGCTCATCTATCTCGACGGCAGGGGATCGGTGGCGCGCCAGCCCAACGAGAATTTTGCCCGCGAGTTGCTCGAGCTTTTCACCCTGGGCGAGGGCCGGTACGGCGAAGCCGACATCAAGGCGGTGGCGCGTGCCTTCACCGGCTGGAGCGTCGACCGCGAGTCAGGGCAGTTCGTCGAGCATCCGGACCGGCACGACGATGGCCAGAAGACCTTCCTCGGCAAGTCTGGCCGCTTCGGCGGCGACGAGATCCTGACGATCCTGCTGGCCCAACCGCGCACGGCCGAGATGATCGTCGAGAAACTGTGGCGCGAGTTCGTGTCGCTGAAGCCCGATCCCGCCGAAGTGACGCGCCTGGCGGGCGGATTCCGCCAGGGTGGCTACGAGATCAAGCCGCTGATGCGGGCGCTCCTCCTGTCGGCGGCCTTCCGCGACCCCGCCAACCGGGGCGCCCTCATCAAGTCACCGGTCGACCTCATCGTCGGCTCGGTCCGTGTGCTCGGCCTCCCAGTACCCGAGAAGACCGGACTCGTCCGTATGCTGCAGGGCCTGGGGCAGGTGCCGTTCGACCCGCCGAACGTGAAAGGCTGGGCCGGCGGCGAGAGCTGGATCTCGACCTACACGCTGCTGCTGCGCCAGCAGTTCCTGCGGCGCATGATCGAGGCGACCAGCGTGGCGCCGATGGATGGCGGCATGCGGATGGCCGATCGTCCCAACCGGCGCGCCGACCGCCGCGAGCAGCTTCCCGCCGCGGAGACCATGCAGATGATGGATCCGCCGCGCCCGGTCGAAGGCCGCAGCCTGCGCAATGCCGGCAACGAGGTGCGCCTCGGCCCGACGCTGGCGGGTGTCGACAGCGCCGTGCTCCTGCAAACGCTGCTGCCGCGTCAGCCGGTCGATGGCGTCGATGCCAGCGGGACTGCGGGCGCGATCGTGGCAGCGGCGCTGCTCGACACGGCCTACCAGTTGAAGTGAGGAGGATGCCGTGAGCCGTATTCTCCTGCTGGTCGAACTGAAGGGCGGCAACGACGGGCTAAACACGCTCGTGCCCTATGCCGATCCCAGATACCGCGAACTGCGTGCCGGCATCGGCGTGTCCCGCGAGAGGGTCGTGCAGCTCGATGAGAAGGTCGGCCTGCACGAAAAGCTCTTGCCGCTGATGGACTCCTGGAGGGCGGGCGACCTCGCGATCGTCCAGGGCGTCGGCTACCCCTATCCGAACCGCTCGCACTTCCGCTCGATCGAGATCTGGGACACCGCCTCCGCTGCATCCCAGACGCTGAGCGAAGGCTGGATCGCCCAAACCTTCAGGGGCGCCCGGCTGGGCAAGGGGATCGGTGTCGACTGCATCGTTGCGGACACCAACGCATTGCCGTCGACCGGCCCATCACTGCGCACCATCGTGATGCAGGACGCCGAGAACTTCCTGCGCCAGGCCAATGGCGTCGCCGCGGAGTCGGCAATGAATGACGGCGGCAATCCGGCGCTGCGCCACCTGCTGGCGGTGCGGCAGGAGATCAACGCCGCGGCCGCTGGCCTGCGCGACCGGCTGCGCGACGCGCCGGCGCCGGCCGAAGCCTATCCGCAGGAACTTCTGCTGGGCCGCCAACTCGATCTCGCCACACGTGTACTCTCCGCCAGCGTGCCCGTGGTGGCGATCAAGGTGGCGCTGGGTGGCTTCGACACGCATGCGAACCAGACGCCGACGCACGAGCGCCTGCTGGGGTTCCTGGCGTCCAACCTTGCGGTCCTGCGCCGGAACCTGATCGCCGCCAACCTCTGGAAGGACGTGGTGGTGATGACCTATTCGGAGTTCGGTCGGCGCGCCAAGCAGAACGCCAGCGGCGGCACCGACCATGGCACGTCAGCGCCCCAGTTCGTCATGGGGGGCGGCGTGAAGGGCGGCCTTTACGGCGCCTATCCGTCGCTGTCCGATCTCCAGGATGGCGACCTCAGGCACACGGTCGACTTCCGCAACGTCTTCGCCACGCTGGCCCGGGACTGCTGGGGCCAGTCGTATGATTTCGGCCTGCGTCAGCCGCAGAGGCTCGATTTCCTCGCTCAGTGAATCCTGGCGACGCCCCGTCCCAGGAGCTCGTCGCGCACGGACCCGCGGTCGGCCTCGATCCGGATGTACCAGATGAGCAGCGCCGCAATGATCTTGATGATCACCGGAACGACGATGTAGACGAAGATTAACGCCGTCCCGCTGTACAGCCCCTGGGAAGGATTGAATCCCAGCAGCGCGGCCACCGGCAGCGAGCCGGCGGCGCCGATGGCCGTCGCCAGCTTGGTCGACAGCGCCCACAGGCCAAAATAGGCGCCGGTGTCGCCCTTCGTGTCCTTGCCCTCGTCGGAGTTGATGATGTCGGCGAGGACCGATGGCGGCAGGCCGTAGTCGGCCCCGATGCCGAGGCCGGTGATGACGGCGATCGGCATGAACCAGACGAAGTCGCCGGCGCCGAGGAAGACGCCGAACGACATCGACACGGCCGTCAGGACCATGGCGATGAACCAGGCGGTCGTCTTGCTGTAGCGCTGCGACAGCAGCATCCAGAGCGGCACGCTGGCGGCGGCGGCGCCGAAATAGACCAGCAGGATGATCCCGGCCTGCAGCTTGTTCCCCTTCAGCACATGCTCGACGTAGAAGAGCATCACCGAAACCGCGACGCCCAGCGCGGCGCCGTTGACGATGAACACGAGCAGCAGGCGACGAAACAGCTTGTTCTTCAGCGGCGCGAAGAACGGGATCAGCGTCTTGACCGTGGCGCTTCGCTCCATGTTTCGGGTCGGCCGGGCAAGCCACGGCACCAGGCCGATCAACCAGTCGCGGAAGTACCGGACATGGATCTCCGGATTCTCCCGCACGACCGGCGGATGCACCGAGGGCGGCGACCAGAGCAGGGTCGGCAGAGAGAACAGCACGGCGATGGGGATGAAGATCAGCCCCATGTAAACGTAGCCGGCATGCTCGCCCATCTGAGCGGTGAAGTAGGTGGGGAGCACCACCGCCAGGGTCATGCCGATAAGGCCGAAGACCTCGCGGCCGACCGTCACCCTGGTTCGCTCGTTGTAGTCGTCGGTCAGCTCCGCCCCGTGGGCGTGATAGCTGATCGACACGCCGGCATAGCCGAGATGGACCACGAAGAGGGCCACGAACAGCCAGGTCGCCAGCCATACGGGCTGGGTGAACAGGGACTCCGGTGGATGAAACAGCATGTAGAAGCCGCCGATCAGCAGCGGCAGCATCAGCGCCACGAAGGTGAGACGTCCGCGCGGGCCGCGATGGGTGAACTTGTCGCTGATCAGGCCGATCACCGGATCCTGGATGGCGTCGATCACGCGCGTCGTGATGAAGATCAGGCCCATGATGCCGAGTGGCACCTTGAGCACCTCTCCATAGAAATGGCTGACGTTCAGAACCACCGGCAGGGCCGCCATGTTGAGCGGGAGCTGATTGGTGGAGTAGGCGACGAGACGGTCGAAGCGCAGTCTTATGGACGTCGTCGAGCCGGGGCCGGACTTGGGCGAATGCACGCGGATTTTGCCTTCCTGTTCGGCTCACCTTTGACCGGGCGGCCTTTTGATTGCCGACAGTTATATATGCCTGAAGTGTGCCTGCAAAACGTCCGTGCGGCGCGTCGAGAAGCCTGCGGCACAATAGGCGAGATAATATCGCCACATTCTGCGGAAGCGCTCATCGAAGCCCATGCGGTCGACCTGGTCGGCCACCCCGTCGAAGCGGCCCAGCCAGGTTTCCAGCGTCCGCGCATAGTCCAGTCCGAAACTGTAGAGTTCGGCCACCTTGAGGCCGGCCTGCCGGCACTGCTCGCGCAGGCTGGAGGGCGACAGGAGCATGCCGCCGGGAAAGACGTAGGTCTGGATGAATTCCGGATGCTTGCGGTAGCGCTCGAAGAAATCATCGGCGATCACGATGGCCTGCACGATCGCCGAACCGCCAGGCACCACATGACGTTTCAGCGTCGCGAAATAGTCGGGCCAGTATCGTTCGCCGACGGCTTCGATCATCTCGATCGACACGATATGGTCGTACTGGCCCTCGATGTCGCGATAGTCTCGGAACTGCAGGTCGACCCGGTCCGCCAGCCCTGCCCGCTCCAGGCGGGCGCGGGCATAGTCCAGCTGCTCCCTGGAGATGGTCACGCCGGTGACACGCATGCCACGCCGGGCGGCGACTTCGGCAAAGCCGCCCCAGCCGCACCCGATCTCTAGGATGCTGTCGCCCTGGCGGGCGCCGAGTTGGGTCAGGATGCGCTCATACTTGGCGATTTGGGCGACCTCGAGTGGTTTCTCCACCTCGCCCTCATACAGGGCGGAAGAATAGGTCATCGAGGGATCGAGCCACAGGCCGTAGAACTCGTTGCCCAGGTCGTAGTGGGCATGGATGTTCTTCTTCGATCCCTCACGGGTGTTCTCGTGTCGCCGGTGCAGCAACTTCAGCAGCAGGCCATGGAAGAAATTCGTTCGCGTGATCTTGCCCAGCGCCTGTTCGTTGGCGAGCAGCAGGCCGATCAAGGTTGGCAGGTCGGGTGAATCGCAGAAGCCCTCCATGTAGGCTTCTGCGAATCCCATGTCGCCGTCGAGCAGGACCCGGCGAAACAAGCGCCAGTCGCGCACGTCGATCTCGGCATGTGGCGATGCGTCGGCCCTGCCGAACGAGCGCACGCTGCCGTCGGGAAGTCGCACATTCAGGCGACCGACGGACAGACGTTCCAGGGATTTCAGGACAAACCGGGCGGCGAAGGTCATGCGGTCCGAGATGATGTCAACGGGTCACGAGCTCCGACGGCGGTGCTGGCTTGGCGTAAAATCTCGCCCGCTTCCGCCACAGATGCAAGGCCTGCCAGTGGATGCGAACCACGACGCCAAGGGTCATGGTCGGGTTTGCGAGAAAGCGCCGCAAGACACCGCGGTCGTCCAGCGGCTCGCGCCGGCCGCCGACCGAGGTGGCGAGCATCAGGCCCTGGGAATCGTGGTAGTTCACGTCGACATGGGCACGCTCGTCGTCGAGCCGAAAGCGGAAGCGATAGCCGCCCTCGATCGGCAGGAAGGGCGAGACGTGGAAGACCTTGCGGCCTTCGAGCCACTGGTCTGGCCTGATCGGCGCACCGTCCTCGTGATGGACGAGGTAGCAATGGCTCTCGCCGAACGTGTTGTTGACCTCGCAAAGGACAGCCCGAAGAGCGCCCTTGCGGTCTCTGCAGAACCAGAAGCTTACCGGATTGAACACGTAGCCCAGCATGCGCGGCATGGTCATCAGCACGACCTCGCCGTCGCAGATGTCTTGCACGCCCTGCTTCTGCAGGATGTCCTTCAGCCAGGCCTTGAGATCCGAACCGTCCCGCGCGCCATGGTCGGCGCGCCGGAAGGAGACGGCGCCGCGGCGCTCGAGCTTGAGCCAGCGGCCGGCGGCACTTTCGAGCGAATCGAGGCCGAGGCAGAGATAGCCGACCTTGTACCGGAACGCGTTCTCGCGTGGCCTGAGCCGGCGATGCACGACGGTGGCGTCGACGATCGAATGAGGGGACGCGCCGCTCACGTCGTTTCCGTCGCGACCCGCGCCGCGACCGGAATCGGCAGCGGCGGGAGGGCGGGTCGGTCGGCCACGACGCGCGGCGGATCGCCGATCCGGCGGTGCTCGTCGGGACGTGGCCAGGGCCGATGGACGCCGAGCTGCTCGGCGACGTCGAGGCCTGCCGAAAGCGCGTCCTCGTGGAATCCGTACCCGCAGTAACTGCCGCAGAAGTAGGTGTCGCGCACACCCTGGATGCGATGCAGATCGCGCTGTGCGCGGATCGCGCCCGCGTCGTACATCGGATGCTCGAACGAGAAGCGTGAATGCGCCGCCGTCGGCGCCGGCACCCGACCCGGGTTCACGGAGACGAAGAGCGGCGCGCTGTCCGGCAGGTTCTGCAAGCGGTTCATCCAGTAGGTCACGCTGACGTTGCTGTCGCGGCTGCGGCTGTCGGCAACGTAGTTCCAGCTCGCCCAGGCGCTGCGGCGCTTCGGCATCAGGCTCTCGTCCCCGTGCAGCCATACCTCGTTCGTAGAGTAGGCGAAGCGGCCCAGCAGGTCGCGCTCCCTCTCGTCGGCGTCGGTAAGCAGGGAAAGCGCCTGATCGGCATGGCAGGCGAGCACGACCCTGTCGAAGCGATCCCAGTGACCGCCCGCGTCGCGCACTTCCACACCTTGCGCAGTGCGCCGGACCGCGCTGGCCGGCGTCGCCAGCCGTGCACGGGCGCGCAGCGGTGCCACGAGCCGCTCGACATAGGAGCGGCTGCCGCCGCTCACTGTGCGCCACTGCAGTTGTCGGCCGATCGACAGGAGCCCGTGATTGTTGAAGAATCGGGCGAACGTCTGGGCAGGATAATCGAGCATGCGTCCGGTTGGCGTCGACCAGATGCAAGCCGCCATGGGCACGAGATAGCGGTCGCGGAAGGCTGCACCGAAGCCCGCCTGTTCGATGAAGTCGCCGATGGTGAAGTCGAGATCCTCGGCCTTGTCGAGAAGCTGCGGCGCCATGCGGTTGAAACGCAGGATGTCGTGCGTCATGCGCAGGAAGGAGGGGCGGGCGAGGTTTCTGCGCTGGGCGAAGTAGCCGGCGAACGAGCTTGCGTATTCGAACCCGCCGTCATCGAGGCTGACGGCGAACGACATGTCCGACGGTTCGGTCGGCACGCCGAGATGGTCGAAGAGGGCAATGAGATTGGGATAGTTGCGCTCGTTGAAGACGATGAAGCCGACATCGACCGGCAGGCGCCCTTGCTTCGTCGGCGCTTCGACCGTGCAGGAGTGTCCGCCGAAGCGGTTCTCCCGTTCGTAGACGACCACGTCGTGGCTGCGGCTGAGGAGCCAGGCGGCCCCAAGACCGGACACGCCGGCGCCGATGACGGCGATTTTCATTCCGAAAGCTCTCCCTGGATGCTTCTAAGCTGATTTCTTGATGGATTGGAAGGCGGCCAGTGCCCGATTCCGGGCGGCGCCGTGCTCCACGATCTGCCCCGGGTACACGTCGGCCGGCACAGCCGCTGCCCATGGACGATGAATCGTGTCGTTGGGCAGGTGGGCGAGTTCGGGTACCCAGTGCCGGACATAGTCCCCGTCGGGATCGAATTTCTCGCCCTGGAGGACGGGATTGAAGACACGAAAGTAGGGGGCGGCATCGGCGCCGCAGCCGGCGACCCATTGCCAGCCGGTCGCGTTGTTCGCGAGGTCCGCGTCGACCAGCGTGTCCCAGAACCAGCGTTCGCCCTGGCGCCAGTCGATCAACAGGTCCTTGGTCAGAAACGACGCCACGATCATGCGCACGCGGTTGTGCATCCACCCGGTCGCCCAGAGCTCGCGCATCCCGGCATCGACTATGGGATAGCCCGTTCGCCCGCCTTGCCAGGCGGCCAGCGCTTCTTCCGGATCCGCCCATGGAAACGCATCAAACTCGGGCCGGAAGTTGCGTTCCGCCAGGTCGCCGTTGTGAAAGAGGAGGTGGTAGGCGAATTCGCGCCAGCCCATTTCCGACAGGAACTTCTCCGTTGCGGCCGAGGCTCCCCGAGTCATCGTGGCCTGCCAGACCTGACGGGGCGAGATCTCACCGAAAGCGAGATGGGGTGACAGGCGGGACGTTCCTTCCACCGCCGGGAGGTCGCGCGCATTGCGATAGTGCTCGAGCGCATCGTCGAGGAAATGTGTGAGCCGCTGCTGCGCGCCGTCCTCACCGGGCGTCCAGGCGACGCGCATTCCGCCCGCCCAGTCGGGCGCGGTCGGCAGCAGGCGCCACGAGGCGAGCGGTTCGCTGGTCGGCCACGAGTCAGGAGCCGGCAGACTCTTCGGGGCAGGCAGTGGCGCGCCGGGCGGCGGTGCCGCGCGGCAGGCTCGCCAGAAGGGAGTGAAGACCTTGAACGCGCCGCCGCTCTGGGTGGTTATCTCCCAGGGCTCGAAGAGAAGGTTGGCCTTGAAGCTCTCGACCGAGATGCCCCGCTCCGACAACGCCTTCTTTAGGCGCGTATCACGCTCGCGGGAGCCCCGGTCGTAGGCGCGGTTCCAGTAAACCGACGTGGCCCCATATTCTGTCGCGAGGTCGCCCAGCACCTTCTCGGCTGGCCCGCGGCGCAGAACCAGGCGCGATCCAAGCCTTCGGAGGGACGCCTCGAGGGACTGCAAACTGTAATGAAGCCACCAGCGCGAGGCGGCACCGGGTGCCCTGACGCCGCCGGTTTCCCCGTCCAGCACGAATACCGGTACGACCGCGTGCCCCGACTCCAGCGCCTTGATCAGCGCGGGATTGTCCGAAAGGCGGAGGTCGTTACGGAACCAGACGATCGAAACCGACATGTGCGGCATACGCACCTGTCGAATGAACGGATGACCGGCCGCGACCGGGTCAGGAGCGGGGGCAGTTTGGCAGCGGCCGCATCTCGAGGCTCTGGAGATCCGCGGTGACCGCAATCAGGCCGGTATCGACTGTGAGCCGGTCGAGGACGCCGTTCTCGAACACCTGGGCCGTCACCGAAAAGAGCGGGCGCTGGGCCTGGTCGCGACCGCGGGTGAAAGTCATGAACACCGGCCATGACTTGCCCTTGGGTGTGGTGACGGGCTTGTCCGTCGGCCGCGACGCCCGCAAGCGGTCATCTTCCAGCTGCGTCACGTCGATCAGGAACCCGTCCCCCATCACCTCCGGATCGAACATCAGGGCGGGAAAAGAAGCGGCGTTGGCACGGAGCCGTTCGGTAAGATGATCGATGGCGGCCACCGGCATCAATGTTGCGAAGGGCAGGAAAAATTGAGAGGGCTGGCCGCCGGCCGTCGCGATTTCGGCGCGCAACTCGCCCTGCGTGCGCTGGATCCGCCCCTTCGTCTCGCGCTTGTTGCCGTTCTGAACCTGCGTGGTCTGGTAGCGGAGGCTGTTGCCGCTGCGGGGCTCCTCGGCATCGAGCCTGGAGGAAAGACTCATCTTCCATGACGCGGTCAGCGCGATCTCGGTCTTGATGTCGCGCTTGAGGTGCCAGCCGGCGCAATCCTGCGAAAGATCGTGGATTGCGGTGCCGATGCGTGGCGCGTTGGCGGCGGCGCCCAGTCGCAGCACGTACTCTGCGCGATGCGGCTGCATCTGCGCGAAGGCCAACTGCGGACCGCACAGGAGCGCGGCAAGGACGAAACACACAAGGCGAAGCATTACGCCACCTTGCGTACGGGTCTGTATCGGGTCAATCGTGCATTGCATGAATTTGCGAGAGATCGTGGCAGGAATCTGGCGGCGCATGAATCCCGGGGGCTCATGAACCGGCTTGAGTTCATCTGCGCGGGAGAGCCGCTCGAAGCGCTGCCGATGGGCGCCTTGCACTGGCCGGCCGAGAGGCTGCTGGCGGTGGCCGATCTTCATCTGGAGAAGGGCTCGTCCTACGCGGTCAACGCCCGCAAGTTGCTGCCGCGCTACGACACGCGGCAGACCCTGGGGGCGCTGGCGGCGCTGATCGATGCCGTGCAACCGCACACCGTCGTTTGCCTGGGCGACTCGTTCCATGATCGTGCAGCAGCCGAGCGGATTCCGGATCAGGAGCGTGGAGAGATCGAGCGACTCGCGTCACGAACGCGCTTCGTGTGGATTGCCGGCAACCACGATCCCCTGCCGCCGCCTTCCGGCTGGGGGGAGGTCGCGGAGGAGATCAAGGCGGGGCCGTTGGTGTTCCGGCATGAGGCTCTCTTCGGGCCAGCCGAGGGTGAAGTCTCGGGCCACTATCATCCCGTCGCGGCGCTCACGGTAAGGGGACGCGGCCTGCGCCGCCGCTGCTTCCTCACCGACGGCAGCCGGCTCATCCTCCCGGCGTTCGGCGCCTATGCCGGCGGTCTCAACGCGCTCGACCCGGCCATCTCGCAACTCTTCCCGGCCGACTACGACGCGTTGGTGGTCGGCCGCGATGCGGTGCGCCGCCTGTCGTGGCGCCAGCTCCGGCCGGATCCGGCGTCATGGGGATGATCGTGCCGAGACCGCTGCGTCAATCGTAACTCGAAGGCGGTGGCCGCGAGGTCCGCTCCCGGCGGCCGCCCAGGCCCGGGACGCGGGCGGTCGTTCGCACGCGAAACAAGCGAAACAATGCACGAGGCTGCCGAAATTCGCAGGCAACCCACGCTCACGACACTGGTGCCATCCAAGGTGGCACCGGGCGCTGATTGAACGCCCTCAACTGCTGCCAAGGCCACGTTGCTGGTCTCAGCAAGGAGGACGACGTCATGGCGAAGATCAGGGGCACCAATCTCGACGACGAGCTGTTCGGCACGGATGCGAACGACATCCTCTATGGCTATGCGGGGGAAGACTTGCTGTACGGCGGTTCGGGCCGTGATGTTCTGGTCGGAGGCGAGGGCGCCGATACCATGTCGGGCGGCACCGGTGATGACACCTATTACGTCGACGATGCCGGCGACCTGGTCGTGGAGCTTGTGGGCGAGGGCACTGACCTCGTCAGGAGCAGCGCGACCCACTTGCTGGGGGCCAATGTCGAGAACCTGACGTTGCGGGGCTACGGCGATATCGCCGGGACGGGCAACGACCTCGACAACAGCCTGACCGGCAACGACGGGAACAATGTGCTGGACGGTGGACTGGGCAATGACACTATCAACGGCGGTCTGGGGAACGACACGCTGATCGGCGGCGCCGGTGCAGACAGGCTGAACGGCGGTGGCGGGGCCGACACGATGGAGGGCGGCACCGGCGACGACACTTACTTCGTCGACGATGCCGGCGACCAGGTCCTGGAGCAGGTGGGCGAGGGCACCGACCTCGTCAGGAGCAGCGTGGCCTACGTGCTTGGAGCCAATGTCGAGAACCTCGCATTGCTGGGTAACGGCGACCTCACCGGGACGGGCAACGACCTCGACAACGGCCTGACTGGCAACAACGGGCACAACGTGCTGGACGGCGGGCTTGGCAACGACAGGATCAACGGCGGTCTGGGCAACGACACGCTGATCGGTGGCGCCGGCGCGGACAGGCTGAACGGCGGCGCGGGGGCGGACACGATGTCGGGCGGCGCCGGCGACGACACCTACGTCGTCAACAATGCGGACGACACGGTGATCGAGGCCGCGGGTGAGGGCATCGACCTCGTCAAGAGCAGGGTGGCCTACACGCTGGGGGCCAATGTCGAGAACCTGGCGCTGAAGGGCGACGGCGACGTCGCCGGAACGGGCAACGGTCTCGACAATAGCCTGACCGGCAACATAGGGGACAACGTGCTGGAGGGCGGGCTCGGCAACGACACCCTGTACGGCAGAGCTGGCGACGACACGCTGATCGGCGGCGAGGGCATCGACTTGCTTGTCGGCGAAGCTGGCAACGACACCTACTTCGTGGACAACGTATCGGATACGGTCGTGGAGGCGGCGGAAGAGGGCGCCGACACGGTCCTTGCTTCCGTGAGCTACACGCTGGGCGCCAACGTCGAGAACCTCACCTTGACGGGCGACAGCTACATCAATGCGACCGGCAACGACCTGGACAACGTGCTGACCGGCAACTGGCGCAGCAACACTCTCAATGGCGGCGTCGGCGCCGACACGATGGCGGGAGGCATGGGCCAGGATGTCTACCATGTCGACAACGTCGGTGACGTGATTGTCGAAGCGCTCAACGAGGGCATCGACGATGTCATCAGCACGATCAGCTACGTTCTGGGCGCGAACCTCGAGAACCTCGAGTTGCTGGGCAGCGCCGCCATCGACGCCACCGGCAATTCGCTTGGAAACGAGCTGTTCGGCAACAGTGGCGTCAACATCCTCGATGGTGGGGTTGGCAACGACACGCTCAACGGCAGGGGCGGCGCCGATACCATGATCGGCGGTACGGGCAACGACATCTACTTCGTCGATACGGTCGGTGATCAGGTGATCGAGGCGACCGGCGAAGGCACCGATCGTGTCAACAGTTCGGTCAGTTACATCCTTGTCGCCAATGTCGAGAACCTGACGCTGACCGGAAGTGCCAACATCGACGGTATCGGCAATGCGCTCAACAACGCCCTCGTTGGCAATGCCGGCAACAACGTCCTCGATGGCGGCCTGGGTGTCGATGCGATGTCGGGCGGTGCCGGCAACGATACCTACATCGTGGACAACGTATCGGACACGGTGACGGAAGCTGCCAATGCCGGGACCGACACGGTGATGTCGTCGATGGACTGGACGCTGGGCGCCAACGTCGAGAACCTGATCCTGTCCGGCACGGCCAATCTCAGTGGCAGCGGCAACGACGACGACAACGTCCTGACCGGTAATGGCGGAAGCAACGGGCTGGTCGGTGGGGCCGGCAACGACACGATCGACGGCATGGCGGGCGCCGATACGATCGAGGGCGGTGCCGGCAACGACATTCTGATGGGCGGCAACGGTGCTGACAGTCTGGACGGCGGCGAGGGCGACGACACGCTGTACGGTGGGCTTGGAACCGATCGCCTGAGCGGAGGGGCGGGCAGCGACAGTTTCGTCTTCAACACCGCCTTCACCATCACCAACTCCGACACCATCACCGACTTCAATGTGGCCGACGATGTCATCCTCCTGGACGATGCGGTCTTCACCGCACTGTCGGTCGGCCCCCTGTCCAGCGACGCCTTCCGGATCGGTTCGGCGGCGTTGGAGGCGGACGACAGGATCGTCTTCAACGCCGGGACCGGCGCCTTGTCCTACGACGCCGACGGTAGTGGCGGCGGGCTCGCGATTCAATTCGCAACGCTGCAATCGCCGACGGGAATCCTCACGGCGGCCGACTTCCTCGTCGTTTGATCAGACTTGGCTGGGGCGGCGCTCTCTTGCCGGCCCCGGCACAGGCTCTCTAGCGCGGCAGTTCGTACTTGAGCGTCACCTCGCCCAGTCCCTCGATCCTGCCGGTGGCGGTGCTGCCCGGCGGTACGAACTGACAGGCGACCATGCTGCCCGACGAGACGATCATGCCCTTCCTTAGGCGCTTGCCGTGATCGCCGAGCTTGTTCGCCAGCCAAGCCAGCGAATTGTAGCAGTGGCCCAGCACGTCGCCCGAATGGCCCTCGCGCACGACCTTGCCGTCGAAGGAGACGGAGCCGTGCAGGTTGCCGAGGTCGAGCTTCTCCCAGTCCCGGTTTGGCTTGGCGAGCAAGGAGCCGCCGTTCCAGCCGGCATCCATGATCAGCGGATTGACGGCGAGGCGGCTGTAGTCGGCTCCGCGGTCCTCGATCAATTCGAACCCGGCGCGGGCTTCGCCGACATATTGCGCGATCGAGTCCCGGTCGTAGGGCTTGCCCTTTGGCGCCGGCACGTCGGCGTTGACGATCAGGATGATCTCCAGTTCGGCGCCCAGTCGCGTCCAGCGATCGGCGCGAACCGTCGCCTTGTGCTTGAACACGCGCTTCTTGCGGATCGGCCCGTACGCCGGCCCCTTCAGCCCGGTCTGCGCCAGGATCTGCGGCGATGTCAGGGCGATCTTGTATCCGACGAGCGGGCCCTGCTTGGCGACCTGCTTCTTCAGGAAGGCGTCCTGGACCTTGTAGGCGAGACGTTCGTCGTCGGTCGCGAACCGTTCCGGCCACCATCCGACCACGGCGCGCGCCTTGTCGACCTGATGAAGCCACGTGGCGGCCTTGGCGATGCTGAACGTCATTGGAGGCTCCCCCTTGCTTGATTTCTTCATCGTCGCATAGTGCCACCATGGCGATGAGAACGGTGCAGAAATTCGGGCCCGTACGCAGCGGCGCGGTCGTGGGCGTGGTGCTTGCCGGCGGCGAGGGGCGACGCATGGGACCGGGCGCGCTCAAGCCGCTGCGGCTGCTCGCGGGGCGGCCCATGGTGGCACACGTCGTGGACCGGCTGCGGCCGCAGGTCATGGACCTCGTGATCGTGGCCAACGACCCGGCGCCGGAGTTCCGCGCGCTGGGCGTGCCGGTGGTCGGCGATCCCCCCGATATCCAGGAGGCGGCTCGGCGCGAGGGACGGCGGCTCGGGCCGTTGGCCGGCATCCTCGCCGGGATGGAATGGGCCCGCCGGCATCACCCTCATTCCGGCTGGGTCCTGACGGCGCCCGCCGACGTGCCGTTCCTGCCGCTCGATCTCACCGTCCGGCTGTGCGGCCTGATGCACGTGCCCGAACCGGACGTTCTCATGGTGCGCCATGGCAAGCGCCGAGAACACACGCTCGCCGTCTGGTCGGTGAAGCTCGCCGCGGATCTGCGCCGGGCCATCCTCGAGGAGGGCATGCGGCGGGTCGAGACCTTCGCCCAGCGTTATGCCTTCGAGGAACTCGTCTGGCCGGGCAACGCCGCGCCGTTCCTGAACGTCAACACGCCGGCCGAGCTCAGCGAGGCGATGCGCCGTCTGGAGCGAGTTCGATGACGTTTCCGTCGATGACGACCTTGCCGGCATTCTCGAAATTGACGGTGATGCGGTGGCCGATCATCGACTGGATCTGGCCCGGGCCCCAGTCCGGGCGGCCGGGATGACGCACGAAGTCGCCGGGGCTCAGCAGTCCATTGCCGGGCTTGTCGAACAAGTTTTCGTTACTCCGCCGCTGTGGGTACGTTATCGCGAGGCCGACGCCCTGTTGCCGCAATCTGCAGTATAGACTGGGCGTCGTCATTCACTGGAGGACACAATGAACTCGACCCGCCTCGCCATCGCCTCGGCCCTCGCCGCCGCGCTCGTGCTGCCGGCCGCCACCAGCCAGGCGCAGGGAAACATGGAGAAATGCTACGGCATCGCGAAGGCCGGCAAGAACGACTGCCAGACCGCGAAGTCGTCCTGTGCGGGCACGTCGAAGAAGGATTCGCAGGCCGACGCCTGGGTGTCGGTGCCCAAGGGCGCCTGCGAGAAGATCGTTGGCGGCAAACTCACGGCCAGCTGAGCGTGCAACCGGTCGCGGGCATCGGGCTGCGTTCGCCGCATCTTGCGGACATCGCGCGCGACCGGCCGGCGACCGGCTTTCTCGAGATCCATGCCGAGAATTACCTCGCGAACTCGCCGGCGCTTCGGACTGTCGAGAGACTGCGCGAGGATTATGAATTCTCCGTCCATGCCGTCGGCCTCTCGCTCGGGTCGGTCGACGGGTTAGACGAGGCGCATCTCGATCGTGTCGCGGCGCTGATCCGCCGTCTCGAGCCGACACTGGTCTCCGACCATCTGTCCTGGAGCTTCACGGACGGCCGCTATTTCAACGATCTGCTGCCGCTGCCCTACACCGAGGAGGCGCTCCAGGTCGTCGAGCGCAATGTGCGCCGGCTGCAGGAGCGGCTCGGGCGACAGGTTCTGGTCGAGAACCCGTCCTGCTATCTGGCGTTCGCGCATTCGACCTTGTCCGAGCCGGAGTTCCTGGCCGAGCTCGCCCGTCGAACCGGCTGCGGACTGTTGGTCGACGCCAACAACATCGTGGTCACGGCACACAATCTGCGGCTCGATACCCGGGCATGGCTCCAGGAGCTGCCGCCGGCGGCGATTGGCCAGTATCACTTGGCCGGCCACGCCGTGAACGATGCCGACGGGGAGCCGATCCTGATCGACGATCACGGCAGCGGGGTCGGCGAGGGCGTGTGGAGTTTGTTCGGCGAGATCGTGCGCCGCTACGGGCCGCGCCCGACGCTGGTCGAATGGGACACCGATCTTCCGGCTCTCGACGTATTGCTCGATGAGGCGCGGCAGGCGGGCCGAGCGCTCGCAGCCGAGGCAGAGAGCAATGCTCGCGCTGCGTGAGCTGCAGGCGGCTTTCGCGGCACATCTGACGGGCGAGGACCGGCCCGACCTTGCCGATGCCGTCGTGGGCGACACGATCTCCGCCGCGGCGCGCCTGCGCATCCATCGCCATCACGTCGGACAGAGCCTGGCGGGGGCACTCGCATCGACGTTCCCGACCGTGCAGGCAATCGTCGGCGAGGCGTTCTTCCGGACTTTGGCGGAGGGGTTCGTGTTGCGCGAGTTGCCGGGGCAACCGGTGCTGGCCGAGTATGGGGTGGGCTTTTCGGCCTTCGTCTCGGGCTACGGGCCGGCGGCCGCGCTGCCCTACCTCGCCGACATGGCTCAACTCGATTGGGCCCTGAACCTCGCTTTCCATGCGCCGCTGGAGGGCAGGCTGACCGCTTCCGACCTGGCCCACCTGTCCGCCGAGCGCCTGTTCGACCTGAGGCCGGCTTTGGCGGCCGGTGCGACCCTGCTTCGGTCGCCTTACCCGATCGACCGGATTTGGCATGGCTCCCAGCCCGGCGCGACCGTCGGGACCGTTTCTCTGGAGGAAGGGCCGGCGTCGGTGCTGGTCCTGCGCCGGCCGGACGATGCCGCCTTCGCAAGCCTGGACGCGGCGGAAGCATCCTTCGTCGCGGCGCTGGCGGGGGGAGCCAGCCTGGGAGAAGCGTCGGAAGCCGCGGTCTCCGTCGAAGCTGCCTTCGATCCGTCCAGCACCTTGGCCAGGCTGCTGGCCTTGGGCGTATTTGCTGCGTTGCGGCATGACTGCTGACGAGCTGACCGAAAAGCCTCGAAACTTTGGTATTATACCAACCGACAGAACTCATGACGCACTGGCCCATGCTCGTTGAGTAATGGAAGCGAGAATCGCGGGAGCAGCGATGAGGCCATTCCAGGCGTTGCAGCAGGCGTCGACGATGTCGTCGTAGGTGTCATGGACGCGCAAG
>NZ_JAUSBN010000084.1 GCF_030651995.1 Reyranella sp.
GACTTGGCGGATCGAATGGCCGGCCTGGTGTAGCTCGGCAACCTTGCCGCGCTCTTCAAGACTGAGCTGGTCGTATTGTTCGCCCATTGCAACACCCTAAGCTGGTGTTGCACTTCGTTTGTGAATTCAGGGGGACCTTTAGAGCCACCGACAAAGGTCCCTCGCTGCGCTCGGGATGTCAAAGTGGGTACAAATAGGGCCGGCTGGACCAGACTCGGGGTCCTGAGTCGGACACTCCCTGGATTGTAACGTGTCGTTGCCGCTGCTGGCGATTTGCCGGAACTCTTCAATCTTTCCCCGGACACTCCTGCATTTGATTGGGGAGGAAGGCACCTGGCGTCTTTCAGCGGCGTCGCTAGCGCCGTCTCAGCCGAAGGAAGACCGGCTTGTGGCCCGCCAGCATCTTCTGCTCGTAGCGTGTGGGCGGCCAGTCGGCGGGGCGGCCGCGCCAGTCGGCCGGGCTCTCGGCCAGCCACTCGAAGTCTGCATGGCGACAGGCATGCTCGACCATCCAGGGCAGGTAGCTCGGATCGTCGGTGGCGAGGCGCAGCTCGGCACCCGGCTTCATCAACCGGGCGAGCACGTCGAGGTTGGAACGCTGCACGAAGCGGCGCTTGTGATGGCGCGTCTTGGGCCACGGGTCGGGAAACAGCACGAAGGCGCGCGACAGGCACCCGGGCGGCAGGGCCTGCATCACGAAGCGGGCGTCGTCGGTGAACAGCCGGACGTTCGACACGCCGGTCCGCTCGATATGCGCCAGGCACTTGGCGACGCCGTTGATGTAGGGCTCGCAGCCGATCAGGCCGACGTTCGGATGCTGTTCGGCCTGCCAGACGAGATGCTCGCCGGCGCCGAAGCCCACTTCCAGCCACACGCCCTCGGCCGGCAGCGTGCCGCCGAAAGCCTGCGCGAGATCGATCTTCGCGGCGCTTTCGGCAACCTCGTTGTCGGGCGTGACGATGGGTTCGGCCGGCAGGGCGACTTCGAGGCGAGGCAGCAGCGTGTCGAGCAGCGACTGCTGCCCGGCCCGCAGTTTCTTGCCCCGTCGACGGCCATGCAGCGTGCGTCGGCGGGCTTCTTCCATGATGCTTCCGGGGCGATCCCTACATGATCACGTCGATGAGGTACGGACCCTTGTGCGCCATGGCGTAGGTGAGCTGCTTGGTGAGCTCGTCCAGGTTGGTCGCCTTGCCGCTCGCCACGCCCATGCCCTTCGCCAGATCGGTGAACTGCAGGGTCGGGCGGTCGAGGGTCAGCATGTCGATGGCGCGCGGGCCGGGGTTGGCGGCGCCGACATCGGCCAGCTGGCTGTAGAGGATGTTGTAGGAGCGGTTCGAGAAGATCATCACGCAGACGTCGAGATTCTCGCGTGCCATCGTCCACAGCGACTGGATCGTGTACATCGCCGAACCGTCGCCGATCATGCAGATGACCTTGCGGTCCGGGCAGGCCACGGCCGCGCCGACGGCGACGGGACCGCCGAAGCCGATCGAGCCGCCCATGTTGTTCAGCCAGTCGTGCGGCGGCGCGCCGGCGCTGAACGGGAAGAAGCCGCGACCCGTCGTCACCGATTCGTCGACCACGATGGCGCCTTCCGGCATCGTGGCACCCAGCGCCTGGCCGAGACCGTCGAGCGTGAACTTGCCGGTCGGACGCTCCGGACGGCTCGGCTGGGCGATGCCCTCCGGCTTCACGTTCATCGCATCCAGTTCCATCGCCAGCGCCTCCAGCGAACCGATCGGATCGCCCTCGACCGGGCAGAGCGTGGAGATCTCGCAATCGTCGGGCGACAGGACCGACGGCTTGCCGGGATAGGCGAAGAAGGCGAACGGCGCCTTGGCGCCGCACAGCACCATCTGCTTGGTGCCCTTGAGCTGGGCCAGCGCATTCTCGACCACGAAGTGCAGGCGCAGGACCGGAATACGGCCAGCGCCACGCTCGATGCGCGCCGTACCGCCGGCACCCTGGACCTTGCAGCCGGTCTTGGCGGCGATCTTGCCGGCCAGTTCGAGGCCGCGGGCGCGCAGGGCCCGGCCGCCGATGAACAGCATCGCGCCCGGCATCTTGAGCGCCTTGGCCGCGGCCACGACCGTCTCCTGGGAGGGCTTGTCCGGCGCCGGGGCGGCGGGCGTCTCGGCCGGGCCGTCGGCTTCGCCCCAGGCGGTGTCGGCCGGCAGGATCAGGGTCGCGATCTGGCCCGGCGCCACGTTGGCGGCCTGGATGGCCAGCGCGCCATCCCCGGCCACCGTCTTCGACGTCGGCGAGGTCTTCACCCAGTGCGAGAAGGGACGCGCGATGCCTTCGATGTCGGCGGTCAGCGGCGTGTCGTACTTGATGTGATAGAGCGCGTGCTCGCCCACGATGTTGACCACACCCGAGCCCGCCTTCTTGGCGTTGTGCAGGTTGGCCGCCGCATTGGCGAGGCCGGGACCGAGATGCAGCAGGGTCGAGGCCGGCTTGTCGGTCATGCGGTAATAGCCGTCGGCCGCGCCAGAGCAGACGCCTTCGAACAGGCCGAGCACGCAGCGCATGCCCTCGACCCGGTCGAGCGCGCCGACGAAGTGCATCTCGGAGGTGCCGGGGTTGGCGAAACAGACTTCGACGCCGCCCTTGACCAAGGTGCGGACCAGACTTTCAGCTCCGTTCATCGATTCCCCCAAACACGGATGATTCAAAATCGGCGGCACCCTAGGCCACTCGCGCCGTTAACCCAAGGCTCTGCAATAGCCGAAGATTCCTTGTTTCGAACGCTCTCCCTTTATTCTCAACAGCTTGTTTGCTAGATTTGAAGCATTATTTGAATTCTTAAGTACGAAAGTCTTTTCCATGAGCCATTCGGATCCTTCCGACAGCTCGGCCGACCCGCTTTTCGTCGTCGGCGCCGATCTCGTCGAATTCGACCGCAGCGATCTGCCGATCTACGCCCTGCCGGCCTCGCGCTGGGCTGACGCCGGTGCCGAAACGGTATCCTACGGGGCGCCGCTCGACCGGCTGTTCGGAGAGCCCGGCGAGATCTTCGTCGATGGCGGGCCGGGTACGGTCACTGACATGCTGCCCCCGATCGGCGACGACGCTCTGGTCGTGCTGAGCGACCTGTCCGACGGCGTGATGCTGCCGGCGAGCGACCAGGCCGCCACGATGCACGAAAGCGCGGCCGTCTATGATTTCGCCGCCGACACCCATGTCGTCCTGCACGTCCAGGACGGCATCAACTGGGACCAGCCGGATGCCGGGTGGTCTTTCGACCACCACTAGGCCGAGCGAAGCTCGGCCGGCGAGCGTCAGGACATCGCCTTGCGATGTCCGGGAGCGCTGAAGAAAGACCGATCCCTTTTAGGCGGCGTCGCCCAACTCGAGCTGGACGAGGTTCATCCAGTAGGCTGCGCCGGTCGTCAGGATCTGGTCGTTGAAGTCGTAGAGCGGCGAATGCACGTTCTGGCAGCCGCCCTCGCCCGCGCCGCCGTTGCCGATCATGATGTAGGCGCCCGGCTTCTTCTCCAGCATGAAGGCGAAATCCTCGGCGCCAGCCAGCGGTGACGTGTTCGCCTCGACATGTTCGCGACCGACCGTCAGCGCCGCAGCCTCGACGGCGACCGCGGTCTGCTCGGCGGCGTTGACCAGCGCGGGATAGCGGCGGTGATACTTGGAGACGGCCTCGCAGCCGCCGGCCTGGGCGATGCCCGCCGCGACTTCGGCCAGCCGCCGCTCCAGCAGGTTGCGCACGTCGGCCGAGAAGCTGCGGGCGGTGCCGCGGATCAGCACTTCCGACGGGATCACATTGGGCGAGCCCGGCGTGCCGGCCGCGATATGGCCGACGCTCAGCACCGCGGCCTGGCTCGACGGCACGTTGCGGCCGACGATGCCCTGCACCGCGACGATGAACTGGGCCGCCACGAAGGTCGGGTCGGTGCCGCGATCGGGCATGGCGCCGTGGCCGCCGGTGCCCTTGAACACGACCTCCCAGCTGTCGGACGAAGCCAGCATGGCGCCGGTCCGGATGGCGAAGTGGCCGACCGGGAAGCCCGGCATGTTGTGCATGCCGTAGACCACGTCGCAGGGAAACTTCTCGAACAGGCCTTCCTCGATCATCACGCGCGCGCCGCCGAGACCTTCTTCGGCCGGCTGGAAGATGAAATGCACGGTGCCGGCGAAGTCCGGCGCCGCCGCCAGTTGCTTGGCCGCGCCCAGCAGCATCGTCGTATGCCCGTCATGGCCGCAGGCATGCATCTTGTTCGGGATCGTCGAGGCGTAGTCGAAGTCGTTCTTCTCCTGCAGGTGCAGCGCATCCATGTCGGCGCGCAGGCCGATCGTCTTCTGGCCCGGCCGGTTGCCCTTCAGCGTGCCGACCACGCCGGTCGTGGCGAGGCCACGATGCACCTTGAGGCCCCACGAGGTGAGCTTGTCGGCCACGATCTGCGCGGTCCGCTCCTCCTCGAAGGCGGTTTCGGGATGACGGTGAATGTCGCGACGGATGGCGGTGAGGTCGGCCAGGTCCGCGGCGAGAAGGTCGGGGGTGTAACGGGTCATGCCGAAGACTAGCGTCGGCTGTCGCAAAAGGAAACGCGACGCCGGTTGCCCGACGAGCGGCGTCCTGCGAGGTTGCTGCTCCTTCATCCTGGGTGAGCGGTCATGACAGAGTTCGCTGGCGCCAGACCCCGCCTCTATCAGACGCCGTCCTCCTACTATTCGATGATCGCGCGCCTCGCGCTCGCCGAGGGCGCCATCGCCTACGAGCGCGTCTTCGTCGACATTCACTACCGGCTGGGCCAGCAGCAGCCGGATTATGTGCGGATCAATCCCGGGATGACCGTGCCGACGCTGGAGCTGGCCGACCGCGTCCTGATCGAGAGTCGCGACATCGCGGAGTATGCGCTCGGCGCCGCGACCGACGCCCAGTCGAAAGACTGGATCGACCTCCATTATGGTTATCCGATCGAGGAACTGACCTTCGGCGGCATTCTCGCCCGCAATCCGCTGGCCCGGATCATGATTCCGAAGCGACTGGAAGCGGCGCGCCGCCAACTCCTCGCGCACGCCGCCCGAAATCCCGATCTCGCGTCCGTCTACGAAGCGCGCGCCGCAGTCTTCGCCCGGCGCGTCGCCACCTTCGAGCCGGACGCTGTCGTGAAGCTTTCGGAGCGGCGCCGCATTGAGGCCATCGGCTTCATGGACCGGCTCGAGCAGGCACTGCGCGATGGCCGTGCGGTGCTGGTGCCACCGGCCTACGGAGTCGCCGACGTCGTCTGGACCGTATTCCTCGGACGCATGGAGTTCGCCGGTCTCGGCGACGAGATCCCCAAACGCCCGGCGCTGGCGCGCTATTGGAGCGCCATGAAAGCGCGTCCCAGCTTTCCCGCCGCCGACATCTGGACGAAGTTCCACATTGGCCGCCTGATCGGCGGGATCCTGGGCATCGGCAGGGGCTGGCGGCGCGGATCGTCCAGGCGAGCCGGCCGGGGGGTGGCGTCCCTGCCCGCAACGCGCTAAAGCCGCGCCGCCATGATCCTTTTCCCCGCGATCGACCTCAAGGACGGCAAGTGCGTGCGCCTTCTCCGCGGCGACATGCAGCGTGCCACCGTGTTCAACGACAGCCCGGCCGCCCAGGCCAAGGCGTTTACCAATGCCGGCTGTGAATGGCTGCATCTGGTCGACCTGAACGGCGCGGTCGAGGGCCATCCGGTCAACCGCGCGGCCGTCGAGAGCATCCTGAAGGACGTCGAGGTACCGACCCAACTGGGCGGCGGCATCCGCACCATCGAGAGCATCTCGCAGTGGTTCGACGCCGGCGTGCAGCGGATCATCCTGGGCACCATCGCGGTCAAGGAACCGGGCCTGGTGAAGGCCGCCTGCAAGCAGTGGCCGGGCCGCATTGCGGTCGGCATCGACGCCCGCGAGGGCATGGTCGCCGTCGACGGCTGGACCCGGCAGAGCACGGTGCGCGCCCTCGATCTCGCCCTGCGCTTCGAGGATGCCGGCGTCGCGGCCATCATCTACACCGACATTGATCGCGACGGCGCCATGGGCGGCGTCAATGTCGATGCCACGGTCACCCTCGCCCAGCATCTCACGACGCCGGTCATCGCCTCGGGCGGCGTCAGCTCGCTCGACGATCTGCGCGAGCTGCGGCCGACCGAGGAATTCGGCATCATCGGCGCCATCGTCGGCCGCGCGCTTTATGACGGTCGCGTGACGGTGCCCGACGCGATCAGCGTGCTGAAGGGCGAGTAGCGGCTCGATGCTCAAGGTTCGCATCATCCCCTGCCTCGACGTCAAGGACGGCCGCGTCGTGAAGGGCGTGCAGTTCGTCGGCCTGCGCGATGCCGGCGACCCGGTCGAGCAGGCGCGGATCTACGATGCCGCCGGCGCCGACGAGCTCACCTTCCTCGACATCACAGCCAGCCACGAGAACCGCGACACCATCCTCGACGTCGTCGGCCGCACGGCCGAGCAGTGCTTCATGCCGCTCACGGTGGGCGGCGGCGTGCGCCAGGTGGAGGATATCCGTCGCCTGCTGCTGGCCGGCGCCGACAAGGTCTCGATCAACTCGGCCGCCGTGGCGCGGCCGGAGTTCGTGCGCGAAGCGGCCGAGAAATACGGCGACCAGTGCATCGTCGTGGCGATCGACGCGCGCAGCAGCGGTCCCGGCAAATGGGAAGTCTTCACCCATGGCGGCCGCAAGGGCACCGGCCTCGATGCAATCGACTGGGCGCGCCGCATGGCGGAGTCGGGCGCCGGCGAAATCCTGCTCACCTCGATGGACCGCGACGGCACGAAGTCGGGCTTCGACCTCGACCTGACGCGCGCCGTGTCGGATGCGGTGCCGGTGCCGGTGGTGGCCTCGGGCGGCGTCGGCACGCTCGATCATCTGGTCGACGGCGTGACGAAGGGCGGCGCCTCGGCGGTGCTCGCCGCCTCGATCTTCCACTTCGGTGAATTCACCATCGTGCAGGCGAAGGAACATCTCGCGCGCGCCGGCGTTCCGGTACGACAAATCTCGCGCGCCGCATAGTTTTCGCGTAATGTTCCGGACGCCCGTTCAAGAGGCGCGTTCAAGTTTTCGATCGCCTGTCCCCCGAGGCGACGGAGTTCCCGGATGGCGAAGAAGAAAAAAGCCAAGAAGCCCCAGCGGCCGAGCATTGTTACGGTCGACGAGCATGTGCTCGATCGCCTGTATCTCGTGATCGACAGCCGCAAGGGCGCCGACCCGGAAACCTCCTACACCGCCCGCCTGTTCAGCCGCGGCCGCCAGCAGATCGCCAAGAAGCTGGGCGAGGAAGCGGTCGAGGCGCTGATCGAAGGCATCCAGGGCGACAAGCCCAAGCTGATCGCCGAAAGTGCCGACATGCTGTACCACCTCCTCACCCTGTGGGCCGCCGTCGGCGTGAAGCCCAAGTCGGTGTGGGACGAACTCGCCCGCCGCGAAGGCCTCTCCGGCATCGCCGAGAAGGCGTCACGCAAGCGGTAACGCCTGTCGTCCTGAGCGCAGCGAAGGACCTAACGGAACGACCGAAGTACCCCGTAGCGGGCGTTAGATTCTTCGCTTCGCTCCAGAGCGGGGGTTACCCCGCTCGCGATGACAAGAGACAGTAGCTCCGTCGTTTCCCACTCAATGCGGTGGCATCGGGATGAAGATCGGCGGCGTGCGGGTCGACTTGCTGCGCGCCTTGATGTCCTCGTCGTTGGCGCCGTGCGGCTTCAGATAGACATAGTAGGGGGTCCGCCGTTCGACGACGTCGTTGCCCGGCTGGGCCTTCTCGCTGACCAGCAGGTCCGACTGGATGCGGACATGCATGTAGCCGGGGATCAGCTCGGCCCAATTCTGGACGTCGGGCGTGAAGAGGACGTCGAACGTGTAGCCGTCCACGACCTTCACCACGCCCCAGCTCACGCCCTCGGCCGGGCGTGACGGCACCTGCTGCCAGACCATGCCCGCCTGCACGTAGACCGCGACGGCATTCAGCATGACGTAGAGCGGTCCCGCCGGGCTGACATTCTGCAGGAAGAGCGTCATGCGATAAGACTTGCCGTCGGGCTCGTAGGAAATCCCCTTCAGCTCGACATAGAGCGAGCGCGTCGCGGTATTTTCGAGCAGCAGCCGAGCGTGGCGCGCCTCGCGCAGCGCGCGCTCCTGGTAGAGGCCGACGCCGGCATCGATCGCGAAGCCCGTCAGCAGCAGCATGACCAGCCCGACCAGCACCGGCGAACGCCAGAGATCGAAGCGGCGGCCGAGCTTCACGGCGACGCTGCCGGGCACATCGACCTTGCGCGGCGCTGCCTCGCGCAGCTCGTTCAGCAGGCCGCCCTGCGCCTGCGGAGTCTCGACCGGCGTTGCGGCGCCCAGCCGTCGCCGCAGCACGCGCACTTCGGACTGGGCGGCGCCGAGCTGCCGGCGCAGATCGGCGACCAGCGCGTCCTTGTCCTGCTCGGAAGACGGCACGCTCATGGCACGAGCGTGCCGTGGGCGATGTGCACGATCTGCTCGGCCTGTTCGGCCAGCGCCAGATTGTGCGTGACGAGGACCAGGGTCGTGCCGCGCTCGCGATTGACCGCCAGCAGCTCGTCCATGATCTCGATCTCGGTCTGCTCGTCGAGGTCCGAGGTCGGCTCGTCGGCCAGGATCAGCGCCGGCTCGTTGATCAGGGCGCGGGCGATCACCGCCCGCCGCTGCTCACCGGCCGAAACCTCGGACGGATAGGCGTCGAGATAGTCGCCCAACCCCATCTGGCCGAGCAGCGCCGCCGCCCGGGCATAGGTCGTGGACGATCTGGCGCCGCCGCCCAGCATCGCCGGCAGCGCGACATTGTCGACCAGGCGCAGCGTGGGCAGCAGGCTGGCGAACTGGAACACGTAGCCGATGCGCTTGTTGCGGAACGCCGCCAGCGCGTTCTCCGACAGGCTCCAGATGTCGGTGCCGTCGACCGTCACCTGGCCCTGCGACGGCCGGCTGAGACCGCCGATCATCGCCATCAGGGACGACTTGCCCGATCCCGACCGCCCGATGATCGCGGCGTAACGGCCGGCCGCGATCTCGAGGTCGATGCCGGCCACCGCCGCCACCTCGCCGCGTTCGGTGACGTAATCCTTGCGCAGGCCGCGGCAGGTGAGCATCGCCTAGCCCTCCCCGCGCACGAGATCGTAGGGATCGCGCCGGCTGGCGCGCCAGGCGGGATAGAGCGAGCCCAGCGCGCCGATAATCGAGGCCATCACCACCGCCGCCACCGCGACGATCACGATGCGCGGCCCGTCGAGCCAGACGAAGGGCACGCCGATATTCTCGAGGTAGTAGACCAGCGACCGCTCGTAGAGGCGCATCACCAGGACGCCCAGCGCGACGCCCAGCACGCCGCCGGCGCCGGTGGCGATCACCGCCTCGATGACCATCATGCCGACGATCTGGCCGCGCCGGGCGCCGATCGCCTTGAGCAGGCCGAGCTCGCCGCGCCGTTCGGTGACGATCGCCGAAAACAGAACGCTGACCATCAGGGCGGTGCTGGCGAACATCAGCACCATCAGGGCGAGGATGCCGTTCAGCAGTGCGGCCAGCCCCTGGCGGATGCCGCTCATGGTCGAATCGCCGGTCACGACCTTGACGCCCTTCAGGGTCGAGAGGATGGCGAAGCGCGCCTGCAGCGGCGTGGCGCCCGGCGCCAGTTCGACGAGGAAGCCGCTCACCTTGCCCTTCTGCAGGACGGCGGGCGGACCGCCGCCATGGCCGTGCCCATGACCATGAATAGAACCGGCCAGGGCTTCGAGCGTGTCGAAGGTCATGAAGACGCCGCGCTCGTGCGTGCCGACGCCGGTCTTTCCCAGCCGTCCATAGACCGTGTGCGCCTTGCCGAAGATCAGCAGCTCGGAGCCGAGGGGCGCGGCCCGCGCCGCCCCCAGGATGACGTCGCCCGGCCTCATGTCGCGATTGATCTTCTCGACCAGCCAGGGGCGCACGGTGAAGTCCAGCGCGGCATCGAAGCCGATGAGATCGACCGAGTCGTGATGGCTGCCGATTCCCGAATGCTCGACCCGCGCGATCTTCTGCGGCGCGGCCCGGCTCACGCTGGCGATGCCGGCCCGGGCGAACAGGTCCTGGTCGAGCACGAGATCGGTCGGTTCGACGGTGAGCAGCGCCGCGGTGATGTTGGTGAGCGCGCCTTCGGGCACCACCATCATGTCGGCGCCCAGCCGCGTGAATCCCACGGCCATGCTGCTGTCGATGCTGCGCATCAGGGTCGCGCCGGTGAAGACGACCCCGCTGGCCACCGCCACGGCCATGATCAGCAGGAGGCTGCGCGCCTTGCGGCGCCCGAGATTCTGCAGCGCCAGGCTGGCGAGCAGCCTCAAAGCGTACAGGAGCGCGTGTGCTTCATGTGCTCCAGCTTGGTCGGGATGATCACGCAGTCATGGTGCCCGCCGTTGCTCGGCAGGATGCCGACCAATGTGTCGGTCGAGGTGTCGATCACCGAGATGCCGCTCGACTGACGCTGGAAGCCGCTGAACGGCGTCAGCACGTATTTGCCGTCGTAGGTGATGGCCGGCGTCTGCAGGTCGGGCCCGATGCCCTGGATCTCCTTCTTGATGGTCCAGGTCTTGGTGTCGATCACCATGATGCCGCTGTAGGCGGGCGAGGGATGCAGGATGGACAGGTACAGCTTCGAGCTGTCCATCGAGAAGACCATGTGGAACGGGTTGGGATACTTGCCGCGCCACAGCGGATCCTCGACATGCGCCACCTTGCGCCACTTGGTCGGGTCGGGATCGCTGCAGGAAAAGATCGAGCAGTTGTTTTCCCGCAGGTTGTTCATCATCACGAGGAACTTGCCGTCGGGCGAGAAGCCGATCTCGTGTCCCGGCGAGTGAATCTTGTCGAACACGACCTGCCACGTGTCCTTGTCGATCTGCTCGACCTTGTACTGGTCCTGCGAATCCTTGTTGAACTGCAGGAAGGCGGCCGGCTCGAAGTTCTTTTCGGGATCGAGGATGCAGATGCCGCCGCACAGGCGCACGACCGTCGCGGCCCAGCGGCCCTCGGGATGCCAGATCGTGCCGTCGGCGCCGGTGAGCGTCAGCGGCGCCTCGCCGGGCAGCGAGCCTTCCTCGACGAACAGCTCGCCCATGGGCACCATTTCCCAATCGATCTTGTTGCCCTTGGTGCCGCGGAGATTGTAGAGGCCGGTCTTCTCGTCGGGATAGATCTTCTTGATGGTGAGCGTGCCACCCTTGATCCAGGCCTCGCGCAATTCAGGGACATTCGGCGTCCAGTCGAAGCGCAGCGCCGCCTTCACCTTCGAGGTGGTGCGATCGAAGCAGGCGGCGATGTCCTTCTGGCCGTCGGTCACGAAATAGGACTGGGCGTCCTTCGGATTGACGGTGACGTGCACGCCGAGGCCGAGTCCGGTCGTCTCCGACACGTTCTCGATCATCTGCATCTGCGTGCCGTCATAGCGCACGCGATAGATGTTGGTGCCGCCCGGCACGTTCTCCGCCGTCACGTTGGTCGGGATGCCGTAGATCAGGGAGTTCTGGCCGCCCTGGGTCGAGTTGACGAATTCGAAGCCGTGCGTGGGATCGGAACTCGGGAAGGCGCAGAGATGATGGCTGATCGGGTTGTAGTCGCCGTAGTTCCAGTACCAGATCGAGCCCAGCACGCGATTGGAGTTGAGATCGATCGCGTAGGTGCCGCCGCCCATCTTGGTCGGCAGCAGCGCGACCCAGTTGCCGAGGCTCTGGCCCCGGATGTCGGCGCGCGAGTCGACGACTTCGCGGGTGATCGGCGATTGCTGCGCGCCGGTGCCGGCGGCCCTGATGACGCCGTTGTCCGAAGAGGAGCCGCCGTTCATGGCGCTGTAGCCCAGCACGGCAACTTCTGCGGCGGCGGCGGTGCCGACGGCGACGTTCAGCATCGTGCGCCGGCTCACCTTCGTCTTGACCTTGGGCTTGGCTGCCTCTTCGCGGGCCTTGCGCGTGGCCTGCTCGTGCTTGGCGACGAGATAGGCCTCGAACTCCTCGCGGTCCTTCGCGAGGACCTCTTCGTTGCGCTTCAGGAATTCGTCGATCGAGTTCCTGACGGCCGGGACGTTCGATGCCGTACCTGGTTCGAGCGGGGTGATGAGGGACGGGACGGCTGCATCGGGAGAAACCGTGGCGGTCGGTGTTTCTCGGGTTGGCTCAGACATCGGCTGCTCTCCCCTCTTTGCAAGTGCGCGAAGTCTAAGCACGACTTTCTAGAAAACGCATTCGCAATTTGCAGTCGAGGTCGCTGATTTCGACCCGCATTGCGAGTAGGCTCTCCACGAAGGAGTTCTTCGATGGACTACGCCGTCATCATCAGCGCCATCGTGCTCGGCCTCTCCGTGCTCGCCACGGCGGCGAAGTTCCTGGACTGGTTTCTCCACTCCGATCCCAAGACGATGGTCCGCACGCTGCGGTGGCTGGCGCTGCTGCTCGTGATCGTGGCCATTCCCCTTCTCGTGATGATGATCATGCGCGAGCAGTACGCCGGCGCGATGCTGCTGGGAGCGGCGATGATCCTCGTGCCGACGTTCCTGAAATGGCGCGCGATCCTCGTGCCGCTGCGGGCTGCGTTCGCGCAGTTTCGGGGAAAGCCGCAGCCTTTTGAAATGCCGCCGGTCTGGCAGGATCCGGCGCCGCCCGATCCACGGGCGCTGCAGCACGCGGCGGCCCTGCTCGAAGCCTATCTCAAGCGCGAAGCGCCGATTTCTTCAGCGCAACGGCACATATCTGCCTCGCCGGATTCAGAGGTCGAGGAAGGCATGACGATCCGTGAGGCCCTCGACGTCCTCGGCCTCACCGAAGGCGCCGACCTCACCAGCGTCCACACCGCGCACCGTCGCCTGATGCGCGGCGCCGACCCCGATACCGGCGGCTCGCCCTATCTCGCGGCCAGGATCGACGAGGCGCGCGACGTCCTGGTCGGCTTCCTGCGTCGACAGGGGAAGCCTGTCGAAGCCCCGGGGCGGCCGCGCCTCCTCAAGGGCTGAGGGCGGCTCACTAGTCGCGGAACACGGCCAGGTGAAAGGGCCGCTTCGCCGGCTTGCCGGCGACATCGTAGGTATGGACGTTCATCTTCATCGGGTCGGCCATCAGGCCGACGGTGCAGAAGCCGGGTTCCACCGCTTCCTGTTCGGTGCTGC
>NZ_JAUSBN010000040.1 GCF_030651995.1 Reyranella sp.
TTTGACCAGGCGCTCTCGACCGAGCGGCGTCAGACGGGCATTCTTGTGGATGTCCATTCGGCTCTCCCAAGGATTATTGAAGTCTCGACAACCTCAGCTTCCTCGGCCCGGGCCGGATGGACAACCTATTGAAAGCTCACATCTAGCAGGCTGCTGAAACAGGCTTTCAGGAGTACTGCCGAGCAAAATTGACCCGCCCACAGTCACCACGCCCCCTGATCCGGGGGTTGCGACTCCGGCTTCGTTTGGTTTGTTTATTTCGTTTGTTCGCAAGGAGTCCGACCTTTTCAACGGCCTGCCAGCCGACACTCAGGCCCCCTTGCGGCTCAGGCTCTTCAACGCGCGGATCGTCTCGCGCAGGCCGAGATGCAGGACCTTGTCGCGCCGGATCACGATCGCCAGCTTGCGGTAGAGACGCGGCGAGAGCGGCCGCACCACGAGGTTGGCCCGATCCGCCGCCTCGCGGACGGCGACCGCCGGCAGGATGGCGCAGCCCAGCCCCGCCTCCACCAGCCGCTTGATCGCCTCGACGCTGTCGCGAACTGCTGACCACGCTGATCAAGTGCTGCGAGGCCGGCCCCTGGCGCCAGATACTGGCCGTCATCGGCGACAGCGAGAACGCAGGCTCGACCGGGCTCCATGGCAGCCAGGGCTTCCGTCAGATCGGCAAGCTCGAGGCCGTCGGCTTCAAATTCGGCCGCTGGGTCGATTCGATCTTGATGCAGTGGCCTCTCGGGAAGGGCGACCTGGCCCTTCCCTGAAGCCTGCAGACTTACTTCTTCGCCGGCGACCAGCCGTAGATCTTCTGCAGCGAGCCGCCCATCAGCGTTGCACGATCGCTGTCGGACAGGCGATCGGTGACGCGGAAGGCATCGACGCCCTCCTTGTAGGTGAGCAGCGCCACGGCGCGGGTCCAGTCGGTGCCCCACATGCAGCGATCCAGGGTGAAGGCATCGAAGATGCGGCCCAGCGGATCCCAGATGTCCTTGTAGGGAAACTTCTCGTGGCTGAGCGTGCAGGCGCCGGTGATCTTCACCACGACATTGTCGTGCGCAGCCAGCGCCAGCAGCTTCGGCAGCTCATGCCACGGGTCCTGCGGGGCCGGCGGCGCCATCGGCTGTTCCAGGCCGAGATGATCGATCACCAAGGTGGTGTTCGGGTTGCGCTTGGCGAGTTCGGCGACCTGCTCCAGCCGGCCGCGCGCCATCAGGTTGACCGGCAGATCATGTTTGGCTGCGGCAGCCAGCACGCGGTTGATGCCGGCATCGGCCGCGTCGGTCGAAATCTCCGGCGTGAACATGATGCGGATGGCGACCGTGCCGTCCATCGCCGCCCAGTCGGCGATCGTTCCCTCGACCTTGGGATCGTTGGCATTGACGGGCTTGATGACGCCGAACCGGCCGGGATGCGCCTTCTGCACGCCCACGGCGTAGCTCTCGTCCCAGCGGTACATCGTATAAACCGAGACCAGAAGGGCGCCGTCGACGCCGACCTCGTCCATTGCCTTGATCATGTCCTCGGCGGTGACCTCGGGCGGGCCCGCCAGCACGGCCGTCCACGGGCGGCCCGGGTGATTGCGCTCGTAGCAGTGAACCTGGGCGTCGATCGTCGGCATGCGCTTCTCCCGTGGTGAGTTGACCGACGGTACCGCCGCCCCTGCAATTGTCATCGAAATTCGCAGACACCGCCCACCATGCGGTACGATTCCCGCGGGTCGGCTGCCCGGTTCTCCGATAGGCTTGTCCGTCTCTTCTTTCTCAGGCGGTTCGGAAATGGCTTTTCAACACTCCGGCAGATGTGCCGGTCCCCAGGTACGGCAGGCATGACCGTCGAAGCCGTGCGCGCCTTCTTGTCGGCGCATGCGCCTGATCTCGAAGTCGTCGAACTGGAGGCCAGCACCGCCACCGTCGAAATGGCGGCGCGGGGCCACGGCGTCGCGCCGGCGCAGATCGCCAAGACGCTGTCGCTGCGCATCAAGGATCGCACCCTGCTGGTCGTCACCTCTGGTGACGCGCGGCTGAACAATCGCAGGATCAAGGACGTGCTGGGCGGCAAGCCGCGTATGCTGACCGCCGACGAGGTCGTCTCCCTCACGGGCCATCCGGTGGGCGGTGTCTGCCCGTTCGGCCTGGCGACGCCGCTCCCGGTCTATTGCGATGTCTCGCTGAAGGAATTCGACGAGGTCGTTCCCGCCGCCGGATCGATCAACTCGGCCGTACGCATCGCACCCGAGCGCATGGCCGCCTTGGTGAACGCCGAATGGATCGACGTCTGCGACCGACGGGAGCCCGCATGAGGGTTTTCAGCGCCATCGCGGTCCAGGGCGTCGTGGAGCCGCTGATCCCTGCCTTCGAGAAGGCGCACGGCTGCACGCTCGACGTCACCTGGGCAACGGCGCCCCTGCTCCTGAAGCGGCTGCAGGCCGGCAAGACGGCGGATGCGCTGATCCTCAATCGAGCGACGACCGACACGCTGCTCGCCACGGGCGGGATCGTCGCCGGATCGGATGTCGTCATCGCCAGCTCCGCTACGGCCATCGCCGTGAAAGCAGGTGCGCCGAAGCCCGACATCTCAACGCCCGAAGCGCTGAAGCGCGCGCTGCTGGAGGCCCGGGCGATTTCCTATACCGACCCCGCGGCGGGCGGTGCGAGCGGGATCTATTTCGCGAAGCTGCTGGAACGCCTGGGCATCGCGGACGCGATCAACGCAAAGACCAGATTTCCGCCGCCCTCGGGCTACGCGGGCATGTTCCTGCCGACCGGCGAAGCCGACCTCGCCGTCCAGCAGGTGCCGGAGCTGCTGCATGTTCCCGGCGTCGAGATCGTCGGGCCGCTGCCCGGCGACCTGCATATGGTCACGGTGTTCGTGGCCGGCATTCCGTCCGACAGCGCTCAGCCGGTGTTGGCCACGGCGCTGATCGAAAGCCTGCGCACGCCCGAGGCGAAGGCGCTCTTCCGGGCGAAGGGATTGGAGCCGGGCTGAGCCGCCTCAGGCCTTCAAGACCTTCTGCTCTTCCAGACGGTCGGTGGCCGGCGGCGGGGTGCGCGAGAGTGCGGCGATCTCGGCGCGCAGCTCCGGCGTCATGTCGACGTTCACCGACGCGAGCGAGTCCTTCAGCTGGTCGATATTGCGCGCGCCGATGATGGGCGCGGTGATCGCCGGATGCGCCCCCACCCAGGCGATGGCGGCGCTGACCGGGTGTAGTCCCTTCTGCCGGCAGAGCGCGACGTACTTCTCGGCCGTCTCGAAGGCCCATTCCTCGCCGTATCGCGCCTCGTACATCTTGTTGGTGTTGAGCCGGCCAGAAGCATGCCCAGAATACTTGCCCGACAGGAGACCGGCCGCCGCCGGACTGTAGGGGATGACGCCGATGCCGTTGGCCGCCGCCATCGGCAGCAGCTCGACCTCGGCCTGGCGCTTCACCAGATTGTACATCGGCTGAATGACCTGCAGCCGCGCCCAGTCGTTGCGCTCCTGGATGTCGACAGCACGCTGGGTCTGCCAGGCCGACCAGTTGCTGACCGCGGGATAGATCACCTTGCCCGAGCGCACAAGGTCCTCGAGGCCGCGCATCATCTCGTCGATCGGCGTCACCGGATCGAAGCGATGCAGGAACAGCACGTCGATCCGGTCGGTCTGCAGCCGGCGCAGGCTGGCCTCGACGGCCTGCACGACATGGCGGCGGTTGGCACCGCCTGCGTTCACGTCGGGACCCGTCTTGTTGAAGCACTTGGTGCTGATCACCAGGTCGTCGCGATGATCCTTCGCCAGCCGGCCGAGAATCTCCTCGGACCTGCCCTTGTTGTACTCGTTGGCCGTGTCGAAGAAGTTGATCCCGGCGTCGCGCACCGCCTTGTACATCGAAGCCGAAGTGGCCTCGTCGGCGTCGCCGCCGAAGGACATCGTGCCGAAGCAGAGTTGGGAGACGTGGATGCCGGTGCGGCCGAGGAGCTTGGTTTTCATGGCTGCCTTCTAGCATGCGGCGACACGGTTCCGTAGCCGCCATGGAAAACGCTGCGACTTGGCTCTATGAGAAGCCCGTCAATTTTCAGCAGGATGCGTCGTGGCGAGAAAGACAATCGCGAAGAAACCGAAATCCGCTGCCGCGCGGCGCAGGAAGGCCAGCCGTCCCAACCTGGCGGAACGCATTCTCGATGTCGCCGAGGAACTGTTCGGGCGCGTCGGCTATGGCGGCGCGACCACACGAGCCATCGCCAGCCGCGCCCGCGTGAACGTGGGTCAGCTCCACTATTACTTCGAGTCCAAGCGCGCGATCTTCGAGGCGGTTGTGGCGCGGCATGGTACCGAGGTAACCGAGCGGCGGCGCCAGCTCCTGCAGGAGGCAGAGGCCCGCTATCCGCGCGGCATCGTTCCGCTCGACGTGCTGGTCGATGCGCTGGTCCGCCCGCTGCTGATGGCCGAGCCGCGGGCCGGCGGGCGGCGGACTTCGATGCAGATGCATGCGCGCCTGTTCACCGATCCCGACGATACCGCCAGCATGGTGCGCGCCGACATCTACGACGAGACCAATGCACTCTATGTCGCCGCCATCCGGCGCGCCCTGCCGAAGATCCCGGCGAAGACGCTCTACTGGCGCTACTATTTCATGATGGGCGCCTACGTCTGGACGCTGCTTCAGCCCGGCCGCCTGGAGGCGATCTCCCAGGGAAGCTGCGATCCCGCGGACATGGAAGCCGCCATCCGCGAGATCGTGCCCTTTGTCTGCGCGGGCCTCGCCGCGCCGGCGGGGCGCTAGGCCGGCTTTACGCGGCTCTTCAAGCGGCAGCGGCATTTGTCGAACTGGTGGAGTTCCACCATGTTGCCGCACGGGTCCTTGAGGAACAGCTGTTCGGCGTCGGGGCCGGTCGCGCCCTTGAGCGACCAGTAGTCCGCGCCAAGCCGGTCGAGCTCTGCCTTGGTCTCGACGATGTTCTCGACGGCCAGCGCGACATGCGGCGCGGTCGGATCCTTGCCCGGCCCCTGGGCGAAGGGCGACGGCAGGTCGCCGCCGATCAGGTGGATCTGCCCCACTTCTCCGATGTTGATCCACATGCCCGGAATGCCAGGGATCTCCGGCCGTCCGGTGTCGTGCTCGAGGCCCAGCACGCCGGTATAGAAATTCTTCAGATCTTCGATCGTCTTGTCGCCGGCGCCGATCCGCACGCCCTGATGATGAAGTTCGAGCACCTTGATTGCCATGTCCGCTCCTCCCGAGAGCTGTTTTGTTGAGGCGAAGTATCGTGGTCGCACACGACATGGTCAATCGACCAACAACTTAGGTCACTTGACCTGACCGCATGACACAAGCATCGTTGCGGCAAGAACAAGCGCCGAGGCGCCGGGAGGAATTCGATATGCGGACCAAGCGGGCCGCCGACTGGACACCGTCGGCGACGTTGCCCAACACGCCGGTCTCGTTCACGGGCGTCAGCTACGCGGAAATGCTCGACCGCGCCCGCGCGCTGGTGCCGGCGATCGCCGCCCGGGCCGGGGACTGCGAGAAGCTGCGCCGACTGCCCGACGACACCGAGCGCGACCTCCACCGCACCGGCCTCTTCCGCATGGTCCAGCCGGCGCGCGTCGGCGGCGCCGATCTCGATGTCGGCATCCTGGTCGACACCTGCGCGGAGATCGCGCGCGTCTGCCCGTCGACCGCCTGGAACCTCGGCAATCTCTCCAGCCATCACTGGATGCTGGGCTACTTCCACCCTGAAGCACAGGACGAGATCTGGGACGCCTCGCCCGACGTGCTGATCGCCACCTCGCTCATCTTCCCGGCGGGACGCGGCCGCAAGGTGGAGGGCGGCTACGAGATCTCGGGGCGCTGGCCGCTTTCCTCCGGCGTCGACAATTCCGACTGGAACATGCTGGGCTTCATGCTGCGCGAGCGCGACGACGGCCCGCCCGTCGACCAGCGCTTCGCGCTCGTCCATCGCTCGCAGTACGAGATCATCGATACGTGGCATGCCGTCGGTCTCTCGGGGACCGGCTCGAAGGACGTCGAGATCAGGAACCTCTACGTGCCGGAGTTTCGCACGATCTCGGCCCGGTCGATGAACGGCAAGCCGCACGCCGGCTCCACCGTCAATCCCTCGCCTCTGTTCCGGCTGCCCATGCTCGCCCTCGGCCCCTACGTCCTTTCGGGCGTGATGCTGGGCTGTGCCCAAGGCGCCTACGATACGGTTGTGGGCGCGGCCCGCACCCGGAACGCGACGACGACAGGGCAACCCTTCGGCGCGAGCCAGGCCGTACAGATCAAGGTCGCAGAGGCGAGCGTCCGCATCGACACGGCCGAAGTGCTGATGCGCCGGGCCTGCGAGCATGCGATGGCGGCGGCCCGCGCAGGCACTGACGCCGTCCATGAAGATAAACTGCGCTACCGGCGCGACGCTTTCTTCTCCGCCCGTCTTTGTCTCGAGGCAGTCGACATCCTGATGGGTATCGCCGGATCGAGCGGTCTCTACCTCAGCGGCCCGATGCAGCGCCTGTTCCGCGATGCGCACGCAGCCAATGCCCACGTCATGTTCTCGACCGACGTCCAGGGTGCATTGTTCGGGCAACACGAACTCGGCATGGCCGGGCCACCGCCGCTGCTCTGACGCACTGGCGGCCATAAAGAAGCTCAACGTGTGGGAGGAAAGAAAAATGTCATTGTCATCGTTCATCGCAAGGTTGGCGGGCGCCACGGCGCTGGTCGGCCTCTCGGCCCTGTCGGTCCAGGCGCAAACCTCCGGTGAGCCGGTCAAGATCGGCGCGATCGTTTCCGCCACCGGCGCCGGCGCCGGCCTCGGCGTGCCCGAGCGCAATGGCCTGCTGCTGGCCGAGAAGGACATCAACGCCAAGGGCGGCATCAAGGGCCGTCCGATCAAGTTCATCGTCGAGGACGACGCCTCCAATCCCGACACGGCGCTCAGCAAGGCGAACGACCTGATCTTCGGCCAGAAGGTCCAGGCCCTGCTCGGCCCCTCCCTCACCGCCAGCACCGTCGCGGTCGGCGGGGTGACGCACGCCAACAAGATCCCGCAGATCGCCTTCACCGGCATCGGGCCGGCGGTCGAGCGCGAGCGCAAGTGCGTGGCGCACGTCCTGCCGCCGCAGCGACTCAACGCGACCGCGCTGCTCGAATACGCCAAGAGCATCAAGGCGACCAAGGTCGGCGTGCTGCACGATGCCGGTTACGGCAACGTCGTCATGGCCGAGTTGAAGCCGCTCGCCGACAAGTACGGCGTCAAGCTGGTCGCGATCGAGAAGTTCGAGATCGGCGCCACCGACACCACCACCCAGGCCGCCAAGGTGAAGGCTTCGCAGCCCGACGCGGTGTTCATCATCGCCACCTCGGCCACGCCGTTCCGCAACGTCAAGCAGATCCAGATCACCCAGCCGGTGATCGCCGCGATCGGCTCCTCGTCCTACGAGTACGTGAACGCGATGGGACCGGCCGCCGACAACATCGTGATCCCCGAGTTCGTCGTCGGAGAGGACCCGCTGCCGCACCAGAAGGACTTCGTCGAGCTCTACAAGAAGACCTACAACTCAACGCCGAAGAACTACGAAGCGGCGGCCTGGGATGCCGCCCACATCATCGCCGCCGCCCTCAACAAGGCCGGCGCCGACGCCACCGGCGAGAAGCTCTGCGAGGCCATGAAGGCGCCGTACACCGGCGTGCTCGCCAGCTACAACTTCTCGGCCGACGACATGACCGGCATCCCGATCTCGAGCTTCATCTTCTCGAAGCTGGTCGGCGGCAAATACACCCGCACGCCGTTCCGCGTCGCACAGTAGCGCTCATAGGCGGCGCAGGTCCCCTAACGGATCCTGCGCCGCTCCTTCTTTTGCGCGGAAGCATTCCTTCATGACACTCAGCCTGATCCTTCAGGCGCTCTTCGCGGGCGTGACGAACGGTATCGTCTACGCGCTCGTCGGCATGGGCCTGTCCGCCATCTTCAAGGGCAGCCGCGTGATCAACGCCATGCAGGGCGAGTTTGCCGTCATCGGCGCCATGACCACCGTGCTGCTGCTGACCAGGACGGGCTGGCCCTATGCCGCCGCCATCGCCGGCGGAGCCGTTGCGGGCGCCCTGGTCGGCGCCTTCATCGAGGTGGCCTTCGTGCGCTACATGGCCAAGAAGAATGCGAGCGAGGACAGCTTCCTGCTGCTCACCATCGGCCTCGCCCTCACCCTGTCGGCCAGCGTGCTGTTCTTCATCGGCCGCGACGGCCACCTGCTCCCGCCGCTCGGCGGCGCGGGCGTGCTGATCATCCTCGACGCCGTGATCCAATTCCACGCGCTGTGGCTGATCGCCATCGGCATTGGCGCCACCTTGGCGCTGCGCGCCTTCTATCACCGCACCACGATCGGCCTTTCCATGATGGCGGCCTCGATCGACGCCGACGGCGCGGCCACCACCGGCATCAATGTCTCGCGCATGCGCACCTATACCTTCGTCCTGGGCGGGCTGCTTGGCGCGCTGGGCGGCATCCTCGTGACGCCGCTGATCGGCGTCGACTACCAGCTCGGGCTCAACCTCACCCTCAAGGGCTTCGCCGCCGCCGTCCTGGGCGGGCTCACCAACCCGCTCGGCGCCGCCGTGGGCGGGCTCACGCTGGGCCTGGTCGAGTCACTCGCCATCATCGGGATCTCGTCGAGCTACAAGGACGTCGTCGCCTTCTCCGTGCTGATCGTCATCATGATCCTGATGCCGCAAGGCATTCTCGGCCGCGCCGGCCGGCGGGGAGGCTGAGCGCATGAACCCGCGCACCCTCCTCTGGCTCGCCATCGGCCTCGTGGTCTGGGCCGTGCTGCCCTTCGTTGTGCCGCGCTACATGGCCGATCTTCTCGTGTTTACCGGCATCTACACGGTGGCAGGCCTCGGCATCGGGCTGCTGCTCGGCCATTGCGGCATCGTCAATCTGGCGCAGGCGACATTCTATGGCCTGGGCGCCTATGCCAGCGCCTACTGCACGGTGATGATGGGCCTGCCCAGCATCGTGGGCTTCCTCGTCGGCGCCGCCATCAGCATGGTGCTGGCCTATGTCATCGGCCGGCCGATCCTGCGCCTCACCGGCTACTTCCTGGCGCTCGGCACGCTTGCCCTCAGCGCCATCGCGAGTGCCCTGTTCTTCGAGTGGGACTGGCTGACCGGCGGCACCCTGGGCATCGGTGGCATTCCCAAGCTCGACCTGTTCGGCTTCCTGCTCGACCGGCCCTCGCGCTACTACTTCTTCGTCTGGATCGTGGCCTTTGCCTGCATGGCCGTGGCGCGCAACCTGGTCGACAGCCGCACCGGCCTCATGCTGCGGGCCATGCGCGACTCCAGCACCGCCGCGGCGGCTCTCTCGATCGACCTGCAGGCGCTGCGCACCAAGGTCTTCGTGGTCTGCGCGCTGTTCGGCAGCCTGGCCGGCAGCCTGTTCGCCCACCACGCCTCGTTCGTCAGCACGCAGAGCTTCACCGTCGACCGCTCGATCAGCTTCCTGCTGATCCCGGTGATCGGCGGCGCGACCTCGATCCCCGGCATCGTCGTCGGCGCACTGTTCGTCACCTTCCTGCCCGAGCTTCTGAGCAAGCTGGGCGACATCCACCAGATCCTGTTCGGCCTGGCCCTCGTCGCCGTCGTCGTCCTGATGCCGGAAGGGCTGGTGGGCGCGTTCGGCAAGCTGCGGGCGCGGCTCGCCAAACGGGGCAGCGGCCATGGTTGAGCCCCTCCTCGCCCTCCGGGAAGTCGGCCACTCGTTCGGCGGACTTTCGGTCCTGCGTTCCGTCACCTTCGACGTGCCCGAGGGCGGCATCATCGGTCTCATCGGGCCAAACGGTTCGGGCAAGACCACCCTGTTCAACATCGTGACCGGCTATATCCGCCCGCTCGCCGGCACCGTCACCTATCGCGGCGCCGCGCTGGAGCGCGACACGATCCAGCAGCGCGGCCTGCAGGGGCTCGTGCGCACCTTCCAGACTCCGCAGGTCTTCGAACAGATGACCGTGCTGGAGAACGTCATGGTCGGCTGCACCAAGCTCACGCGCACCACCATGTTGCAGGACCTGCTGCGCACCCCGGCCGCACGCGGCCAGATGCGCGAGATCCGCGAGCGTGCCGAGGCCGCCTGCGAGCGTTTCCGGCTGGGCGCGTTGCGCGACCTGCCGGCCGCCAGCCTGACCGCCGGCCAGCGCCGCCTCCTCGAGATCGCCCGCGCCGTGGTCGGCGAGCCGCGCCTGCTGCTGCTCGACGAGCCCTCGTCCGGCCTCAACGTCCAGGAGATCGACGATCTGCGCGACTGGATCGTGCGGCTGAACGAGGAAGGCATCACCATCCTGCTGGTCTCGCACGACATGGGCCTGATGACCGTCGCCCGCACCGTGCACACGCTCTATTTCGGCGAGATCATCGCCAGCGGCGACATGGCCGCCATCCAGCGCGACCCGCGGGTCCGCGAAGTCTACCTCGGGGTCTGAGCCGTGCTGGAAGTGACCTCCCTCTCCGCCGGCTACGGCGCCCTCTCCGTCCTGCGCGACGTCTCGCTCAAGGTCGGCGACGGCGAGGCCGTGGCGCTGGTCGGCGCCAATGGCGCCGGCAAGACCACCCTCGTCCGCACGGTCTGCGGCCTGCTGCGGTCCCGAAGCGGCCGGATCGTCAAGAACGGCACCGACATCACCGCCACGCCGGCGCATGACCTGGCCAGGCACGGGCTGGCCGTGGTGCTCGAGAACCGCCGCCTGTTCGGCGAACTGTCGGTGCGCGAGAACCTGATCCTGGCCGAGACGGTCGGCCGAAAGGTGCGCGGCGCCGACCTGCGTTTCTCGTGGGACGAGGTGACGGCGCTCTTCCCGGTGGTGAAGGAGCGCATGGCCTCGCCGGTCGAACTGCTGAGCGGTGGCCAGCAGCAGATGGTGGCGATCGCCCGCGCGCTGCTGCTGCAGCCCGACCTGCTGATCATGGACGAGCCTTCGACCGGTCTCGCCCCCAAGGTGGTGAAGGACATCCTGCTGGTCATCAAGGCGCTGCGCGAGCGCGGCATGGGGTTGCTCCTGATCGAGCAGAATGTCGGCATCGCCTCGGAGATCACCGACCGCGCCTACGTCATGTCGGTCGGCAGCATCGTCCACGAGATCGGCCCCGGTGAGTGGCAGTCCTTCCTCACCGACGAGCGGCTTGTGAAGGCCTATCTCGGCTGACAGGGCCGCGCTACGCTCCCGAAAACGAACGGGGGAAACAGCGTGCAAGGCGAAGCTTCCTACGATTTCATCGTGACCGGCGCGGGTTCGGCCGGCTGCGCCGTCGCCAGCCGTCTCAGCGAGGACGGGCGCTTCTCCGTGCTGCTGCTCGAGGCCGGCCCCCGTGACACCTATCCGTGGATCCACGTGCCGCTCGGCTACCACAAGACCTTCAACAATCCGAAGGTCAACTGGATGTTCGACAGCGAGCCCGAGGCCGAGCTCAACGGCCGCATCATGTACCAGCCGCGCGGCAAGGTGCTGGGCGGCACCAGCTCGATCAACGGCATGGTCTATATGCGCGGCAATGCCGCCGACTATGACGAATGGCGCCAGCGCGGCTGCGAAGGTTGGGACTATGCGTCCGTCCTGCCCTATTTCAAGCGCGCCGAGGACCAGGAGCGCGGCGCCGACGAATTCCACGGCATAGGCGGGCCGCTGAAGGTGCAGGACCATCGCTGGAAGCCCACGCTCGCGCGCGCGATGCACGATGCGGCCGTGCAGGCCGGCATACCCGCCAATCCCGATTTCAATGGCGCCACGCAGGACGGCGTCGGCTTCTACCAGACCACCATCAACCGGGCGCGCCGTTGGTCTTCCGCCCGCGCCTATCTCGGCGCCGCCAAGGGCCGACGCAACCTCACGGTCGCCACGTCGGCACATGCGACCAGAGTGCTGATCGAACGCGGCCGCGCCATCGGAGTCGAGTATCGCACGCCCGGGGGCCTCGTCCATGCCCGCGCCAACCGCGAGGTGATCGTCTCGGGCGGCGTCTACGGCTCGCCGCAGCTCCTGATGCTGTCGGGCCTCGGCCCGGCCGAGCACCTGATGCAGCATGGCATCGGGGTCGTGCGCGACATGCCGGGCGTCGGCAGCCACCTGCACGACCATTTCAATACCTACATCGCCTATCGCTGCAGCCAGCCCGTCACCATGAACGACCTGACTCTCAGCCTGCCACGTCGCCTGATGGCCGCGGCGCAGTATGCGTTCGGCCGCACGGGGCCGCTGGCCAGCATGGGCCTGTTTGTCGGCGCGCTGGTGCGCAGCGACAAGCGGCTGGAGCGGCCCGACCTGCAGATCAACATGTTCGCCTGGGCGATCAAGGACCGGAACAAGTCCGGCATCGTCCCGCAGCCCTTCTCGGCGTTCGGTCTCAGCCCCGTCCATCTCACGCCGTCTGGCCGCGGCACAGTCCGGCTGAAGTCCGCCGATCCATTCGCGGCGCCCGAGATCAAATTCAATTTCCTGAAGAACGCCTCCGATTTCGACGCGCTGCTGCACGGCATGCGGATCTGCCGCGAGATCGCCAGCCAGCCGGCGCTGAAGCCCTTCATCGTCGAGGAGATCCTGCCCGGCGCCGGTGTGACCAGCGATGCCGACCTCAAGGCCGACATCCGCGCCCGCGGCGTCTCGAACCTGCATCCGGTCGGCACCTGTCGCATGGGCCGCGAGATCGATGCCGTGGTCGATCCGCAATTGCGCGTCCATGGCATCGCGGGGCTGCGCGTCGCCGACGCCTCGATCATGCCATCCATTGTCGCGGGCAACACCAACGCGCCTGCCATCATGATCGGCGAGAAGTGCGCAGACATGGTGCGCGCCGGCGCAACGGCCTGATGCTACTTGTTGCGAAGGCCGGGATTGAGGGCGACCGACTCGCCCGCCGCGCCGCCGGCATCGAAGGCCGTCGGTGAGATCAAACGCCCCGGCCCGGCCTCGACGGTGCGCAGTTTAAGGCCGAGCCGCTCCAGTTCGCTATCGACCACGGCAGCCTTCAGCACGACCAGCCCGCGGCCGCTGCTCCGGATCACACCGTCGCGCTCTTCCTTCATCGCGACCAGCCGGTCGGCGACGGACGCGCACATGCCCAAGGTGAAGGACGCGTTCGCGAGATGCCGCTCCTGGTGCCGGAAGCGCCTGTAGTCGGCCGAGACCTTGTAGCGACCCAGTTCGGCCCGGACCGCGCCGTCGATCAACTCGGTCAGGTAATGCGCCACCTCGACGTCGGCCGGCAGGCCGAAGAAGACGTAGCGCGCCTCGCCGGCTGCGTTCTTCTCGCGCCAGACGCGGCAGTCGCAGAACGAAGCGATGGCGCCGATGCATTCGTCGATCGGGATGCGCTTCTTCAGGTGAGTCTCAAAGACCCGCTCCTCGCACGGCGTCTCCCGGATCTCGACATCGCTCAGGGACAGTTCGTAGCGGTCGAGCAGCTCGGCCACCTTGGCCGCCGCCGCCAGCGCCTCGCCCTCGGTGCAGCCATTGTCGATGGTCTTCGCGCGCAACGCCTGAATGCGGCCTCGGAGCTTCTCGAAGGCCGAAGCGTCCGCCGCCCTCACGGCCGCACGACAGGCGGCGAGGGCGGCGTCGCGCGCTTCCGACGGAAATGCCGGTACAGCGCGAAGGCGACACCGATCGCCAGGCCGGGCAGCGCCGAGAAAATGCCGATCGACGCCGCCCCCATTTCACATCCGCCCGAATCCCCCGGCGTCCCGCAGCGCGGATCGAACAGGTGCGCGAGGGTCAGCACAGTGATCGTCACAACGATCGGCGTCGCCACCAGACCGAGCAGGCCGAAGCCCACGATCCGTCCCACAAGGCCAAGCATCAGCTCATCACCCGCCGGCTCGCCGCTTCGAAGCGCTTGCGGCGCATCTCGACTCGCGGATCATCCATCTCGGCTCCCCTCGGCTCGGGCACCCAGCCGTCGCGTCCCGGGATATAGCAGCGATTGGTCTGCAGGGGATTGCGGTTCACCAGGGGCCTCGCATGGAGCGGGTGGCGCAGGCTGCGCACCTCGTGCTCGATCTCGAACAGCGCCCGGCCTGTGGCCGGGTCCGCGATGTGCTGGAAGCGGTACTGATGCTGGTTGCTCTCCTCGGTCAGCAGGCCGCGCTCTACCAGCCCCCGATAGGGTCCGGAGAAATTCGCGACATAGACCTGGATGTGGTGGCCATCATAGGCCTCGGCGGCGGCGTCGCTTTCGCGGAAGATCAGCTCCTGGCCGATCCCGACCGAAACATGCGCCGCCGTCCCCTCGACGCGCGCGCCGGTCGCGAAGACCTCGCGATAGAAGCCGGCAATACCGCCGGCCGTGCCGCGCGGCACGTCGAACTCGACATAGGCCATGCCCAGCGTCATGCCCTCGAACCGCGAGGACGGATCGTGACAGAGGATTCGGTTGCCCCACGGACAGGTCGTCTCGACATGGTCGTCGCGCTCCACGAAGGCGAAGCACGTGTCGCCGAGCAGCGTCTTCACCCGGTCGAGCCGTTGCAGCAGGGCCTCGCGATCGGGAACCACCAGCCCGACACGCCCGCGCAGACGCTGCGCCCCGGCCATCGTCGGCAGGTGGAACTGGCTCTCCCCGGCATTGACCCACATATTGTCGATGCCGGTCATCATGTAGGGATCCCGCGTGAGGCCGAGGCCGCTCATGTAGAAGACGGTCGCCACCCCCTGGTCCGCGACCCCGAGATTGACATGCTCGAGTGCCACGATGTTGCCGACGTCCTCGGCGGCGCGGTCGTACTGTCTCACACCTGGATCGTGCATGCCCCGTCCTCCTCAACCCTGCCCAGTATAGGGGTGCGAGAGCATCCCTGACAGAAGTCGATCCGGGTCCGTCAAACCTCGATCTCGACCCCTGGGGAGCGGCCGGGCGGAGGCTCTTCGCCGTTGCGCTCGAAGGTGAAGTGATCGCGAATGTACCGGTTGAAGAGTTCGCCCTTGGAAAAGGCCGCCTTCATCGCGTCGAAGGTCTTTTCCGGGACGCCGAGATAGGTGTAGCGACGTCGCGACTGGAACACGATGTCGAGCGCACGCCGACGGCGGTCGTAATGGTAGGAGCGAATGACGGTCGAGGGCATGATTGCACAACGCCCGGCGCCCTCCCGGGATACGCAAAGGAGAAAGCCATGAATTCGGGGTCCGAAGTCAGCCTGGCCGGCGCCTTGGCGACGGGGCCGCTTCGCCCCTCCTTTCCCGTCTGGCGCCTGTTCGGCCGTTCTCTTCTATACCTCGTCGGCCAGATCCTGGTCGTCCCGGCGCCGTGGACGGCCACGGGCTATTACAGGTTCCTCTGCGAACAGGTCGCGCTGCCCGACGGTCGACGACTCCGCTTCTCGGGGCAGCCTGGCGACATCTGGTACGTCTTCATCGCGCTCGCCGTGCTGGGATGGCTTCACAATACCCGCCATCCCGGCGTGACCGCCGCGGTGATCCTGGTGACCGCACTCCTCACGGTTCCCGTGATCCGATGGTTCTGTGCAAACATTCGCACCGAGGATGGGAAGCTCCAGACGTCGTTCAACGGCGAGACCCTGGCCTATCTCGGCTGGAGCATCCTGTTTGTCGTCTCCCTCGTCACGATCATCGGCTGGGCCTGGGTGATCAAGGCGACGATGCACTGGCTCTGCCGCAGCATCGACGGCACCATCGGCTTCACCTTCACCGCCAGCGGGTCGGCGATCCTCGGCCGCACGGTGCTGCTGATCCTGCTGTGCGCCCTGATCCTCCCGATCCCTTGGGCGTTGCGCTGGTACGCCAACTGGTTTGCCAGCCAGGTCTCCGTGGTCGCGCCTAGCGCTGGCGGCTGACCCGTCGCCACAGGCCGTACAGTCCGACCCCGAATGCGAGCGTTGCGCCAATGAGGAAGCCGGTGGCGTACCCTCCGGTCAGCGAAAGCGCCGCGCTGAACAGCAGAGGCAGCACCAGCGCGCCGGCATCGCCAAAGGCCAGGACGGCGCCGGTTGTGGCGCCGATCCGGCCGACCGGCGACAGCCGCGCCACCTCCGCCAGCAGCACGCCATGCCAGCTCACGCCGGTAATGCTCAAGGCGGTGGCGATCACGGCCGCGGCCCAGGTGGGCCAGTCGGGATCGATCGACGCCGTGAGCACGGCCGCGGCGGCCATGCCAATGCCGAGGAAGGCGAGCAGGGTCGCGGGCGGCACGAAGCGTGAGGCGAGCCAGCCCCAGCCGATGCGCGCCGGGACCGCCATGACGATGGCGATGGCGAAGACCTGTCCTGCGCGCTCGAGGTCGTAGCCCAGTCCACGCACCAGATAGAGCACGAAGAAGCCGGTGAAGAGCGACTGCAGGCCGACGAAGCTGAACATCGCAACGCACAGGATGCGCAGCGCGGGGTCACGCAGGACTCCGAGCACATTGGCCCGGATGTCGGCGGGTGAAAGCGGTTGGGCGGGATTGCGATCGACGTCGAAGCCCGCCCGCAGCGGCTGCAATGCCAGCACGATCAGGAAGGAGGCCTGGGCGATGACCAGCAGCGCCACTCGCCAGCCGGCTTCGACGACCAGCGCCGGCGCCACGACGCCCGCCAGCATGAGTCCCACCGGCACGCCGCACTGCTTGATCGAAAAGACCAGCGGCGCCAGGTGCCGGGGGGCCAGCCGGCCGAGGAGGTGCGAACTGGAAGGTGTCGAAACTGCCTGCCCCAACCCGCCGATGAAGGCGCCGGCCGCAAAGAGCGGCAGCCAGCCAGCCGTCGTGATGGCGAGGCCGATGCCCAGCGCCGCCATGCCGACCTGGGTCATGCGGACCGCGCCGTAGCGCAGGATGAAGCCGCCGCAGCCCAGGGTCGTGAGGAAGGCAGCGACCGAACCGATCGCGAGATAGACACCGACCAGGGCCGCTTCGATTCCGAGATCGACCACGATGGCGGCGGCGATCAGCGGCACCGTCGACCGGCCCAGCGTTGCGAAGGTCTGCTGGATCGTCATGGCGCCGAGCGCGACGTAGAGAGGATTGGCGATGAGGCGGCTCCGGCGATGCTTCGATCGAGAGTGCCGCCCGCCGCCTAGAATGCAAACAGATTGTCGCGGAAATGCGCGTGCGTGTACGCTGTGCGAACCAGGCCGCGTCGTTGCAGCTCGGGCACCAGCCCGTCCGTAATCTCGGCGACATACCGCCGGCTGAGCGGCCCGCTGAACATGAAGCCGTCGCCGCCCACCTGCTCCATCGCTTCTTCCATCACGTCGGCGACGCGCCGGGTCGTTCCGACCACCGGGTGCTCGAAGCCGAAGCTGTAGTTGCTCGCCACCTCGCGCAAGGTGCGGCCCTGAGCCAGGAAGCGCTTCAGCGTGCCCTGCTGGCCGTTGGTCGTCAGCTCGGCCAGCGGCGCGTCGAGATCGAAGGTCGAGAAGTCGATGTCGGTCAGGCTGCCCATCATCGCGAGCGTCACCTCCGGCGCGGCCTCGCGCTGCGCCTGCCGGCGGCGCACGCGATCCTGCGCCTCCTCGTCGGTCTCGCCCAGGGTCGGCGTAACGACGAACAGCACTTTGCAGCTGCCGGGATCGCGGCCCTGTTCGGAAAGGCGCGCGCGCATGTCGTCGCGAAACGCCTTCATCTCCGCGACCGTGCCGAGAGCGGCGATCACGATATCCATATGCCGGGCGGCAAAGGCCTTGCCCTGTGGCGAGCCGCCCGCCTGGACCAGCACCGGCCGGCCCTGCGGCGGCTGCGCCGTATTGAGCGGGCCGCGCGACGAGAAGAACCGCCCCTTGAAATCGATGGCACGCACCTTGGCCGGATCGACGAAGGTGCCGCCCCTCTCGTCCATCACGATGGCGTCGGCATCCCACGACGACCAGAGCTTCGTCGCCAGTTCGACGAACTCGTCGGCCATCTCGTAGCGCAGGTCGTGTTCGAGATGCGCGTCGAGGCCGAAATTCTGCGCCGCCCGTTCCGCCGTCGACGTCACGAAGTTGCAGCCGACGCGCCCCTTCGACATCAGGTCGAGCGTCGCGATCAGGCGCGCCAGCAGGAACGGCGGATAGAAGCTGGTCGAGATGGTCGGCACGATGCCGAGGTGCGTCGTTGCCTGGGCGATCAGCGGCACCAGCGGCAGCGGGTCGTTCTTTGGCGCGCGCAGGGCCCGCTTGAGATAGAAGTCCATCGACCCGCCGTAATTGTCCGGGACGAAGACCGAGTCCTCGAGCAGCACGCAGTCGAAACAGGCGCGTTCCAGCGCCTTCGCCAGTTCGATGTGAAGATCAGGCTGCGCCCATTCGCGCGCATCGACGCCCGACCAGGGCTGGTTCCAGCCGTGCACGCCGAAACTGTTGCCGAGAAACCAGCCGAGATGGAATTGCCGTGCCGCCAAGGTGAGCCTCTCCGCCGTTGCTTCGAGCGTGGATGCAATCGACGGACCAGCTGGAAAAATTGTCGTCCTGAACGAAGTGAATGACCTAACGGATCGGGCAAAGCACTCCGTGAGTGGCGTGAGATCCTTCGCTGCGCTCCAGGGCGGGGGTTACCCCGCCCGCGATGACAGGAGGCTGACAGGCGTCAGCCCTTTACCGTCATGTCGACGGTGCGCGCCTTGTGGGCGTAGAAGTCGATCTTGGCCCACATGCGGGCCAGCGCGACTTCGTCCGCTTCCTTTTCGGTCGCGTAGGGCCCATGCCATGCCATGGTCTCGGGCACCGGCTTGTTCCAGTTGGCCCGGCGGTCCTCGATCTCATACTCGGCTTCGAACACGAACCACATACCCGGCATCGTCGGCTCCAGTTCCTTACGCGGCTTCCTTGTCCTTGCCCTCGCCCACGCGGGCGGCGAGCGAGGCGGCCATGAACTCGTCTAGGTCGCCGTCTAGCACCTTCTGGGGATCCGAACGCTCCACGTTGGTCCGCAGGTCCTTCACCATCTGGTAAGGTTGCAGCACGTAGGAGCGGATCTGGTGGCCCCAGCCAATATCGGTCTTGCTGGCCTCAGCCTCCAGGCGCTCGGCCTCGCGCTTCTGCAGCTCGACCTCGTAGAGGCGCGCCTTCAGCATCTGGATCGCCTTGGCGCGGTTCTGGTGCTGCGAGCGCTCCTGCTGCACGGCCACGGCGATGCCGGTCGGCAGATGGGTGATGCGCACCGCGGAGTCGGTCTTGTTGACGTGCTGGCCGCCCGCGCCCGACGCACGATAGGTGTCGACGCGCAGATCCTTGTCGACCAGCTCGATCTCGATATTGTCGTCGACCTCGGGATAGACCCAGACCGACGCGAACGAGGTCTGCCGCCGCGCATTGCCGTCAAACGGCGAGATGCGCACCAGCCGGTGCACACCGCTCTCGGTCTTCAGCCAGCCATAGGCGTTGGGGCCCTCGACCTTGTAGGCGCACGACTTGATGCCCGCCTCTTCGCCAGCGCTCTCCTCGAGCCAGCTCACCTTGAAGCCGCGGCGCTCGGCCCAGCGCGTATACATGCGGGCCAGCATCTCCGCCCAGTCCTGCGCCTCGGTGCCGCCGGCGCCGGCATTGATCTCGATATAGGCGTTGTTGGCGTCGGCCTCGCCCGACAGAAGCGTCTCGAGCCGTGCCGCCTTGGCCTCACCCGTGGCCTCACGCAACGCCTTCTCGCACTCGGCAATGGTGGCCTCGTCCTTCTCGGCCTCGGCCATCTCGATCAAGCCGACATTGTCGTCGACTGCCGCGCGCAGGCGCTTGATCGCACCGATCGATGCTTCGAGCCTGGTGCGCTCGCGCATCACCTTCTCGGCTTCCTTCGGATCGTTCCACAGCGCCGGATCCTCGGCGCGCGCGTTCAACTCATCGAGACGTACGACCGCACGGTCGTAGTCAAAGACGCCTCCTGAGGAGTTCGAGCGACTCCTCGATCTCGTTCACCATCGACTGGGCTTCGGCGCGCATTACGGATCCGTTTCGAACTGACTAATAGGTCTCGCCGGTGCCCGAGAGACCCGGACGCCGGGGGCTGCCCGCCTGCTGCGGGCCCTGCGTGGGGTCTATAGCGGAATATGGGGCCGACCCGTCAAGCGGTGTGACCATATAGCCTTCGGAGCCCGGCTCGGTGCCCGGCTTGAAGACCTCGTCGATCGTGCCGCCCTCGTAGCTGAAGCGGACCATGCGCAGCCCCGGCGGCACGCGGAACGGAGTCGGCGGCTTGCCCTTGAAGATCTCCCTGGCGATCGCTTCGTAGATCGGCGCGGCGTTGCCGCCGCCGGTCTCCTGCGAACCCAGCGTCCGCGGCTCGTCGAAGCCGATATAGACACCGATGGTGATGTCGGGCGTCGAGCCCAGGAACCAGTTGTCGTGTGCGTCGTTGGTCGTGCCGGTCTTGCCGGCGATCGGCCGGCCGAGCGCGGCCAGGCGTCCGGCGGTGCCGCGGGTCGTAACGCCCTGCATCATGCTGACGACCTGATAGACCGACGCCGGGTCATGGAAGGGCTTGCGCGAATCGACCAACTCGGGTGCGGCGGGCCTGGCGCTGCCTGGGGTTTCGCCACAGCCACGGCAGGTGCGCGGCTCGTGGCGATAGACCGTCCTGCCGTTGCGGTCCTGCACGCGATCGACCAGCGACGGCGTGATCTCGAGCGCACCGTTGGCCAGCATCGCATAGGCCATGGTCATGCGGAGCAGCGTCGTCTCGCCGGCGCCAAGCGCCATCGGGAGGTAAGCGCCCATCTGGTCGGTGACGCCGAATTCCTTGGCGACCTCCACCACGCGCTTCATGCCGACCTGCTGGGCCATGCGCACCGTCATCAGGTTGCGCGACAGTTCGAGGCCGCGTCGGACAGTGGTCGGTCCCAGCATGTCGCCGCCGTAGTTCTTCGGCGTCCACAGCGGCTGGCCGTAGCCCGGGTCATAGACGAACGGCGCATCGAGCACGATCGAGGCCGGCGTGAAGCCTGCATCCATCGCCGCGAGGTAGACGAACGGCTTGAAGGCCGAACCCGGCTGGCGCGCGGCCTGGACGGCGCGATTGAACTGGCTGCGCCCGTAGGACCAGCCGCCGGACATGGCCAGCACGCGGCCGGCCTGGGTGTCCATGACGACGACCCCGCCCTCGACGTTGGGGACCTGGCGCAGCGCATAGGTCTTGGGCGGATAAGGCTTGGCGTTGGCGCCGGCGGGCTTCTCGACCTTCTCGACGACGATCACGTCGCCCACCGAGACGACGTCGCGCGGCCCGCGTGGCGCGGCGCCTACCGTCTGGTTCTGCAAGGTCGGGCGAGCCCAGGTCATCTCCGCGAAGGGCACGGTGCCCTCGCCGCCGTCCGGCAGGCCAACCAGCTGGACCGACTGCGCCTCGACCTTGTTGACGACCGCAAGCTGCCACGCCGACGGACCCGCCAGCGGACGGCGCTGGACGATGCGGGCGAACTCCTCCTCCCAGACCGTCATGTCGGGAATCTTGGCGTAGGGTCCTCGCCAGCCGTGGCGTCTGTCATAGGCGATCAATCCGTCGCGCAGCGCATTGTCGGCGGCGGACTGGATGGCGGGATCGAGCGTCGTGCTGACGGTCAGGCCGCCTTCGTAGAGGCCCTTCTCGCCGTAGGCTGCCATCAGGTTGCGGCGCACTTCCTCGGCGAAGAAGTCGGCCTGCGCCACTTCGGTGGCGCTGCGGCGGCGATACTGAAGCTTCTCAGCTTTCGCGGCCTGTTCCTCGGCCGCGGTGATGTAGCCGTCCTCGGCCATGCGGTGCAGGACGTAGTCGCGCCGGGCGTAGGCTTCCTTTTCGTTGCGGTTGATGTGGTAGCGGTTCGGCGCCTTCGGCAGGGCCGCGAGATAGGCAATCTCGGACAGCGAGAGCTCGTCGAGTGACCGGTCGAAGTAATTGAGGGCGGCCTGGGCCACGCCATAGTTGCCCGAGCCGAGATAGATCTCGTTCAGATAGAGTTCGAGGATGCGCTCCTTGGAGTAGGTTTCCTCGATTCGGAACGCGAGGATGGCCTCCCGGATCTTGCGCGAAAGCGTCGCCTGGTTGGTGAGCAGGAAGTTCTTGGCGACCTGCTGGGTGAGCCCCGACGCACCCTCCGGCCGTTTGCCCGGATTGGCGACGTTGGCAATCATGGCGCGAACGACACCGATGAAGTCGATGCCCGGGTGGGTGAAGAACCGCTGGTCCTCGGCGGCGACGAAAGCTTCCAGCACGCGCCTGGGCATGGCGGCAACCGGCACGAAGACGCGCTTCTCACGTGCATACTCGGCCAGGAGCTTGCCGTCGGCGGCGTAGAGCCGGGTCAGCGTCGCCGGCTGGTAATCGGCGAGTTGCTTGTGGTCGGGCAGTCCGTGGCTGAAATGCCAGAAGAGGCCTGCGACGGTGCCGGTGCCGACGATGAGAGCGGCGGTGGCAAAAGCCAGACAGATCTTGATGAAATTGAGCACGGTCACTTTCTACGCGGCGCCCGGAAGGCCTTCAACGCCGCAGGATGTCCTCGACTTATGCCTTTCTTGTGGCGCCTGTCCCGAAATAGGCATCCACGGATGCCCTGAGCGCCCGAGCGAGCGCCAGCTGGTGCTGACGCACGGTGAGCAGCTTTTCGTCCTGTGTGTTTGACAGGTAACCGAGTTCCACCAGCGCCGCCGGGATCTCAGGCGAGGTCAGCACGGCAAAACCCGCCTGCCGATGCGTCCGCGGCAGCAGGCGGACGCCGTTGCGGGCGAAGGTGGCGACGACCGTGTCGGCCAACCGCCGGGAATCGTTCACCGTGCCGCGCTGGCTCATCGCCACCAGTGTCTGCGCCACGTTGTCCGGCTGCTCCGACAGCCTCATGCCCGAAAGCGAGGCGCCGGCGCGGTTTTCCCGAGCCGCGAGTGCGGCGGCCTCGCGGTCCGTCGCCTCCTCCGAAAGCGTGTAGACCGAGGCGCCGCGCACGTCGCGGTCGCTATGCGCGTCGGCATGCAGGGAAAGGAAGAGATCCGCCCTCGCCGCCTGGGCCCTTGCCACGCGCTCGCGCAGGGGTACGAAACTGTCGGTGGTGCGTGACAGCAGGACCCGGTAGCGATTGCCGGCCAGCAGCTCGCGGCGCAGGTCACGTGCGATTGCCAAGACGACCGTCTTCTCCTGCGTGCCGCGGCTGCCGAGCGCGCCCGGATCGCGCCCACCATGCCCCGGATCGAGGAAGACGAGCTTCGGCTTGTCCATCGGGACGGAGGGCGTCGGCTTGGACATCGACTTGGGCCGCCGCTTCGAGGGGGCTGCAAGGGCCCCGCCCGAGCCCATTCCAAGCACGCTCACGCCGGCCAGAACGGCGAGCAGATGACGGCGACGGAAGTCGGACATGGCAAACGCCAAGGGTGAAAGAGGGACGAAATGAATTGAATATTGTTAAAGCAATATCAGAATTACGCACGTAATTCCAAATATTTTCAATAGGTTAAAAGATCAAATTCACACGACACAATGTTTTGATTGTCGGCCTGTTTCTAACCCCGTATGTTGCGTCCGCGAGCAGTCGCCGTCGTTCGTAGCGCGCCTTAGGGTCGCGCTCCGACGGCAGTTTCCGAGCCAGGCTGGGCTCGCGCCCTTGCAGCAATGGGGGCGCGGCCGGTCTGCGGAGGGACTGTCAGGCAGGCGGTGGCTATCAGGAAACTCGAGGTTGGCAGGACCCTGTCGTGGTCCGGCGGCGCGAAGCTTCCCCGTCTTGGCCGGAGTTGGCCGTTCGACGGGTCGATGACGCGGCGCTCCCCTCGCACGACGGAGGCGGCATGGCCGCCGGTCGCTCGCACCGGTTGGGATCGGACGCCTCGGAGCGAGCCCATGGCAAGGCGTATGCTCATCGACGCAAGTCACCCGGAGGAGACCCGGGTCGTTGTGGTCGATGGAACGAGACTTGAAGAATTCGACTTCGAAACCGCGAGCCGCAAGCCCCTCAAGGGCAACATCTACCTCGCGAAGGTCATCCGCATAGAACCGTCGCTCCAGGCGGCGTTCGTCGAGTATGGCGGCAACCGGCACGGCTTCCTCGCCTTCTCGGAAATCCATCCCGACTATTATCAAATACCTGTCGCCGACCGCGAACGGCTGATCGCCGAGCAGCAGCGGCTTCACGCCGAAGCCGAGGAAGACGAGCCGCGGCGGAGCAACCGGATCGATCGCACCGACATCGAGGAAGCCCGCGCCGATATCATCGAAGCCGCGGCGGATGAGTTCATCAATGCGGCGGTCGTCCCTGACGAAGCCCCTGCGGCCGAGGCCGCCGCCGTCGACCCCGTTGCATCGGAGACACCCGCGCGCGAGGCCCCGGCCGTCGAGGCTGCGCCCGCCGATTCGATCGTCGCCGAAGCCGCCCCGGTCAGCGAGCCCGAGCCGCAGACGCAGCCCGCGGAAATCCCGGTCGAGCGTCTCGACGGTCCGGTTCACGTCGAAACCGCCGAAACCCCGGTTTCCGAGCCGGCAGCCATGCCCGCGATCGACGGCGAGATGACCGCTGTTGCCGAAAGTGCCGAGCAGACGGCCGAACAGTCCGTCGAGCTCAACGGCGAGGCCTCCCCGTCCGAAGCGACGGATCCGGCCGAAGCGCCGCAGCCCGACGTCACGGTCGAGACGCTGGGTGGTGACGACGTGGTCGAGGAGCGCGAGACGCGCGAGCGCCGCCGCCGCAACCCGATCCGTCAGTACAAGATCCAGGAAGTCATCAAGCGCCGGCAGATCCTGCTGGTGCAAGTCGTCAAGGAGGAGCGCGGCAACAAGGGCGCCGCCCTTACCACCTATCTCTCGCTGGCCGGCCGCTACTGCGTGCTGATGCCCAACGCCGGTCGTGGCGGCGGCATCTCGCGCAAGATCTCCAATCCGTCCGATCGCAAGCGCATGAAGGAGATCCTGAGCGACCTCGACGTGCCGCAGGGCATGGGCGTGATCCTCCGCACCGCCGGTCTCGAGCGCTCCAACATCGATATCAAGCGCGACTACGAATACCTGTCCCGGCTCTGGGATTCGATCCGCGAGATCACCATGCGCTCGACGGCGCCGGCGCTGATCTACGAGGAAGGCGATCTCATCAAGCGGTCGCTGCGCGACATCTACGACACCGACATCGCCCAGGTCCTCGTCGAGGGTGAGGCGGGCTTCCAGAGCGCCGCCGAATTCATGCGGCAGCTCGTGCCTCACCAGGCCAACAAGGTCGAGCTGTACCGGGAGCCGATTCCCCTGTTCCACCGCTATCAGGTGGAGAACCAGTTCGACGCCATGCATTCGCCGACGGTGCAGCTCCGTTCCGGCGGCTACATCGTGATCAACCCGACCGAAGCGCTGGTCGCGATCGACGTCAACTCGGGCCGTTCGACCAAGGAACGGAACATCGAGGAGACGGCGCTGCGCACCAACCTCGAAGCCGCCGAGGAGATCGCCCGCCAGGTCCGCCTGCGTGACCTCGCCGGCCTGATCGTGATCGACTTCATCGACATGGAGGAGTCGCGTCACCAGCGTCAGGTCGAGCACAAGGTGAAGGATTCGATGCGCAGCGACCGCGCCCGTATCCAGATCGGCCGCATCTCCGCCTTCGGCCTGCTCGAGATGTCCCGCCAGCGGCTGCGCCCCAGCCTGCTGGAGCATTCGACCGAGGTCTGCCCGCATTGCGCCGGCACCGGGCGCATCCGTTCGCTGGAGTCCGCCGCGCTGCACGCGCTGCGCGCCATCGAGGAGGAAGGCGTGCGTCGCCGCGCCAGCGAGATCGCCGTCAGCGTCCCGCCGAACGTCGCGCTCTACCTGCTCAACCAGAAGCGCCATTCTCTGTCGGAGATCGAGCAGCGCTACGGCTTCACGGTCATCGTCGAGGCCGACGAGGACCTACACGCTGCCGATTGCGAGATCGAGCGCGTGCGCTCGCGTCGCGAAGATCATCGCAGCGGCGAGAGGCCGGCTCCCGAGCTGGCGCGCGCCAGCTACGAGGAAACGTCGGGCGACGAGGTCTCGGCAGACGAAGCCGAAGTCAGCGAGGCCCGCGAGGGTGAGGAGCGTGACGACGAGCGCAGCTCCGGCGAGGATGGCGAAGGCCGCCCCCGCAGCCGCCGACGCCGCCGCCGGCGTCGCACCAGCAGCAGCACCAGCCGTCGTGAGGACGGCGAAAACCCCGATCAGCCGCAAGCGTCCGGCGAGGCCCGCGAAGTCGAAGCCGCGCGCACCGACGAGCAGCCCGTCAACGGCGACGACGAAGATGAGCCCGAGGACAACGCGACCGACGGCGATTCCGAGATCGCTCGCGCCGACGATGATGGTTCCGAGGCGGAAGCCGAGGGTGATCGCCCCGATGGCGAGCGCAACGGCGAAGACCGTAGCGGAAGCCGCCGCCGGCGCGGTCGCCGCGGCGGGCGCCGCCGGCGCCGCGAGCCCGGCGAAGGCGAGACCGCGCAGAGTGATGCCGAGTCTTCGGAGACCCAGACCGCCTCCCAGGGCGACGAGCTTGCCCGGAACGGTCACGACACGAGCGAGCCAACCGGTAGCCACGAGCCACCGCCCTCGCCGCCGACGCCGCTGGAAAGCATGCCAGTCGAGCACACGCCGATGGAGCGCGCGCCCTACGATCCCGGCCCGCCGGTGAACGTAGAAGCGGCCCCGCCGCCTCCTCAGCCAGCACCGGAACCAGAGCCCGTGGTCGCCTCGGCTCCGCAGCCGATCGCCGTCCCCGAGCCGGAACCGGTCCCCACGCCTCCGCCGCCGCCGGTCCCCGTGATCGACGCGCCGCCAGAGAAGCCCAAGCGCGGCTGGTGGCGCCGCTAGGCGGGACCCCGACCATGCGTCGCCGCTCCCTGATCGCCGGCGCATTCGCGCTGCCGATCAGCGGCGCGGCAACCGCGGATTCCTTTCCAAACGGCCCGTTCCGGATCATCGTGCCGTTCGGACCGGGGTCGGCCACCGACCAGAGCGCGCGCCACGTGGCCGAGGGGCTGAACAAGGCCTTCGGTGTTCCGGCCGTCGTCGAGAACAAGCCTGGCGCCAGCGGGGCGATCGCGGCCGAAGTCGCCGCCAAGGCGAAGCCGGACGGCCAGACCATCTTCGTCTGCTCCAACACCGCGGCGGCTTCGAACGTCGCGCTGTTCAAGTCCCTGCCCTACGACCCGCTGAAGAGTTTCGAGCCGGTCACAATCATTGGCCGTGCGCCGGTGTTCATGATCGTCAACCCGAAGATCGAGGCGCAGACGGCACAGGAGTTCGTGGCCCTGTGCAAGCGCCAGCCGGGCCGGATCAATTTCGGCTCCGGCAGCGCCTCGACCCGCATTTCGGGCGAGCTGCTCAAGGCCAAGGCCGGCATCGACATGCTGCACGTGCCCTACAAGAGCACGCCCGCGGCGCTGCAGGACACGATGGCCGGCCACGTCCAGATGTGCTTCGCCGATCCGGTGACCAGCCTGCCCCAGGTCAAGGCCGGCACCGTGCGCTGCCTCGGCGTCGGCAGCCGCGGCCGCTACAAGCTCACGCCCGACATTCCCACCCTCATCGAACAGGGCATCCCCGATTTCGAGCTGATGACCTGGACCGGCATCCTCATGCCGCGCGGCGTGCCGCAGCCGGTCATGGCGAAGCTGCGCGAGGCCATGCTCAAGGCCATCACCGATCCCGCCTATGTCGAGCGTCAGGCCCAGGGCGGCTCGGAGATCGCGCCCTGCTCCCCCGACGAGATGCGCCGGATCATGGTCGCCGAGATCGAGCTCTAGCGTGAGATGATGAAGGTCGCCGGCATCGAGCCGGAGTGACACGGCGGCCGGGAGCGCCGAGGCATCGCACCTCGGTTGCTGGCCTTCGCGGCAAAGCATCTGCCATACTTCGGCGATGCAGCATTCCGAATCGTCTCATTCGCCCGTCGACATTGCCATCGTCGGCGGCGGCGCCAGCGGCGTGCTGCTCGCTGCACAGCTCGTCCGCAAGGGCCGCCTGCGCGTCGCCCTGATCGAGCGCGACGCCCATCCGGGACTGGGGATCGCCTATTCGACGCACTGCCTCGGCCACCTCCTCAATGTCCGCGCCAGCGACATGACGGCCCTCGCCGACGAGCCCGACCACTTCGTGCAATGGCTGACGCGCGACGGCCGCGGCTTCGGACCAACCGATTTCGTTCCCCGCGCCATCTACGGCCAGTACCTCCAGGACCTGCTGGCCGATGCCGTCCGGCGTTCCGACGGCCGCCTCCAGGTGATCCGGGGCGACGTCGTCGCCGTTCGCCACAAGCAAGACGGTGTCGAAGTAGACATCCAGGACCATGTCCCGCTCCGGGCCCGCAAGGCCGTCCTGGCGACCGGGCATCGCCCGCCCTCGAAGGATTCCGGCGCCTATCACGGCAATCCCTGGCACGACGAGGCCATCGCCGGCCTCGCACCCGATGCGTCAGTCCTGCTGATCGGCACCAGCCTGACGATGATCGACGTGCTGATCTCGTTGCTGGAGCACGGTCACAAGGCCCCCATCGTCGCGCTGTCGCGGCGCGGGCTGGTGCCGCATTGCCACCCTCCCGCTCCCGTCCCGTCGCCGAAGCTCGACACCAGCGATCTCTTCGCCGGTAGCCTTTCCCAGCGCATGGCGCGGTTCCGCGGCATAGTCCGCGCCGGTGTCGAATGGCCCGGCCTCATGCAGCTTCTTCGGCCACACAACAACGAACTCTGGCATGGGCTGGACCTCGACCAGCGGCGGCGCTTCCTGCGCCACCTCCGGCCGTGGTGGGATATCCATCGGCACCGTGTCGCGCCGCAGATCCGTGAGCAGATCGACGCCGCCCGGGCGCGCGGGCAGCTTTCGATCATCTCGGGCCGGATCGAGATCGGCCGCACGACGGACAACGAGGTCGCCGTCACCATCATCCGTCGCGGGTCGACAGAGCGTGAACAGCACAGCTTCGACCGCGTCATCGACTGCCGTGGCCCGCGCAACGAGGTCGAAATGCAGGTACCGCTGCATGCCCAGTTGGTGAAGGACGGAAAGCTGCGATCCGATGCGCTCAACCAGGGTCTCGACGTCGCGGTCGACGATGCACTGATCGGACGGGACGGCACGCCGTCGGACCGCCTCTTCGTCCTCGGCCCTCCGACCCGCGGCCGCTACACCGAGATCGTGGCGATCCCGGATATCCGCCTGCAGGTGGCGGACGTCGCCAATGGGCTGATCGCCGCCCTGCAAGAGCCATCTGGCCTTGTCGATAGTCCGCCCGCATAATTCCAGAATGGGACGCCGACCCGCCAAGGCCGCGGCCAAGCCGGCCGAGAAGACCTCCTTGCATCTCCGGATCGATTTCGGCGGCGAACGCTCGATCGGCCCCGGCAAGGTCCGGCTGCTCGAGCTGATCAACGAGACTGGATCGATCTCGGCCGCGGGGCGGGCCCTTGCGATGTCCTACCGCCAGGCCTGGCTGCTGGTCGACGAAATGAACCAGATGTTCCGCGAACCCGTGGTGACCGCCCAAACCGGCGGCGGCGGCGGCGGCGGCACGGCGGTCACGGAAACCGGCAACGACATCGTGCGGCTCTATCGCGAGATGGAGCGACGGGCCTACGGAGCCTCGTCGCCGGAAATCCGGTCGCTGGCGCGCCTGCTCACCCCTCCGGACGGCAAGCTCCACTAGCCCTCGGGGATGCCTGCGTGAACCGCCGAGAATCGTAGGCAGCGACGCGGCAGGTGCTACTTCAGTACCGTGAAGCCATGCTTCTCGAAGAACGGGCTTGCCGCTGGCATCTTGAGATAGTCGACCAAGGCCTGCGCATCAGGGTTGGTCGAGCTGGCCAGCAGCGCCATCGGATAGATAATCGCGGGATGCGAATCGGCCGGAAAGGCGCCGACGATGCGCACCGCTGGATCGGAGGCCGCATCGGTCTTGTAGACGATGCCGAGCGGCGCCTCGCCGCGGGACACCAGTGTCAGCGCCATGCGGACATTCTCGGCCTGCGCCACACGGTCGGAGACCGACGACCAGACGCCGAGGTACTCCAGCGCCGCCTTGCCATATCTGCCCGCTGGCACCGCGTCGACGTTGCCCATGGCGAGGCGGCCGTCCTTGCCTAGCGCGCCGCGCAGGTTGAAGCTCTTGTCGATCCTGAGGTCGATCCTGGAGTCCTTGCCGGCGACAAGGACGATCTCGTTGCCGAGGAAGTTCGAGCGGCTCGCCGATTTGATGAGCTTGCGCTCCGCGACATAGTCCATCCACGGCACGTCGGCCGAAATGAAGATGTCGGCCGGAATGCCGCCCTCGATCTGCCGGGCCAGCGCCGAGCTGGCGGCGTAGGAAATCCTCGTGGCCTTGCCGGTCTGCCTGGTCCAGGCGGCGGACGCCTCGTCCAGCGCGTTCTTTAGGCTGGCGGCGGCAAGAATGACGACATCCTTGCCCTGCGCGGCGGCCTGTTGCGCGAGTCCGCCCGCCGAAAGGATGAACGGGACCGTCGCGAGGGCAGACGTGAATGCGCGACGGGTACCCAGCATGAAACGCTCCAGCGGCAGATCAGGGTCGATATATCCCATTGGATATAGCGACAGGCCGTCGACTACGCCATGGGTCTCTCCGGCTACCTCAATGGAGCAAGACAACACGAGGCTACAGCCCGGGATTCCCGGACTGCAAGTGCCCGCTCGGCGTCACGCCCTGCCGAAGTCGGCGGCGCGATGGCTACCAGTCCTGGTCTGCCGCACCGGTCGATCAGGCTGCGTCAGGCGGCGTAGCGGCTTTCGCTGAGCGCCGGCCACAGCTCGTCCTTACCGGCCCTGGCGTAGGATTCGCCGATCTTCTCGCCCCAGAAGCTCTCACTGCCGAAGTCGCGGCGCCACACCCAGAGCCTGCGCGTGTAGTGATGCAGGATGTGCTCGTGGGTGAAGCCCATGGCACCCATCGACTGGTGCGAGAGGGCCGCGATCCGGTGCGCGAAATCGGAGCCCTGGGTCTTGGCGGCGGCGATCGAGAAGCTGCCCCCCTTCTCCAGCCCGCCCTCGTCGGCGTCGCGCGCCGCGGACTCTGCCGAGGCGATGGTTGCGGCCACGTAGCTCGCCAGCTCGGCCAACATGTGCTGGATCGCCTGGAACGTCGAGATCGGCCGACCAAACTGGACGCGTTGCTTGCAGTATTCGGTCGCCGTCGCCAGCACCTTGTCGGCGGCACCCGCCATCTGCATGGTGCGGGCGAGTGCGGCGAGTTCGAGTGCACGCTCTGCGCTGATCGGTGTAGCCGCTGAGAATTCGGGCGTCGCACCGTCGAACGTCACGGTGCCGTAAGGTTCGCCGGCGTGGCTCGGCGTGTCCTCGATCGCGACCGCCTCGCGTGGCACGACGACCAGCGTCGACGTGCCACCCGCCGTGACGATCGAGACGAAGCGCTCGGCGACACCCGCGAAGGGTACGCGGGCGACCTTGCCGGAGACACGATTGCCCTGGAACGACAGCTCGCCCAGCGCCACCGTCGACGGGCCGCCGGCGGGCTTGCCGCCCGCGGCCGCGACCAGCAGGTTGGCGAGCGCGGTCTCGGCGACCGGCACGGGCACGGCATACTCGCCGGCCACCCGCAGCAGCGCCATCAGGTCGGCCAGCGTTCCGCCGACCCCGCCCTGTTCCTCAGGCACGGCGATCAGCGGCAGGCCCATCTCCTCGATCTCCTTCCAGAGATCGGCGGGCCATACGCCCTTCTCGACGCCGTTCACGATGTCCTTGCCGGCGCGCTCGGCGAAGAAGCGGCTGGCGGTTTCCAGCAGCATGTCACGGGTATCGCGGTCCATGATCGTCCTCCTTCAGCGCAGACCGAGGCCGCGGGCGACGATGCCGCGCAGGACCTGAGTGGTGCCGCCCTGGATGGTGTAGCTCGGCGCCATCATCGACGCGTACTGGGCGACGTCGAGGAAATCGGCGAGATCGTCCTCAGTGGTAGCGTCGGATTCGGCCAGCGTGCGCGCGATCTCGGGCAGGTCCTGCTGGTAGATCGTGCCGAGATCCTTCACCAGCGACGCCTCGATGGCCGGTGACTTGCCGCCCTGCATCATGCCGGCGACGGCGGTCGACATCTGCCTCAGGGTCCACAGGCGTGCGATCAGGCGGCCCAGGATGGCGCTCGTGCGCTTGGCTGGCTGGCGGCCGAGCACCCGTACCAGTTCGCGCAGCACGTAGACGTTCTGCATGAAGCGTTCGGGACCCGAGCGCTCGAAAGCCAGCTCGCTCGTGACCTGCAGCCAGCCGTCGCCCTCGTTGCCGATCAGGCAATCCTCGGGGATGAAGGCGTCCGAGAAGGTCACCTCGTTCCAGTCGTGTCGGCCGGCAAGGTTGATGATCGGCCGAATGGTGACGCCCGGGGTCTTGAGGTCGACCAGGAGCTGGCTCAGTCCCTTATGGCGATCGCCGTGCTGCCCCGAGGTGCGCACCAGCGTGATGCAGTAGTGGTTGCGATGCGCGCCCGACGTCCAGACCTTGGTGCCGTTGACGCGGAAGCCGCCGGGCACCGGCTCGGCGCGGGTGCGCACGGAGGCCAGATCGGAGCCGGAGTCGGGTTCGCTCATGCCGATGCTGAAGTAGCACTCGCCGCGCACGATGCGCGGCAGGATGGCCTGGCGCTGCTGTTCCGTGCCGAACTTGAGCAGCAGCGGCCCTGATTGGCGATCGGCGACCCAGTGCGAGCCGGCCGGCGCGCTGTTTCCGAGAAGCTCCTCGGTCACGACCAGGCGGTCGAGGAAGGAGCGCTCAGCACCGCCATACTGTTTGGGCCAGGTGATGCCGAGCCAGCCCTTGGCACCCAGCGCCCTGCTGAACTCGGGCGACGGCGTGTTCCAGCTCGCGAAGCGATCTTCGGACTGGATCTTGGGCAGCGTCTCCTTGAGGAACGCGCGAACCTCCCCGCGCAAGGCCTCGGCCTCGGCGGGCAGGTGGAATGGCGGGAATTCGAGCTTGGGAATGGACATCATCATCTCGATGGTTGGATGCCTCATCTGTGTCGGCTAATCCTGTGCCGCGCAACCCGGGAGTTTCGAGGGTCGAATGCCCCGCCGTCCACCACGCCTGCCGCCGCTCTTGGCGGAATTCGACGATGACGAACGCGACGCCGTCCTGGCCGCGAACCGCGCCTTCTACAAAGCCTTCAACGATCGCGACGCCGCTGCCATGGACCAGATCTGGGCACCCACCGGATCGGTGATCTGCCTGCATCCCGGCCAGGCCGCCCTCCTCGAGCGCGCGGAGATCATGGCGAGCTGGCGCGCCATCATGAAGCACCCCGAGGCACCCCGCGTGCGCTGCACCGAGGAATGGGTCGTCGGCCGGCCGGGCCTCGCGCTCGTGATCTGCCGCGAAGTCCTGCGCAATGGCCAGCTCATGGCCAGCAACCTCTACGTTCGCCTGGCCGACGGGTGGCACATGGCAAGCCACCATTCCGGCCCTGTGCCGCCGGTCGCGACCGAACGCGCGACGCCGCCCGCCTCAGCGATTCCGGCGCGGGACCGGCGCAGGCTGCACTAGCGGGAGATGGGGCCGCCGGCGCGCAGCAGCGGCTTCAGCCGACTGTAGGGAATGTCGACCGTGTAGGGCCCGGCCGAGTAAGGACCGACCTCGTACTGGTTGAAATAGATCTGCAGCTTGTCGGCCTGCCAGCAGAAATGGCCGCTGGTGTTGACCGTCTTGGTGAGCTTGTTGGGCTGCAGCGCATCCTCGAAGCCGGGATTGTCGACGAACTGCTTCTTGAGATCCGCGCCGACGGTTGCGACCACCTCCTGAAGCCATGGCGCGCCGGGAGCAAATACCCCTTCGGGCGTGACAGCCTTGCCTGTACGCAGGTCGACGAGCGTGCAACTCGTGCTGCCATAACCATGGGCGCCGCCGGTGAACGCCCAGAAGGTCAGTGCGACGGTGATGACATCGGGGTCGGGGCGAAAGAGCGAATAGCTCTGCAAGGCCTGCCATTCCTGCTCACGATCAAGGCCGGCATCGGCCGTCGGCGTCGTTTCGCGTGCAGCCTTCGTGGCCGCCTCGGCATAGGCACGATTGACGGAGGTGAAGTCGGCCGTCGTGCCGGCGAACCGCGGGTAGCGAAGATCGATCGAATAGGTCACCTTGCCGACCTTCCCGCTCCGCTCGATCGACTGGTCCTCGATGAAGGGATAGGGACCCGCGGCCGACGCCTTGAGGTCGGCGATGCGATCAGCGTAACGCGTCTTCAGGCAGCGCCCGATGACATCGGGATCGTCGTTCGGCACGCAGGCTCGATTTCGGTCAACGATCCAGCGGAGCTGGCTCTTTTCCAGACTCGCCTTCGCCGATCCATTCAGTTTGGCGAGGAGTGCCGTGTAAAGGCCTGACAACTCGCGGTCGGCTTTCGCCATGACCGGGTCCTTGCAGATCGCCCGCTCCGCCCCGTTGGACGCCTTGGCGCAGTCGAAGCTCGGGCCGGTTTGCGCCAGGGCAGCAATGGGGAGCAGTGCGACCACTGCCGCGACCGCAAGCCCCCTCACACCCGCCTCCATCGCTTGAGGCGACGCACGGCCTCCTCCATCTCCGCGGTGGAGCCGGCGAAGGAGATGCGCAAGGTGCCGGCCCCGCGCGCGCGGTCGAAGTCGACGCCCGGCGTCGTCGCCACACCGGCCTCCCGCAGCATGCGGCTGCAGAAGTCGCGGCTGTCGTTGGTGAGGTGCGAGACGTCGGCATAGATGTAGAAGGCGCCCTGGGCCGGCGTCAGCCGGTCGAGGCCTGCCGCGGGAAGGCCTGCCATCAGCAGGTCGCGGTTGGTGCGGTAGCGCTTCACGTGGCCGTCGAGTTCTTCGCGGCAGTCGAAAGCCGCCAGAGCCGCATACTGGCTGAGCGTCGGCACCGAGATGAAGAAGTTCTGCGCGAGCCGCTCGATCGGCCGAACCATGTCAGGCGGCACGACCAGCCAGCCCACCCGCCATCCGGTCATGGAGAAATACTTGGAGAAGCTGTTCACCACGATTGCCGTGTCGGACACCTCGGCTGCCGAGTGGGTTTCGCCCTCATAGACGATGCCATGATAGATCTCGTCGGAGATCAGCCGCACGCCGTTGGCATTGCACCAGTCGGCCAACGCCTTCAGTTCGCCGCGCGTGACCATTGTGCCGGTCGGATTGGAGGGGCTCGCCACGATCAGCCCGTCGAGGGGACCGGCTTTCTCGAGGGCCGCGACCGTGGGCTGGAAACGATCGGCCGCCGAGGTTGGCAGGTCGACCGCCTCGAGATTGAGCGCCGCCAGGATGTTGCGGTAGGCCGGATAGCCGGGGGCCGCCAGCGCCACGCGGTCGCCGGCATCGAAGCTCGCGAGAAAGGCCAGCGGAAAGCCACCGGAGGAGCCCGTCGTGACGATGACACGCTCAGGGGAAACCTCGGCGCCGTAGGTCTCGCCATAATATCGGGCGATGCGCTCGCGCAGCGCCGGCATGCCCAGCGCGGCGACGTAGCCGATCCTGTCTGCGTCGAGGGCCGCATGCGCCGCCGCGAGCGCACCCTTCGGGGCCGGCGTGCTCGGCTGCCCGACCTCGAGATGGATCACCACGTCACCCGCCGCTTCCTTCTCGGCAGCGGCGGCCATCACGTCCATGACGATGAAGGGATCGACGCCGGCCGAGCGGCGCGAGAGCTTGCCTGCCATGTCGCTGTCTATTGAGCGATCATCGAGAGGCCGGCACCGGCGGGATCCGCTCCCGTCCGACAGGCTTCAGGCCTGCCACGCAGACCCGAGGGGCAGGCGATGGCGTTCACGAAGCCACCCTGTGCTCGGCGATCTGCCAGGACCGCCGCCAGATTGCGACTGCTTTCGATGACCTCACGCGCCACGTACCCGACGGCCTGGGCGGCTGTCGGTCCGCCGCCACCCGCACCGGCAAAGGTGAACTCGCCATTGCCGGGATTGGCGATGATCATCGGACTGACCGAAGCCGCCTCGGGATTGGGCGAGCCCAGCATGATGCCACTGCCGGGGACCACGACGCGCGCGCCGAAGAGCTGCCCCATCGAGACCGCACAGGCAGCCGCCCCGCCCTTGCTGTCGACGGCGGCGAAGCCTGCGAAGCCACCGGAATCGACCGGCATGCCGCCGGCCGGCTGCTGCCCGTTCCAGCCTGCGAGGACCGACGAGCCGGCCGCTGGCGACGGCGCGACATAGACGCGGCTGCGATAGTGACTGACCGACATCGGCGCCGACGAGATCGGCACCGCCGAACGCAACGTATCGAGGGGCAGGCTGCCGCCGGCCTGCGAAACCTGTTCGGAAAAGGTGCGCGCCAGGGCGCCCTGGAAGAATTCCGCTCCGCCGCGCTGGCGAATGCCGCCCAGCACCGTAGCGAGTTCCGGCTGGGTGAGAAGCGCGCCCTCCGAGACGCTGCCGAAGATCCGACGTGCCTCGGCGTCTGCACCCAGCAGAGAACCGCCCGCCTGCAGGTCGCGCGCCAACGCACGCGACACCTGGAAGCCGAAACGCGCCAGGCGCTCGGCCGGCGACACCGTCTGCTCCCAGCGCAGCTGGCCGTGACGGACATGCATCAGGGTGATGGCGCGCACACCATTCGGCACGGAGAAGGGCGTACCCTTGACGGCCCCGGGCGCCGCCACGGGAGGAAACACGAAGGCTTCGGATTGCTTCGTCTTGTCATTGTGGACGACGCACGCCCCGGACGCACCGAGCGAGGCCGCCGACGGCAGCGTCACAGAGAGTGCAAAGTACATCGCGACGGCGGCATCGGTGGCGTTTCCGCCGGCGCCCAGAATATCGCGCCCGACCTCGGCCGCTCGGCTTTCCTCGGCCGTGGTGGCGGCAAAGCTGCTGCCCTTGCTGACGATCGATGCGCCTCTCCGGTTTTCCGGCAGGCCGGCGGGGTTTTCGGCATTCTCGGCGCGATCCCGCGCGCGGTCCGTCTCACTAAAGCCACAACCGGCCAGCAAGAAAACCCCGATCAGGGCTGCGTTGCGCAATTGACGCGGTCGCCGCCCGTTTCTAGCTTGCCTGAGCCCCGTGCCGACCTTGTTCAAACGCATCACCACCCTCTTATGTCTGACGCTCTTCGCGCTGGCACCGTTTCGTGCCGCGACGGCTCAGCAAGGTCAACGCCTCAATCTGATCCGTGACGCCGAGATCGAGAGCACGATCCGGACCTTCACGATCCCGATCTGGAAGGCGGCCGGTCTCGACCCCAACGGCGTCGAGATCATGCTCGTCCAGGATGGATCGCTCAACGCCTTCGTCGCCGGTGGTCAGCGCATCTTCATCAACACCGGCCTGATCATGCGGACCGAACGGCCGAACCAGTTGATCGGCGTCTTGGCCCATGAGAGCGGGCACATCGCCGGCGGGCACCTCGCCCGCATGCAGGAGGAACTGCGCAGCCTTTCCACCCTTCAGATCCTGGAGACGATCCTGGCGGGCGGCGCCATGGCTGGGGGAGTCGCGGGCGGCGCCGGCGCCGGCGGCAGCGGCGGCGGCCATGGCGGCGGCACCGGGCGACCGATGGCGCCGGGGTCGCTGATGTCTTTCCTCAAGTACACGCAGACGCAGGAAAGCGCGGCCGACCAGGCGGCGATCACCTATCTGCAGCGCACCGGCCAGTCGCCCAAGGGCACGATCGAGTTCCTGCGGTACCTGCAGCGAGAGGAGAAGCTCGCGATCAACCGCCGCGACCCCTATCTCACCACCCACCCGCTGACACCGGAGCGCATTTCCGCCTTCGAGCAGGCCGCGGCGAACTCGCCCTATGCCAACACGCCCGACTCGCCGCAATTCCTGATGCTGCACCAGCGCATGGTGGCAAAGCTCTATGGATTCGTCGCCCCCGATACGGCCCTGCAGCGCTACGGTGAAGCCGACCGATCACTCCCGGCGCGTTATGCCCGCGCCATCGCGCTCTATCGCAAGGGCGCGCTCGGCTCGGCCCTGCTGACGATCGACGGATTGTTGAAGGAGTATCCCAACGACCCGTACTTCCACGAAGTGCGGGCCCAGATGCTCTACGAGAACGGCCGCGCTGCCGAAGCGATCCCGTCCTATCGCCGGGCCGTGCAGCTCGCACCGGCGGCGGCGATCCTGAAGATCGACCTCGCGCGTGCGCTGCTCGACGTCAACAATCCCGACAATATCCGGGAGGCGATGCGCAACCTCAACCTGGCTTCGCAGCAGGAGGCCGGAAGCTTCGAGCTCTGGCGCCTCATGGCATCGGGCTACTCCCAACTCAACGATCAGGGTATGACCTCCCTCGCACGGGCCGAGATGGCGGCACTTCGTGGCCAGCGTGCCGAAGCCCAGGCCCATGCGGAGGCGGCTTCGCGTCAACTCCCCGCCGGGACGCCGTCCTGGCAGCGGGCGCAGGATCTCAAGGCCTATATCAACAGCCGGCCCCGCAAGTAGCCGACTCTGGAGAACACACGATATGCGTTCAATTCTACTGGCTCTCATGGCTGGCCTGATCGTCGTCGGCGCCGTTGTCGCAACCCGCACGAGCCTGTCCCGGGTCGCGACCGCCCCGGCCGCGTCCAGCGCTCCGGACGTCGCGGCTGCCGCCGCCGTTCCGGCCGACCTCGGAAAGAGCATCCGCGCCTATCTGATGGCCAATCCGGAAGTGCTGGTCGAGGCCATGCAGGAACTCGAGCGCAAGCAGGATACGCAGCGCGATGCCGTGGCGGCGAAGGCGATCGGCCAGAGCGAGGCCGAGCTGTTCCGCGACGCCGACAGTCCCACGGGTGGCAATCCCGCGGGCGACGTCACCATCGTCGAGTTCAACGACTATCAGTGCCCCTACTGCAAGCGCGCCCACCAGGCGGTGAAGTCGGTCACCGGGGCCGACGGCAAAGTGAAGATCATCTACAAGGACCTGCCGATCCTCGGCGAGCCGTCGCGAATCGCCGCCCTGGCCGCGCTCGCTTCGGTGAAGCAGGGCAAGCACCAGGCGCTGCACAATGCGCTGATGGAATTCAACGGCAAGCTCGACCGCGAGAAGATCCTGCAGACCGCCGCCTCGGTCGGCATCGACGTCGCCCAGCTCGAGAAGGACATGGAAGATCCCAGGCTGAAGCAGATCATCGACCGCAACATGGCGCTTGCCGCCGCGCTGGGCGTGCGCGGCACGCCGGCCTTCGTCATCGGCAAGCAGTTCGTGCCGGGCGCGGTCGACGCCGAGTCGCTGAAGGCCCTGATCGCCGACGCCCGGAAGAACTAGCGGGACACCGTCGCGGTCAAGCCGAGCGCATTCACGAGGTCTGCGCCCGGCTTCAGGAGGTAGTCGAGCTTTTCCAGGCCCAGCGCCGGCTGCGGCGCGGCGTCGAGGGTCAGCACGCCGCCCTGCTCGACGAAGCGGGCGACCCCGTCGAGAACCTTCGACATATCCTGGGTGATCAGCACGCCAGGCGGCTGATAGCGCCGGATCTCGGTCGCCAGTGCCGCGCGCTCTGCCGCTACCGGCTGGCCGCTGAGCCGCGCCTTCGCTTGGAGGCTGCGCTGAAGCAGACTCTTGTCGACGACCACCAGCCTGGCCGAGGCCAGCGCCGCCTTGGTGCCCAGCAGGCCAAAGGGGTCGGCCTCGTCGATTGTTCTCCAGAACTCGTCATCGACGTCGATGAGCCGTGCGGCCAAAGTGATATCGACCAGGTCGGGACCGTTCAGCTTGCAATCCTCGACCTTCAGCGCATGGCGGGCGCGATCCTCGACGGTGCTGCAGTCGAAGCCCAGCCGCACCTCCTTCACGTTCATCGACTGCAGGAGCATGCGCATGCCGAGCGCCTCGACGCTGCGCAACGAGGGTGCCAGAACGAAATCCTCGACGCGCAGGCGCGAGCGGCCGACGTCGCCGCTTTCACGCCTGGTCTCGGTCGAAACGCTGCCCAGCGACAGGCCGTATCGGGTCATGAGATCGCCGCCAAATCCGGACATGCGCCCCTCAGCCATGGGAACCCGGCCGATCGGCATCCCCGGCTCCCAGTCGAGCGACGAGGCCAAGGCAATGGGCCGGCGGAGGTCGATGCCGCGCGCCGTGGTCTCTGCGACGGTGACGCCCGCCATCCGTGCGCCTGCCGGCTTGACCTGCCAGTCCTTCATTTCGAGCGAGTCGATCAGTCCGCGCACGTACCCCGTCACGGTGAGCCGGGCCACGCTCTGGGTCATCAGTTCCAAGGACGTATAGGAGAAGCCGCTCTGCTCCAGGCGGTCCACCGAAAGCACCCCCAGCAGACGGGCCATCATCACTTCGTTGCGGAACGGTCCCTCATAGGTCGAGTCATATCGCGGGAGATCGATATTGGTGCCGGTCAACTCGCCGATCGTCCAGGAATTGCCGGCGTCGGGTTGGGCCAACCGGAAATTGCGCAGGTAGAGCCGTGCGACATGAAGGGGATCGCCCCAGTTCAGGCCGCGCAACGGCAGGCGTCCCTGCAGCAACTCGTCCAGTGGCCAGGCCAGCCCGGATGCCTGCCATTCGTCGACCCTCAGTTCGCCGTTCGGTCCGCCCGCCACGTTGCTCAAAGCGATGCTGCGGTCGAGCAGCCCGACTGTGACCATCTCGACCTGAACGCCGTTCTGCGCGAGGCCGGCCTTGAGACGAGACGCCGCGAAGCCCTCGGCAAACGGGATTGCTGCGGCCCCGATCCCGATCAGGGCCAGGACGGCGCCGAGAGCGACGACGGACTTCCTCACGGTTCGGCATCCGGCTGCTTCGAAGGCTGCGCCGCATCGAAGGCAGGATGCTTCATGCAGGCATCGTGGATGCGCTGGATGGCCGGATAGCGCTTCATGTCGACCTTGAACCTCAGGGCGTTGAAGACCTGCGGCACCAGGCACATGTCGGCCATCGTAGGCGTGTCGCCATGGCTGAAGGTGCTGCCATCCCGCTGCGCCAGCGTCGCCTCGTAGGAATCGAAGCCGGTTTCGATCCAATGCCGCGACCAGGCAAAGGCGCTTTCCTCGGTCTGATCGAATTTCTGGCGCAGATAGGCCATCACCCGCAGGTTCTGGATGGGATGGATGTCCGCACTCACGATCAGCGACAGAGCCCGCACCCGGGCCCGGCCGACCGGCTCCCTGGGAAGCAGCGGCGGCTCGGGATGCGTCTCCTCCAGATACTCCATGATGGCCAGCGACTGGGTCAGCACGGCCCCATCGTCCAGCACCAGCGCCGGCACGAGCTTCTGCGGATTGAGCGCGGCATAGTCAGCCGACGATTGCTCGCCCCTCCTTAGATGCCGCGACGCATGTTCGACGGCAATGCCCTTGAGATTGAGCGCAATGCGCACACGAAACGCCGCCGAGGACCGAAAATAGCCGATGAGCTTCATGACCGCCTCCGCGGCCACTCTAGCACGGCTCAGGCGGGCGGCGTGTAGCGCACGACCTTCTGATCGATCGCCCCGAAGATCGACTTGCCGGCGCGATCGAACATCTCGATGCGGATGTGATCCCCGAAGCTCATGAACGGCGTTACGGGCTTGCCGCCATCGATCGTCTCGCGCACGCGCCGCTCGGCGATACAGGAGCAGCCGACGGCAGCATCGCGGTTCGCCACCGTCCCCGAGCCGACGATGGTCCCCGCCTCCAGGTGCCGTGTGCGCGCGGCGTGCGCAATCAGCTGGCCAAAATCGAACGTGAGGTCCGTCGCGGCGTTCGGATGCCCGAACTCCTTTCCATTGAGCGTGGAGATCAGCGGCCGGTCGAGCCGCGCGCCGTTCCAGTCGTCGCCGAGTTCGTCCGGCGTCACGGCAACGGGAGCAAAGGCCGTCGCAGGCTTGCCGTGGAAGAAGCCGAAGCCTTTTGCGAGTTCGCCCACGATGACGTTGCGCAGCGACACATCGTTCAGGATCGTGACCAGCTTGATGTGCTTTCGCGCCGCTTCCGGCGAAATGCCCATCGGCACGTCGTCGACGATTACACCGATCTCGCCCTCGAAGTCGATGCCCCAGGCCTCGTCGGCCATCTCGATCTCGTCGTTGGGCCCGATGAAGGAATCCGAGCCGCCCTGGTACATCAGCGGGTCGGTCCAGAAGGACGGCGGCATCTCGACGCCGCGCGCCTTGCGTACCAGTTCGACATGCACGACGTAGGCCGAGCCGTCGGCCCACTGGTAGGCGCGCGGCAGCGGTGCCGCCAGCGCCGTCGTGTCGAGCTCGAACGAGCCCACGGCCTTGTCGTCCTCGAGCTGCTCGGCCAGCGCCCGCAGCTTGGGCGCAATCGTCGCCCAGTCGTCGAACGCCTTCTGCATCGTCGGCGCCACCGTGGTGGCCCGGACGCCGCGCGTCAGGTCGCGATTCACCACGATCAGCGTGCCGTCGCGGCCGCCTTCCTTGAGCGATCCCAGTTTCATTGTGGCGTCTTCCCTATTCCGCAGCCTGTTTCATGTCCGGCGGCCGCCAGGACTTCACATACCCCTCGAACTCGACACCGGCCGGCATCGCCGCGACGTCGAGCGCATCGCGTGTATCGATCATCACCGCGACCTCGTCGGTTTCGGTCTTGCCGCCCTTGGTCGCGGCATCGAAGGCCTTGGGGTGCGGCCCGTGGGTGAAGCCGGTGGGATGGACCGTCATCATGCCGGGATGGATGTTGTCTCGGCTGAAGAAGCTGCCCTTGTGATAGAAGATCACTTCCTCGAAATCGTCGTTGTTGTGGAAGAACGGCAGGCGCAGCGCCTCCGGGTCGCTCTCGAACGGCCGCGGCACGAAAGTGCAGACGACGAACCGGCCGGTCGCCCAGGTCGTATGCGCCGACGGCGGCAGATGCGCGCGATGGCTCATCAGCGGCCGCAGGTCGCGCCAGTTGATGCGAACGACGCTGAGATCGCCGTGCCAGCCCACCGCATCGAGCGGATTGAAGGGGTAGGTCACGGTCGAAAGCGCGTTGCGCCGTTTCACCGAGACCTTCCAGGTGCGCTCGTCCTGCTGGGCGCGGAAGGCCTCGTCGATACGCGGCGTGTCGAGCATTGCCGGATCGAAGATCGCGTGGCGGCCGACCAGCCCCTTCTCCGGCAGGGTGAAATGATCGTTCGTCGCCTCGATCATCAGCGACACGGTGGGCCTCGCGGGCTCCAGGCGCCACATGGTCCCGCGCGGGATGACGAGATAGTCGCCCTCGACATAGTCGAGATGCCCGTAGTCGCAGAAGAGCGCGCCGTTACCCTCGTGGATGAAAAGAAGCTGATCGCCGTCGCTGTTGCGGGCCAGCTCCCGCATCGGCTCCTCCAGCCGCCAGTAGCGCATCTGCATGTGGCTGTTGTCCATGACGAGCTCGGCTTCCCAGGGATTGGTCCGGGCCGTCGCCAGCTTGTTCAGATCGAGCGCGCGCGGGCGGATCGGGCCGTCGAATTCGACCCAGTCGGTCGGCTTGTGCCTGTGGTGGAACTGCGCGGAGGGGCCGAAGAAGCCCTCCTTGCTGATCTCGCGCTCATAGGTGCCTTCGGGCAGCCGGACATGTGCCTGTCGTGAGGCGGTGCCCTCGATCTGGCGAAGCGGAATCCAGTTCTTGGCCATGGTTTCCTCCGTTGTTCGTTTCTAGGCCTTGAGTACGCCGCGGCGGATCTGGTCGAGTTCGATCGATTCGAACAGCGCGCGGAAGTTGCCCTCGCCGAAGCCCTCGTTGCCGCGGCGCTGGATGATCTCGAAGAAGATCGGGCCGATCACCGTCTGGGTGAAGATCTGCAGCAATAGGCCACCGCCCTTGGTCGGCGCGCCGTCGATCAGGATGCGATCGGCGGACATCCGCTGGAGGTTCTCGCCATGGCCCGGCAGGCGTGTATCGACCTGTTCGTAATAGGTGTCAGGCACATCCTGGAACGGCACGCCCTTGAGCTTGAGTGCCTCGACCGACTCGTAGATGTCGCCGGTGCCGAGCGCGATGTGCTGGATGCCCTCGCCGTGATAGGCGGAAAGGTATTCCTGAATCTGCGACTTGTCGTCGGAGCTTTCGTTGATCGGGATGCGGATCTTGCCACAGGGGCTGGTCATCGCCTTGGACTTGAGGCCGGTCAGCTTGCCCTCGATGTCGAAGTAGCGGATCTCGCGGAAATTGAAGAGCCGTTCGTAGAAGTCGGCCCACTCGGCCATGCGGCCGCGATGCACGTTATGGGTCAGGTGGTCGATGTAGGTCAGGCCGACGCCCTTGGGATTGCGGTCGACACCCGGCAGATACTCGAAGTCGACATCGTAGATCGAGCCGCGCTCGCCGTAACGATCCACGAGATAGAGCAGCGAATCGCCGATACCCTTTATCGCCGGGATGTTGAGTTCCATCGGCCCGACCTTGCCCTCGACGCCCCAGGCGCCGAGCGAGAGCGCGCGCTTGTAGGCAGCACCGGCATTCTTCACGCGGAACGCGATGGCGCAGACACTCGGTCCGTGCACGCGCGCGAAGCCCTGGGCGAAGCTCTCCTTCTCCCCGTTGACGATGAAATTCACGTCGCCCTGGCGGAAGAGCGAGACGTCCTTGGAGCGATGCTTCGCCACCTTGGTGAAGCCCATGCTCTCGAACAGGGCGCCGAGCGCCGCGGGATCGGGGGCCGTGTATTCGACGAACTCGAACCCGTCGGTGCCCATCGGGTTCACTGCGTCGATCTCCAGGATCTTGGCTTCGCTGACACTTGCCATGTTTGACCTCCCGGCTGAATTAGTTTCAAATGTAACTATTATGTCGAGCGAAGTGCAAGTCCTCGAACTGGAGAAATTCCTTCCCTACCGCCTGTCCGTCCTGGCCCAGCTGGTCAGCGAGTCACTGCACGATCTATACGCCGGCCCCTATGGCCTCAGCGTTACGCAATGGCGTGTGATGGCGGCGCTGGGGCGGTTCGCCCCCCTCACCGCCTCCGATGTGGGTCAGCGTATCGTCATGGACAAGGTGGCGGTCAGCCGAGCCGTCGCCGGCCTGATGAGGCGCGGCCTTGTCGAACGGTCTGCCGATCTCGACGACCGCCGCCGAGCCTCCCTGCATCTCACGCCGAAAGGCCGCGCGATGCATGCGGATATCGTGCCCATGGCCCTGAAATTCGAAGCCGAACTCTACCAAGCCCTGTCCGCCGAGGAGCGCCAGACCCTCAACGGCTTGTGTGAACGCCTGTTCGCCCATGCCAAGCTGTTGAGAAACCGCCCCTGAGGGCGCCTTGTGGCCCCGACTCCCCATGCTATAACGCCCGCCTCTTATGATTCTGGGAGGCAGGATTGGCTAAGGCCGCCCAGCGCCCACCGGTGAAGCCGGTGCTGGTGCTCAATGGGCCCAATCTAAACATGCTGGGCAAGCGTCAGCCGGAGATTTACGGCCGCGAGACGCTGGCGGACGTCGAGGCGGCGTGCCGCGTCGAGGCGGCGCGCCTCGGTCTCGAGGTCGAGTTCGCCCAGAGCAACCACGAGGGCGTGCTGGTCGACCACATCCAGGCCGCGCGCGATGGCAACTCCGGCATCGTCATCAATGCCGGGGCCTATACCCATACGTCCGTGGCCCTGCTCGACGCGCTGAACGCCGCCGAGCTGCCGGCCATCGAGGTCCATCTTTCCAACATCTACAAGCGTGAGAGATTCCGCCATCATTCCTACATCAGCCCGGCCGCGGTCGGAGTGATCGCGGGTCTCGGCTCTCAAGGCTATCTCCTTGCCCTCCAGGCGCTGGCGCGTCTGCTGGCACGCTGACCAACATCGGGAGCGTTTCTCCATGGCAAAGTTCGAGCTGGACACGGAGTTCGTCCGCAAGCTGGCGACGATCCTCGAGGAAACCAACCTCGGCGAGATCGAATTGGCCGATGGCGAGCGGCGCGTCCGCGTCGCCCGCCCGACCGCCCCTGTTGTGCAGGCCGCACCGGTCGCGATGGCGGCAGCGCCCGCTGCCGCGGCAGCATCCATCGCCGCAACCGGCAGTGCCCCGGCCGCGGCGGGCGACCTCTCCAAGCATCCAGGTGTCGTGAAGTCGCCGATGGTGGGCACGGCCTATCTGGCACCGGAGCCCGGCAAGCCGAATTTCGTCTCCGTGGGCGACAAGGTGAATGCCGGCCAGACGCTGCTGATCATCGAGGCGATGAAGACATTCAATCCGATCAAGGCGCCCAAAGCCGGTACCGTCATGCAGGTCCTGATCGAGAATGCCCTGCCTGTGGAGTTCGGCGAACCGCTGATGATCGTCGAGTGAAGGCCTCGGCGCCGATGTTCGACAAGGTCCTGATCGCCAATCGCGGCGAGATCGCCCTCCGCATCCATCGCGCCTGCCGCGAGATGGGCATCCAGACGGTCGCGGTCCATTCGACCGCCGACAGCGACGCGATGCATGTACGGCTGGCCGACGAATCGGTCTGCATCGGACCGCCGGCGGCGCGCGACAGTTATCTCAACATTCCCGCGATCCTGTCGGCCGCGACAATCGCCGGCGCCGATGCCATCCATCCCGGCTACGGGTTCCTGTCGGAGAATGCCCGCTTCGCCGAAGCGGTCGAGGCGCACGGTTTCACCTTCATCGGCCCGACGTCGCAGCACATCGCCATGATGGGCGACAAGATCGTGGCCAAGCAGACCGCCAAGGACCTCGGCCTGCCGCTGGTCCCCGGTTCGCCCGGCCCGGTCGAATCGATCGAGGAAGTGATCGAGCTGGGCGGCAAGATCGGGTGGCCGGTCCTGATCAAGGCCGTTGCCGGCGGTGGCGGACGCGGCATGAAGGTCGTGGAGAATGCGGAGGCCGCCGCGGAGGCCTTCTCCCTCGCACGCACCGAAGCCAAGGCCGCATTCAGCAACGACGCCGTCTATCTCGAAAAGTACCTTCCCCGGCCGCGCCATATCGAGATCCAGGTGCTGGGCGACGGACTGGGCGCCGGGATTCATCTCGGCGAACGCGACTGCTCGCTGCAGCGCCGGCACCAGAAGGTGCTCGAGGAAGCACCGTCGCCGGCCCTCAATGCCGAACAGCGCAACAGGATCGGCGAACTCGCCGCCGATGCCGTCCGAAAGCTCAAGTATCGCGGCGCCGGCACGATGGAGTTTCTGTATCAGGATGGCGAATTCTACTTCATCGAGATGAACACCCGCCTGCAGGTCGAGCACCCGATCACCGAGGCGGTGACCGGTATCGACCTGGTGCGCGAGCAGATCCGCATAGCCTCCGGTGCCCCCCTGGGGCTCACGCAGAAGGACATAGTAATCCAGGGCCATGCCATCGAGTGCCGGATCAACGCCGAGAATCCCGAGACGTTCGTGCCCTGCCCCGGCCTCGTCACCGAGTATCACGCGCCCGGCGGCCTGGGCGTGCGCGTCGATTCCGGCCTCTATGCCGGCTACTCGATCCCGCCCTACTACGATTCGATGGTCGCCAAGCTGATCGTGAACGGCAGCAGCCGCAACGAATGCCTGATGCGCCTGCGGCGCTCGCTCGAGGAATTCGTGATCGGCGGCATCGACACCACGATCCCGCTACACCGGCGCATCATCGGCGAGCAGGCCTTCATCGACGGCGACTACGACATCCACTGGCTGGAGAAGCTGGTCGGCCTCAAGAAATAGCGCCGGCATGCTGGAGATCACCCCGGACCTCCTGCTGCAGGCCTATCGCATCGGCGTCTTTCCCATGGGAGAGAGCCGCGACGATCCCAAGCTCTACTGGCTCGATCCGCGCCTGCGCGCGGTGCTGCCGCTCGATGGCTTCCATCTTTCGCATCGGCTGGCGCGCACGGTCCGCGGCGGCCACTTCGAGGTGAGCGCCGATACCGCCTTTGCGGACACGGTGCGGGCCTGCGCCGAGCCGCGCCCGGGCCATCCGGAAAGCTGGATCAACGAGCCGATCGTCGCCCTTTACACGGAGTTGCACGCCCGCGGCCATGCCCACAGCCTGGAGTGCCGCGTGGACGGCCGGCTGGTGGGTGGGCTCTACGGCGTCTCGATCGGAGCCGCCTTCTTCGGCGAGAGCATGTTCAGTCGCGAGCGGGATGCCTCGAAGGTGGCGCTCGTCCATCTGGTGGCGCGGCTGATCCGAGGCGGCTTCGCCCTGCTCGACTGCCAGTTCATGACCGAGCACCTGCGCAGCTTCGGTGCGATCGAGATCCCACGGGACGATTTCAAGGCGCGGCTGGCCGAGGCGATCGACCGGCCGGCGACTTTTCAGCGTGAGCTGGGCGGCGCGGACCCCTGCGCCATCGTGCAGGAGAGCACGCGCAGATCGTAGACGCCGTGGTCGAGCGCCGACAGCGACGGTGTCGAGGCAAACATCCAGCCAGCGAACAGCTTCTCCTCCGCCTGACCGGGCTTGTGGTCGATGATGGTGAGATAGGCTACGGATTCAGGGGGTGCCTCGGGTACGTTCACCAGGCAATCGCCGACGGTGATCTCGAGCGTGCCGAAGCGCGTCGACTTTCCGACCGGCGCGTAGAAGCGCTGGGTGCGGGCGGTCACCTTGTCCAGCCCCTGCAGCTCGGCCGACCGTATGCCCGGACCGTCGGGCACCGGCCGAAGATTGGCATTGCCCGGACGTTGCGGCGGTTGCTGCGCGGGTGGAAGTGGTGTTTGCGCCGACGCCGTGCCGATACCGGCTGCCAGGACGGCAAACACGATCAGCCCGCGCATGCTCAATCCTTGGCGCGGGGCGGCGTCAACCCGTCGATCAGCTCGTGAAGCGCCTGCTTGATCTGCGCGGCGTCGCATCCCATCAGAACTCCGTCCTCCAGCGCGTCGGCGCAGAGGGTTTCGATTTCCTGGATGTTCTGGTTCAGGACTTTGATCTTTTCGAGGCACGACACTGGCTTGCCGTCGGGTTGCCGCCAGACCGGCGGTTCCTTCGAGGAATGGGCGCCCATCACTTGCTTCCCGTGCCGCCGAACATGAACTTGGCAATCAGCTCGGTGAGCGGGATCGAATCCTGCGTCTGCTCGATCTCCCCGCCGCTCTTCAGCATCGTCTTGTCGCCCCCGGGCTCGAGCACGACCACCATGCCGCCCAGCAGCGACTCGCTCACGATCTTGGCGTGCGTGTCCGCCGGCAGATTTACGTTCGATGCGATACCGAGGCGCACGACGGCCTGATAGGTCTTCGGATCCAGGCTGAACGAGGTGACGCTGCCGACCTTCACGCCGCTCAAGGTCACGTCCGCACCACGCTTCAGCCCGTCGATGCGCCCAAACCGGGCGACGAGCTCGTAGCCATCCGGCCCGGCGCGGTCGGATTTGGAAAAGGCATAGACGACGAAGGCGCCGGCCACCACCAGCACCAGCGCGCCCACGATCGTCTCGACAACGTTACGGCCCACGCTCATGCCCTCTGCTCGCTGCCTGCCGCGTCAGCCTGGCCGCCAGGCCTCGTAAACCGGCTTCGGCTTCTCGCCTTCCGACAGCGCATGGCCCGGAGGCCTGTAGGCATGATCGGTTCCCGTGAGATTGGGAAGATGTTCCTTCTGCCACGGCTTGCGCGGTACGCCGCCGACGGGCGGCGGTTCGGCGAGCGTGTAATGCAGCCAACCATGCCATTCGGGAGGAACTCGCGATGCCTCGGCGACGCCGTTGTACATGACCCAACGCTTGCGCCGCATTCCAGGGACGAGGCGCCTGTCCTGAAAGTAGCGGTTTCCTTCCGCATCCGTGCCGACGAGTTCGCCGCGCATCTTCGTGAAGAGCCAGGTGCCGATGATCATGAACCAACCACTTCGTAGGGTAATGCGCGCTTGTACGCGGGCGCTTCAATGCGTGCAACGCGACGCGAACCAGTCTCGATTCGAGTCAACCAGTGGCATGTTAAGGATGCGAATCCGCAAACTGTTGCGATCTTGCATCATCTAGTATCATCAACACCCTGGTCTACAAAATATAGTTGCACGCACAAGATTTTGTAATTTACTATCCTCTCGTGCCCATATGTGCGTGTTCGATCTTGTATCGAACGCCCCCCGAGACAGGGACGAAATTCACGGGATCGGGCACGGGGGATCGTCGATGCGCTTCGAGCGTCGGTATACGCAAGTAGGAAAATCGCCATTCGCGGGAGTGGCCTTTCGTGTTGCCGACTCCGAAATCCGCAATCCGGACGGCTCGATCGTTTTCCGGTTGAAGAACATCGACGTACCGGCCGACTGGTCCCAGGTCGCTTCCGACGTCCTCGCCCAGAAGTATTTCCGTCGCGCCGGCGTTCCTGCGCGCATGATCCGCGTCGCCGAAGCCGACATGCCCGAATGGCTATGGCGGTCGATCCCCGACGAGGTCGCTCTGGCCGCAATGCCGGAAGCCGATCGCTTCGGCAGCGAAACCAGCGCACGCCAGGTTTTTCATCGCATGGCCGGCGCGTGGACCTATTGGGGCTGGAAGGGCGGCTACTTCGACAGCGAGGAGGACGCCCGCTCTTTCTACGACGAGCAGTGCTTCATGCTCGCGGCGCAGATCTGCGCGCCGAACTCGCCGCAATGGTTCAATACCGGACTGCACTGGGCGTACGGAATTGACGGCCCCGGACAGGGCCACTGGTTCGTCGATCATCTCGATGGCCGAGCCTATCCGTCTGCCTCTGCCTATGAGCGGCCGCAGCCACACGCCTGCTTCATCCAGAGCGTCGCCGACGATCTGGTGAACGAAGGCGGCATCATGGATCTGTGGATCCGCGAGGCCCGTCTCTTCAAGTACGGCTCCGGCACCGGCTCCAACTTCTCGCGCGTGCGCGGCGAGAACGAGCAGCTCTCCGGCGGCGGTGCGTCATCGGGACTGATGTCGTTCCTCAAGATCGGTGACCGAGCGGCCGGCGCGATCAAATCAGGAGGCACGACGCGTCGCGCAGCGAAGATGGTGACGGTCGACATAGACCATCCTGATATCGAGGATTTCATCTCCTGGAAGATGCTCGAGGAGCAGAAGGTGGCCGCCCTGGTCGCCGGCTCCCGCCTCGCCAGCCGCCATTTGAACGCCGTCATGCAGGCCTGCCTCGAGGGCGGCGAGGACGAAGCCGCGTTCGATCCGCGGCAGAATCCGACGCTGCGGCGCGAGATCGTTGCGGCCCGGCAGGCCGAGCTGCCGGAGAACTACATCCAGCGGGTCATCCAGTTCGCGCGTCAGGGGTATCGGCACATCGAATTCCCGGCGTTCGACACGGATTGGGAATCGGAGGCCTATGCCTCGGTCTCCGGCCAGAACGCCAACAACTCGGTGCGCGTCAGCGATGCGTTCCTGCGCGCGGTCGAGGAAGACCAGCCGTGGGCGCTGACCGCGCGTACGACCGGCAAGGTGACCCGCACGATCGGTGCCCGCCTTCTGTGGGATCAGATCGCCGAGGCCGCCTGGCATTCGGCCGATCCCGGCGTACAGTTCGACACCACGATCAACGACTGGCACACCTGCCCGGCGTCGGGACGCATCAACGCCTCGAATCCGTGCTCGGAGTACATGTTCCTCGACGACACGGCGTGCAATCTCGCCTCGTTGAACCTCATGCGGTTCCGGCGCGAGGACGGCTCGATCGATGTCGACGCGCTGGAGCATGCAAGCCGCTTGTGGACCGTGGTCCTCGAAATCTCAGTGATGATGGCGCAGTACCCGTCGCGCCGCATCGCCGAGCTTTCGTACCGCTACCGCACCTTGGGGCTGGGCTACGCCAATCTCGGCGCCCTTCTGATGGCGTCGGGCCTGGGCTACGACAGCGCCAGGGGCAGGGCCATCGCCGGCGCCGTCACGGCAATCATGACCGGTACTGCCTACGCCACCTCGGCGGAGATGGCGGGCCTGATGGGCGCCTTCCCCGGCTTCGAAGCCAATCGCGAACCCATGCTGCGGGTCATCCGCAACCATCGCCGGACAGCGCACGGTGCGCAGGCCCCCTATGAAAGCCTGTCCATCGCGCCGCAGGCTCTCGACGCGGCCAATTGCAGGGACGGCCGGCTCGTTGCCGCCGCCCGCCGGGCCTGGGACCGCGCGCTGCAACTGGGCGAACAGCATGGCTATCGCAACGCCCAGGTCTCCGTCATCGCCCCCACCGGCACGATCGGGCTGGTGATGGATTGCGACACCACCGGCATCGAGCCCGACTTCGCGCTGGTGAAGTTCAAGAAGCTGGCCGGCGGCGGCTACTTCAAGATCATCAACCAGACCGTCCCGCTGGCACTGCGGACGCTGGGTTACGACGAGGCCGTGATCACGCGCATCGTCGACCATGCCGTGGGCCACGGCTCGCTGGCCGCGGCGCCCGCCATCAACCACGAGAGCCTGTCGGCGCGCGGCTTCGACGCCGCGACCCTGAAGCGGATCGACCAGGCGATCGTCACCGCCTTCGACATCCGCTTCGCCTTCTCCCGCTACACCTTGGGCGACGCTTTCTGCCGCGAGGCGCTCGGCCTCGACGACGAAACGCTGTCCGATCCGAAGCTCGACATCCTCTCGCGCCTCGGCTTCTCGCGCAGTGACATCGCAGCAGCGAACATCCATGCCTGCGGTACGATGAGCGTCGAAGGCGCCCGCGATCTCAGGAGCGAACATCTTTCCGTGTTCGATTGTGCGAATCCCTGTGGACGAGATGGCACACGCTTCTTGTCTGCGGAGAGTCACATACGCATGATGGCTGCAGCACAACCCTTCGTATCGGGCGCCATCTCCAAAACCATCAACATGCCCAACGCAGCGACGGTTGAGGATTGCCGCAAGGCCTATGAGACCTCCTGGAAGCTCGGATTGAAAGCGAACGCCCTCTATCGGGATGGATCCAAACTGTCGCAGCCGCTTTCCGCGATGGCTTTGGGCGACGACGTCGCCGCCAACGACGATCTCGCTGACCTGTCGCCGGCCGCGCGTGTACCGGTCATCGCCGAACGGATCGTGGAGCGCATCGTCGAACGCGAAGTCAGAGCCGGCCGCGAGCGTCTGCCGCAGCGTCGCAAGGGCTACACGCAGAAGGCCGTCGTGGGCGGCCACAAGGTCTATCTGAGGACCGGCGAGTACGAGGATGGCCGTGTCGGCGAGATTTTCGTCGACATGCACAAGGAAGGCGCGGCGTTCCGCAGCCTGATGAACAACTTCGCCATCGCGATCTCGATCGGGCTGCAGTACGGCGTGCCGCTTGAGGAATTCGTCGAGGCCTACACCTTCACTCGCTTCGAGCCGTCCGGCCTGGTGGAGGGCAACGACGCCATCAAGATGTCGACGTCGGTGCTCGACTATATCTTCCGCGAACTCGCGATCTCCTATCTGGGACGCAACGACCTCAGCCACGTCGAGCAGGCGGACCTCCGCCCCGACGGCGTCGGCCGCGGCGAGGTTCAGGGCGAACTGCCCTCGCACGGTACGAATGCCGCCGAGGCGGCAGCCGCTGCGGTGAGCCGCATCGCCAGCGTGGGCTACGTGCGCAGCAATCTTTACGTGATGAATGGCAGGACTGCCGGCAATGCCGCGATCGCCGATGAGGCGTTCGCCGGTGCCGCCCTGCCCAACGGACTGACGGACGGACCAGCCGTCGCTTCGGCGCCCATCGCCAAGGCGGCCGTCGTCAGCGTCGCGCTCGGAGAGGCACCCTCCTCACCCCTGGGACTGGCCGTCGAGGCCAGGCTCAAGGGCTTCGAGGGGGATGCGTGTCCGGAATGCGGCAACTTCACCATGGTCCGCAACGGGACGTGCCTCAAATGCACGACCTGCGGCGGGACCACCGGCTGCAGTTGAGCATGCGTGGCGTAGCGTACCGGCGTACCCCCGGGGCCTCGCGGTTGGGGACCCTATAGCTAACCATAGGAGACAGTTATGGCTGCTAAGAAGAAAGTTGCGAAGAAGAAGGCTGTAAAGAAGAAGAAGCAGTAATTAGGAAAGGGCGGAGGTCAAAGGCGACTTTGACCCCTCTAACAACGCCTTTCGGCTTCCGCGTGGGTGCCCTCTCTCAGGGCCCCACCGGAAGCCCCCTAAATAGAAGACGAGCCTGAAGCCGTTCCGACGCTTTCGTTTGGGAAGCGGGAAGGCGAAACTAGTCAAAGCGTCCGGCGACTTCGGTCTGCCGGACTTTTTTCTTTCCGGCTTGAACCGGGTGCGGTTTCGCCCTACATGCCGGAGATGAATACTGACCGGTCAGTCAATAGCGGTGCGGCCACCTCGACCCGCGTACGGCGGCCAGAGGATCGGGCGTCGGAAATCGCCCGCGCAGCCCTTGAACTCTTCGTCACCCGGGGATTCGCCGCGACCAAGCTCGAGGACGTTGCCAAAGAGGCGTCGGTCAGCAAAGGGCTCCCTTACCTCTACTTCAAGAACAAGGAAGAGCTGTTCAAGGCGGTGATCTCCGAGGCCATTGCCGGCCCTCTGGCGGCGGCCAATGATGTGATCGACCACTTCGAGGGCAGCAGCGAGGAACTCCTCTGCGCGCTGGTCGACGGCTTCCGCGCCTTCGAGGAGACGCCGGCCGGTGGCGTGGTGAAGCTGATCCTGGCCGAGGCCGGCAACTTCCCCGACGTCGCCAAGTTCTACTGCACGCACTTCGACGTGCGAGGCCGCGACCTCTTCATCCGTACCTTGCGCCGCGGCGTAGAGAGCGGCGAATTCCGGCCCCTCCCCGACCTCGAAACCACCGCCATCATCATCCTGCAGCCGCTTGCCATGTTCTCGGTGTGGAAGCGTTCGCTCGCTCCGTTCGACCCCGGAAAAGTCGACGGCGACCAATTCTATACCGCCTATCTCGACTTCGTTCTCAAAGGGCTACGGCCATGAAGACCAGCACCAAGTTCGTCATCGCCATCGTCGGCGCCGCTGTCGTTCTGGGAGGCGGCGCATTTGCGTGGAAGAACGGCAAGGGGACAGCGGCGGCCGGCAACGGCCCGGTCGCCACCAAGGCTGCCGACCGTCCCCTGGAACTGATCCCGGCAGAGGTCCACACGATCAAGCCGCGCGGCCTGGTCGATGTGGTGCGCTTCACCGGCACCACCCAGCCGATCGACCAGACCATCGTGAAGGGCCGCGTTTCCGGCCGCCTGGCCGAGGTGCTCGTCCGCGAAGGTGACCGTGTCACCGAAGGCCAGGTGCTCGCGCGCTTCGAAACGACCGAGTTGCAGGCCAAGATGAACGAGCGGCAGTCCGCCCTCGAGGCCGCGCGGGCCGACGCGCGCTGGACCGCCCGTGACCGCTCAGACAAGGAGACGCTGGCGAACCGCAACATCGTCTCGCAGTCGGCCGCCGACCAGGCGCGCGCGACAGCCGAGAATCGTGCCTCCATGGTGGCCGTTGCGGAGGCCCAGCTCGATGTCGCGCGCAAGAACCTTGCCGATGCCGAGGTCAAAGCGCCCTTCGACGGCGTCGTGGGCGAGCGCATCGCCAATCAGGGCGAGTCGCTGCCGATCGACGGCAAGATCCTCGCCCTTCTCGACACCAGCCACGTCGAGATCGCGGCGCAGATGCCGGCCGCCGACGTCATCCGCATGAAGGTGGGCCAGACAGCCCAGGTCAATCTCGAAGGCTTCGGCGATCGCGTCTTCAGCGGCAAGATCACGCGTATCAGTCCGACCACGCAGCCGGGCTCGCGCTCGATCCCGGTCTATGTCGAGATCGTCGACCGCCACGAGGCGCTGCGCGGCGGCCTGTTCGGTACGGGCACCGTCACCGTGGCGGAGAAGGGTCATGCCCTGGCCGTGCCGTCCTCGGCGATGCGCAAGGACGACCAGGGCGACTACGTGCTGATCGTCGAGAACGGCATACTCGTGCGCAAGCCGGTGGGCGCCGTCCGCACCTGGTCGCGCGGCGAACTGGTCGAGGTTAAGGGTCTGGAATCCGGCATGACCGTGGTCTCCGCCCCCCTGCCCGGCCTGCATGCCGGACAGAAGGTCAAGATCCTCGAGACCCGCTAGGAGACAAGGCCGTGAAGCTCACCCAGATCGCGGTCGACAATCCGGTCTTCGCCACCATGATGATGGTGGCGTTGCTGGTGATGGGCCTGTTCTCCTATCGCCAGCTCGGCATCGACCAGTTCCCCAACGTCGACTTTCCGATCGTCGTGGTCACGACCGACTATCCGGGCGCGTCGCCGGAGACGGTCGAGAGCGAGATCAGCCGCAAGATCGAGGAATCGGTCAACGCCATCGCCGGCCTCAAGACGCTCACCTCGCGCTCCCTCGAGGGCAGGTCGATCGTCATCGCCGAGTTCGAACTGTCGGTCCCCTCCGCCGTCGCCATGCAGGACGTCCGCGAGAAGGTCCAGATGGTCCGGGCCTCCTTCCGGCCGGAGATCAAGGAGCCGCTGATCCAGCGGTTCAATCCCGACGACCAGCCCATCGTCTCGATCGCGGTGCGCTCCGATGTCCGCTCGGTACGCGACCTCACGACCCTCGCCGACCAGATCATCATCAAGCGCCTGCAGACCGTCCGCGACGTCGGTCGCGCCACCATCGCCGGCGGGCTGAAGCGGCAGATCAACATCGAACTCGATCCTGGCCGCATGCACGCGCTCCGCGTCGGCGTGAACGACATCATGCGGGCGATCAAGGACGAGAATCAGAACTTTCCCGCCGGCAACGTCCAGCGCGGCAACGACGATCGCGTGATCGAGGTCACCGGCCGCGTCGTCGATCCGGGCGACTTCGCCGACCTGATCGTGGCCCGCCGCGGCCAGGCGCCCGTCTATCTCCGCCAGGTCGCCACCGTGGTCGACGGCCAGCAGGAGCTGGAAAACGTCGCCACCCTGAACGGCGAACGAGCGCTCGCCATCGACGTCGTGAAGACACAGGGCTCCAATACGATCGAGGTGGCCCGCGGTGTCCGCCGCACCGTTGCCGAGTTGCAGGCCTCCCTGCCCGCCGATGTAAAACTGGAAATCGTGCGAGATAGCTCGCGCGGCATCCAGAATTCGGTCAACAACGTCCAGCAGACCATGGTCGAGGGTGGCCTGCTCACCATCGCCATCGTCTTCCTGTTCCTGCATTCCTGGCGCAGCACCGTGATCACCGGTCTCGCGCTGCCAATCTCGGTGTTCGGCGCCTTCATGGTGATGGCCGCGTTCGGCTTCACCCTGAACGTGCTGACCCTGATGGCGCTCAGCCTGGCGGTCGGCATCCTGATCGACGATGCGATCGTGGTGCGCGAGAACATCATGCGCCATATCGGCTTCGGCAAGACCCACCGCCAGGCCGCGATCGACGGCACCAACGAGATCGGCCTGGCCGTGCTCGCCACCACCTTCTGCATCGTGGCGGTATTCCTGCCCGTCGCCTTCATGGGCGGCATCATCGGCCGCTTCTTCTTCCAGTTCGGCGTCATGGTGTCGGCCGCCGTCCTCATCTCCCTGTTCGTATCCTTCACGCTCGATCCGATGCTGTCGTCGGTCTGGTACGACCCGCAGGCGCATGGTAACGGCCGCTTCGCCCGAATCGTCAACAGCACCCAGGAAAAGGCCAACGGCGTCTATCGAGTCGTGCTCGCCTGGGCGCTGCGCTGGCCCAAGATCACCCTGCTGATCGCGCTCGCGACCTTCGTGGGCAGCTTCGCGCTGCCGAAGTACATCGGCTTCGAATTCGTCCCCCAGGCGGATCTCGGCGAGCAGGTCGTCAGCATCGAGACGCCGGTCGGCTCGTCGCTGGAATACACCGAGGCCAAGATGCGGCAGGTCGATGCCGCGCTGCGCGAGTTTCCCGAGATCGACTACACCTACGGCACGGTCAACACCGGCTACGCCAACGGCAAGAATCAGGCGAGCCTCTATCTCAAGCTGAAGCCGCTGAAGGATCGCAAGCGCTCGCCCGAGCAGCTCGCCCAGCCGATCCGCGAGCGGCTGGCCAGCATCCCGGGTATCCTGGTTTCCATCAACATTCCCGGCGGACCCGGCGGCGGCGTCCAGAAGCAGCTCCAGCTTTCGCTGCAGGGACCCGACACCAACCTGCTCGACACGATCTCGCAGGACGTGATGAAGCGCGCCGCCGGCATCCGCGGCGTGGTCGATCTCGACCGCAACCTCAAGGCCGCCAAGCCGATCCTGTCCGTCCGCCTGCGCCGCGACGCGGCTTCGGATCTCGGCCTGGGAACCGCCGCGGTCGCCCAGTCCCTGCGGCCTCTGTTCGCGGGCGACGAGACCAGCCTGTGGCGGGCGCCCGACGGCGAGAATTACATGGTCATGGTCCGCCTGCCGACCGACGACCGCACCGGCATCGCCGATCTGCACAGGGTCTGGTTCACCGCGGGCACCGAGCCCAACGGCCTGCCGCGCATGGTCCATATCGCGCAGATCGCCGATGTCGTGACCGACGTCGGCGCCTCGCAGATCAACCGCCGCGACCTCAACCGCGAGGTCCAGATCACCGCCAACGTCTACGGCCGCTCGGCCGGCGAGGTTTCGAGCGACCTGCAGCAGATCCTGACCGAGATCAAGCTGCCGCCCGGTTACCGCTTCGTGTTCGGCGGCTCGACCAAGGACATAGCGGAGAGTGCCGCCTATGCCGGCCAGGCGCTCCTGATGGCGGTCATCCTGATCTACCTGATCCTGGCCTCCCAGTTCGGCAGCTTCCTGCAGCCGATCGCCATCATGATGTCGTTGCCGATGTCGCTGATCGGCGTGTTCCTCGGCCTCCTGGTCGCCGGCACGACGCTGAACATCTTCTCGGCGATCGGCTTCATCATGTTGATGGGCCTCGTCACCAAGAACGCCATCCTGCTGGTCGACTTCTTCAATCAGTCCCGCGCCCGCGGCACGCCGGTCAACGAGGCCCTGCTCGAGGCCGGCTCGATCCGGCTGCGCCCCATCCTGATGACCACGCTCGCCATGGTGTTCGGCATGCTGCCGCTGGCGCTCGGCCTCGGCGAAGGCGCCACCCAGCGGGCGCCGATGGCCCACGCCGTGATCGGCGGCCTGATCAGCTCGACGCTGCTCACCCTGGTCGTCGTCCCCGTTGTGCTCGTCTATATCGACCGCCTCAGCCTGTGGGCGACCCGCCGGTTCAGCCGCTCGGCCGACGAGGTGGCGCGCGACCACAAGCCTGCCGAGTAGAATCAGGAGCACCGATTGGCCATCGCGCTGGCACGATTCGCGCTATGCTGGCCTCATGCCGGATGATGCCTCGACTGTCGGTCTGCGCATCGTCGATTCGCTTGCAGCGGTCGACGCCGCCCAGTGGGATGCCTGCGCGCTCGGCCCGGGCTCGGCCGGCAGCCCCTTCCTCAGCTACCGCTTCCTGAAGGCGCTGGAAGACTCGAAGTCGGTGGGCCGGCGCACCGGCTGGCAACCGCAGTATCTGCTGGCCGAATCGGACGATGGAACGCTCCAGGGCGCCGCACCGCTCTACATGAAGAGCCATTCGCAGGGCGAGTATGTGTTCGACCATGGGTGGGCGCAGGCGCTGGAGCGCGCGGGTGGTCGCTACTATCCGAAGCTCCAGGTCGCCGTGCCGTTCACACCGGTCCCGGGGCCACGCCTTTTCGCCCGCCCCGGCCCGATGGCCGACGCCGTGCGCGACGCCCTGATCGACATGCTGGCCAAGATCGCCGACGACAACAACATCAGTTCGGTCCACGCCACCTTCTGCACCGCAGAGGAGTGGAAGCGCTTCGGCGAACGCGGCTGGCTGCTGCGGCTCGGGCAGCAATATCACTGGAGCAATGACGGCTACCGGACCTTCGACGATTTCCTGGGCGCCCTCGCCTCGCGCAAGCGCAAGGCGATCCGCAAGGAGCGCGAGGCCGTGCGGCGCGAAGGCCTCGTCATCCACACGCTGAGCGGGGATGATATCCGGCCCGAGCACTGGGATGCCTTCTTTGCCTTCTACATGGATACCGGCGGCCGCAAGTGGGGCACGCCCTACCTTACGCGGTCCTTCTTCGACATCCTGGGCGCGACCATGGCCGACAAGGTCGTGCTCGTCCTGGCCGAGGCCGATGGCCGGCCGGTCGGCGGTGCCCTCAATCTCAAGGGCGATGACACGCTCTATGGACGCTACTGGGGCTGCCTCGAAAGCCACGCCTTCCTGCATTTCGAGGCCTGCTACTACCAGGCCATCGACTATGCGATCGCCCACGGCCTGGCTCGGGTCGAGGCGGGAGCGCAGGGCGACCACAAGATCCAGCGCGGTTATCTGCCGGTGCCGACCTACTCCGCCCACTGGATCGTCGATCCGAACTTCCGCCGCGCCGTCGACGATTACCTCACGCGCGAGCGGCCCGCGGTGCAACAGGAGATCGACGGGCTGATGCAGTACTCGCCGTTCCGGAAGGAAAACGAGGGCTGACGGCCTACTTGGCCATCAGGACGCCGAAGAAGAATACGACGAAGAAGACGAGCTGCTCGGTGAGCCCGAGCGGAGCCTGCCAACCGATTTTTTCGATGATGAACAGGACCACCCAGAACACCGCGGTGGCGAGCACCGCGGCGCGAAAGGCGATCCAGAGAGGCTTGAAGGCGCTCACTATTCGGCGAGCACCGGTTCCTGGCTGGCCGGCGGCAGCGCGCCGCGCTCAGGCGGCAGGAAGGTGAAGACGAGCTTGCCGGCCTCGCCCGGCGCGTCGACATCGACACGCACGGTGCCGCCGTCCGAGAGCTTGCCGAACAGCACCTCCTCGGCCAGCGGCTTCTTCACGTATTCCTGGATCACGCGGGCGAGCGGACGGGCGCCGAACAGCTTGTCGTAACCCTTCTCCGCCAGCCAGCGGCGCGCCCCGTCGGTCAGCTCGATGAAGACCTTGCGGTCGGCGAGCTGGACCTCGAGTTCAGCCACGAACTTGTCGACGACCTTGCCCATCGACTCCGGTCCGAGACTGGCGAACTTGATGATCGCGTCCAGCCGGTTCCGGAACTCGGGGGCGAACATACGGTTGATCGCCTCGTTGTCCTCGTCGTGCCGCTGCTCGCGACCGAAACCCAGCGCGGGCTTGGCAATGTCGGCCGCGCCGGCATTGGTCGTCATGCAGAGGATGACGTTGCGGAAGTCGACCGTCCGGCCGTTATGGTCGGTCAGCTTGCCGTAATCCATTACCTGCAGCAGGACGTTGAAGACGTCCGGATGCGCCTTCTCGATCTCGTCGAACAGCACCACGCAATGCGGATGCTGGTTCACCTTGTCGGTGAGCAGGCCGCCCTGGTCGAAGCCGACATAGCCCGGCGGAGCGCCGATCAGGCGCGAGACGCTGTGCCGCTCCATGTACTCCGACATGTCGAAGCGGATGACCTCGAGACCGAGCAGGCGCGCGAGCTGGCGCGTCACCTCGGTCTTGCCGACGCCGGTCGGGCCGGCCAGCAGGTAGCTGCCGATCGGCTTCTCCGGCGAACGCAGACCCGCGCGGGCGAGCTTGATCGAGGCGGCGAGCTGGTCGATCGCATGATCCTGGCCGAACACGACCGTCTTGAGATCGCGGTCGATGGTCCGCAGCAGCGCAGTGTCGTCCTTGGACACGGCCTTCGGCGGAATGCGGGCGATCTTGGCCACGATGTCCTCGATGTCGGACACCTCGATCATCGTCTTGCGCTTGTCGGGCGCCACCAGCATCTGGGCCGCGCCGACCTCGTCGATCACGTCGATCGCCTTGTCCGGCAGCTTGCGGTCGTGGATGTAGCGCGCCGACAGCTCGACCGCCGCCTTGATGGCGTCGTCGGTGAAGCTCACGTGATGGTGCTTCTCGTAGACCGGCTTGAGGCCGCGCATGATCTCGACGGCGTCACTGATCGTGGGCTCCGGCACGTCGATCTTCTGGAAGCGGCGGACCAGTGCGCGATCCTTCTCGAAGTAGTTGCGGTATTCCTTGTAGGTCGTCGAGCCGATGCAGCGCAGTTCGCCCGACTGCAACGAGGGCTTCAGCAGGTTCGACGCGTCCATCGAGCCGCCGGAAGTAGCGCCGGCGCCGATGATCGTATGGATTTCGTCGATGAAGAGCACCGAGTTCGGCTTCTTCTTGAGTTCACCCAGGACCGCCTTGAGCCGCTCCTCGAAGTCGCCGCGATAGCGCGTGCCGGCCAGCAGCGCGCCCATGTCGAGCGAGTAGATGATCGCTTCCGTCAGGACCTCCGGCACCTCGCCGTCGACGATCTTACGGGCAAGCCCCTCGGCGATCGCCGTCTTGCCGACACCCGGCTCCCCGACATAGAGCGGGTTGTTCTTGGTACGGCGGCACAGGACCTGGATGGTGCGCTCGACCTCATACTCGCGGCCGATCAGCGGATCGACGCGACCATCCCGGGCCTTCTGGTTGAGATCGACACAGTAGGCCGCCAACGCTTCGTTGCCCTGCTTGGCCGGGTTTTCACCACCGGCCTCCTCCTCGGAGCCGGTGACGCGGCGCGCGCGGGACCGGCCCGGCACCTTCGCCTTGCCGTGGCTGATGTAGTCGACCGCGTCGAGACGCGTCATGCCCTGGTTCTCGAGGAACGAGACGGCGTGACTGTCGCGCTCGGAGAAGAGCGCCACCAGCACGTTGGCGCCGGTCACCTCGTTGCGCCCTGACGACTGCACGTGCACCGCGGCGCGCTGGACGACGCGCTGGAAGCCCGCGGTCGGGAGCGGTTCGCTCGGGTTCTGCGTGATGATGCCCTTGAGGCGATTGTCGACGAAGGTTTCGAGGTCGTGGCGCAGTCGATCGAGATCGACGCCGCACGACTTGAGGACGGGTATTGCGTCGTCGTCCTCCGTCATCGCCAGCAGCAGGTGCTCCAGCGTCGCGTATTCGTGGCGACGTTCACCTGCAAGTCCGAAGGCGCGATGCAGGGACTTCTCGAGGTTCTTGGACAGCATGGACATCGAAACACCTCGACAGGAAAAACGAACTACACTCGGTCGTCGTTACTCTTTCTCCAACGTGCACTGGAGAGGGTGCTGGTTCTTGCGGGCGTAATCCACCGTTTGCGTCACCTTCGTCTCGGCGATTTCGTAGGTATAGACACCACAGACCCCCACGCCCTTCTGATGGACATGGAGCATGACCTCGGTCGCCTCTTCCCGATTCTTCTGGAAGATGTTCTGCAGAACATCGACCACGAATTCCATCGGGGTGTAATCGTCGTTCAGCATCAACACCTTGTACATCGACGGCTTCTTCGTGCGGGTGCGCGTGAGCGTGAGCGCGCCGGTGCGGCCGTCGTCTCCGCCCTCGCCGTCATCTCGACGCGGCGGCTGTTGGGGCGGTCCACCGGGCGGCTGCTGGGGAGGTTCGCCCGCCCCGCCGAGCCGCCATTCGCCTGCGTTGCGCAGAAAGTCCATCGTCGTCGTCACGCTCCAAGAACAATACACATCTGAATTATATAGGTAGCGTTACGGGTTCCGCTACCTCGGCCGAAGACCATCCTTTCCCACGACCAGCATCCAGCGGTCGGCGCGGGCGCGCTGAAGCGGAGCGTTCCAGTCGCGGCGAAATTCCGCTGGCTCCAGCTTGCGGGGCGGATTGACCGGTATCGGCACCTTGTCCCACGAGAACAGCCTGGCAGAGAACTTCACATTCACGAAGCCGTCGGTCGGATAATGATAGGCTTGGAATCCCCAGACGCCATTGCGGCACGAGGCGACCGTCCACCAGAAATCGTTGTCGGGCAGGCGCATTCCGTCCCGCGGCGGGCCAAAGGCGCGGCTCTCTTCCAGCAGCCCGATGAGTTCCCGGGTTTCGTCCACGGTCAGGATGCGTTGGCCGCCCTTCATGCTCCAGGGTGCGAATATGTCCCTCGGGTTCGAGATCAGCATGTTGGTGATGCCCGGCGTGGCATACCCCTGCCCCTCCAGCACGCCGATGTTCAGGCCGGCCACACCGTCTGGCTGAAGGAAGATCTCGTAGGCCCGAACCTGCTCCTCCCAGAGAGCGTTGTAGACAAGCCTGAGACGGCTCCGGCCGCCCGGCACGCAAGCATCCCTGATGTCATTGGCGGCGACGAAGTCGAACCAGTGGAAACTGCGCACGACCGGGAGTTCGACGTTGCGGTCGGGCCGCTGCGCCATCGTGGGCGCCGCCGTGAATACACCCAGGGCTGCCAAGGCCAGCAATAACGCCCTCATCAAGCCTCCCAATGCGAACCAAGCATAATCCGAACCAACTAGGGCAGCAGGACGGCAGGACCAAAGTTGCACCGGTCCCCAAACTTTAGTAAAGTTCGAGCAACAGCTCATAACCTATTGGATGAGCACAAGAATCAGATTTCGCGTGTGGCGTATTCGCAATGATATTTCCCCTCAGGCGAATTGCGGTCGGCTTTTCCTGGCTGGCTGTCAGCATTCTATTTCTGGGTGCCTCGCTCGCGCCATCGCCGGTTGACGCCCAGACCAAGGCGAAGTCGGTCAAGCGCGCCGCGCCGCCCGCCAAGGCCCGCGCCAAGGCCTCCGCACGCAGCACTTCCTCATCCTGGGTCGCCAATCCGGCCGTTACCGCCAAGGACGCCTACCTGATCGTCGACGCGACCAGCGGCCGCGAACTGGCCGCCGATCATGCCGACGATCTTCGTCATCCGGCCTCGATCACCAAGCTGATGACGATCTACCTCACCTTCTCGGCCTTGGATTCGGGCCGGCTGTCGCTCGGCGACGGGCTTCCGGTATCGGCCAATGCCCTGAACGCGCCGCCCACCAAGATGGGCATGACTCCGGGTGGCACCGTGAATGTGCGCGACGCCACGATGGCGCTGGTCACGCGCTCGGCCAACGACGCGGCCGTCCTTCTGGCCGAGGGTCTCGCGGGGAGCGAGGAGGCTTTCGCCCGCGTGATGACCCAGAAGGCCCGCCAGCTCGGCATGAGTTCGACAGTGTTCCGTAATGCGTCGGGCCTGCCGAACAGCGAGCAAGTCACCACGGCCCGCGATCTCGCCAAGCTCGCCAATGCGCTGATGCGCGACTACCCCCATTACTATGCGATCTTCTCGGCGCAGAGCTACAGCTACCGCGGGCGCGTCCTGACCAATCACAATCGCATGCTGGGCAACTACGACGGCGCCGACGGGTTGAAGACCGGCTACACGAACGCCTCGGGTTTCAATCTCGTGATGTCGGCTGTACGCGACAACCGCCGCCTGATCGGTGTCGTCATGGGTGGCACCAGCGCTGCCCAGCGAGACCGCACGATGGCTGCCCTGATGGATCGTAGCTTCACACTGGCGTCGGCTATGCAGCTCTCGCCCTGGACGTCCGTGCGCAAGCCGCCGTCGGCCCGTTACACGGCCGCGCAGTTCGATCCCGGCGCCAGCTTCGCGGAGGCCTATCGCCCGCCGGCCACCCCGTCGAAGCAGGTCAGCCCCAAGTATGCAGGCTTCGTTCCGCCCGCGCCGGCAACACCGGCTGCCCCGGCAGCCTTTGCAGCCGTCCCTCCGGCTGCGCCTTCCGCTTCTTCGGACATGCCCGCTCTCGGAAGCTGGGTGATCCAGGTCGGTTCGTTCAGCGAACCGCAGGCCGCCCAGGCGGCCCTCGAGCGCGCGACCGCGGCTTTGCCGGACGCGCGCTCGGCTTCGGCGATTGTCGACGAGATACAGATGGCAAACCGCGTATTCCATCGCGCGCGGCTCATCAACCTGTCGCAGAATCAGGCCGTCGAAGGCTGCAAGCGCCTCGAGAAGCGGAAAGTCTACTGCTCGGCGCTGCAGGTCACCGCCTGGAATACGCCGGGTGCCCGCTGAGGGCTCGCCTGAGCCGGTCTACGAACGATCGTTTGTGACGACGCTGCCAGAGCGTCAGGTCCCACAATTCCCGGCTGGGCTTTAGCCGCGACTGGATGGGCTCAAAAACCGACACGTCGGTCATCCTGCCCCGCACCTTCACCCTGAGCGACACGACCCTATAGCCCGGGCCCTCGTAGGCTGCGAGGTGCGCGACGTCACGGACGCTGAGACCTCCCACGATCGCGCCCGGCACCTCGCCGCACGGATCGGCGATGACGATGGGATAGGTCGCGCCCTGCACCCGCCGCCGCGCATGTCCAGGCAGGCGTGCTTCGGTATAGGCCTGAGGCGGCAGCCGCCGTCCCAGGACCAGGGCCGTCACGTCCCGATCGAGCAACGTGCCATAGAAGAAGAAGCGCATCAGTGGTGGCCGGACGAGGCATCGTCCGGAAGCTCCACGCCGCATGCCGCCAGGGCGGTCTTGAGGTCAGTCATGAGCCGCTCGAGACCGGCTTCGTCTGCCGCCTCGCAACGCGCCACCAGCACGGGCTGGGTGTTGGACGCCCGCAGCAGCCACCATCCGTCCTTGGTGCTGACCCTCACGCCGTCGATGTCGGAGAACTTGGCGCCATCCTTCTGCAGCTTGGCCTTGACCTTCTCGACGACCCCGAACTTCTGGTCGTCCGGGCAGTCGAAGCGAAGCTCGGGCGTGTTGACCGGCTGCGGCAGCCCGTCGCGCATCTCCGCCAGGCTCTCCTTGGCGTTGGCCACGATGTTGAGCAGGCGAAGGCCGCAATAGAGCGCGTCGTCGAAGCCGTAGAAGGTATCGGCGAAGAACACGTGGCCGCTCATCTCGCCGGCGAGCGGCGAGCCGATCTCGGCCATCTTGCTCTTGATCAGCGAATGGCCGGTCTTGAACATCATCGGCTTGCCGCCGGCCTTGGCGATCTCGTCGAACAGGACCTGGCTCGCCTTCACGTCGGCGATGATGGTGGCCCCGGGATGGCTCTTCAGCACGTCGCGCGACCACAGGACCAGGAGCTGGTCGCCCCACAGGATGCGGCCTTTGCCGTCGACAGCGCCGATCCGGTCGCCGTCGCCATCGAAGGCGATGCCGAGGTCGCAACCCTGCTTCTTCACCTCGGCAATGAGCTGCTCGAGGTTCTTCGGCACGGTCGGATCGGGATGATGCGACGGGAAGGTCCCGTCGACCTTCTCGTTCAGCACGAAATGCTCGCCGTCGAGCTTGTCGACGACGGCGCGGATCGAGACACCGACGGCGCCGTTGCCGGTGTCCCAGGCGACCTTGAGCTTCTTGCCGGGCTTCACGTCACGCAGCAGCCGCGCCGCATAGTCGGCGAGGACCGGTCGCTTCTCGACCTTGCCCTGCCCCGTCTCCCAGTCGCCCTTGCCGGCCATCGCTCCCAGCGTCTGGATGTCGGCGCCGAAGAACGACTTCTTGCCCATCATCATCTTGAAGCCGTTGTAGTCGGGCGGGTTGTGCGATCCGGTGATCTGGATGCCGCCGTCCGCTTCGAGGTGATAGACGGCGAAGTAGAGCATCGGCGTCGCCGCGAGGCCGATGTCCATCACGTCGATACCGGCCGCGGTCAGGCCCTCGATGCAGGCGGCCGCCAGTTCGGGAGAACTCAGCCGGCCATCGTACCCCAGCGCCACGCGCTTTCCGCCCTTGCGCCGTACCAGCGTGCCGAGCGTGCGACCGATCGCCCGCGCATCCGCGGCGTGCACGGTCGCGCCCACGATGCCGCGGATGTCGTACTCACGCAGGATGCTCGGATCGAACTTGTGCGCCATCTGGCTCATGCAATGAACTCCGGAAGAGGATCGTCAGGAAGTACTATGAGCGCGGGCCAGGGCGGCCGACGCCTTCGTAGGCAAAACCGAGGGAACGCATTTCCTCGGGATCGAAGATGTTTCGCAGGTCGACGATGCGCGGCTGGCGCATGGTCTCCTTGAGACGGCGCGGGTCGAGGCCGCGGAACTCGTGCCATTCGGTGATCACCACCAGAACGTCGGCCCCGGCCGCCGCCTCGTGCGCCGTCTTCGCAAAGGTCACGTCCTTCAGCAGGTGCCCTGCCTCCGTCATGCCCTCGGGATCGAACGCCACCACCTTCGCCCCCGCCGCCTGCAGCGCCGGCACGATGTCCAGCGACGGCGCATCCCGCATGTCGTCGGTGTTCGGCTTGAACGTCAGACCCAGCACCCCGATCGTCAGCCCCGCCACCGACCCGCCGCAGAAATCGATGACCTTCTGCGCCATCTTCTTCTTGCGGCTGTTGTTCACCTCGATCACCTGCTCCACGATCGTCTGCGGCGCATTCGCCTCGCGCGCCGTATAGGCCAGCGCCAGCGTGTCCTTGGGGAAGCACGAGCCGCCGAACCCCGGACCCGGGTGCAGGAACTTCCGACCGATCCGCCCGTCCAGCCCGATCCCCCGCGCCACGTCGTGCACGTCCGCTCCAACCCGCTCGCACAGGTCCGCGATCTCGTTGATGAACGTGATCTTCGTCGCCAGGAATGCGTTGCCCGCGTACTTCGTCACCTCCGCCGTCTCGATGTTGGTGAACACCATCGGCGTCTGGATCAGGTTCAGCGGACGGTAGATCCCCGACATCACGTCCCGCGCCCGATCGCTCTCCACCCCGATCACCACACGGTCGGGCTTCATGAAGTCCTCGATCGCCGCGCCCTCGCGCAGGAACTCCGGGTTCGACGCCACGTCGAACTCCCCGGCCGGACGCGCCTCGCCGATGATCCGCGCGATCTCGCGCCCCGTCCCCACCGGCACCGTCGACTTCGTCACCACCACCGTGTAGCCCCGGATCGCCCGCGCGATCTCCGCCGCCGCCGCGTAGACGTAGCTCAGGTCGGCATGCCCGTCGCCCCGACGCGTCGGCGTCCCCACCGCGATGAACACCGCATCCGCATCCCCCGCCGCCGCCGCAAGGTCCGTCCCGAACCGCAGCCTGCCCGCCTCCACATTGTCCGCCACAAGCTTGTCGAGACCGGGCTCGTAGATCGGCATCACGCCCTTCAGCAGCCGGTCGATCTTCCCCGCATCCTTGTCGACGCAGAAAACGTCGTGCCCGAAATGAGCGAAACACGCCCCGGACACCAGACCGACGTAGCCAGACCCGATCATCGCTATACGCATGTACTCAGCCTTTCAGCATACGAGTCAGAAGTGCCCGCGTGTCTGCACTGGTATCTGTCCGATGCAGGGCCACGGCGACATTGGCTTCGAGAAAGCCGAGGCGGCTGCCGCAATCATAGCGCTGCCCGGCATAGCGCAGCGCATGGAACGGGCTCTGCCCGATCATCCTGGCCATGGCGTCCGTGAGCTGGATCTCGCCGCCGGCGCCGGCTTCGTGCCGGTCGAGGTGATCGAAGACTTCCGGCAGCAGAACGTAACGGCCGATCAGCGCCAGGGTGGAAGGCGCCTCTTCCGGTTTGGGCTTCTCCACCATGCCGGTGATCTCCGACAGGTTGCCCTTTTCGTTCTTCACGGCTGCGATACCGTAGCTCTTCGTCTGCTCGCGCGGTACTTCCATCACGGCCACCACGCTGCCGCCGGTCTTCTCATGCGCCTGGACCAGCTGCCCGATGCAGCTCGGTGTGTCGATCGTCAGTTCGTCCGGCAGCAGGACGGCGAACGGCTCTCTCCCGATCCAGTGACGGGCGCACCATACGGCGTGGCCGAGACCAAGGGGCTTCTGCTGCCGCGTGAAGATGGCGTTGCCCGGCTTGATCGTGGCGCCTTGTGTCTGCTTCAGCTCCGCCGCCTTCTTGCGCTGCTCGAGCGTCGCCTCGAGCTCGTAGGCGTGATCGAAGTGATCCTCCAGCGCGCCCTTGTTGCGCCCCGACACGAAGACGAACTCCTCGATGCCGGCGGCGAGGCATTCCTCGACCGCGTACTGAATGAGGGGGCGATCGACGACGGTGAGCATCTCCTTCGGCATGGCCTTCGTTGCGGGAAGGAACCTGGTGCCCAGACCGGCGACCGGCAGGACGGCTTTACGAACAGGCAGCGCCATGCTTTTCGACCTCATTGAACGGCGGGATTGCATATTAAAATCAATGATTTGACAGGACCGTGGCGAGAGGGCCCACGGGCTGCGTTTGATGCCATGTCAGCGCGCGCTCTGGCAAGGTCATCCACCGAGCAGCACATCCTTGGCGCGGTTGATACGCGCGGCGAGGTCCGCCGTTCCACCGACATCGGGATGCATGCGCTGGATCAGTCGCCGGTGCGCCGCCCGGATGTCATCGACACTGGCCCCTTCGGCCAGCCCCAGCACGGCCAACGCCTCTTCACGTGTCATGTCGGTACGCGGGCCGCGGGGCGGTGGCGTCTGCTGCGTGTTACGCCAGTCGGCGCCGAGCCGGCGGTCGAGATAGGCTTCGAGGACACGAAGCGAATCGGAATCGGCCGCGCATTCCGCCCGCAAGTCGATGAGCTCGGCGTCCGTCAATGCATCGAGAGTGCGCCCGGCAAATCGGCCGACCAGCACCGTGCCGCCGACGTCGCCGCTACCATGATCGATCCAGGCCTTGAGGAAGGCCGTGCCAACCTCGGTGCGCTGTCCGGTTCCCGGCGAGCTGAAGCCACCGGACGGGCGATTCCTGACGGCCCGCGCGATCAGCGCAGTGATGACCACGCCCGCCAGTCCCATCAGCTCCGGCAGGAGGCCAGGCAGGAAGCGCAGGCCGAAAATCAGCATCCCGCCCACGCCTATGCCGCCCAGGACCACCATGACGACCCGCAGCACCCGCGCCATCGAGGACGGGTTGGCTCGCAGGAACCAGGCGGCCACGAGCGCGATCGCCGCCAGGACCAGAAGCGCCAGCAGGACCGCCGGCATGATCTACTGCCGGGTGGTCGGCGGCGCCTGTGGCGCCGGCGCTTGCGGCTGCGTCTGGGATTCCGCCCGCTCGCGCTGGATCTGGCGCCAGCGCTCGACGTTGCGATTGTGCTCGGGCAACGTCAGCGCAAAGGCGTGGCCGCCCTGTCCGTCGGCCACGAAGAAGAGCGACCGGTCGCGCGCCGGGTTGGTCGCCGCGACGATCGAAGCACGTCCGGGATTGCAGATCGGCCCGCGCGGCAGGCCCGCGATCACATAGGTGTTGAACGGGGTGTTCGATTGCAGGTCGGCCCGCGTCAGATCGCGACCGATGGGCGCTTTGCCCTCGGTCAGACCGTAGATCGTGGTGGTATCGCTCTCGAGTTTCATGCGACGGCGCAGCCGGTTGATGAACACCGCGGCCACCCGGGTGCGTTCGGACGGCACCGCCGTCTCCTTCTCGATCATCGACGCCAGGATGAGCGCCTCGCGCTTGTTGGCGAGCGGCAGCCCGGCGGCGCGCTTGCGCCACGCCTCGTCGAGCGTCTTGTCCATTGCCTCCTTCATGCGCAGGAGCAGCCCGTCGCGAGTGTCGTCGCGCGAATAGAAGTAGGTTTCCGGCAGGAGATCGCCCTCCTTCACGTCGAGCGTGATGTCACCCGTCAACGCTTCGGTCTTCCGGACAAGTTCCAGCACTTCGGGCGTCGTCATGCCCTCGGGAATCGTGAGGCGACGCTGCACGACCTTCCCCGACTGCAGAAGCTCCACGAGCGCGTGCATCGAGGTATGGGCCGGCACCTCGTACTCGCCCGCCTTGATGGGCTTGGGCGAGGGATCGATCATCAGGGCCAGGCGGAACAGGCGAGGATGGGCGATGACACCCTCCTCCTGCAGAAGCTTGGACATGGTGGCCGGACCCGCGCCGCGCGGGATTACGATGTTCTTGGTCCGCTCAAGCGGCCCCTGGGCCGTGAGGATGGCATGACCGACATAGATCGAACCGCCCATCAGGGTGACGAACAGGGCGATGAAGAAGAGAACCCAGCGGAAGTAGCTGAGCATGACTCAGCTCCTCAGAAAGATATCAGACGGGTCCGACGATCAGGGACGCGTTGGTGCCGCCAAAGCCGAACGAGTTGCTCAACGCGTGGCGGACCTTGCGCTGCTTGGCCTGCTTCGGAACGAGATCGATGTCGCAGCCCTCGTCCGGCTCGTCGAGATTGAGAGTCGGCGGAACGGCCTGATCGATCAGCGACTTGATCGCATAGATGGCCTCGATCGCACCGGCAGCCCCCAGCAAATGGCCGGTCGCCGACTTGGTCGACGACATCGACAGACTGTAGACATCCTGACCGAAGGTGCGCTTCACGGCGCCGAGCTCGATCACGTCGGCCATCGTCGACGTGCCGTGCGCATTCACATAGTCGATCTGGTCCGTACCCAGATTGGCGCGCTTGAGCGCCGCCTTCATGGCGCGCATGGCACCGTCGCCGTCCTCGGACGGAGCCGTGATGTGATAGGCGTCACCCGACAGGCCATAGCCCAGAATCTCGGCATAGATCTTGGCGCCGCGCTTCCGGGCGTGCTCGTATTCTTCAAGCACGAGGCAGCCGGCACCCTCGCCCATGACGAAGCCGTCGCGCCGCTTGTCCCAGGGACGCGAGGCCTGTGTCGGCGTATCGTTGAAGTCGGTCGACAGCGCCTTGCAGGCATTGAAGCCCGCGATGCCGATCCGGCAGATCGCGGCTTCGGCGCCGCCGGCGACCATGACGTCGGCGTCCTCGTACTGGATCAGCCGGGCCGCATCGCCGATCGCGTGTGCGCCCGTGGCGCAGGCGGTGACGACGGCGTGATTCGGTCCCTTGAAGCCGTACTTGATCGAGACCTGTCCCGAGACGAGGTTGATCAGCGCCGACGGTATGAAGAACGGGCTGACACGGCGAGGTCCCCGCTCCTTCAGAATCAGCGACGTCTCGTAGATCGTCTGGAGGCCGCCGATGCCGGAGCCGATCATGACGCCGGTCCGGTTGAGACCCTCCTCGTCCTGCGGCATCCACCCGGAATCCTCGACCGCCTGCTGGGCGGCCGCGATTCCGAAGATGATGAACTTGTCGAGCTTCCGCTGCTCCTTGGGCGCAAGGTAGTCGTCCACGTTGAAGTGGCCGTTTGCCTTGTCGCCCTGGGGCACCTCGCCCGCGATCTTGGTCGCGAGGTCCGAAGTGTCGAAAGCCTGGATCGACCGGATGCCGGACTCGGCCGCCATCAGGCGGCGCCAGTTCGTGTCGACGCCGTCACCCAACGGCGTCACCATACCCATGCCGGTTACGACAACACGCCTCATCGTCCGCCCTTCCTCGTCCAGGAACCGGTGAGGGTCAGGACTTCGCGGTGCCCTTGATGAAGCCGATGGCGTCGCCGACGGTCTGGATCTTCTCCGCTGCATCGTCGGGAATCTCGATGCCGAACTCTTCCTCGAACGCCATCACCAGCTCGACCGTGTCGAGGCTGTCCGCGCCCAGATCGTCAATGAACTTGGCCTCTTCCTTGACCTGCGCGGCCTCGACGCCGAGATGCTCGACGACGATCTTCTTAACGCGCTCGGCAATATCGCTCATTGTCTTATCCTTCCCGTGTATCCAACAAATTCCGGTCGCCAGGGGGTTGGCGAATGCCGGGCTCTTAACATAGCTCCCGTGCCATTGGCTAGGTCCGAAAAGCCCACAGAATCAGGCACTTGTAGGCCTGAGTCTCAGATCATGGCCATCCCGCCGTTGATGTGCAGCGTCTGACCTGTGACGTAGGCGGCCTCGTCGCTGGCGAGATAGACCACGCCGGCCGCAATCTCTTCGGGCGTACCCAGCCGGTCGGCAGGAACACGCCCCAGAATGGCTTTTTTCTGGTCGTCGGTCAGCACGTCGGTCATCGGCGTGGCGATGAAGCCGGGTGCCAGGCAGTTCACGGTGATGCCCCGCGACGCCAGCTCCTGTGCCAGCGACTTCGACATCCCGATCAGGCCGGCCTTGGCGGCTGCATAGTTGGCCTGGCCCGGATTGCCGGTGACGCCCACGATCGAGGTGATGTTGATGACCCGGCCGAAGCGCCGCTTCATCATTCCGCGCATCGTCGCGCGGGTCAGGCGAAAGGTCCCGGTCAGGTTGACCTGCAGGACCTTCTCCCATTCCTCGTCCTTCATGCGCATCGAGATGTTGTCGCGCGTGATGCCTGCATTGTTCACGAGGATGTCGAGCTTGCCGCCCATCGCGGCTTCCGCCTCCTTCGCGAGCCGCTCGATGTCGGCCGGATCGTCCATCCTGGCGGCGACGACGTGCGCTCGTTCGCCGAGCGAGGCCTTGAGCCCTTCCAGCGCCTCGGCGCGGGTGCCTGACAGGGTGACGGTCGCGCCCTGCTTGTGCAGCGCACGCGCGATCGCGCCGCCGATGCCACCGGACGCACCGGTCACGAGAGCTGCCTTGCCGGTCAGATCGAACATGGCATTCTCTCCTTATGCCGTCTTCAGGAAGGCTTCGATGTCAGAAGGCGTGTTCAGTGCCAGGCCGGTCATGTCCTTGTCGATACGCTTGACGAGACCCGACAGGACCTTGCCGGTGCCGCACTCGACCAGCGCGTCGACGCCCTTGGTTTTCATATACTCCACGCTCTCGCGCCAACGAACGAGGCCGGTCACCTGTTCCACCAGCCGCTGCTTGATGGAATCAGGGTCGCTGAGCTCGGAGGCCAGCACGTTGGAAACGAGCGGCACGCGCGGCGGCATCAACACCACCTCCTCCAGCGCGACCTTCATCGCATCGGCGGCAGGCTGCATCAGCGGGCAATGGAAGGGTGCGCTCACCGGCAGCATCATGCCGCGCTTGCACCCCCGGGACTTGGCGGCCTCGATGGCCCGCTCGACCGCTTCCTTGTGGCCACTGACGACGATCTGGCCGCCGCCATTGTCGTTTGCGACCGCGACCACCTCTCCCTGGGCCGCTTCCTTACAGGCTTCCTGGGCGGCCTCCAGCTCGATCCCGAGCAGGGCCGCCATGGCGCCGACGCCGACCGGCACGGCCTTCTGCATCGACTGCCCCCGCAGCTTCAGGAGGCGCGCGGCATCCGGGAGCTTGAGAGCGCCGGCCGCGGCAAGCGCGGAATACTCGCCGAGCGAGTGGCCCGCGACATAGGCGGCGAGCGACGACAGCGGCTTGCCCCCGTCCGTCTCCAGAATCCGGGCGACTGCGACGCTGACGGCCATGAGGGCGGGCTGGGCGTTCTCGGTCAGGACGAGGTCGCTCTCCGGCCCTTCCCGCATCAATTTCGAGAGATTCTGCTTCAGCGCCTCGTCGACTTCGCCGAAGACCTCCCGGGCGGTGGCAAAGGCGCCGGCGAGGTCGCCGCCCATGCCAACGGCCTGCGATCCCTGTCCCGGAAAGACAAAAGCCCGACTCATGCGCGTTTTCCCCTAGATTCGGCTTGAATTGCGGCAGTCATACCGGCGTAACCAACGCAGTCAAGCCGCGTGGGGAATACTTGCTTTCAGGCCGCTTGCCTGTATAACCGCCCCTCTTCGGGGCCTCAGTCGACCCCGATCTCCTTGCCGCCCCGGCGCATTCCGCGATGGGACGGCTAGATCCGACCGGTTCCTCGGAACTCCGGGTCGCTAACAGCCATAAGGAGCCGAATCTACATGGCACTCTACGAGAATGTCTTCATTGCGCGTCAGGACGTTGCGACGACGCAGGTGGAGGCCCTGACCACCCAGTTCGCCGAACTGGTCACCAGCCTGGGCGGCACCGTCTCCAAGAAGGAGTACTGGGGCCTGCGTTCGCTGACCTACCGCATCAAGAAGAACCGCAAGGGTCACTACACGCTGCTCAACATCGACGCCCCGTCGGCGGCGGTGAAGGAGCTTGAGCGCACGATGTCGATCAACGAAGACATCATTCGCTACATGACCGTGCGCGTCGACGAGCTCGAGGAAGTGCCGTCGGCCATCATGGTCCGCAGCGCCGAGAAGTCCGACCGTCCGGGCGGCGATCGTGGCGACCGTTGGGGCGATCGCCCGCCGCGTCGCGAGCGTCCGCGCTTCGGCGACGAAGGCGTTGCCGCTCCGTTGGTTGCTGACACGGGAGAAGAAGCATGAGCGCCCAGCGTCGTCCATTCACCCGCCGCCGCAAGAGCTGCCCGTTCTCCGGCGCCAACGCTCCGAAGATCGACTACAAGGACGTTCGCCTCCTGCAGCGCTTCATTTCCGAACGCGGCAAGATCGTTCCGAGCCGCATTTCCGCAGTCTCGTCCAAGAAGCAGCGCGAACTCGCCCAGGCGATCAAGCGAGCGCGTTTCCTGGCGCTCCTGCCCTACCTCATCGCCTAGTCGGGAGACGAAATCATGCCGATGAACGTCATCCTGCTTGAGCGCGTGCCGAAGCTCGGCCAGATGGGCGACGTTGTGAAGGTGAAGCCCGGCTTCGCCCGCAACTTCCTCCTGCCGCAGAAGAAGGCGCTGCGCGCAACCAAGGACAACATCACCTACTTCGAATCGCAGCGTAAGGTCCTGGAGGCGCAGAATCTCGAGCGCCGCCAGGAAGCCGAAGCGGTCGGCACCAAGATGAGCGACCTCAAGGTCACCATCATCCGCCAGGCCTCCGAGGCGCTGCAGCTCTACGGTTCGGTCACCTCGCGCGACATCGCCGACGGCGCCGGCGCGCAGGGCGTGAAGATCGAGCGCAGCCAGGTCGAACTGGACAAGCCGATCAAGGCGCTGGGCGAGCACAAGATCAAGATCCACCTCCATCCGGAAGTCGTGGTCGAGATCTCCGTGTTGGTCGCCCGTTCTGCCGAGGAAGCCGAATTCCTCGCCAAGGGCGGCAGGCTGGTCGCGGAGACCGAGCGTGCGGCCCTGGAAGCCGCGGAAGCAGCTCAGCGCGCAGCCGACCAGGCCGCCGCACTGTTCGAGGCCAAGTCGGCCGAGGCTGCCGAGGGCGAAGGCGAGACCGCCGAGGCTGCGGCCGAGGAAACGCCGGCCGACCAGAAGTAAATCGCGTGCCGACAGGCACTGCGCAGCTCTTCGAACGCATGTCATCGCACCGCGATGGCATGCGTTTTCTTTTGGTGCATCGATGATCTGGCGTTTGGGCGCCCTCGCTGTGGCGGCTGTCGTCGCGCTGCCCCTGCTCGGAATCGCGTCCAGCCTGTTCAGCGACCAGGGTGAACTCTGGCGTCACCTCGCTGAAACACAACTCCGCGACATCGCGGGCAACACCATCGTCCTGCTGATCGGCGTCGGGCTCGGCACCGTCGTGATCGGCACGGGCACGGCCTGGCTCGTGACGATGTGCCGGTTTCCCGGAAGCCGGATGCTGCAATGGGCGTTGCTGTTGCCGCTCGTCATGCCGACCTACATCATCGGCTATGCCTATGCCGACCTGCTGACCTTCGCCGGCCCTCTCCAGTCGGCGCTGCGCGCCGCCATGGGGTGGAGCCGTGGCGACTACTGGTTTCCCAACTTCGGATCATCCCAGGGCGTCGCCCTTCTCTTCACGCTGGTCCTCTACCCCTACGTCTATCTGGCTGCGCGCGCGGCGTTCCTTGCCCAGTCACAGTCGCTGCTCGAGGCGAGCCGCATCCTCGGCAACGGGCCGTGGCGCACCTTCCTGCGCATCGGCCTGCCGCTGGCCCGACCCGCCATCGCCGCAGGCGCGGCCCTCGCCCTGCTGGAGACCCTCGCCGACTTCGGCACCGTCCAGTATTACGGCATCCACACCTTCACCACCGCGATCTACCGGACCTGGTACGGCATGGGAAACCGCGAGGGTGCCGCTCAGCTCTCCATGGTCCTCATCCTGATCGCGATCGCCCTCGTCGCGGTGGAGTTTCGGTCGCGCGGACGGGCGCGGTTCACGATCGCTTCGAACCTGCGCTACGTCGCCGAGCCGGTGCAGCTTCCCCTGATCGCGGGCCTCGCCGCGCTGGCCGCCTGCGCCCTGCCGATCCTGCTCGGCTTCGTCGTGCCGACGGCGCACCTCGCGCAGTTGGCTTTGTCGTCCGGAGTGCTGGTGACCGACCGGCAATTCATCGGCGATGCCCTGAACAGCCTGCTCCTGGCGACGGTGGCGGCAGCGATCATCGTCGGTCTTGCCGTATTCCTGAGCTACGCTGGACGGCTTGTCCGCCGCCGGTTTCTCCACCGCACCATCGCCTTCGCGTCGCTCGGCTACGCCATCCCCGGCGCCGTCATTGCCGTCGGCGTGCTGCTGCCGCTGGCGTTCGCCGATCGCGGCCTCGACCTGCTCTCGCGGCAGGTGCTCGGCGTTCCGACCGGCCTGCTGCTGAGCGGCACCGCCTTCGCCCTGGTCATCGCCTATACGGTTCGCTTCCTCGCCGTCGGCATGGCCAACGTCGCGCCCGGACTTGCCGCGATCGATCCAGCCATGGACGCCAGCGCGCGGATCCTCGGGGCCCGGCCACGCGAAGTCCTGTGGCGCATCCACCTGCCCATGCTGCGGGCACCGGCCCTGACGGCCGGCATCGTCGCATTCGTCGAGGTCCTGAAGGAGCTGCCGGCAACCCTGCTGATTCGGCCCTTCAACTTCGACACGCTGGCCATCGGGGTTTACCGTTTCGCATCCGACGAGCGCCTCGCCCAGGCGGCCGTCGGATCGATCCTCATTGTCACCGTGTCGCTTGCGCCGGTGATCCTCCTGAGCCGCACTGTGGCGGCGTCGGGACGGCCTACTTCCAGCCGGCCCGGTCCATGATCTTCAGCGCCTCGGCGTTGTTCTGCGCAAAGACGCGGGCGTTGAGCTGATCTTCCTTGAAGGTGCCGAGCGCCTTTAGCTGCGGCGACAGTTCGACCGAGGCCACGACCGGGTACTCCGAATTGCCGTCGGCGAAGTACTTCTGGGCCTGCGGCGAGACCAGGTACTCGAGGAACTTGACCGCCGCCTGCTTATTCGGCGCGTGCTTGGCGATACCACCCGCGCTCAGGTTCACGTGAGTGCCGCGGTTGGCCTGGTTCGGGAAGATCACGCCCAGTTTGGCGACGACCTCGCGGTCCTCCGGCTTGGCCGAGCGCATCAGGTTGACGAAGTAGTAGGTGTTCACGACGGCGACGTCGCCCTCGCCGGCTGCGGCGGCCTTGATCTGGTCGGTATCGCCGCCGCGCGGCGGACGCGCCACGTTGGCGGCGACGCCCTTCGCCCAGGCTTCCGTCTTCTCCGGACCGTTGGCCGCCAGCACTGAGCCGGTGAGCGACTGATTGTAGATGTTGCCCGATGAACGCATCAGCACCTTGCCCTTCCACTTGGGATCGGCGAGATCCTCGTAGTTCTGTGGGCCGGTGGCAGCCTGCATCTTCTCCTTGTTGAAGACGAAGACTCGGGCACGCTTGGAGAAGCCGAACCAGGTGTTGTCGGGATCGCGCAGGTGCGGGGGGATGGCCTTGACCAGAACGGCCGAATCGGTCGCCTGCAGCAGCCCCATCTCGCGCGCGCGCTCGATGCGGCCGGCGTCGACCGTGATGAACACGTCGCACGGGCTCTTGTCGCCTTCGGTGCGAAGACGCTGGATGAGCGGATCGGGCTCGGCGTCGATGCGGTTGATCTTGATGCCCGTCAGGTCGGCGAAATTGCCGTACAGGGCTTCGTCGGTCTTGTAGTGACGGGCCGAATAGAGATTGAGTGTCCCGCCCTGCGCCCAGGCCCGTCGGGCGATGAACACACCGGAGCCAAACGCCAGGCCAGTCTTCACGAGCGCACGTCTCTTCACGTCTTCCTCCGATGCGAGTGAGTATCAATTCCCGGATATCACCCGGAGTGCATATTGGCAATCCAAATGCGATTCATTCACACTATCTTCGGGCAATTTCACACATTCATTCCTTTGCGTCGAAAAAGCGGATGGGACTAACATCATGCCACGACAAATTGGAGTGATCCGTCGTGCTGCTTGCGCAGGTCCTTGCCCGGGTCGTGAACGAAGGCCAACTGACCATCATCGATGAAGCTGGTCGGTCACATCAGGTCACGGGTGCAAGACCTGGCCCCGCAGTGACCATGCGGGTCCACGACCGGTGGACCGGCATCCGCCTTGCCTTCCGGCCCCGGCTCGCCCTGGGCGAGGCGTACATGGACGGCCGCCTCACCGTCGAACACGGCGATCTCTACGGCCTGCTCGACCTCCTGGGGCGCAACATGACCGCCGTCGATTCCACGGCCATGATGCGCTGGTCCTATAGGCTCCAGCGGTGGCTACGCGTGCTGGAACAGTACAATCCCATCGGCAAGGCCCAGAAGAACGTGGCACATCACTACGATCTGAAGGGTGAACTCTACGATTTCTTCCTCGATCGCGACCGGCAGTATTCCTGCGCCTACTTCAGGACCGGCAGCGAGCCGCTGGAGACGGCACAGGCCGACAAGAAGGCGCACATCGCGGCCAAGCTTCTGCTCAGTCCCGGCCAGAAGGTGCTCGACATCGGATCGGGCTGGGGCGGCATGGGCCTCTACCTCGCCCGAGCCTTCGACGTCGATGTCACGGGCGTCACCCTCTCGCGCGAGCAACACGGCGTTTCGAGCCGCCGCGCCGTCGATGAGGGCGTCTCGGACAAGGTCCGCTTCAAGCTTCTCGACTATCGCGAGGAGCCCGGTCGCTACGACCGCATCGTTTCGGTCGGCATGTTCGAGCATGTCGGCTCCGCGCACTATCTCGAATTCTTCACGAAGGTGAAGGAGCTGCTGGCGGACGATGGCGTGATGCTGCTGCATTCGATCGGCCGCATGGAGCCGCCGGGCGGCACCAACACCTGGCTCCGCAAGTACATCTTCCCCGGCGGCTACAGCCCCGCCCTGTCGGAAGTGCTGGCGGCGATCGAGAAGGCAGGACTTTGGGTGACCGACATCGAAGTGCTGCGTCTGCATTATGCAGAGACGCTGCGTCTCTGGCGCGAGCGCTTCCTCGCCAACCGCCAGCAGATCAAGAATCTCGCCGGCTACGACGATCGCTTCTGCCGGATGTGGGAATTCTATCTCGCAGGCTGCGAGGTGGCCTTCCGGTACATGAACCAGATGGTCTTCCAGATTCAGATCACCCGGCGGCAGGATGCGGTGCCGCTCACGCGCGACTACATGGCGTCTGGAGAACGCCTGAAGAACGTCGCAGGATCCCTGGCGGCCGAATAGGAAGGTATCCTCGCTACGCTCGGGATAAGCGGGCACTCAAAATCTTTGCGCTGTGATCCCCCTCCCATCTTGGGCAAAGACAATCTGATGGAGCCACTGAAAGAGTCCTCGAACGTCACGCGCCTGCCGGGCGCCGAAGAGGCGCGCCTGCGCGAGCCGCCGCACAACTTCGAAGCGGAGCAGGCGCTGCTCGGCTCCATCCTCGTGAACAACGCCTCCTATCAGCGCGTGGCCGAGTTCCTGCGCCCCGAACATTTCGCCGATCCGTCGCACGGCAAGCTCTACGATTCGCTATCGCGGCTGATCGAGCGCGGCCAGGTGGTGAGCGCCGTCACGCTCAAGACCTACGTCGAGCAGGATCCCGCGATGAAGGAAGCCGGTGGCGCGGCCTATCTCGCCCGGCTTGCCGCAGCTTCCGTGCACGTGATCGACGCCGCTGCGTTCGGTCGGGCGGTGCACGATCTGTATCTCCGTCGCCAGCTCATCGATCTCGGCGAAAACGTCGTCAACGGCGCCTTCTCCGGCGACGTCGACGAGACGGCGCTGCAGCAGATCGAGGTTGCCGAAAAGAAGCTCTACGACCTGGCCACGACCGGCCAGACCGAAGGCGGCTTCAAGCCGTTCCGCATGGCTCTCACCGAAGCCATGACTGCCGCCGAAGCGGCCTATGGCCGCGAGGGCAAGCTCACCGGCGTGGCCACCGGCCTGGGCCAGCTCGATCAGTTGCTGGGCGGACTGCACAGGTCGGACCTCCTGATCCTCGCCGGCCGTCCTTCGATGGGAAAGACCGCGCTGGCGACCAACATCGCCTTCAACGCCGCCAAGGCGTATCGCGAGGAGATCGTCGAAGGTCATCCCAAGGCGGTGGACGGCGCCGTCGTCGGGTTCTTCTCGCTGGAAATGTCCGCCGAGCAGCTCGCCACCCGCATGCTGTCGGAGCAGGCCGAACTCTCCTCCGAGAAGATTCGCAAGGGTGAGATGAACAGCACCGAGTTCGACAGGGTGCTGAACGTCAGCCACGAACTCGAGCACCTGAACTTCTTCATCGACGACACGCCCGCCCTGTCCATCGCCGCGCTGCGTACCCGCGCCCGCCGACTGAAGCGGACCCACGGGCTGGGCCTGATCATCGTCGACTACCTCCAGCTCCTCAATCCGTCAGGCAAGAGCCGCCAGGAAAATCGCGTCCAGGAGGTTTCGGAGATCACCCGAGGACTGAAGACGCTGGCCAAGGAACTGGACGTTCCGGTGGTCGCCTTGTCACAGCTCTCCCGCGCCGTCGAGCAGCGTGAGGACAAGCGCCCCCAGCTTGCCGACCTTCGCGAATCGGGCTCGATCGAGCAGGACGCCGACGTCGTGATGTTCGTCTACCGTGAAGAATACTACCTGACCCGCACCGAGCCCGCCCGGCGCGCCGAGGAGAGCGACCAGAAGTTCAACGAACGCCACGACGCCTGGAAGCAGCGCTGCGAGGAAACCTACGGCAAGGCGGAGGTCATCGTGGCCAAGCAGCGCCATGGTCCGACCGGAATCGTGCGCCTGTCGTTCGAAGGACAGTTCACGAAGTTCGGCAACCTCGATGTCGGTGCTGACGAGCCCGTACCGGCGTTCTAAGGTCAGGGTGTGTCAATCTCCGGCGACGACGACGCGGCCCGGCGGGCCGGCGCGATCCTTTCCATCGACCTGGGCGCAATCGCGGCCAACTGGCGCGGGTTGCGCGACGCCGGTCGCGCCACCGGCCGGCAGGTCGACTGCGCCGCCGTCCTGAAGGCCGATGCCTACGGCACCGGCGCCGCGGTGGTTGGCGCCCGGCTGGCCGCCGAGGGCTGCCGACACTTCTTCGTGGCCCATATCGACGAGGGAATTGCGCTCCGCCGCGTCCTGCCCGAGCCGCCGATCTACGTCCTGAACGGACTACTCCCCGGCACCGAGCCCGACTTCGTCGAGCACCGTCTCATCCCGGTGCTCAATCACCTGGCGCAGCTCAACACCTGGCGGGCCGCCGCCCAGCGCTTCAGCAGGACGCTCGACGCCGTCGTGCATTTCGACACCGGCCTGCACCGGCTGGGCTTCTCTGCCGAGGACGCTCAGGTCCTGATCAACGAGCGCGGCCGGCTGCGCGGCCTGCGACTTGCCCTGATCATGAGCCACCTCGTCGCCTCGGAGGACACGTCAAACCCGGTCAACGGCGAGCAGCTCTCGCGCTTCCGTACCTTCGTGCGCGCGATGCCGGGCGCGCCGACCTCGCTGGCCAACTCCTCGGGCATCTTCCTGGGGCCGGACTTCCATTTCGACCTGCTGCGCCCGGGCGCGGCGCTCTACGGCATCAATCCCCTGCCGGGCCAGCCCAACCCGATGCTGGGCGTGGTGACACTCCACGCGCATATTCTTCAGACCCGCCGGATCGATGCCTTCCAGACGGTGGGCTATGGCGGCGCCTGGCGTTCAGCGCGGCCGAGCCGGATCGCCACGATTGCGCTCGGGTATGCGGACGGCTATTTCCGCAATCTCGTCAACCGCACCCACATGCACCTTGCCGGGCACACCGTGCCCGTGATCGGTCGTATCTCCATGGACCTCGTGACCATCGACGTGACCGACGTGCCGGAGGCCGACTGCCAGGCCGGCGCCATGGTCGAGGTGCTGGGCCCGCATCTCACGCCGGACGATCTCGCCGACCACGCCAGGACGAACGCCTATGAGATCATGACCGCGCTCGGCCGGCGCTACCATCGAGCCTATGTCGACGGCTATGCCGGCGGCCCGGCCGACGACGCGGGAGAAGCAGCGTGAGCATTCCTCTGGTCACGATGCTGGGGCGCATGACGCTTGCCTTCCTGGAGGCGATCGGCAGCGTTACCTCTTTTGCCTTCAAGGCGATCCGGCAGGGTCTGCAGCCGCCCTACTACCGCCGGCAGATCCTCCGGCAGATTATGGAAATCGGCTATTACTCGCTGCCTGTGGTCGGCCTCACCGCGATCTTCACCGGCATGGTGCTGGCGCTGCAGAGCTACACCGGCTTCGCACGCTTCTCCGCCGAGAGCGCGATTCCCAATGTCGTCGTGGTCTCGCTGACTCGCGAACTGGGTCCCGTGCTGGCGGGCCTGATGGTCGCAGGTCGCGTCGGCGCGGCGATGGCCGCCGAGATCGGCACCATGCGGGTCACCGAACAGATCGATGCGCTCACTACGCTCTCGACCGACCCGTTCAAGTATCTGGTCGTGCCGCGACTGATCGCGGGCATCCTCACCCTGCCGTTCCTGGTGCTGATCGCCGACATCATCGGCGTGCTGGGCGGTTTCCTGGTCGGCGTCTACAAGCTCGATTTCAACGACGCGGCCTACCTGCGCAACACGATGGACTTCCTTGAATTCCAAGACGTCTTCTCGGGCCTGGTGAAGGCGGCGGTGTTCGGCTTCCTGATCACCCTGATGGGCTGCTACCACGGCTACACGTCGCGCGGCGGCGCCCAGGGTGTCGGCATGGCGACCACCAACGCCGTGGTCTCGGCGTCGATCCTCATCCTGACGTTCAACTACTTCATCACCGAAGCCTTTTTCGCGCGCTGATCGGCTCCCGCCTCATGGCCTCCCCCAAGATCTCGCTGCGCGGCGTCACCAAGGCTTTCGGGCAGAAAAAGGTGCTGCAGGGCATCGAGCTCGACGTGGCCCCCGGCGAATCGATGGTCGTGATCGGCGGCTCCGGAACCGGCAAGTCGGTGCTGCTGAAATGCATCCTCGGTCTGCTTCGGCCGGAAAACGGCTCGATCAAGATCGACGGCGAGGAAACACGAGACCTCAGCGACCGCAACAGGGCGCGCGTCATGCGCAAGTTCGGCATGCTGTTCCAGGGCGGGGCGCTGTTCGATTCGCTGCGCGTCTGGGAGAACGTCGCCTTCGGCCCCATCCAGAGCGACGGCATGGCCCCCGCCCAAGCCCGTGAAGTCGCCGTCGCCAAGCTGGGCGCGGTCGGCCTGGGCCCCGAAATCGGCGACCTCTTCCCTTCGGAATTGTCGGGCGGCATGCAGAAGCGCGTGGCGCTGGCCCGCGCCATCGCCCGCGAGCCCGAGATCATCTTCTTCGACGAACCGACGACCGGCCTCGATCCGATCATGGCCGACGTCATCAACGACCTGATCGTGAAGTGCGTCAGCGACCTCGGCGCGACGGCGGTCTCGATCACCCACGACATGGCGAGCGCCCGCAAGATCGGCCACCGAATCGGCATGCTGCACGAGGGCAAGCTGATCTGGCAGGGGCCCGTCGCGGACATCGACCGCTCGGGGAACGCCTATGTGGACCAGTTCATCCACGGCCGGGCCGAAGGTCCGATCCGTATGCAGGTCCGGAAGTTCTGACCTTGGCACGGCCGCTCAAGCGCTTCGTCTGCCAGTCCTGCGGGGCCGTCACGACCAAATGGAGCGGCCGTTGCGAATCCTGCGGTGAGTGGAACACCATCGTCGAGGAGGCCGCTCCCGCGCCCGGCCCGGCCGGCGGCGCGATGGCCCGTCGCGGCAAGGGCCGCCTGCTCGACTTCACGGGCCTCACCGGCTCGACGCCGCAGCCGCCGCGCCTCAAGAGCGGCATCAACGAATTCGATCGCGTCTGCGGTGGCGGTCTGGTCGTCGGCTCCGCGCTGCTGATCGGCGGCGATCCCGGGATCGGCAAGTCTACCCTGTTGCTGCAGATGGCGGCGGCGCTCGCCAGACAGAACACCGCCTGTGCCTATATTTCCGGCGAAGAGGCCGTCGATCAGGTCCGGCTGCGGGCCGAACGGCTGGGCCTGGCCGACGCCCCGGTTCAGCTGGTCGCCGCCACGTCCGTGCGCGACATCGTTGCCTCGCTGGAGCAGCCTGACGCTCCCAAGGTGGCGGTCATCGATTCGATCCAGACCATGTGGCTCGACACCGTCGATTCGACACCCGGTACCGTCACGCAGGTGCGCGCCTCGGCACAGGCGCTGGTCGAACTTGCCAAGCGCCGCGGCATCGCCGTGCTGCTGGTCGGCCACGTCACCAAGGACGGCGCCATCGCGGGTCCGCGTGTGCTCGAGCACATGGTCGACACGGTGCTCTACTTCGAGGGCGAGCGCGGCCACCAGTTCCGCATCCTGCGCACGGTCAAGAACCGCTTCGGCCCGACCGACGAGATCGGCGTCTTCGAGATGTCCGACCGCGGACTTTCCGATGTCGCCAATCCCTCGGCCCTGTTCCTGGCGGATCGTCGCGGTCATGTCTCGGGCACCTGCGTCTTCGCCGGCATCGAGGGCACCCGGCCCTTGCTGGTCGAGATCCAGGCGCTGGTCAGCCCCTCTTCGCTCGCCACACCCCGACGGGCCGTGGTCGGCTGGGATTCGAACCGCCTCGCCATGGTTCTGGCCGTGCTGGAGGCCCGTTGCGGCGTCACGGTCGGCGCCAATGACGTCTATCTGAACGTGGCGGGCGGCCTCCGGATCGGCGAGCCGGCCGCCGACCTCGCCGTGGCCGCGGCGGTCATCTCCTCGCTGGCCGACGAACAGGTCCCGGGCGACATGGTGGTATTCGGGGAAATCGGCCTTGGCGGCGAGGTCCGTCCGGTGGGGCAGCGCGAAGCCCGGTTGCGGGAGGCCGCCAAGCTCGGCTTTCGAAGCGCCCTCGTTCCGCAGGTTCGCAGTGGGTCGGGGCCTGCCCCGCGGGCGCCGGAGGGCATCGCCATTGACGAAATTGAGCATCTGTCGGACCTTGTGGCGCGTTTCCAACCGGCCGATCAGCCTCTAAAACGTGGCCGGCGCGAGGGCCCCCGCGAAGGATCCGGGGACCGCCGACGCGATCGGGATCAATATTAACGGGACAGAGAGAACGGGGTCGATGGAGCAGCTTGGAATTACCGTTTTCGACGTCGCCGTGATCGCCATCGCCGTGTTCGGAGCGGCCATCGGCCTGTCCACGGGCTTTGCCCACGCCGTCCTTTTCATCGTCTCCTGGATCGCCTCCGGGTGGATCGCCTGGCGTTTTTCCAAGGTCGTCGAGCCGGAGGTCCTGAAGGTCGTCGGCAGCGCCGAACTCTCCTATTTCGTCTCTTTGCTGGTCGTCTTCGTGGCCGCCCTGATCGTGCTGATCATGCTGACCAGCGTGCTGTCCCGGTCGATCAGGTCGAGCCCGCTCGGCAAGCCGGACAAGATCCTCGGGGCGGGCTTTGGCGTGCTGTGCGCCTGGGTCGCCATGGGCGCGGCCTTCCTGTTCTACGGGTATCTGGGACCCCGCCAGTTGCCGCCCGCCGTCGAGGGGGCCGCCAGTTTCCCGATGATCCGGGAAATGGCCACCTTCGTGGAGCCCTATCTTCCCACCGGATTCCGCAACCGTCTGCAGCGGCCGGGCATGGAAAGTGGCGCGATCACGTCGCCGGCGAGGACTTCGCCCGCACCGTCGGACGTGGCGCCGGCAGCACCGTCCGCCGCCCCGGCCGCGCCATCAGCTGCACCGGCGGCCCCGGCTGAAACCAAACCGCCGCAGTGAGTGATCCTTGATAGCCTTGGGGCGACACGCCAGCTATAACGCCGCCGTGTTTAGCGCCCCGAAACGCTCCGACGACACCCTCGACGACAAGTTTCACGAGGAGTGTGCGCTGTTCGGCATCTACGGGACATCGGATGCCGCCGCTCATACCGCTTTGGGCCTCCACGCCCTGCAGCATCGCGGCCAGGAAGCGTCCGGAATCGTCACCTTCGACGGCCGACTTTTCCACAATCACCGCGCCGCCGGCCTCGTCGGCGATATCTTCGGCACCCAGGCCGTCATGGACAAGCTGGTCGGCTATTCGGCGATCGGCCACAACCGCTACGCCACAACGGGCGGTTCCTCGGACCGCAACATCCAGCCGATCTTCGCCGACTTCGACTTCGGCGGCCTCGCCCTGGCGCACAACGGAAACCTCACCAACGCCTACCTCCTGCGCAAGGAGCTGGTGCGGATCGGCTGCCTGTTCCAGTCGACCACCGACACCGAAGTCATCAACCATCTGATCGCCCGCTCCAACTACTCGACCGTCGTCGACCGGCTGATCGATGCGCTGGGCCGGGTCAAGGGCGCTTACTCGCTGCTGCTGCTGACGAACGAGGCCCTGATCGGCGTGCGCGACCCGCTGGGCGTGCGGCCCCTGGTGGTTGGCCGGCTCGAGGATGCCTGGATCCTGGCCTCCGAGAGCTGCGCGCTCGACATCATCGGCGCCCGCTTCGTGCGCGACGTCGAGCCGGGCGAGATCGTGATCGTCGACGGCAACGGGCTCAGGTCCATCAAGCCGTTCGTGAAGCAGAAGCGCCGCTTCTGCGTGTTCGAGCACATCTACTTTGCGCGGCCCGATTCGAAGGTCGAGGGCATCGGCGTCTACGATGCGCGCAAGCGCATTGGCATGGAACTGGCCAAGGAGAGCCCCGTGACGGCCGACGTAGTCGTGCCCGTGCCGGACTCCGGCGTACCGGCCGCGATCGGTTACGCCGCCCAGTCGGGCCTGCCGTTCGAACTCGGCATCATCCGCAACCACTATGTCGGCCGCACCTTCATCGAGCCTGCGGACCATATCCGCCATCTCGGCGTGCGGCTGAAGCACAACGCCAACCGGGCCCACATCGAGGGCAAGCGTGTCATCCTCGTCGACGATTCCATCGTGCGCGGCACGACCTCGATGAAAATCGTCGAGATGGTGCGCAACGCTGGCGCCCGTGAAGTGCACATGCGCATCGCCGCCCCGCCGACCACCGATCCGTGCTTCTACGGCATCGATACGCCCGAGCGCGACAAGCTGCTGGCCTCGCGCTACGACGTCGCCGGCATGGCGAAGTTCATCGGCGTCGATTCGCTGGCCTTCGTCTCGATCGACGGCCTCTATCGCGCGATGGGCCTGCCGGGCCGGGATGCGAACGAGCCGGCCTTCTGCGACGCCTGCTTCACCGGCGACTACCCGATCGCGCTCGACGACGTGGTCGGCATCGAGGATCGCCAGCTCTCCCTCCTCGTCGAATCGGCCTGAGTTCAGGATCATGACCGAAGCCGCCGTCGGCCGCCTCGCCGGGCGTGTTGCGCTGATCACCGGCGCCTCACGCGGCCTCGGTGCAGCCGCCGCCCTCGCCTACGCCGCCGAAGGGGCACATTGCGTGCTGGTCGCCCGGACCGTGGGCGGCCTCGAGGAAGTCGACGACCGCATCAAGGAGATCGGTGGCTCCGCAACCCTCGTGCCGCTCGATGTCACCGACGGCCCCGGGATCGACCGGCTGGGCCAGGCGCTCTTCGACCGCTTCGGCCGCCTGGACGTATTGCTGGGGAATGCCGCCATCCTGGGCACGCTCTCGCCGATAGGCCATTTCGAGCCCCGGATTTTCGAGCAGGTGATGGCGGTGAACGTGACCGCCAACTGGCGCCTGATCCGCTCGATGGACCCGCTCCTGCGCCGCTCGGATGCCGGCCGCGCCATTTTCGTGACCTCGGGCGCCTCCCGCAGGATCATTCCCTATTGGGGCGCCTACGCCACGAGCAAGGCCGCGCTGGACATGATGGTCGGCATCTATGCCGCCGAGGTCGCGCACACCCAGGTGAAGGTCAATCTCTTCAACCCGGGCCCAATGCGCACCTTCATGCGCCGCGAGGCCTTCCCGGGCGAGGACGAAGCCCATCAGATCCCGCCCGAGGCGCACGGCGAATCGCTGATCCAGCTCGCGATGCCCGCCTGCGCCATGAACGGCCAATGGGTCGCCGGCGACGCGGCCCTGGAGCAGCGCCCCAGCATCAGCTGAGGACGCCGCAGGCAGTTTCGAGGAGGTGACGGCGCGGGGCCGTCACCAGCTCCCCTATTCGGCGGCCATGTCCATCGTCGCCAGCACCTTGGGCGGCGACATCGGCAGGCTGTAGAAGCGCCGGCCGAGCGCGTCGTAGACCGCGTTCGAGATGGCGCCCAGCGGCGGCACCAGCGGGACCTCGCCGACGCCGCGGACGCCCTGCGGATGCTTCGGGTTGGGGATCTCGAGGATCACCGAGTCGAGCATCGGCAGGTCGGAGCTGACCGGCATGCGGTAGTCGAGGAAGCTCGGATTATCGAGCTTGCCGTCCTTGTTGAAGATGTACTCCTCGCTGAGCGCCCAGCCGATGCCCTGGGCAGCACCGCCCTGGATCTGGCCCTCGACATAGCTGGGATGGATGGCCCGGCCGACATCCTGGAAGGCCGTGTACCTCAGCACGCGCACGATGCCGAGATCGGGGTCGACCTCGACGTCGCAGACATGGGTGGCGAAGCCGCCTTCGGCACCCGTCGTGTTGAGCTGCTGGCCGGCGCCGATCGGACCGCCGGTGGCGCTCGCCTGCGCTGCGATCTGGCCGAGGCTGAGCGGCTCGAACTTGCCGGCGTTGTCGCCGGCCGGACGAGCCTCGCCATTTTCCCAGACGACCGCGTCGGGATCGATCTTCCAGATCTTGGCCGCACGCTCGCGGAGTTGGCTGATCACGCGTTCCGTCGAGTGCGTCACGACCATGGCCGAGGCGTAGGTCACGCGGCTACCGCCGGTCAGGTTGCTGAAGCCGATGACGCTGGTGTCGCCGATCAGCACCGAGACCTTCTTGTAGTCGATGCCCAGCAGCTCGGCGGTGATGTTGGCCGTCGAGGCGCGCGAGCCGCCGATGTCGGGATGACCGGTGATCACCACCACCGTGCCGTCCTCGTTGATGTTGACCTGCGCGCTCGACTCGCCGCCGGCATTGAACCAGAAGCCCGAGGCCACGCCGCGGCCGTAGAGCATGCCCTTCCCGGCCTTGGGCAGCGGCGTCGTGTAGTGGGCGTGCTTCTTCGCTTCCTCGATCGTCTCGACGAAGCCGATGCGCGGATAGACCGGCCCGTGCGCGGCCTTCGTGCCCTGCTTCGCCGCGTTCTTCAGACGGAAATCCAGCGGATCCATCTTCAGCGCCTCGGCCATCTCGTCCATGACGCACTCGACGCCATAAGCGCCGATCGGCGCGCCGGGCGCGCGATAGGCCGCGACCTTGGAGCGGTTCGACACCACGTCGTAGCCGAACGAGTGCACGTTCGGGATGTCATAGGGCGCGAAGGCGCAGCCCGCCGCGCCGCGGATGGGCGAACCGGGCAGCGCGCCGGCCTGCAGGCAGAAGGTGCCCTGCGCCGCCACCAGCTTGCCGTCCTTGGTCGCGCCGAGCTTGACGGTGCTGTAGGAGCCCGAGGTCGGGCCGGAGGCATGGAACACCTCGGCCCGGCTCATGGTCATCTTCACCGGCCGGCCGGACTTCTTGGCCAGGATCAGCGCCAGCGGCTCGAGGTAGATGATCGTCTTGCCGCCGAAGCCGCCGCCGATCTCCGCGGGAATGGCACGGATGTCGTTCTGGGGCAGCCCGGTCAGGTAGGCGCACATGGCGCGGACCATGAACTGGCCCTGGCTGGAGCTCCAGATCGTGGCCTTGCCATCGGAGACGCTGACCAGGCAGGCATGCGGCTCGATATAGCCCTGGTGCACCGGCTGGGTTCGGAAACTGCGCTCGATGACGACGTCGGCCTTGGCGAAGCCCTCACCGATATCGCCGAGCTTGTGCTCCAGCGTCCCGGCGATGTTCGAGGGCTTGTCCTTGTACTTGATGAAGTCGTGGAGGATCGGCGCGTCGGGCTTCATCGCCTCCTCGACGTCGATCACGAAGGGCAGCACCTCGTACTCGACCTCGATCAGCTTGCAGGCCTCCGCCGCGATCTTCTCCGTGGTTGCCGCGACCGCCGCCACCGGATGGCCGGCGAACAGCGCCTTCTCCCGCGCCATGACGTTGCGGCACATCCAGCGCATGTCCTGGATGCCCAGCATCACCGACTTCTCGATCGGGAAGTTCACGATATCCTTGGCCGTCATCACGGCCTTCACGCCGGGATGCGCTTCCGCCTTGCTGGTGTCGATCGACTTGATGCGCGCGTGCGGATGCGGGCTGCGCAGCACCTTGCCCCAGATCATGCCGGGCATGGTGGTGTCGGCGGCATAGGCCGCGCGTCCCGTCACCTTGTCGGCGCCATCGGGACGGACCGTGCGCTTGCCGATCCACTTATTGTCGTTGGCGGTGTCGGGGGTCTTCGTGTTCATCGGGCGGCCCTCATGTCGGCAGCGGTGTCCAGTACGGCGCGGATGATCTTGTCGTAGCCCGTGCAGCGGCACAGGTTGCCGGCCAGCCAGAAGCGGACTTCATGCTCGGTCGGATCGGGGTTCTTCTCGAGCAGCGCCTTGGCAGCCATCAGCACGCCCGGCGTGCAGATGCCGCACTGGAGCGCCGCCGATTCGAGGAACTTCTGCTGCAGCGGATGCAGTTCCTCCCCGGCCATGCCCTCGATGGTGTCGATCTTCTGCCCCTCGGCCTCGGCCGCGAGCATCAGGCAGGAACAGACGATCCGTCCGTTCAGGGTGATCGTGCAGGCGCCGCAGTCGCCGGTGCCGCAGCCTTCCTTGGCGCCGGTCAGCCCGAGCGGCCCGCGCAGGACGTCGAGCATGCTCTGGTCGGCATCGCAGAGGAACTCCTGCGGCTCGCCGTTGATCGTGGTGGAGACGTGAAGCTTCGCCATGGTCTTATTTTCCTCCCGCGCGTTCTGCGGCAATCAGTGTGGTGCGCTTCAGCAGGACGCCGGCGACCTTGGTGCGATAGGCGATGGTGCCGCGTTTGTCGTCGATCGGACGGCAGGCGGCGCTGCAGGCGGCTGCGGCCTTGGCCAGCGCCGCGTCGTCGAGCTTGGAGCCGATCAGCGCTTTCGCTGCCGCCTCGACCAGAAGCACCGTCGGCGCGACGGCGCCGAGGCCGACGCGCGCGGCGGTGCAGGTTCCGTTGTCGATCGTCAGGCTGACGCCGCACCCCACGACGGCGATGTCCATCTCGGTGCGCGGGATCATGCGCAGGTAGGCGTCGCTCGAGCCCTTCGGACGCGGCGGCAGTGTGAACGAAACGACGATCTCGCCGGGCTCGAGGTTGAGGCGGCCCGGCCCCTTCGGCACCTTCTCGACGGCAAGCTCTCGTCGCCCGTTCGGTCCCTGGATGGTGACGATGGCGCTGGCCGCGATCATGGCCGGCACGCTGTCGCCGGCGGGCGAACCGTTGCACAGGTTGCCGCCCGGCGTGGCACGGCCCTGGATCTGGGTGGAGCCGATCAGGTTGGTGGCCTCGACGACCCCCGGCCAGACCTTGCTGACCTTGGGATGCTCGCGCAGGGCGGCGCCGGAGACGGCGGCACCGATCCGGAAGCCGCCCTCCTTCGTCTCCTCGATGGTGGTCAGCTCGCCGATCTTCTTGACGTCGACGATCGTCCCGGGTGCAACGACCCCGTTGCGCATCTGGACTAGGAGGTCGGTCCCGCCCGCCAGGATCCGGCCGGCCCCCGCCGCCGCGGCAAACGCCCGAACCGCCTCGTCGAGCGTCTTCGGCGCTACGTATTGGACATCCATCGTTCTACCCTTTCATCCCGTCGGCGGCTGCGGCGCAGCTCGTTATTTCGACTTTCTTGGAGTGAAGCCTAGGGCAGCAGGTCGGTGCCGGGCAAGGCGCCTCTGCACCATTGGCCGCAATGCGGCCGATGGCATGGGCAGCTTCCTGTGATCGCTCTTTCTTCAACGCTCTCGGACATTGCCAGAGGCAATGTCCTGACGCTCCCCGGGCTGAACTCCGCTCAACCCTACCGTTGCGGCTTGCGCCGGCCCTCGTAGGGGTTCTTCGGCTTGCGCATGCTGAGCCGGATCGGCACACCCGGCATGTCGAAGTCGTCGCGCAGGCGGTTGGTCAGGAAGCGCAGGTAGTCGTTGCCCAGTTCCTGCGGCTGGCTGACCGACAGGATGAAGGTCGGCGGGCGGCGCTTGATCTGGGTCATGAAGCGCAGCCGGATGCGGCGGCCGTTGGGCGCGAGCGGCGGCGGATGCAGCACCTCCATCTCGCGCAGCCAGCGATTGAGCTTCGGGGTCGTGACCCGCTTGTTCCAGATCTCGTAGGTCTCGAAGACCTTGGGCAGCAGTCGCTCGACGCCGCGTCCGGTCAGCGCCGAGAAGCCGACGATCGCTACGTCCTTCACCTGCGAGAACGACATCTCCAGCCGGTCGCGCAGCTTGCGCCACTGTTTCGACGACTCCGACTGGTCGTCGGCCAGCAGGTCGGTCTTGTTGACCGCGATCACCAGCGCGCGCCCCTCCTCGATCACCCAGCCGGCGATGTTGAGGTCCTGCTTCTCGGCCATGTCGGCCGCATCCAGCACGACCACCACGACGTCGGCCAGCCGGATCGTGTCGAGCGAGTCGGCCACGGAGGCCGCTTCCAGCTTGGCATCGATGCGGCTGCGGCGGCGCATGCCGGCCGTGTCGACCAGGCGAACCGGGCGGCCGCGCCATTCCCATTCGACACGAATCGAATCGCGCGTGATGCCGGCCTCGGGCCCGGTCAGGACACGCTCCTCGCCGACCAGGCGGTTGAGCAGCGTCGACTTGCCCACGTTCGGCCGCCCGACGATGGCCAGCAGCAGAGGCCGGCCTTCGGGTACGTCCTCGAGATCGGGATCGACTGCCTCGGCCTCGTCTGGATCGGCCTCCTCCGGCATCGGCTCGATGTGCCGGCTCAGAGCCTCGTGCAGGTCGCTCAATCCCTCGCCATGTTCGGCCGAGACCGGGATCGGTTCGCCGAGCCCGAGCCCATGCGCTTCGGCGAGCCCCTGCTGGCCGGCGCGGCCCTCGCACTTGTTGGCGACCAGGATCACCTTCGCCGAGCGCTTGCGCAGCCAGTTCGCGAAGCTCTGGTCGAGGGGCAGGATTCCGGAGCGCGCGTCGATCAGGAACAGGACGACGTCCGAGCCTTCGATCGCCCGCTCCGTGAAGCGCCGCATGCGGGCCTCGAGGGCCTCGCCTCCCGCCGTTTCCCATCCCGCCGTGTCGAGCAGCATGAAGGCGAGGTCGCCGAGCTGCGCCGGCTGCTCGCGCACGTCGCGCGTGACGCCGGGCGTGTCGTCGACGATGGCGCGCCGCCGACCAGCCAGCCGGTTGAACAGCGTCGACTTGCCGACGTTGGGACGGCCGACGATGGCGACGCGGCGCAGCCCCGGGGTGGGTGGCCGTTCTTCAGCGGAGGGCAATGAGTCGCCCGGAATCTGTCAGGACGTAGATGGTCCGGTTGGCGATGACGGGACCGAGGCGCACGCGGTCGCGCACGTCGATCTTGCCCATGATCTCGCCGGTATAGGGCGAGACCACCACCAGATCACCCAGCGAACTGGTCAACAGAAGGCGGTCGCCCGCCAGAACCGGGCCGCCCCACAGGACCGGGACGTGCTTCTTGGCATCCTCGAACCGAGTCAGCGGCGTGACCCAGCGGACCTTGCCGGTGTCGCGGACCATGGCCACCACGTCGGCATTGCCGGTGACCACGAAAAGGAAGCGGCCTGCCGTCCACGGTGTCTGGCTGCCGCCGATGTTTCGATCCCACTGGCGCTGGCCCGAACGGAGGTCGATGCCGGCGATCTGGCCCGCCGAACCCATCGCGATCACGAGGCCGCGGTCGATCACCGGGCGGCCGCGAATGTCGGCCAGGTTGCCGAAAGCGCGGATATCCGCGCGCGCACCGATCAGCGATTCGTTCCAGATCGGACGGCCATTGTCGGCGCGCAGCGCCACGACCTCTCCCGACGTGAACGGCGCGACGACGGTATCGCCCGAACCTGCCGGGCTGTTGCCGCCGACATATCCAGACGATTCCTGCAGACCGGGGAACTGCCACAGGTCGGAGCCGTCGGAAGCGGCCAGCGCATGCAGCTTGTTGTCGATGGCGATGACGTACACCCGGTCGTTGAACACCAGCGGCGCTCCCCGTACCGGCGCGCTGACGCCCGAGTTCCATTCCTCCTTGCCGGTGTTCGGGTCGAGCGAATAGACCATGGCGAAGCCCGTCGTCACGAAGAGCTTCCCGCCGTAATAGGCCAGGCCGCCGCCGAATTCGTCGGAGTCGCGCGCCTTTTCCGGCGCCAGGGTGACCCGCCACAGCAGCGCGCCAGTATCGGCATTGAAGGCCGACACGGTGCCCTGCGCGTCCTTGGCGAACACCTTGCCCTCGGCGACGACCGGCGGCGTCGTCAGGATGCGGGTCGAGCTGCTGCCCGAGCCGACGTCGGCCGTCCAGATGATCTGCGGCGAGGGCCCGATGGCCAGATTGTGCATGGCATTGTGCGCGAAGCCGCCGGACTGCGGCCAGGATTCGTTCACCGTGGGGGGCGGCAGCACGACCTGCATGCCCGCGACATCGCTGTCGGGTTCGAGGTCCTTGCGATCCCCCAGCACGGAAATTCGCTCGCCGGGCAGCGCCGTCTTCTTCTTGTCTAGGATATCGCAGCCGGAAAGGGACACCACCATCAGGGCGGCGGCGAGAAGGAAACGGGGATCGACCACGCGCAACACGCTCGACATCGGACTACTTAGCCTCCGCGCCGCCGTGAAGATTGAGCATTGCCGTGACCCGCTGCGACGTGCCCTGCGGCACGGCCGGATCCTTGGCGATCTCGTTCCACAATTCCTTGGCGCGCTTGGTATCGCCCTTGCGCACGGCCAGCATCGCCTGGAGCTCACGCACGCTCAGACCAAACGGGCGACCGGGAGCCGCAAGCGGCTCGAGCCTGGCGACCATTTCTTCGGCCTTGGGCGTGTCGATGCTCTTGAAGGCGGCGATCACCAGGGCGAGATCGCTGAGTTCGCTCGCCGAAAGGCTGGGGGCCACCGTGGAGAGCGCGGTCACCTGCTCCTCGAGCGTGGCGCGGAGCTGCGCGGCAGTAAGCGCGGCGAGAGAACGGTAGGGCTGGAGGGCGTCGGCCGCCTGCTTCTCCAGCTCGGCACGCGCCGCGGCCGGATCCGCCGCGATCTGCGCCAGCGCGGCCGAATAGGCGACGCTCGCAGCGGCACGTTGCGCCCGATCGTACTGGCTCCAGCCCACGAATCCCGTGACGGCCACGACGATCACGACCGCTCCGGCCACCACCCAGGTGCCGTAACGACTCCACCATTCCTTCATCTCGTCCTTGCGGACGGCCTCGTCGATCTCGTGGAACGCGGCGGAGTCGGACACGTAGTGCTCCCGGAATATCGCGGAATATCAACAGCTTCAACCGCGGTTCATAGCCCCCTACCCGAGCTTTGGCAAACAACCGAATGGGGGACTCGAGGCGCTTTACCCCCACCCGCGCTTCTGCAAGAATTCATATCACTGACATGTTCGAAGTCGCGGTGGCATGACCAACCTCTACCGTTTGGCCGATCAGCGAGCCCGGCGCCGAATCGTTTCGTTCGACAAGCGGGAACTCTCGCGGCTTCTGGGTCTGTACAGCATGCGTGTGGCAACCGGCGAATGGCGAGATTACGCCATCGACTTTCGACCGGGCATGGCGATCTTCTCGATCTTCCGCCACACCGCCGAGCAACCACTGTTTGCCATCGCCAAGGTGCCGGGGGCCGGCAATGGCGGTAGTTACGTCGTCTATAATGGGCCACGCAAACTGGCCCATGGCGACACGCTCGAAGACGTGCTGCGCGTCTTCGAGCGTAAACTCAGGATTTTGCTGGGATAGCGCTACTTCTTCGGCGTGGTGGCCGCGCCGATACCGGCGCCGACCGCCGTGCCGACCAGTACCGGAGCGACCAGCGGCCAACCGGCGATCGCGCCAACCGCGAGACCGGTGCCTGCGCCAATGCCGCCACCTGTTACGGCGCGCTCACCCCATGTATCGCCGCAGGCGGAAACCGACAGGGCCAGAGGCAGGACGAGAAGAGCAACGGCGGTTTTCATTTCAGACCTCGAAATAAAGAGGGGAACTGCGGTAGCAGCGGTCAAAATCAATTGTCTTGGCCAAGCAAGGCCTTATGAGGCGATCTTTCGATATTTCCCTTAACGTGTCAATTGGATCATTTAACTACATGAAATATAATACTTTTTTACACAAACATCATGGGCGAGTGGCCCTTCGAGGCAAACGATGAAGACCACTGCCAGGTACCGCCATCGGCTGCCGCAGGGCGACGGTGGCCTGTTCCTGACCGACGGCGGAATCGAGACCAGCCTGATCTTCCAGGATGGTCTGGACCTTCCCCTCTTCGCGGCTTTTCCCCTGATGCGAGATGCCAAGAGCCGGCAATTCCTGATCCGATACTATGAGCGCTACATCGACATCGCGCGCACGCACGCCATGGGCTTCGTTCTCGAGAGCCCGACCTGGCGGGCAAGCGCCGACTGGGGCGCGAAGCTCGGCTATTCGGCGGCAGACATCGCCGCGATCAACGCCGACGCGATCGGCCTGATGCACGACCTGCGGGACGGCTATGAGGACCGGGCATCACCGATGGTCGTGAGCGGCTGCATCGGACCGCGTGGCGACGGCTACGTGCCGGGCGAGGTGATGTCGGAGGACGCGGCCGAAGCTTACCACGCCCTGCAGGTCGAAGCCTTCGCGGATGCCGGTGCCGACATGGTGAGCGCCACCACCATGACCAATACCAGCGAGGCCATCGGCATCGTGCGGGCTGCCCTCCAGGCCGGCATGCCCGTGGCGATTGCCTTTACGGTCGAGACCGATGGCCGCTTGCCGACCGGGCAGACCTTGACCGAGGCCATCAGCCTTGTCGACCAGGCGACCGCGAACGGGCCGGCCTACTACATGATCAACTGCGCCCACCCCACCCACTTCCGGGAGGTGATGGAAGCGGACCAGGACTGGACGCGCCGCATCCGCGGGCTGCGGGCCAATGCCTCGCGCCGCAGCCACCAGGAGCTCAACGACTCGCCCGATCTCGACGCCGGCGATCCGATCGAGCTCGGCGGGCAGTATCGCGACCTCTTGCAGACCCATCCGCAGATCAACGTGCTGGGGGGTTGCTGCGGCACCGATCACCGCCACGTCGAGTGCATTGCCCTCGCCTGCAAGACCGTGAGCGCGGCCGGGACTGCCTAGACGAGCGCCTCGTACTGCTCGGGCTTGAAGCCGACGAGCAGCTTGCCGCCGCCTTCGAGCACCGGCCGCTTGATCATCGAGGGCTGGGCGATCATCAGCGCGATCGCCTTGCTCTCGGTGAGCCCCTCCTTCTCCTTGTCCGGGAGTTTGCGGAAGGTCGTACCGGCACGGTTCAGCAACACCTCCCAGCCGACCTTGCGGGCCCAGCCTTCGAGGCGGGCGCGATCAATGCCGGACGCCTTGTAGTCATGGAAATCGTAGGCGACGCCCTTCTGGTCCAGCCAGGCGCGCGCCCTCTTCATCGTGTCGCAGTTCTTGATGCCGTAGATCGTGGTCATGCGTCCACGATCCCGGAGTCAGGGCTGCACGTCCAGCCCCTTGTAGAGCGCGGCGCTGTAGATGCCGTGCGACCGCACGTTCTTGATGTTCTTCTTCGCGACGAGAAACAGCCTCGAATGCGCCGCCGGGATCATGAGCGCTTCGTCGTGCACGCGGCGCTGGATCTCCTTGAAGAACTTCGCGCGGTCGGCGTCGTTCAGCGCCGTGCGGCCGGCGTCGAGGATGCGGTCGGTCTCGGCGTCGTTCCACATCATGCGGTTGGGCACCGGCCGGTTCTTGGAGTGGTAGTAGAGGTACATCTGATCGCCGGCCGACGTGTAGGGCACCGCCAGCGTCCAGATGTCGTAGTCCTGCTGGGCGATCTTCTGGAAGAAGACCGTCGGATCCCAGGTCTGGATCTTGATGTCGATACCAACCGTGCGCGCGGCGCCCTGCAGCACCTCCGACAGCTTGGGATTCTGTCCCACCGTGTACGAATACATCAGCAGCTCGAGCTTCTTGCCGTCCTTGTGTCGGAAGCCGTCGGGTCCCATTTTCCAGCCGGCCTCGTCGAGCAGCTTCTTCGACTTCTCCGGATCGCGCGTCGTGAGCACGTCGAGCGTCGCCGGCTCGAAGTCGAGCGCCTTGGGGTGGACGAGCGACCGCGCCGTCTCGGCCTGGCCGAAGAAGATCGCCTTGTTGATCTCCTCGCGGTCGACGAGATGGGCGAGCGCCTGGCGGACCCGCTTGTCCTGCAGGTTCTCGCGCGTGCTCTTCAGGCCCCAGTAGTACATCGCGAAATCGGCCGTCGGTTCGTAAACGGCGAGATTTGGCGCCTTCTTGAAGCTCTCGATCGCCTGCAGCGGATTCCAGTGACAGAAATCGGCCTGGCCCGAGAGCATCGTGGCGATGCGCGTCGTTTCCTCCGGCACGATGCGCCAGATCATCTTCTCGTACTTCACCGGACCCTTGTTGGCGTAGACGCCGGTCGGGCCCCACTTGTAGGCGTCGTGGCGCTTCAGCACGAGTTCCTTGCGCGGCTGCCAGCTTTCCCAGCAGAGCGGCCCGGTCCCGTCGAAGCCCTTGACGCCGAAATCGGCACCGAGCACCTCGACGTTCTCCTTGTTGATGATCGTCGCGGCGAAATTCGCGAGATCGACCAGCAGCTCGGAATGCGGCCGCTTCAACTTGTAGACGAGCGTGTAGGGATCGGGGGCGGTCAGACTGTCGATCTCGCCCAGCCGCCAGTAGAACGGCCAGCGGGCGGAGGGATCCGCCAGCCGCGTGAAGGAGTAGATCACGTCGGCCGCCGTGAACTTCTTGCCGCTGCAGAACGTGACGTCGTCCCGCAACGAGAACGTATAGGTGAGCCGGTCGTCGGAGACCGTCCACGATTTGGCCAGCAACGGATGGACGCTCTTCAGGTCCCAGTCGAGCGCGACCAGCGTATCGCCCATCATGAACATGGGATGTCCCATGCCGCTCGATGTGTTGCTGTGGGGATCGTACCTCGGTGCGTCCTGCGAACGAATGTTCACGAAGATTTGTGCAGAGGCCGGCACCGCGAGCGCACACCAGCCCAGAGCGAGCGCCAGCACGGCGCCCGTTGCTCCCTTGATCATGTCGCTTCCTCCCGCCGGTGTATCCCCGGCTATGGGAAGCAGCCTATCCCGGGTGGCCAGTGCCGCCAAGCGGCTCGACGGCCACCGGGCCGTTCGCCTAAAGTCCGGCCATGCCCATCGAGTACACGATCGATCACGAAAAGCGCTTCGTCCACGCCCGGGTCCTGGGCGTTATTGCGATAAAGGACATCGAGGACTTCACCGACGCGGTCGTGGCTCAGAACGCCCTCACCTATCGCAAGCTGTTCGACGCCAGCAAGGGCGATGGGACCTACACCGAGCAGGACGTCATGACACTCGCTGCCCGCGCGGCGGCCTATGCAAGTCTCGCCAAGCGCGGGCCACTCGCACTGATCCCCAGGCCCGGCCACAATGCCGACCTCGCCCGGCGATACGTGAATCTCGGCAAGTTTACCGGCCAGGCGCAGATTTTCGACTCGGCCGAGGACGGCCTGAAGTGGCTGGAGGCCCAGTCCGAAAGCGGGCACTGATCAGGACGCCGCTGCGTTGCCGTGCGCGAGCCGGCGCAGCGAGGCCGGCACCTGATCGTCCTCCGCCGGTTGATAGACGACGCTGAACACGCTGCGCGCCCTGGCCAGCGCCTCACCAAATCCCTGCTGCTCGCTCTCGAAGGAATCGAACCCGCAGCGCAGCATGAATGCCACCTGGTCCTGGAGCACGCCGCCCGTGGCGCGCAGCTCGCCGCGATAGCCCATGCGACCGCGCAGGAGACGCGCCTGACTATAGGCGCGACCATCGCTGAATTTGGGGAATTCGAGCACGATCAGGCGCAGGCGTCCGAGATGCGGCGCGAGGTCCTCGACGGGATCGGTGTTGGCCAGAGACACAGCCGGCCATTCGGGCCGCGCCTGCCATTCGGCGAAGGGCAGAGCGACATAGGATGCGGGCAGCCCCGCTTCACTAAACAGCGGCATAGACTCTCTCCTTGAAGGGTTGGGCGCCGATGCGCCGGTAGGTATCGACGAAGCGCTCCCCGTCCCGGCGCGCATCCAGATAGGTGGCGACCAGCGCATCGACCGCCTCGACCACCTTGTCCGCCGTCACGGCGGGCCCGAGGATCGCGCCCAGCGCCGTCTTGCCGAAGTCGACGTCTCCACCGAGGCTGATCTGGTAGAGCTCGACGCCGTTCTTATCGACGCCGAGGATGCCGATATGGCCGACATGGTGATGACCGCAGGCATTGATGCAGCCCGAGATCTTGATCTTGAGATCGCCGATATCGTGCTGCCGCGCGAGGCTCGCGAAGTGGTTGGAGATGCGTTGCGCCACCGGGATCGAACGCGCATTGGCCAGGGCGCAATAATCAAGCCCGGGGCAAGCGATGATATCCGTGATCTTGCCGACATTGGCTTGCGCGAAGCCCAGCGCCGCCAGTGAGCGGTAGACCTGCGGCAGGTCCTCCACCGCGACATGCGGGAAGATCAGGTTCTGCTCGTGGCTGACCCGCAGCTCGGCCTGGCTGCAGGCCTCGGCGATGTCGGCGACGCCATCCATCTGCGCGGCACTGGCATCGCCCGGCGGCGTGCCGGCAGGCTTCAGCGAGGCGGTCACGATGGCATAGCCGGGCACGCGATGCGGCGCGACGTTGGACGTGAGCCACAACGCGAAGTCAGGGTCGCCCAGACGCTGCGCCTCCACCAGTCCAGACACGGCGGGTCGCGGTGGCAGATCCGGCGGCGCGAACTGGCGGGCGATGGCCTCGATCGTCCCGGCCGGCAGCTTGAGCGCGCCATCGCGGCTCGCGGCATACTCGGCCTCGACCTCCTCGCGCATCTTCTCCACGCCGACCTCGTGCACCAGGATCTTGATGCGGGCCTTGTAGAGATTGTCGCGGCGGCCGTAGCGGTTGTAGACGCGCAACGTCGATTCCAGATAGGCGAGCAGTTCTTCCTTCGGCAGGAACTCGCGCAGCGTCTTGCCGATCATCGGCGTGCGGCCGAGACCGCCGCCCACGATCACCTCGAAGCCGACCTCGCCCTGCTCGTTTCGCCACAGGCGCAAGCCGATGTCGTGCACGCGCACGGCGGCGCGATCGTTGGGGGAGCCCGTGATGGCGATCTTGAACTTGCGCGGCAGGAAGGCGAACTCGGGGTGCAGCGTCGACCACTGGCGCACGATCTCGGCCCAGATGCGGGGATCCTCGATCTCGTCGATCGCCGCGCCGGCATAGTGATCGGCGGTGACGTTGCGGATGCAGTTCCCCGACGTCTGCATGGCGTGCATGTCGACCTCGGCCAGCGCCGCCAGAGCGTCGGGAGCATCCGCCAGCTTGATCCAGTTGAGCTGCAGGTTCTGGCGCGTCGTGAAGTGGCCGTAGCCGCGATCATACCGGCGCGAGATGTCCGCGAGCTTGCGCAGCTGGCGCGACGACAGCGTGCCGTAGGGAATGGCGATCCGCAGCATGTAGGCGTGGAGCTGCAGATAGAGGCCGTTATGCAGGCGCAGCGGCTTGAACTGCTCCTCGGTCAACTCGCCCGCCAACCGGCGGCGGACCTGGTCGCGGAACTGCTCGACCCTCTCGGAGACCAGTGTGCGGTCGTAGTCGTCGTAGCGGTAGAAATGGGTGTCAGGCATAACGCACCGCGTCGGCTGCGATGGCATCGAATGTGAGGCCCGAGGCGCGGATCTTCTCGCGCAAGGACAGCGGTTCGATCGTGCCGTCCTCACCCTCGGTCACCGCCACCAGGAACGGATCGACCACGCTGAAGGCCTCGACGCGGGCGCGCTCCAGCAGGAACTCGGCGCCACGCTTGTCGCGCGCGACCGCCGCATGCTCCAGGCGGTCGGTCCATTGCCCGGCCTCGTCGAGCCAGACCACCAATCCGTCGACCAGCCGGTTCGCCGATGCGACCTGCAGGTCGCCGCTCAGATTCTTGGCCATCAGGACACCTCTGCGAGCGCTGGGCTTTGGGACACGGCGGCATAGGCCGCGACGTCGCCCACGATGATCAGGCTTGGACCAGCCACACCGCTTTGGGCATGGGCGGCGGCGAGTCGTGCGAGATCGCCGAGCCGGCCGGTTGAGACCCGCTGGTCGGGCCGCGTGCCGTTCTCGACGATGGCTACCGGCGTGGACGGCGCAGCGCCGGCGGCGAGCAGCCGGTCGCGCACGGCTGACGCTTCCGTGGCGCCCATGTAGATCGCCAGCGTGTGCCCTTCCGTGGCAAGCGAGGCCCAGGCGGGCTGCCGGCCGTCCTTGGCGCTGTGCCCGCTGACGAAGGTCACGGCCGCGGCGTGATGCCGATGCGTGAGGGGAATGCAGGCCGAGGCGGCGCACCCCAGCGCAGCGGTGATGCCCGGCACGATCGTAAAGGCGAGGCCGGCGGCGCGCAGCGCGTCGACCTCCTCGCCGCCGCGACCGAACACGAACGGGTCGCCCGCCTTCAGGCGCACCACGGTCTGGCCGGACCGCACCCGGCGGACCAGCTCGGCATCGATGTCGGCCTGCGCCCAGCTCGGGCGGCCCTTGCGCTTGCCCACCGGGACGATCTCGGCGTCGCGCCTTGCCCGCGCCAGCACGGCCCGCGGCACGAGATCGTCATGCAGGATGGCGTCGGCTTCCTGAAGGAGTTGCGCCGCCCGAAGGGTCAAGAGATCAGGGTCGCCTGGCCCCGCCCCCACGATATGGGCGATGCCGGAGGGCGTCATCTGGCGCCGCGCCGCGTCCAGTTCACCGAGCGCCACGCGCCGGGCCCCGGCCGCGTCGCCGGCGAGCACCAGGCGTGCCGCTGGTCCCTCGACCAGGCGCCGGAAGAAGGCGCGGCGGCGGGCGGGGTCGGCGATCAGCGCATTGACCTGCGCCCGGAACGTCGTGACGAGGCGCGCCAGCGCGCCCAGCCGCTCGGGCAAAGCCGCCTCGATCCGGCCACGCAATACCGTCGCCAGGGTGGGCGAAGCGCCGCCGGTCGAGATCGCCACGACGACGCCGTCGCGATCGACGATGGCCGGCATGATGAAGTCGCAGAGGGCCGGCCGGTCGGCCACGTTCACCGGGACGCCGGCGGCCTTCGCCTGCCGATGCGCGGCGGCATCGCTGGCTTCATCTTCCGTAGCGACAAAGACGGCCACAGCGCGCCGCAGCTCCTGTGCGGTGGCAGAGCGCGCCTCGAACCTCAGGACGTCGGCACCGGCGGAGCGGGCCAGATCGGCCCGCAGATCCGCCTTCGGTCCCTCGCCGACGACCGCGACCTTGCGGCCGGTGAGATCGAAGAAGAGCGGCAGGTGCTTCACTATACGGCCACGTGCACGACGACGTTGAGGGGGAGCATGCCGGTGGCCTGGGAGACCGACAGGACCCACAACGCAGCCTCGGAACGGGGAATGAACTTGGACATGCGGTTACCGCCTTTGATCTGGCGATATCTCGCACATTAGCCATGAGTTGAATTTCCGAAGGTTCTCCGGAAGGAAGCATTTCCTGCCGTTCAAGGTCCGGAGAAGGAAATTTTTACCGCCCTTGAAGCGGCCTCCTCCGCCCCTAAATCACTGGTGTTCCCCGCGCCCATTCGGGGCGGGAACGTCCAACATCGCTCAAGAGAGGATGATCAAATGCGTACTGTCGACTATTCCCCGTTCTATCGCGCCACTGTCGGTTTCGACCGCGTCTTCGACCTGCTCGACTCGGTGTCCAGCCAGTCCGCCGCCAACGGCTATCCCCCGTACAATATCGAGAAGGCCGGCGATAACGCCTACCGGATCGTGATGGCGGTGGCGGGCTTCGCCGAGGCCGAGCTCAACGTGACCCAGAAGGAGAACGAGCTCCTGGTCACCGGCCAGACCGCGCCCACCGACGGCCAGGAAGAGAAGCAGTATCTCTATCGTGGCATCGCCGGCCGCAACTTCGAGCGCCGCTTCCAGCTCGCCGACCATGTGAAGGTCACGGGTGCGAAGCTCGCCAACGGCCTGCTCACGATCGACCTGCAGCGGGAGATCCCGGAGGAGAAGAAGCCCCGCGCGATCCCCGTCCAGGGCCAGGCGGCCCTTACCCACTAAGCAGGCAGCAGCCTGCTGTCTCCGAAGGGGCGTCGCGGGAAACCGCGGCGCCCTTTCTTTGTGGCGAAAGCCAAAGGTCCCTCACTTCGTTCGGGATGACAGTTTTGTTGGGATTTGCGCAGTGCGCCGACGCGAGAAAACGCTGTCATCCCGAACGAAGTGAGGGTGTGGATTCAAGTTTGAAGTGCAACAGTTGAGCGATGAATACCTCGG